>DATCKU010000068.1:0-47604 GCA_036564245.1 Actinopolymorphaceae bacterium
AGCGCCGGCTGCGCTTCCCGTTCTGGGCGCAGATCCTCGCTGGACTGGTGCTCGGTGTCGCCCTTGGTTTCGTCGCGCGTAGCACTGAGGCGTTGTGGCTCTCCGAGACTCTCACGCAGATCGGAAGTATCTTCGTCCAACTACTTCGCGTGGCTGTACCGCCGCTCGTCTTCACGGCCGTCGTGGTGAGCATCGCTGGCCTGCGCCAGGTGACAGGTGCCGCCCGGTTGGCAGGTCAGACGCTGTTGTGGTTCATGCTGACGTCGCTCATCGCGGTGACGGTGGGCATCCTGCTCGGAGTCATCACCAACCCAGGCCTGAACGCCTCGGTCACGCCGGAGAACGCAGAGGCGTACTCGGGGACAAGCGGTTCGTGGCTGGACTTCCTGAGGGGGATCATTCCAGTCAACATCCTGGGTCTGTCGGCAGATAGCTCTGCCGAAGCGGCAGATGGCGTCGTGTCGGTGACCACCAGTCTGTCGTTCAACGTGCTGCAGATCGTGGTCGTCGCTGCGGTGCTGGGTGGTGCCGCGCTGGCGGTCGGTGAGCGGGCCGAACCCTTCCTCGCCTTCAACCGGTCCGCGCTCGCGCTGATCCAGAAGGTGCTGTGGTGGATCATCCGCCTGGCGCCGCTCGGCACCTTGGGCCTCATCGGCAGGGCCGTCGCGACGTACGGGTGGGATCTCGTCGCTCCGCTTGCCACCTTCACCGTCGACGTCTACGTAGGCTGCGCCATCGTCCTGTTCGGTGTCTACAGCCTGCTGGCGAGGCTGCATGGCCTGAGCCCGCTGAAGTTCTTCTCGGGCGCCTGGCCTGCCATCGAGCTGGCGTTCGTCTCCCGCTCCTCGGTGGGCACCATGCCGTTGACGCAGCGGGTCGTGACGCAGAACCTCGGCGTGCCGCAGGAGTACGCATCGTTCGCGGTGCCGTTCGGTGCGACCACCAAGATGGATGGCTGCGCCGCGGTCTACCCCGCCCTGGCGGCGATCACCGTTGCCCAGGTCTTCGATGTCCAGCTGCACCTGTCCGACTACCTGCTGATCGCGTTCGTGTCCGTAGTGGGTTCGGCTGCGACCGCCGGCCTCACGGGGGCGATCGTGATGCTGACGCTGACGCTCTCGACCCTGGGGCTCCCGCTGGAAGGGGTCGGTCTGCTGATCGCCATCGACCCGATCCTCGACATGATGCGGACGGCGACCAACGTGGCCGGGCAGGCGCTCGTGCCGGTCATCGTGGCGAAGCGTGAAGGGCTGCTGGACGTCGAGACCTACAACGGTCCACGGCGCGCTCTTTCGGACGAGCCGGAGCTCGAACCGGCTGCCGCGGCTGCGTGACGGCGTACGACGCCGCTGGGCAGGACGTGGGTCGACGCGGCGGCCGGGACCTCAGGGGAATGGGCCGGGGTTTGGTCGACCAGCCGCCGCGTCGACGTCCTACAGTAAACCGGTGTTACCGGGATGTCATGGATTTCCGGGAAATGGAGGTTCGCGGGTTACCCTGGTTACCTAGTGCCCCGGTTACCTGGCTTACCTAGCGTTGAGCCCGTGTTGGACAGACGTAGCCACGTGCCCCTGCACGTCCAGCTCGCCGACGTGCTGCGCGAACAGATCGCGACGGGCAAGCTGGCGCCCGGCGATCGGCTTCCGTCGGAGTCCGACCTGTCGCAGACGTACGACGTCTCCAGGCCGACCATCAGGAAGACCCTGGCCGCGCTGAAGTTCGAGGGTCTCATCGAGTCGGAGCTCGGGACCGGTCACTTCGTACGGGATCGTGGGGAGCCCCGGCCCATCAAGTTGAAGCGTGGCGACACTGCCGTCGTCAGCCTAACCGGAGGGATGCCACAGCTCGTCGTGACGCGCGCCAACGGCGACACGGAAACCTACCCTGCAGATCAGGTGGTCGTGTCCGCCGGTTGAGCCACGCGGCGCGTCGGCCGTCGCCCTCGATGCCCGTAACGAAGCCCTCGGATAGCCGTAGCCGTGGCCCGCACGTCGACTCCGTCGACTAGCGAGCGGGCGGGATTCCGTTCTCCCGGGCGAGCCGTCGGATGTAGGTGGCCGTAAACGGGGACAGGTTCGCAACCTCTGTTGGTGGCACGCCGGCGCGCAACGCGTCAAGGCATGCCCGGATCACCTCCCGGCGATTGGCCGCGTGCTTTTCCGCACTCGCGATGTACTTTCGGGTTGCTGCCTTGATGGACACCCTTGGATCGGCCACGAAGACATGGTAGCGCAACCTGGTTCTGGTCCGTCAACTGATCGTGTGTGCGATGGCGACCAGACCTCTGACACGCGCCGGCACGCGTCACACCTCGAGCAGCCCAGCTGCGAATGGAACGAGCGAGAGCGGATACGCCTGGGACTGTCAGCGGTGGCCGAGGATTCAGCGAGGGCCGCACGGCTGCCGCTCACCAGCGACCAGAACCTCCTCGATGCTCAACGTCCGGTCGCCTTGGTTCCACCGGAACCGGACCAGGTCGGCGGGTGCGCCGACGTCGAGACGTCCGCGACCGCCGACGATGGCACCGGGCACGCTCGTCGCCAACCCGACTGCCTCGCCGAGCGTGAACGGGCCGAGATTCGCGACGTGGGCAACGGCATCGTCCAAGGAACGTGCGGCGCCTGCGAGGTACGGCGTACCCCGATACACCAGTCGCCCGTCAGCTGTGAGTTCCACGTCACCGCCCACCGGCGTGCGGTAGATCCCCGGTGGCGAGCCAGCGAGTGCGGTGGCGTCGGATACAAGGAACGACCGCTGCAGCCCTTTGGCGCGCAGCATGCTGACCAATGTCTCGGGCGGCAGATGGTGGCCGTCTGCGATGAAGCCTGCAGCAAGGCGGTCGTCGGCGAGTTGCGCCCAGATGTAGTTGGGATGCCGGGGGAGTACGGCATGGGCACCATTTCCCAGGTGTGTGCACAACGTGGCGCCGGCTGCCGCAGCTGCCCGGATCCGCTCCGGCTCGGCGTGAGTGTGTCCGATCGCGACACGTACGCCGTACTCGACCAGCTTCTCGACATAGGAAACCGACTCAGCGAAGTGCGGTGACAGCGTCACCATGCCGACGAGCCCGTCGCATGCTTCCTGCCAGCGCAGGAACTCGCCGACGTCGGGTGGACGAATGTGCTCAGCTGGATGCACACCGCGTGGCCCGTCCTCGCACGACAGGTGTGGACCCTCGACGTGCACGAACGGAATCGCGTGTCTGGCAAGGGGATCGGCGGCACGTGCGGCCACGACGCGACGCAGGCAGGTGACGATGTGCTGCTCGGCAGCCGTGATGATGGTCGGAACGACGGTGGTCACGCCGCGCGCCACGAGCGCACGCACCATCGCCGAAATCGTCTCGCCGTCGTCTTCGGCGAAGTCGTTGACGTCGAAACCTCCGAAACCGTTCACCTGCAGGTCGACCAGGCCAGGAGTAAGCCAGGGCTCGTCCGACGCGACAGTGCTCGCGCGCCGTTGGACGTCTGCGATCGTCCCGTCCTCGATGCGCAGGAGCAGAAGCTCTCCTGTCGCGGGGTCACGCCCGCTGACCTCACTGGACGAGCTGTCAGGAGAGCTCATGCGCGGAGTCCTGGTCGAGGTAGATGGTGCAGGCGTGGTGTGTGCGGAGCGCGCTCGCCGGGCACGCTTCACTGATCTCGCCTTGCAGGGCTCGCCGTACGGCGGGAGCCTTCTGCGCACCTGGAACGACGCAGAACATCCGGTCCACCTCGAGCAGACGGGGAACCGTCAACGTGATCGCGTGCGTCGGCACCTCGTCCAGCGAGGCGAAGCATCCGTCGTCGACCTGTTGCTGGCGGCACACGTCGTCGAGCTCGACCACCTTGACCGCCAGCGGGTCTGCGAAGTCGGCGACCGGTGGGTCGTTGAACGCGATGTGGCCGTTGACCCCGATGCCGAGGCAACAGATGTCGATCGGCTCTTCATCGAGCAGGCGTGCGTACTCGTTGGCACGTTCGTGCGGATCGCCGTCGGTCCGGATCAGGTGGACGCTTTTGAACGGCAGCCGGTCGAAGATGCGCTCACGCAACCACGTACCGAACCGCTGAGGTGCGTCCTCTTCGAGCCCGAGGTACTCGTCCATGTGGAAGGCCGTGACCCGTTCCCAGTCGATGCCGGCCTCCGCGACGAGTGCATCGAGCATCTCCTGTTGGCTCGGAGCCGCTGCGAAGATGATGCGGACGGACTCAGCGTGGCTCAGCCGGTCTCGAATCTCCGCCGCGATCTCGGTGGCCGCTGCGAGTCCGAGGCTCACGCGATCGGGGAAGACACGAACGATCGGCTCAGTCACCACGTTGTCAGTCCTCTCGGCATCCCTGTTGTCGATGTTCGGCACGCCCTTCCATCAATACCATCGGCGCCAGGGATGGGCGGGACCCACCACTCCAGTGCGGCTGTCACGAACCGACAACTTGTCGTTGTCGTCAGGGTGAAAGATGCGGGATGTCTCGGGCAGCGGCTCGGTCGAGCAGCCAGAGCGTCCGATGTCGGCCGTGCACGCCGGCTGCTGGGACCTGGATTGGCCCCGCACCCGACAGGGCCAGGCTCACGGCGCCGGCCTTCTCCTCGCCCGCGACGAGGAACCACACCTCGCGGGCGGAGTTGAGTGCAGGGAAGGTCAAGCTGATCCGGGTGGGTGGGGGCTTGGGCGCGCCGTGAACTCCGACGACCGAACGCTCGTCCTCGTAGACGGCCGGTTGTTCCGGAAACAGCGACGCGACGTGACCGTCGGGACCGACGCCGAGCATCAGCACGTCGAACGCCGGTACCGGCGCGTGGTCTTCCGGACGTACCGCCGCCGCGAGCTCGCGCGCATACCGCTCGGCCGCCGCCTCGACGTCCTCGGCTCCGTCTGCCGCGGGCATCGGATGCACTCGGGACGGGTCGACGGGAACCTGGTCGAGCAGGGCGCGCCGGGCCCCGGTCTCGTTGCGTTCCGGGTCACCGGAGGGCAGGAACCGTTCGTCGCCCCACCAGACGTCGAGCCGTCGCCAGTCGATCGCGTCCCTGGCCGGAGTCTTCGCCAGGGCGGCGAGAGTGCGCGTGCCGATCCCCCCGCCGGTCAGGACGACCGAGGCCGAGCCCTTGCTGGCCTGGACGTCGACCAGGCGGGTCACCAGACGTGCGGCAACGGCTTCTGCGAGCAGCTCGGCGTTGGCATGGACCACGACCTCGGGCCGACTCATCGGTCACCACCTTCGGTCGGATGCGGCTTGTGGCCGTGAGAATGAACCTGCTTACGTACCAGCTCCTCGACGACCAGGCCGTAGACGTCGTCCGGGTCGAGGCGGCGCAGCTCCTCGGCCAGCAGCTCGGACGTGTCGCGGCGCTTCAGTGCCACGCGGCGTGGCGGCTGGTCCGGCAGCGCGTAGTGCGCGAGCCGCCCGTCGGCCCGTGTGACCGCGATGTCGCCCTTCTCGGTGTGCAGACGAGCTGCCGTGATCCCCGGCCCCTCGCTGACGCCGTACGTCACCGTGATGTGGAGCTGGCGTTCGAGCCAGGTGCCCATCAGCAACGCGCTCGGGTTGCCGGCTTGCGCCTCGATCGTCGCGCCGGTCACCTTCGCCTCGTGCCGGTCGAGAGCGGCGGCGAGCAGAGCCCGCCACGGCGTGGTCCTGGTCCACGCAAGATCCGTGTCACCGGGAGCATAGGCGCTGCAGTGCCGCGTCAAGGTCGCGATCGGGTCGGCGGCGGTGGCGGCGTCGGTGACTCGGCGGCGCGCCAGCTGGCCGAGCGGGTCGCGGGACGGTACCGGCGGTGCGCTGCCGGGCCACCAGGTCACCACCGGCGACTCGGACAGCAGCAACGGCATCACCACCGACTCCGGGTGCTGGGAGAGCTCGCCGTAGAGCCGGAGCAGCAGGCTCTCGCCCGGACCTCCTTCCCCACCGACCCGCACCTCCGCGTCGAGGCGACTCTTGCCGTTGCCGTCGCGCGGAATGACGCCGATGATGCGCGAGGGATGCTCCTTCGCCGCGAGCATGGCCGCACGCAGCGCGTCGTAATGCGTCGTTTCATCGGCCACCACGATCAGCGTGAGCACCATGCCCATCGCCGGGCTTCCGGCGTTGCGTCGCGCCTGAACCAAGGCGGCGGCGATCTCGCTGGCGTTCGTATCGGTCAGATCGATGATCATGGAAAGCTCCAGGTCGGTCGGCGACCGGCGGTCACGGGCGTCTCCAGGCGCGCCCGTCGCGAGCGAGCATCTCGTCGGCCGATGCCGGACCCCACGTGCCGGCGGGGTACTGCTCGGGTTTGCCGTGGCTCGCCCAGTAGTCCACGATCGGGTCGAGGATCTTCCACGACAGCTCGACTTCCTCGTGCTGCGGGAACAGCGGCGGTTCGCCGAGGAGGACGTCGAGGAGCAGCCGCTCGTAGGCCTCGGGGGAGGACTCGGTGAACGCTCCGCCGTACGCGAAGTCCATCGTCACGTCGCGAATCTCGAGCTGCGTGCCGGGCACCTTCGAGCCGAACCGCAACGTGACACCTTCGTCCGGCTGGATCCGCATCACCAGCGTGTTCTGCCCGAGTTCCTCTGTGGCAGTCGCGGCGAACGGAAGGTGCGGCGCGCGTTTGAAGACCACCGCGACCTCCGTGACGCGGCGGGGGAGTCGCTTTCCGGTCCGCAGGTAGAACGGCACGCCCGCCCAGCGCCGGGTGTCGATCTCCAGCTTGATCGCCGCGAACGTCTCGGTACGCGAGTCAGGCGGGATGCCGTCCTCCTGGAGGTAGCCGCGTACCTGCTGACCGCCGGCCCAGCCTTCGGCGTACTGGCCGCGCGCCGTGTGCAGATCGAGCCGGCGCGGCAACTGGACGGCAGACAGCACCTTCTGCTTCTCGATGCGCAGCGCTGCGGCGTCGAACCGGACCGGCTCCTCCATCGCCGTGAGCGCAAGCAGCTGGAGCAGGTGGTTCTGGATCACGTCGCGCGCTGCGCCGATCCCGTCGTAGTAGCCGGCCCGGCCGCCGATCCCGATGTCCTCGGCCATCGTGATCTGCACATGGTCGACGTAGTGAGCGTTCCACACCGGCTCGAACATCTGGTTGGCGAACCGCAGGGCGTAGATGTTCTGAACCGTCTCCTTGCCGAGGTAGTGGTCGATCCGGAAGACGGACTGGGGCGGGAAGACCTCCGAGACGATGGCGTTGAGCTCTCGCGCGCTCTCGAGGTTGTGGCCGAACGGCTTCTCGACGACGACCCGTCGCCAGGAGCCGGGCGACTGCTTGGCAAGGCCGTGCTCGGCGAGCTGGCGCACCGTCACCGGGAACAGCTTCGGCGGCACCGAGAGATAGAACGCGTGGTTGCCTCGAGTACCGCGTTCCCGGTCGAGCTCCTCGATCGCTTGACGCAGCCGGTCGATGGACGCGTCGTCGCCCAGCTCGCCGGGCACGAAGCGACAGCCTTCCTGGAGCTGCTTCCACACGTCCTCACGAAACGGCGTCCGGGCGTGCTGCTTCACGGCGTCGTGCACGACCCGTTCGAAGTCTTCGTTCGCCCAGTCACGCCGGGCGAAACCGACCAGCGCGAACCCAGGTGCGAGGAGCCCGCGGTTGGCGAGGTCGTAGACCGCTGGCATGAGCTTCTTGCGTGCCAGGTCACCGGTGACGCCGAAGATGATGAGGCCGCACGGTCCAGCGATCCGAGGGAGCCGACGATCCCGCGGGTCCCGGAGCGGATTGCTGGGTTCTTGCTCGGTGAGAGTGTCGACGATGGTGTCGCTCATGACGACGCCCTCTCTGCACGATCGCTGCGTCCGGACGTGTCGGCCGTGGATCCACCGGCGGCTTCCCGTGCTGCGGCGACCAGCTGGGCGAGACCGGCGCGGCGGTCCGTGAGGTGCAGGCGGACGACCGGTCGGCCGCGGGTGAGCAGGACCCGTGCGTCGCCGGCCGCCTGGGCTCGTTGCAGCTGACCGAAGGTGTACGGACGGTCGGGGACCGCGAGGTCCTCGGCGACGTTTCCAGTGATCTGGACGAACGCGCCGTTGGGATGCCCACCCTTGTGGTACTGCCCGGTGGAGTGCAGGAAGCGGGGTCCCCAGCCGAACGTCGTCTGGACGCGGTTGGCCGCGGCGACGAGTGCCCGAAGCTCCAGGGCCTCGGCGTCGGCCGTCGGGTCGAGGTACGCCTGTAGCGCGAGGTAGCCACGCGCCGGGGGCAGATGGTGCAGCGACTGGAAGAGAGAGCGCAACGACTGCTCGCCCGGAAGGGTGTCCGGCTTCCCGTATACCTCGACCGCGCCTTCGGTCCAGGCGAGCGGGAGCCCGTCGCCCGTCTCCGGGTTGTCGAGCAGGGTGCGTGCCTGAGCCTTCGCCTCCTCGACGTTGGGCTGGTCGAACGGGTTGATCCCGATCAGCCGTCCCGCGGTGACGATCGCCACCTCCCACATCATGAAGAGCGCACCCAGCGGTCCATGGGTGGCAGCGCAGTTGTCGGGGAGGCTGTCGGTTTCGCCGATGACCACGCGTACGGCGTCGTCTCCCGCATCGGCCCAGCCCGGCGTCTCGTCGGTTGCGGTGCCGACGTCGACCGGCAGCAGTCCTTTGCCTTCCTTACCGGTCGACTCGGCGATGAGCTGCTCCGCCCACGCCGCGAATCCCTTGATGCGCGGGTCACGATCGGCGATGACCACCTTCTCGCGTCCCACCCGATGCGCGGTGCCGAGCAGGGCACCGAGCCTCACGCCGCCATCGACGCCGGAGTCGCTGTCGGCGGCCGACCGACCGAGGGCGCTCCGATACTCGAAGGCGTCGTCGAGCAGCTCGGCGATGTCGGCACCCGCGAGCCCGGACGGCACCAGGCCGAACGCCGAGAGCGCGGAGTAACGCCCGCCGACGTTCGGATCGGCGAAGAAGACCTTGCGGTAGCCCTCGCTCTCGGCGAGCTTGGCCAGCGGTGAGCCGGGGTCGGTGACAACGACGATCCGGCTCGGCCCGTCGATGCCGGCATCGGCGAACGCCGAAAGGTACGCCCGTCTCTGGCTGTCGGTCTCGACGGTCGTACCCGACTTGCTGGAGACGACGACGACCGTGCGGTCGAGGCGGTCGCCCAGCGCCCGCCGGATCACCCCAGGATCGGTCGAGTCGAGCACGGTCAGCGGCACACCCGCGGACCTCGTGATCACTTCGGGGGCAAGCGAGGACCCGCCCATCCCGCACAAGACGACGTGGTCGAGGTTCTCGGCGTTGAGCTCGGCCTTCAAGGCCTCGATCTCGGCGAGCAACGGTCGAGAGGTCTCAGGCAGGTCCACCCAACCAAGCCGGATGGCCGCCTCGGATTCGGCCTCGGGACCCCACAGGGTGGGATCCTTGCGGGTCAGCTGCTGCGCAAAGTCGGCAAGCTCACCCGCGAGCAGCTCCTCCTCATGGGCGCGGTCGAACCAGCCGTGTCGGCCAAGGCTTATGCCCCAGGTCACCGGCGCGCCCTTTCCAGCTCGTCGCGTACGGAGCCGATGAGCTCGTTCCAGCTCGCGGCGAACTTCTCCACGCCTTCGTTCTCGAGCACCGACACGACGTCGTCGTAGCTGATCCCGAGCGCCTCCAGGTCGTCGAGCACCTTGCGGGCCTCGTCGTAGGTTCCGTGAACGGTGTCACCTCGGATCTCGCCGTGATCGGCGACCGCCTCCAGAGTCGCCTCGGGCATGGTGTTGACCACGCCGCTGGTCACGAGCTCGGTCACGTAGATCGTGTCGGGGAGTGACGGGTCCTTGGTCGACGTCGAGGCCCACAGTGGCCGTTGCGGCCGCGCGCCTGCGGCCGCGAGCGCACGCCACCGGTCGCTTGCGAACGTCTCCTCGTACGCCTGGAACGCCAAGCGAGCGTTGGCGATCGCCGCCTTGCTCCGCAGTGCGCTGGCCTCCGGTGAGCCGATCTTGTCCAGCCGCTTGTCGACCTCGGTATCGACCCGGCTGACGAAGAACGACGCCACGCTGCCGATCGTCGAGAGGTCGCGGCCGGCGGCCTTCGCCTGCTCCAGGCCGCTCATGAAGGCGTCCATGACCTCCCGGTACCGCTGCAAGCCGAAGATCAACGTCACATTGACGCTGATCCCTTCGGCAAGGGCTGCCGTGATCGCGGGCAGGCCTTCGCGTGTGGCCGGGATCTTGATGAAGAGGTTCGGTCGGTCGACCATCCACCACAGGGCCTTGGCCTCGGCCACCGTCTCCTCGGCCTTGTACGCCAGGCGAGGATCGACCTCGAGTGACACCCGCCCGTCGACACCTTCCGTCGCATCGTACACAGGGCGCAGTACGTCGCAGGCCCAGCGGATGTCGTATGTCGTGATCGCCCGGACCGCCTCTTCCACGTCGACGCCGCGGATGGCGAGCTCGCGGGTCTGGTCGGAGTAGACCTTGGGATCCGACAGTGCCTTGGCGAAGATCGTCGGGTTGCTGGTGACGCCGACGACGTGCCGCTTCCGCATCAGCTCGGCGAGGTTGCCTGAGCGTAGGCGCTGGCGGGACACGTCGTCGATCCAGATCGCCACACCCTGCTCGCTGAGAGCCTTAAGCCGATCGGTCATGTGCTGCTCCTTCCCGTACGGTTCTCGACGGCCCGATGGGTGCCACGCACTTCGCACGTCTGCGGCCTCGACGGACCTCGCAAACGCCCTCAGGCGGGGTGTTTCACCCCCGGGCTGCCGCCAGGCTCTCCCGGGCGGCCTGGGCGACCGCTTCTTCGGTAAACCCGAACTCCCGGAACACGGTCTTGTAATCCGCCGATGCCCCGAAGTGCCCCAACGACACGATCCGGCCGTGGTCACCGGCGAAGCGGTACCACGGCTGGGCGACGCCTGCCTCGACGCAGACGCGCGCCGTGATCTCCGGCGGGATCACTGAGTCGCGGTATGCCTGATCTTGGGCGTCGAACCACTCCACACACGGCATCGAGACCACACGGGCACCAATTCCCTGGGTAGCGAGCTGCTCGCGGGCACCGAGTGCGAGCTGGACCTCCGATCCCGTGGCGATGAGGATGACGTCGGGCTGGGCGCCGTCCGGCGTGTCGACGAGCACGTATCCACCCTTGCTCACGTTGTCGGCTGAGGCCAGTCCGGTCGCCGGTGACCGGTCGAAGGTCGGAAGGTTCTGCCGGGTGAGCGCGAGGGCCTTCGGCCCGTCGGGATTGGCCAGAACGTGCGCCCACGCCGCAGCCGTCTCGTTGGCGTCCGCGGGGCGTATCACGTCGAGGCCGGGGATCGCGCGCAGAGCGGCGAGATGCTCGACCGGTTGGTGGGTGGGTCCGTCCTCACCGAGCCCGATCGAGTCGTGGGTCCAGACGTAGATCACCGGCAGCTTCATCAGGGCGGCGAGCCGCACCGCCGGCCGCATGTAGTCGCTGAACACCAGGAACGTCCCGCCGTACGGGCGGGTGGGGCCGTGCAGCGCGATGCCGTTGAGGATCGCGCCCATGGCGTGCTCGCGTACGCCGAAGTGCAGGACTCTGCCGTACCAGTCGCCTGTGAACTCCTTGGTCGAGAACTCCGGCGGGATGAACGACGGTTCGCCGCTCGGCGTGGTGTTGTTGGAGTCGGCGAGGTCGGCCGAGCCGCCCCACAGCTCGGGGAGCACGGGTGCGAGCGCCGAGATCACAGTGCCGGACGCCTTGCGGGTGGCGACGTCCTTGCCTGGCTCGAAGCTCGGGAGCCGGTCCTTCCACCCCTCCGGCAGCCGGCGCTCCCGCATCCGGTCGAGCAGCTGCGCCCGGTCCGGATGGGCGTCGCGCCATGCCTGGTAGCGCTCCTGCCACTCCTCGTGCAGCTTCGCGCCACGCTCCCGGACCCCACGGACATGGGCGAGGACCTCGTCCTCTACCTGGAAGGTCTGCTCAGGGTCGAAGTTGAGGATGCGTTTCGTCGCGGCCACCTCGTCGGCGCCGAGCGCGGCGCCGTGGGCCTTGCCGGTGTTCTGGGCGTTCGGCGCTGGCCAGGCGATGATCGTCTTGAGCACGATGAGCGACGGTCGGCGAGTCTCGGCGATCGCGCGGTGGTACGCCTCCCAGAGCGCCTCGACGTCCTCGACGTAACCGTTCGGGCGGCGCCACTCGACGGTCTGGACGTGCCAGCCGTAGGCCTCGTAGCGCTTCGCGACGTCCTCCGACAGGGCGATGTTGGTGTCGTCCTCGATCGAGATCTGGTTGGAGTCGTAGAGCACGATCAGGTTGCCGAGCTTCTGGTGCCCGGCGAGGGCGCTGGCCTCGTGGGTGATGCCCTCCTCGATGTCGCCGTCGCTTGCGAAGACGTAGATGCGGTGGTCGAACGGGCTGGTCTCCGGTGGCGCGTCAGGATCGAGCAGGCCACGCTCGCGACGTGCCGCCATCGCCATGCCGACGGCGTTGGCAAGGCCCTGGCCGAGGGGCCCCGTGGTGGTCTCGACACCCGGGGTGTGTCTGTACTCGGGGTGACCGGGTGTGCGGCTGCCCCACTGCCGGAAGTGCTTCAGGTCATCGAGCTCGAGCACCCCGGCGAAGTAGAGCTGGATGTAGAGGGTCAGGCTGGAGTGGCCGCAGGAAAGGACGAACCGGTCGCGGCCGATCCATTCCGGATCGGCTGGGTCGTGCCGGAGCAGCCGTTGGTAGAGCAGGTAGGCCGCCGGCGCCAGGCTCATGGCTGTACCCGGATGTCCGTTGCCCGTGTTTTCGACCGCGTCCATCGCCAGCACCCGGATGGTGTCGACGGCACGCTTGTCGAGATCGGTCCATTCGAGAGGCTCGCGTGGGTTGGTGTGGTTGGCACTCATGCGGTCGACGGCTCCTGATCGGATACGGAACAACTTCGGCGCCGGCTGGAATCGATCAGCAGACGCCAGCGGACGTCATTGAGTTGGAGCCTACCCGGCCGGGATTACCGACATGTGCCCCCAAACGACCAGGCCTGGCAGGGCCCCATCCCATGACCAGGCGCCCATCCCCAATGACCAGGCGTGGCGGGTGTCCGCTCGCCAAGGGATGGGCCCGCACTGAGCGTCGGTAGCAGACACCCCGCGCGGGCGACCGGGACGGGCGGTCGCAGCCGGCTCGCGGCCGGATCCTAGACTGACGCTGTTTTGTCAGGAGGTGGACGTGACGGCAGTCGGCTCCGGGCCCGTGGGGGGTGAGCCCGTCACCGTCCCTGCGCAGGCTCACCAGTCGACGGCACCGGACGTCGGGGCTCGCGAGCGCGCGTCCGACCGGCCCGCGCCACCTCAGCGGCGCTGGCTCGACGTGGTAGCCGCGTACGTCGCCCTCACCAAGCCGCGGATCATCGAGCTCCTGCTCGTCAGCACCGTGCCTGTGATGTTCCTCGCTGCCGGACGGGTCCCTCCGCTGGGTCTGGTGGCAGCGACGGTGGTCGGTGGCATCCTCGCGGCGGGCAGCGCCAACACGCTCAACTGCGTGCTGGACCGCGACATCGACGAGCGGATGCGGCGTACCCGGCGGCGTCCGCTGCCTCGCCACGTTGTCACTCCGCGGGCCGCGCTGATCTTCGGGCTGGTGCTCGGCGTCGTCTCGACCCTGCTCTTGGGGTTCGCCGTCAACTGGCTGTCGGCTCTGCTCGCCGTCACCGCCAACGCGTTCTACGTCTTCGGCTACACGATGCTCCTGAAGCGTCGGACGTCGCAGAACATCGTCTGGGGCGGCATCGCCGGCTGCTTTCCCGTGATCATCGGATGGACGGCGGTACGGGACTCGCTCGACTGGCCACCGTTTGCCCTGGCGTTGGTCGTCTTCTTCTGGACACCGCCACACACCTGGGCGCTGGCGATGCGCTACCGCGAGGACTACGCCGCCGGCGGTGTCCCGATGCTCCCGGTCGTGGCAACAGAGCGCACGGTCGCCCGCCAGATCATGGCGTACTCCCTCGCGACCGTCGCCGCCTCACTCGCGCTGTGGCCCCTTGCGCCGACCGGGTGGTTCTATCCGATCGTTGCCGCCGTGCTGGGCGGCGTCGTGTTGTACGAGGCGTACGTGTTGCTGCGTCGCGTCGCGCGCGGTCAGAGTGGGCTCGACCTGCGTCCCATGCGGTTCTTCCACTGGTCGAACCTCTATCTCGCGCTGCTGTTCCTCGCGGTTGCCCTGGATCCCCTGATCGTGCGATGAGCGGGATGAGAAAATCGTCGGGATGATAGAGCTGAATCCTTTGCATCTCGACTGGCCCAACTGTCTCAACGCCCGTGATCTCGGTGGTCTCCCGACGTCAGATGGTGGCAAGATCCGCGAGCGAGCACTCGTCCGTACCGACAGTCACTACAAGCTCACCCAGGAAGGCGTGGAAGCCGTCCATGCGTACGGTGTGAGCCGCATCATCGACCTGCGTCGGGAACGCGAGTGTGAAACCCATCCCAGTCCGTTCGCCGGGAGTCCCATCTACCAGAACATCCCCGTGCAGGACCCGGCGGACCCCGACAACTCGACCCTGTCGCTCAGTGAGATCTACATCGCGATGCTCGACCTGCGGCCCAAGCTCTTCGCCTCGGCGATGGCGGCCATGGCCGAGGCGCCGCGCGGCGCGGTCGTCGTGCACTGTGCCGGTGGTAAAGACCGCACGGGCATGGTGGTCGCGATGGCCCTCGAGCTCGCCGGTGTCGATCGGCAGACGATCGCGGCCGACTACGCAGTGACCGAGACGCGTCTGGCCGAGGAGAACGCCGCGGTCCTCGAATCCATCACGGATCCTGAGGTGCGGGAGATCGTCCGTCGCCTTCAGCCGACGCGGCCGGAGACGATGTTGGCGACACTCGAGCACCTCGATCGAAAGTACGGCGGTGTCGCGGCCTACCTCGAGACCGGCGGCTTCACGGCGGCTCAGGTGCAGAGCCTACGCAATCGCCTCCTCGGCTCCTGAGCGTTCGCCGAGCTCCGTCTGGAGGACCTTGATCAGACCGAGCAGAGCGTCGCGCCGGTTGTCCGGGTCCTTGAACCGGCACGCGGAGTACGGCGGCTCCTCGTCGCCGTGGAAGGGGATCCGGATCCCTTCGAGCTTGGCGAGGTCGTAGACGGTGATCAGGTCGATCCGCAACGGTACGCCGCCACGGTCGATCGGGGGCCCGGCGTAGAAGTCGCTCACCGCCTCCGCCATGACCGACTGCGTGCTGCCGTAGAAGGTCGATCCGTCGCACATGTGGGAGCGCAACGCTGTTGCCGTCACCGTGCACGGGACGACGTGCAGCTCGACGCCGTACGGGTCGTACGCCTCGTGCAACGGACCCTTGCGGTGGGGGTCGTAGCGGTCGGTGCCGGTCGAGAGGATCACCTCCGCCAACGAGTCGTGGGTGTGTCCCGGATGGTCGATCAGACTGATCCCGCGGATACCGACTTCGCGGACACCGTCCTGGCCGAAGTTCTTGCAGATCGCCTCGTCGAGGACCGCCCCCACCGTCTCGGCGTCCGGAGGACTGGCCACGTCGTACGACGGAACCGAGATGCTGACGACGACAGCCATCGGACCTCCGGAGGTTACGTCCTACGCCAAGCCGCAGGGGCCGGCGGGAAGTGACCGCTTCGTCTGGCGGAGACAGTCATGCGCGGTTGCTGCCCGACCGCAGACGCTCCTGCCGAGTGCAGGGATCTTGGCAGGCGGCATGGATGCTTGGCAAAGGGTTTACCTGCACCGGCGCACCCTTGCGTACCGTGGCCCAGGCGACCAGCCCGCCCACCCAACACAGGGCCGCGCTGATCAGCATGGCCCGGCCGAAGCCGGGACCGAGCGGCTCGCCCGTGCCGGTCGTGACGCCGGCTGCTGCGGGGATGATCGCGACGGCGAGCAGCCCGGCCGTCCGGGCCACGGCGTTGTTGACGCCTGACGCCGCGCCGACCTGATGGGGAGGCACCGACGCCAGGACGGTGGACGTCAACGGGGCCACGGTGATCGCGAGACCGAGCCCGAAGACCACGATGGCTGGCAGGGCATGAGTCCAGTACGACGAGCCAGGCACGATCCGTGCCATGAGGGCGAGGCCAACGCCCGCGACCAGCGGGCCGACAGTCATCGGGATCTGCGGACCGATGCGCTGGCCGAGTGCACCCATCCGGGACGAGAGCAGCAACATGATCGCCGTGATCGGCAGGGTCGCTATCCCCGCGGCCAACGCCGTGTAGCCCAGCGACTGCTGCAGTTGCAGTGCCAGAAGGAAGAACGCGACACCGAGCGCGGCGTAGACGGCCAAGGTGGTGAGGTTCGCGCCGGCGAACTGTCGTGAGCGGAAGATGTCCAACGGCAGCAGGGGAGCGGTCTGGCGACGCTCGAGGAGTGGGAAGGCGACCAGGGCAACGCCACCCACCGCGGCGGCCAGGACGCCGACCGCATCCCAACCTCGGGCCGGAACCTCGATGAAGGCGTACGTCACTCCGGCCAAGCCGATCGTGATGGTCGCGGCCCCCACGAGGTCGAGGCTGCGGGGTGCGGTGGGATCGCGGCTTTCGGGTACGTACCGCACCGTCACCCACAGCGCCAGGATCGTGAACGGCAGGCCGAGGAAGAACACCCATCGCCACGACGCGGCGTCCACCAACCAGCCGCCCACGAACGGGCCGATGGCCGAGGCGACACCGGTGAGGCCGGCCCACATGCCTACGGCCCGACCGCGATCGTCGGTGCGGATGGCGGCGTCGATGAGCGCGAGACTCCCCGGTACGAGCAGTGCGCCGCCGACGCCCTGGACGAGACGGGCGATGATCAGGATCGGACCGGTTGGTGCGAGGCCACAGCCGAGCGACGCGACCGTGAAGGCGACCAGGCCGACGTTGAACACCCGGCGTCGTCCATACCGATCGCCGAGCACACCACCGAGCAGCAGGAGAGCACTGAGCGTCAGCAGGTAGCCGTCAACAACCCACTGCTGAACCGTGAGCCCGCCGCCGAGCTCCTCGCTGATCGCCGGAAGCGCGATGGTGACGACGGTGCCATCGAGGAGGGCGATACCGGACCCCAGGATGGTCGCGACGATCACCCAGCGACCGCGGGGGGACGCCAACTCCAGGGAGGTCGAGGGGAAGGCCTCACCAGACCCTCGCGGTGGGGTGCTCACGAGAACCCACGCTAGACGCGCACGGCCGGTCTCCGCTGTCTCTTGAGGGCGTGCCGCCTGCGCGGGAATCGAGGCCGGGCACCCCGTGCCTCATTGCACCGACCAGCGGTTCGCGCCGGTGTCGAAGGGGGAGCCAGCCGGGCGGGATACGGCCGAATGTTGCAGGTCGCGTCAGATGTGCGCGAGCTTGGAACGCTCCGCCCGGGTGCGTGGCTCACTGGGCTCGTGGAGGTGTTTCGTCGTGCCGGCGACAACCCAGGTGGCCGAGGCGACGAGGAGGGCGGAACCGAGCAAGTGGATGCCGACGAGCAGCTCCGGTAGTCCGGTCCAGTACTGCACGAACCCCACCGCACCCTGCGCGAGCTCCAACCCGAGCAAGGTCGCGGCCGCCCGTCGGGCGCGCCCTGGCGCACCGGTCGCGTGAAGTGCCACGAGCGTTCCGATCGTGAGCCCGAGCAGCAAGAAGACCAGGTCGGCGTGGAACTGGCTCACCATCTCGGAATCGAGTGGGATCCGCGGTGCGCGTGCATCACCGGCATGCGGTCCGGTGCCGGTGACGATGGTTCCGGCGTACATCACGAGGAAGGTGGTCGCCAGCGTCGCCTGGCTGAGCCGCCGCACGCTGAGGGGGGCGGCGAGGGTCCTCGACCCTTTGGGCTCTCCGGCGCGGCAGACGAACACGACGGCCACGGCAATGAGGGTGGGCGACAGCATGAAATGTGCCGAGACCGTCCAGGGGTTGAGGTCGGTCAGGACGGTGATACCGCCCATGACAGCCTGAAGCGGTACGCCAAGGAGCAGGATCGTGGCCGGACGGACGAGATCGGGCCGTCGCGGCCGGAACCGCAGCGCAGCAAGCCAGGCGAGCCCGACCACGCCGGCGACCACGAACGTCATCAGGCGGTTGCCGAACTCGATCCACCCGTGGATGCCGAGCTCCGGGTGGCTGACGTACGAGGTCTCACTGCACGTCGGCCAGGAGGGACAGCCCAGCCCTGAGCCGGTGAGGCGTACGGCGCCGCCAGTCACCACGATGACGATGTTGACGACCAGAGCGGCGATCGCGAGACGCCGCATCTGCGTCGCGGTGGGCCGGGGGAGTTGCACGGCACCCAAGCGTAGGCGCCGGGAAATCCGGTGGAGTCACCAGGCATGGCCCAGTTGAATGATCGCGTCCGCTCCCGTGAACAATGACCGTGTATGGCAGGTGTGGCCGGTGACGCGGTGCTGGCGCCTCGGGCTACAGACCTGCCGCACATGGTCATTGGGTGGGGCGGGCGGCCCGGCAGCAATGGCGGGCCTTTGACGAGCAGGGCGCGCGGCAATTCGTACGAAAGGAACTTCATGACGGAGGCAGGGACCCGCGAGGCTGACTGGGTCGCGCGATTCGCAGATGAGGTGATCGCCGAGGCCAAAAGACGCGCGCCTGGTAAGCCGATCATCTGCGCGTCGGGTCTCTCCCCGTCCGGTCCGATCCACTTGGGCAACCTCCGGGAGGTCATGACGCCGCACTTCGTGGCCGACGAGATTCGTCGGCGCGGGGTGGACTGCGTGCACATCCTGTCCTGGGACGACTATGACCGGTTCCGGCGGGTACCGGTCGGCATCGACCCGTCGTGGGCCGAGCACATCGGCAAGCCGCTGACCTGCGTACCCGCTCCACCCGGCAGCGAGCATGCCAACTGGGCGGAGCATTTCAAGGCACCGATGATCGCGGCACTCGAGGAGATGGGCGTCGAGTACCGCGCCATCAGCCAGACCGAGATGTACACCTCGGGCGCCTACCGGGACCAGATCCTGCTGGCGATGCGGGAGCGGGCGCGCATCGATGCAGTCCTCGCCCGGTACCGGACGAAGGCCAAGTCGGCGCCCACCGGCCAGACGGCTCGCCGGCAGGCCACGCTGGACGAGGACGACCGTGTGGCGGCCGAGCTCGCCGCCGAAGGCTCAGGGGCTGCGACCGAGGACGACGGAAGCACGTCGAGCGGCTACTACCCCTACAAGCCGTACTGCACCGTCTGCGAGCGCGACCTCACCACGATCACGTCGTACGACGACGAGACGACCGAGCTCAGCTACACGTGCGTTTGCGGCCACGCCGAGACGGTCCGGCTCGCCGAGTTCAACCACGGCAAGCTGGTGTGGAAGGTCGACTGGCCGATGCGGTGGGCGTACGAAGGGGTGATCTTCGAGCCGTCTGGTGTCGACCACCAGTCGCCGGGCTCCTCCTTCGTCGTCGGTGGCCATCTGGTGGCGGAGATCTTCGGCGGGGAGCAGCCGATCGGCCCGATGTACGCATTCGTCGGGATCACCGGGATGGCCAAGATGAGCAGCTCCCGGGGTGGTGTTCCGACTCCGGCGGATGCCCTGCAGATCATGGAAGCGCCCGTGCTGCGCTGGCTCTACGTGCGTCGCCGGCCCAACCAGGCGTTCAAGGTCGCGTTCGATCAGGAGCTGCACCGGCTCTACGACGAGTGGGACGCTCTCGGCCGCAAGGTGGCGAGCGGTACTGCGTCGCCGGCCGAGGCCCTCGTGTACGACCGCGCGATGCGTACGGTGTCGCGGACGCTTCCTGCCACGCCGCGGCCCTTCTCCTATCGCACGCTGGCCTCGATCATCGACATCACCACGGGCCACGAGGAGCAGACCCTGCGAATCCTGCGCGACCTCGACCCGAGTCAGCCGATCGACTCGCTCGACGAGGCACAGCCCAGGCTCGACTGCGCGAGAAACTGGGTGCAGACCCAGATGCCGGCTGACCAGCGCACGCAAGTACGCGAGGAGCCTGACACCGAGCTCTTGTCGTCACTCGACGACAAGGAGCGGGAGGCGCTCCGGCTTCTGCTCGACCGGCTCACGGACGACTGGTCGCTCGAGGGTCTCACGACGCTGGTCTACGGCGTGCCGAAGATCCAGCTGGGGCTTCCGCCCGACGTGAAGCCCACGCCGGAGCTCAAGGTGGCGCAGCGGAGCTTCTTCGCCCTGCTGTACAAGCTGCTCGTCGGACGCGATACGGGTCCCCGGCTGCCGACGTTGTTGCTCGCCATCGGCCCAGAGCGGGTGCGCAGGCTGCTCGGGGGATAGCTCGCAGGCCCGGCTCCTCCGGTGGTGGCGGATCGTCGCGTGGTGCGACATAGCCTCGCGGGGTGCCGGCTGGTGCTGTGGCGGGAGCGCGGTCGCCGCGCCTGGTCATTGTGGGTGCGCCTCAGTGCCAGCGGAACGTGCGGGCGGTGACGAGGCCGGCAGCAAGCGCCCACGCGAGCAGCACGACGACGTGGCCTGCCACGTCACCCCACGCCACAGGGCCTGCGGACAGGGTCTCGCGCAACCCTTCGGCCAACGCCCCCGACGGCAGGAAGCCGATCAGCGGCTGCAGGACCCTGGGGTACGCGTCGACCGGGAGCAACGTGGCGCCGCCGGCCACGAGCACGAGGTAGATCCCGTTGGCAGCGGCGAGCACCGCCTCGGCCCGAACCGTTCCAGCCAACAACAGCCCGAGCGGCACGAACGCCCACGTGCCGGCGACGAGCAGCAATGCGGCCACCGGAATGGATGCAGGATCCGAACCCGGCTGCCAGCCGAGCGCCAGGGCGACGGCAACGACCAGGACGACCTGCAGCAGCTCGACGAGCCCGATCGCGATGAGCTTGCCGGCAAGCAGACCGGTGCGGGTGAGTGGAGATGCGCCGAGTCGCTTGAGGACGCCGTATCGGCGCTCGAAGGCCGTCGCGATGGCGAGGCTCGTGAACGACGTCGACATGATCGTGAGGGCGAGAACGCCCGGGGTCAGCACGCCGAGCCGGTCACCCGTGGTCTTGCCGGCGATGTCGATTCCGGGCGCCAGGGCGCCGGCGACGAGCAGGACGAGCGGGATGACCAGGGCGAGCAGCAGTTGCTCTCCGTTGCGCAACAGCAGGCGGGTCTCCAAAAGACCATGGGCGACGATCATCTGCTGCACCGGTGCCCGGCCCGGAGCAGGTGCGAAGGTCCCCTCTGGGGTCGTCACCGGCGCTCCCTTCTACCCCGGTTTCGGGGCTGCTCCGCCGGGGGAACGAGCTCGCGCCCCGTGAGGTCCAGGAAGACGTCCTCGAGGGTGTGCCGCTCGACAGCGAGGCTCTGGGCCAGGACGCCGTTGGTCGCGCACCAGGCCGTCACCGTCGCGAGCAGGTGCGGGTCGATCGGACCGAGGACGACGTAGTTGCCGGGTGTCGGCTCGCGGACGTCGCAGCCTTCGGGGAGGGCCGCGATGAGGGATCTCAGGTCGAGTCCTGTGGGTCCGCGGAACCGCAGCGTGTTGCTCGCCCCTCGCGAGGTGAGCTCATCCGGCGAGCCCGAGGCGATGACGGTTCCGTGGTCGACCACGTAGACCTGATCGGCGAGGCGTTCCGCCTCCTCCATGTAGTGGGTCGTGAGGACGATCGAGACGCCGTCCCGGCGCAGCTCCTCGAGCAGCGCCCAGGCCGAGCGACGCGCCTGAGGGTCCAAACCGGCGGTCGGCTCGTCGAGGAAGACCAGCTCCGGCCGGCCGACGATGGCCATCGCCAAGCCGAGCTTCTGCCGCTCGCCTCCGGAGAGCCTGCGGTAGGGGGTACGCGCGCTCCGGGTGAGGTCGAGCCGGTCGAGCAGCACGTCGACGTCGAGGGGGTGCGCGTGGAGTCGGGCGATGTGCCGCAACATCTCCTTCGTCCGTACGCCCGACCAGGCGCCACCACCTTGCAGCATCACGCCGATGCGCGGCATGAGGGCTTTGCGGTCCCGCACCGGGTCGAGGCCGAGCACGCTCACCCGACCACCGTTCGGGTGCCGGTACCCCTCGCAGGTCTCGATGGTCGTCGTCTTGCCGGCGCCGTTCGGGCCCAGGATGGCCGTGATGCTGGCCCGCTCGACCACAAGGCTGAGCCCGTCTACCGCGGTGACGGCCGTCCGTCCCCGCCCGTACCGCACCACGAGATCGTCGACCTCGACGACGAGCTCACCCACGTGGCCGAGTGTAGGAGGGGCCCCTGCGACCGGCGTGTCCGGGACGTGCCAGGCGTAGCCCTGACGGATATCACTGAATGTAGTCGGGCAACTACTCTATGAGATCAGGGTCGGCTGGCGACGTCAGGGTCGTACTGCGGATCGGAGCAGAAGGGCTGGCCGTGATACACGAGGTACGCCGTGTTCGCCTTCTGGTAGAGCTTCGTGAGCGGGCGTTCGGGCAACGCTCCGCGGGCTCGCTCGAACAGCGCACACCGCCACTCGTCGCTTCCGGGTGCGGTGTCACCCTGGACGATCTCCCAGTGGATCGCCTCGATCGGGGCGTTGGCGACCCGGTCGGCACGCATGGCCAACAGGTTGCCCGGGAGGGTCATGGCGCCCACGAGGCCGATCGTCACGGCGAGCGTCATCCAGGCGACGGTTCCGATCCACCGCTTGAGGACGAGCCCCATCCCGAGGACGGTGAGCACCGCACAGAAGACCAGGGCTGTCCAGGTCACGACGACATTGCGGTAGGGCGTCCCGGGGGAGTCGATGATCGTCTGGGAGCGCTCGGAGACGCCCATGACGGTCGCCGTTCCCAGCGCGACGAGCAAGGACAGCACGACGCCGACGCCGAGCAGGATCGCCTCAGCGCGGTTCGACTGAGTGGCCTGGGCCGGCGTGACGGCGTTCTTCGGGTGAGCGCCTCGAGAGTTCGCGCTCGGGCGAGGCGACGGCACGGACCGCCACGTCAGCCGTACCGCAATGAGCGCGAGGGCGACGAGGATGCCGGCCGCCACCGACCAGGCAGTTGGCAAGGCCGGATAACGGTCTTCCCAGCCGACCCGTTCAAGTCCCCTGAGCAGCTCGCTTCCGCCCGCACCCGGGACCGATGAGACGAGGTTGTAGAAGGCGGTGCGGACGATAGCCGGGCTGAGGGCGAGCTTGACGCCTTCGTAGCACTCGTTCTGCGCGCAGACGCTGCGGAGAACGTATCTGGTCGCAAGGAAGACGGGGATGAACGTGCCGAAGTACGCCGCGCCGGTGATGAGCTTGGCTCGTCTACCGGCAGCCTGCTGGGATCGATCCGTCACCGGCACGATCGCCAGGGCCACCGCGGCCACGGGGACGGCGGGCATGACCAGCTCGTAGCGGAAGTTCGTGACGAGCGCGAGCAGGACCAAGGTGACGACGGCGACCGCCGTCATGCGGGTGGTCGAGCGCTCGGCGACCAGCCGCGTGAGCCAGAGCAGGAGGGCCACCGACCCGAAGATCGAGATGGCTGCGGTGTAGGTGGACACCGGATAGGCGGTCCAGCCGTTCAAGAACGGCGCCTGGTTCTGCACCCCGACCGCGGTCCCGGCCAGGCTCGCCACTCCGAACAACATCACCGTCCGTCGCCCGGCCCGGACCAAGCGGCCGTCGGACGTGCGCCAGCGCAGGCTGCGCAGGAATGCGATACCGGTGAAAAGACCACCGGCGAGGAAGGCAGCCTTGAGAAGTGCGAGATAGAAGACGACCGGTGTCGAGGTCGCCACTGCCGGCTCGGTGACCAGTTTCGCGGCGAGCCGGCGCTCCAGGCCTGTGATCGCGTTGACCCGGCCGGTGCTGACCCGATACCAGAAATCGCCCCAGGTCGTGCGGAGCTCGTAGCCGATCGACCAGTCGGGCACGGCGCCGAGCCAGGCGTACCAACGATCGTCAGCAGCCACCGGTGCCGCCAAGGCGGGGAAGAAGAACAGGATCGCGCACGCTATGACGAGCGCGACCGCGAGCCGCCGAATGACCGTCGACCTGCGGATGCCTCGCTGGCTCGCTCCGCCGACGTCGGGGGCGGCTGACTTCGCACGGTCCCGCACGTTGGCTGGTGCTAGGGTCTTCTCCACAGGCATAGCAGGCCATGATAGGCGGCACGATCGACGTCGGTTTTCGGCGTCTCCCACAAGCACGAACGGCAGGAGCGCACCGGTTACTGCAGGCCCAGTTTTCCCACGGGCTGGTGATCCGACACGCGGGAGCTCATGATCTTGTTTGGTACGACGAAGACGCGACGGGCGGACAAGCGGGCCTTGACCCTCGACATCCATGGCCCGAACGATTCGGATACGTCGACCTGCAAGCTCCGACCGGCGCGAAGCGACGTCGTGAGGCACTGGTTCGGACGGCTCGTCGCGCTTCATCGGACGTACCTCACACCGACCGGGGCGGCGAACTTCGATCAAGCCCCACAGTCTTCACCTGTCGCGGTAGCAGCTGGGCGACGGTACAGCTTCACGCTGGATGGCGGAGGCGATGCACAGCTGCACGTCATGCAGTACGTCAACGGCAAACGCGTGCGCACCTCGACCAAGCCCGGCTCCATGACGCTCCGGGTAGATACCCATCCGCAGCTGGATGCGTTGTCGATCGCGCTGCGGTTGAACCGTGGCGCGTTCGTACCTGATCGACTGACGCTGCGGATCACCGACCTCGGACCGCTCCGACCGCTGGAGAACATCCTGCTTCTGATCGGAGCGATGAAGGCCGGTACGACCACCCTCTACCACTACCTGGTGCAGCACCCGCGGATCTTCGGTAACCGAATCTCCAAGGAGCCTCACTTCTTCTCCTCTGCCGAGAACTACGCCAAAGGTCCACTCGAGTACGCCTTCCAGTACGACCCGGAGGCGTCAGATCCCGGGAACTTCGCGTTCGACGCGAGCACGCACTACGCCAAGCACCCGTTCTATCCCGACGTCCCGGAACGCATCGCCAAGTTCCCGGGCAACTTCTCGTTCATGTACCTGCTGCGCAACCCGTTCGACCGCATCGAGTCGCATCTTGCGCACAACCTCGCGATGCACGAGATGAGCTCGGACGATCCGGAGCTGTGGGAGCATGCCCTCAACACCACTCGGTATGCGATGCAGCTGGACCGGTATCACGAGGTCTTCGACAATCCGCGTTTCCTGCTTCTCGACTTCGACGAGCTCAAGCGCGAACCGATCGGCATGCTCCGCCAGATCGAGGACTTTCTCGGGCTCGAGCCGTACGACTACCAGGACGTAGGCGCGACCAACCCGCGCAAGACCGACCGGGTGAAGCTGACAGACGACCAACGTCGCACCATCTCCAACGAGCTGGCCGATGACATCCAGCGCCTGGTCGACGTCTACGGCTTCACACCTGCGAAGCGGTGGCTCGCCGAATGACCGTGTGGACGACTCCAAGCCGTCCGTGATGGGTGACCATGACGTAAGTGACAGGAAGGCTTCGTGGCCCCGCAGGGTATTCGCCATCCGCGAAGCGTCTTCGACGCATAGTTGTCGAAGCCAAGGCCCGCGTCAGAACAGCACGTGCTCTTCGGGGCTTCCTTCGAACGCAACCTGCGAGTTGCGCATGACCTCGTCGTCGCTCACATCCCAGGTGTGGCTGCTCGGATCGCTTCGTCGGACAGAGACGAAGTTGAACCGATCCGGTGAGTAGATCAGTATGCGCTCGGCCCGGGCGCGACGGAGCAGGTCGGTGTCCTCCCCGCCGGTCCGGTCGGCGAAGCGCAGCTCGCGGAGGACGTCTCGCGTGGCCACGATCGATCCGCCCTGCACCAAGCTGGCGTAGCTGTGTTCCAACCAGGCAAAGCGCAGGATGGTGGTCTTGGACGACTGCAAGTAGACGTAGTGCGCACCCTTTCCCACGATGCCGGCGCGGGTGTAGCTGAAGGGGAGCAGCATGTCGGTCAGGTAGTACTCGCCATAGATGTTGTCGTCGTCCATCTTGGCGAGGTACTCACCGTCCGCCGCCTCGATTCCGAGGTTGAGACAGGCTCCGAGGGTGAGCTCGCGGTCTGCCGTCCGCACCACGACATCCTGGATGCCGGCCGCCCGTGCCTTGTCCCGGACAACCTTGGGATCGAGGTCGATGCCGTGCAGGACCAGGACGAGCTGGAGCGGCCGGTGCCGTTGAATGGCGACCTGCTCGATGGCGTGCGTGAGCTGTTCTGGCCGGTTCGTCGGCAGGATGACGGACACCGATGGCGGCTCCCGTCGAGATGCGAGGCCGAGCGCCTGCAGGACCGAGTCGACCCGGTGCCCGAAGGTGTGCTTGGTCAGGACCTCACGCATCGCCTGATGCCCCAACCGCTCACGCAGGTCGTCGTTCTCGAGTAGCTCGGTGAGGTGGGCGATCGACTCCTCGCGCGACGTGCTGAGCCGGACCAGGTCGCCGAAGACCGCCTCCAACGCACGCGAGTGCCCGGAGAGCACGGGCGTCGAGCAGGCGGACAGCTCGAAGACCCGGCGGGCGCACATCGTGGGCGACTCGGTCACGGAGTTGACGTTGAGGAACAGCTTGTAGGCCTTGTAGGCCGCGAGCATCCTCTCGTACGGCAGCGATCCGACGATGTGCGGAGCGTACTCCTCCGGGTACCGGAACTTCGGATCGTCCGACATCCGGTTGAAGATGTGCAGCCCGAACTCACGTGCCGGCGCGACGACCGTCTCCATCTGGACGATCCGCTCCGGGTGCCGGTCGGTGTAGTACGTCCCGGCGAACGCCACGTTGTACCGGCGTCCGCCTGCGACCGAGATCGGGTTGTGGATGCGCGGCTGTGCGGCGAAGGGGAGCAGGCCGATCCTGTCGTGGCCCAACGCCTCGCGATAGCGGGGGATGCAGTCGGAGTCGACGGTGAAGACGTAGTCGAACAGCTTGGCGGTCTCGAGGAATCGGTCGAAGTGTGGCGGGTCTTCCTTGTTCCAGAAGACGGTGGGAATGTTGTTCCTGCGACACCAGGCGACGAGATCGCGAAGCTCCTGCTTCGGCGCCGTGGGCGCGGTCATCTGGTACTTCCACCGACCACCGTTTCCCCACCATGCGGACTCGACGAACAGCAGGTCGGGCTTTTCGCGTTGCAAGACCTCGCGCCAGTCGTCGGGGCCGAACTGCACCTGGTGCCATTCGTACGAGAAGGCCGTGGCCGAGAAGACGTCCAGGATGACCGCCACGGTGAGTCCCGGTCGAGCGATCGGTCCATCGGGAAGCTCGACTGCCTTCGGAAGATCGATCGTGCAGTAGTGCCCGGAGGCATCGGGGCCGCCCGCAAGGGCACCACGAGCGGCCGGCTGGCGGACCGGTGGTTCCGGACGCGGCATCCGCCGGAGCGCCCGGGCAACGTTGCGCGGCAGCCTCACTACGCTGCGTGGCTGTCTTCTGGCCTCGGTGATCACCTGCCCCAAGCGCCACCAGCGCCCGGAGCGCAGCGACTCGAGCTGCCATCGGGCGTATCGCAGCTGGTAGGTCTGCTCGCGTAGCCGCTCTTCGGTGCTCGCCAGCCGGGAGTTGAGCTCGTTCACCGTCGACAGACGTTCCTCGGTCTTGGCGAGCTGACGACTCACGAAAGCCAACCGGTGATGGGCAGCCCGCTGTGCCTCGAGCAGGGCGGCCTCGACGTCGGCCTGAACATCGGCGATGAGGCGCAGCCGGTCGTCGACCGTCATCCGGCCCGGGCGTGCTGTGACATGGAAGAAGCCGTGCACGACGCTGAGCTGAGCAACCGCGAGATGCTCGCCCAGCAGGTCCAGCAAGGACATCAGGTAGAACGTCGAACGATGGGCGTCGTCGGCGACGTAGCCCACCGGTGTCGTGAGCGCGAGGACCCCATCGTCGCGCAAGACGCGAACAGCTTCGGCAAGAACCGATCTGGCAGATGTGAGTGACTCGGCCGGTGCGTCGCGGTCGTACTCTTCGAGGACCTCGCCCAGCAACACCGAGTCGAAGCTGGCGGCAGGAAGGTCGAGTGATCTCATGTCACCGTGCCGGAAGGTCAGCAAGGTGCGGACCGACTCCGGCTCGCGCTCCCGACGAGATCGAGCGCGCTCGATGCATCCCGAATCGATGTCGACGCCCAGAGTCTTGCACCCGCGTCGAGCGCACAGGATGGACGTGGTTCCCTCCCCGCACCCGACGTCCAGCACGTCGCCCCGCGCCTGCTGGGCCAGCCACGTGGCGTGGACCTGGCCAGACTCCTCCCAGGTCGTGGGGGTGGCCGTCAGGGACGTGAGATCGAACTCTGCCATGGGGACCCATACTATGCAGCGGAACACGTGATCGAGCCGGCGCTCGGGGGCGCGTCGTAGCCTCGCACGCCGATCCTCTTCATGACGTAGCGTCGTTTCGATCGTTACACCGCGAAACGCAGAGCAAACCGCTGGGCCGGAAGCGTCGGCTACATTGAGGCCGCGCTCTCGCAATGCTCGTGATCTGGGAGGATGCGCGGGGCATCCGATGAAGACTCGTGCCGAGAAGTCCGTACGCTTTCGGGCCGACGTCGAGGGGATGCGTGCCGTCGCCATCGGCCTCGTGCTCCTCTACCACGCGGGAGTTCCCCTCATTCCTGGCGGTTTCGTCGGCGTCGATGTGTTCTTCGTCATCTCGGGTTTCCTCATCACGGGACTGCTGACCACCGAGCTGCGCGAATCGGGAACGATCTCGCTCGGAAGGTTCTACGCCCGTCGGGCCAAGCGACTCCTTCCCGCCGCGTCCCTCGTGCTCGTGACCACGGTGGTCGTGACCTTCTGGGCGATGCCGGAGACCGTCTGGCGGCAGACCGGCGGTGATGTCATCGCGTCGGCGCTCTACGTCGTGAACTGGCGGCTGGCGAGTCGATCGGTCGACTACCTGGCGCAGGATTCGGCCGAGTCGCCGGTGCAGCACTACTGGTCGTTGGCGGTCGAGGAGCAGTACTACCTGCTGTGGCCGCTCCTGCTTCTCGTGGTGTCGCTGGCAGCCCGCCGTCGCGGCAAGCCGATCAGCAGGTCGCTGTGGGTAGGGCTCGCGGCCGTCGCGGTCCCGTCATTCGTCTGGTGCGTCTACTGGACCAGCCGGGAACCAGCGGCCGCGTTCTTCGCCACGACGACCCGCATGTGGGAGCTGGCGCTCGGTGGCGGAGTCGCGCTCGCGGCGGCGCCGTTCTCCCGCCTGCCGCGGCTGCCGGCGGCGATCCTCGGTTGGAGTGGCCTCATCGCGATCGCGGCGTCGGCGCTCGTCTTCTCGACGACCTCGAGCTGGCCCGGATACGCCGCGCTCCTCCCGACACTGGGCGCGGCTGCGGTGATCGCCGCTGGCCCGTCTGCCGGGTCGGCCGGACCGATCGCCCTGCTGGGCACCGGGCCGTTCACCTGGATCGGCGGCTTGTCGTACTCGATCTACCTCTGGCACTGGCCACTGATCGTCTGGGCCACGGTCTTGCTCGATGGTCTGACCGCATGGCAGGGGCTGGCTGTGGCGTTGGCCGCCGTGGTGCCGGCGTGGCTCACGTACCGGTTCGTGGAAAACCCGATCCGATACTCCAGACGGTTCGCCGTTCGGCCCACGCGTGCGCTGCGGCTCGGTGCCGGGCTCACGACAGTCGGCGTGACGGTCGGGGCCGTGCCCGTCGTGGTCGTCGCTGCCCAGGTGGCGGCGCCTGCGCGTCCTCCCAAGGTCGAGCCGCTCGGGGCAGTTGCGCTCGACGCGCACCCGAACCGGGTGCCGACCCGGGTGAAGGTCGTGGTCCCGGATCCGCTTGCGGTCTCGGAGGACGTTCCCGATGCCTACGATCGCGAGTGCCAGGTGAAGATAGGCGATCCCAAGCCGGTGAGCTGCACGTACGGGGACCCCGACGGTGCGCTCGACATGGTCGTCGTCGGCGACTCCAAGATGCTGCAGTGGATCTCAGCGTTCGACATGATCGGCAAGAAGTACGGATGGCGAATCCGGACCTTCACCAAGGCGACGTGCTCGTTCTCCGATGCGGTCCTTTCCCGCAATGACCGGCCATATAAGAGCTGTATGCAGTGGAACGCTGCGGTGCTCGAAACGTTCCGCGAGGACCCTCCGGACGTCATGGTGACGTCCCAGGGAAGCTCGATTGCGTTGATCGATCCCGAGCGCCCTGACTTGGGGACGAGCTCGGCCGCGATGGTGCGCGGCCTGCGATCACGTTGGACGACCATGACCGAGCTTGGAACACACGTGGTCGTCCTACTGGACAATCCCGTGCCGATAATGCCGATGGCCTACTGGCTGCGTGTGTACGACTGCGTGGCAGACCATCGGGACGACCTCCCCGCATGCTCGTTCGATCGGGACGAAGGCGTGCGGCGAAGCGCGGCAGAGGAACTGGCACGTGCTGCCCGCGGGCTGCCCGGAGTCGACGTCATCGATCTCACCGACTACTTCTGCGTTGCTGACACGTGTCCGCCGGTGATCGGCAACGTGCTCATCTACCGGTCGGGTTCGCACATCACCAACACGTACATCAAGTCGCTCGCCACACCACTCGAACGTGTTCTCGTCCCGATCGTCGAGCGTGGACCGCTGCGTGCGCCCGCGGCTGTGGGCGATGGTGAAGAAGGTTCACGACGCTGTGCAGCTCGCGCCGTGACGTCGTGTTAGGTCAATGTACGGCTTTGTGGGCGGGGTTGTAGCCTACCGGCGTGCGAATCGCTGTGATCGGCCTCGGATACTGGGGGCCCAACCTCGTGCGGAACGTCGCCGCCTCGCCTCACACCGAACTCGCGGCGATTTGCGACAGGGACCCCGAACGCCTGGCAACGCTTGGCCGGCAGTACCCCGCCGCCCGCCAGGTCAAAGAGGTTGGCGAGCTGTTTACAAGCGATGACATCGACGGTGTCTGTATCGCCACACCGGTCTCGACGCACTACCCACTGGCCAAGCAGGCGTTAGAACACGGCAAGCACGTGCTCGTCGAGAAGCCGTTCGTCCAGCGTGTCGATCAGGCCGAGGAGCTGGTCGCGCTGGCGCGCGAGCGCGGCCGCGTATTGATGGTCGATCACGTGTTCCTCTTCGCCCCAGCAGTGCAACGACTTGCCCGCGCGGTGAACGAGGGTGAGCTCGGCGACCTGCAGTACGTCGACTCGGTCCGCATCAACCTCGGGCTCGTCCAGCAGGACGTCAACGTGCTGTGGGACCTCGCCGTCCACGACCTGTCGATCATCGACTACCTGGTGGGCCGGAACGCCAAGTCCGTGGTCGCGTTCGGCGAAGCACACCAGGGCCACGGCCTCGCCGACGTCGCGTACCTTCACGTCGACTACGGTGACGGCCTGATCGCGTCCGTGCACGCGAACTGGCTCTCGCCGGTGAAGGTGCGCCACTTCATCGTCGGCGGTACGAAGAAGAGCGCGCTCTACAACGAGCTCAACGCCGCTGAACGTCTCAAGATCTACGACTACGGCGTCGACACCACCCGGGACCCCGAGAGCAAGCGTCGCATCATGATCGCCTACCGGACAGGCGACGTCCTCGCTCCCAAGCTGGAGCCGATCGAGCCGCTGCGCGCGATGATCGAGCACTTCGCCGCCTGCTGCCGGGACGGTACGACGCCCCTCTCGAGCGGCGAGCAGGGCGTGCGAGTCGTCAGGGTCCTCGCCGCAGCAGAAGAGTCGCTCGCCAAGGGCGGAGCACCGATCGACCTCGAGGCGTACACAGCATGAGTGACCCGCGCGAGAACCCCTTGAATCGGATCGCCGACAACGTGGTTCTCGGCAAACGCGTCTCTGTGGTCGCGTTCGTGAACCTCTACGGATGCACGATCGGTGACGACACCAAGATCGGACCCTTTGTGGAGATCCAGTCCGGGGTCACGGTCGGCGCCCGCTGCAAGATCTCCAGCCACTCCTTTCTGTGTGAGGGCGTCACCATCGAGGACGAGGTGTTCATCGGTCACCACGTGTGCTTCACCAATGACGTGCTGCCACGCGCGACCACTGACGACGGCCGGTTGAAGACCGCCGCCGACTGGGAGCTCGTGCCCACAGTCGTCCGTCGTCGCGCATCGATCGGATCCGGTGCGGTGATCCTCCCCGGGGTGGAGATCGGGGAAGAAGCCGTGATCGGGGCGGGCGCGGTCGTCACCCGCGACGTCGCACCACGCCAGGTCGTTGCCGGCGTGCCGGCCAGGCTTCTTCGTACACTCGACCCGGCCGTTTCACCATCCGAGGACTGATATGCAGAGCTCTCCACGAGTCCCCTTCCTGGACCTGAAAGCCCAGCTCGCGTCGATCCGGGCCGAGGTGGACGCGGCGATCGCCGAGGTGCTCGACAACACGGCGTTCATCCTCGGGCCGGCGGTGGCCCAGTTCGAGGAGGAGTTCGCCCGGCAGACGGGACGGACGTACGCCGTGGGGCTCAACTCGGGGACCTCAGCCCTGCACCTCGCCTTGATCGCCGCTGGTGTCGGCCCCGGTGACGAGGTCATCACGACCCCTCACACCTGGATCTCGACCACCTGGGCGATCAGCTACGTGGGTGCGACACCCGTGTTCGCCGACGTGGACCCCGCCACCGGCAACCTCGACCCGGCCGCCGCGGAAGCCGCGATCACCGAGCGGACCAAGGCGTTGCTCCCGGTGGACCTCTACGGCCATCCGGCCGCGCTCGACGAGTTCGAGGCCATCGCTGCTCGTCACGGTCTTGTGCTCATCGAGGACGCAGCCCAGGCGCACCTCGCGACGCTCAACGGCCGTCCCGCTGGAAGCTTCGGCAAAGCCGCGTGCTTTTCCTTCTACCCGGGGAAGAACCTCGGCGCCATCGGTGAGGGAGGTGCGGTCGTCACCGACGACGAGGAGGTCGCCGCCCGGATCCGCAGGCTGCGCGACCACGCCCAGCTCGAGCGGCACCATCACGTCGAGGTGGGATACAACTACCGGATGGAGGGACTGCAAGGTGCGGTCCTGCGGGTGAAGCTGCGCCACCTGCCGGCCTGGACCGAGCGCCGTCGGGCGGCGGCAGCCCGGTATGCCGAGCTGCTGTCCGGCATCGAGGGAGTGACGCTGCCACACGTCGCCGACGGCGCGAACCCGGTCTGGCACCTCTACCCGATCCGGGTCGCGGACCGTGACACGGTCCAATCCAGGCTTGCCGAGGCCGGAGTCGGGACCGCGGTGCACTACCCCACGCCGGTGCACCTCCAGCCCGCGTACCAGCATCTCGGCTACCGGCGCGGCCAGTTCCCGTCCGCCGAGGCGTACGCCGCGACCTGCCTGTCCCTGCCGATGTTCGCCGAGCTGACCGAGGATCAGCAGGTGTACGTCGCCGAGCAGCTCCAGAAAGCGGTCATGGCATGAAAACCCGGATTCCACTCGTCATCGGAGGGGCCGGATTCATCGGCTCCGCTCTCGTGCGCCAGCTCGCTGAGCAGGGCCCGGTTCGGGTTCTCGACGACCTGTCGACCGGAAAGGCCGAGAACATCGCCGGCGTTGCCGGGGCCGACCTCATCGTGGGCGACCTGCTCGACGAGGACGTTCTGCAGCGTGCGCTGTCCGGGGTGGGAATCGTCTACCACCTCGCCTGCCTCGGGGTCCGGCACTCGATCCACCAGCCGTTCCGTAACCACCAGGTCAACGCCGAAGGCACGCTGCGCGTCCTCGAGACGGCACGCCACATCGGTGTCGACCGTGTGGTGTACTGCAGCACGTCGGAGGTCTACGGCACTGCCGAACGAGTGCCCATGGACGAAGACCACCCGACCTGGCCCCACACCGTGTATGGCGGGAGCAAGCTCGCGGGGGAGGCCTACACCCGGGCGTACCACATCACGTACGGCATGCCGACGGTCGTCGTCCGGCCGTTCAACTCGTTCGGACCGCGCTCCCACCACGAGGGTGACTCCGGCGAGGTGATCCCGAAGTTCATCATCCGGGCCAAGAACAACCTCCCGCCGATCATCTTCGGCGACGGTACGCAGACGCGGGACTTCACGTACGTCGACGACACGGCGCGGGGCATCGCGGCCGCGGGCACCGCGGAACACGCCGTCGGGGAGACCATCAACATCGGCTCCGGCTACGAGATCAGCATCAACGAGCTGGCCAAGCTGGTCGCAGAGGTCACGTCGACCGACCAGAAGCCCGAGTACCACCCGAGCCGTCCCGGGGACGTCCTTCGGCTGTACTCCGACTCACGCAAGGCCGCCAAGCTCCTGGGCTGGACACCGCAGGTGAGCCTGCGCGAGGGCCTGGAGAAGCTGATCGCCTGGCACGAGGAGCAAGGCACCGACTGGGCCCAGGCGCTCGCCGAGGACGTGCCCCACAACTGGGAGGCTGAGCCCCAGTGAGTGCCCGTATCCCCGTCGCGCGCCCGGAGCTCGGCGAACCGGAGTGGCAGGCCATCCGGAAGGTCGTCGAGTCCGGCTGGGTCACGCAGGGCCCCAAGGTCGAAGAGTTCGAAAAGACCATGGCCGGGATGTGCGGCGCCGCGTACGGGGTCGCGGTGTCGTCGTGCACCACGGCGCTGCATCTGTCGCTCGTGGTGGCGGGGGTACAACCGGGGGACGAGGTGATCGTGCCCTCGATGTCGTTCATCGCGACGGCGAACTCCGTCGTCCACGCCGGCGCGACGCCGGTCTTCGCCGAGGTGCACCCCGACACGTTCAACCTCGACCTGGACGACGTACGCCGTCGGATCACCGAGAAGACCCGGGCGATCATTCTGGTTCACCAGCTCGGTCTGCCCGCCGACATCGCCGGCTGCGCCGCGTTGGCCGAGGAGTACGGGCTCGCGATGATCGAGGACGCCGCCTGCGCGATCGGCAGCGCCGTCGACGGCCGGCCGATCGGCTCGCACTCGAGCCTCGTCACGTTCTCGTTCCATCCCCGCAAGCTCGTGACCACAGGGGATGGCGGGATGATCCTCACCTCGTCTGAGGACTACGCCACCCGGCTCCGACGGCTGCGCCAGCACGGCATGAGCGTGAACGATCGAGTACGCCATGCGGCGACCTCGGTCGTACGGGAGAGCTACCTCGAGGTCGCGTGGAACTACCGACTCACCGACATCCAGGCCGCGATGGGCATCGAGCAGCTCCGGCGGCTTCCCGGCATGGTGGCTCGCCGCCAGTACCTCGCCGCCCGATACAACAAGCTGCTGGCCAACCACCCGACGATCCGCACTCCCGTGGTGCCCGAGGGCGTCGAGTGGAACGTCCAGAGCTATGCGGTGCGCCTCGAGGGGTTTGACGCAGCGGCACGAGACGCGGTCATGCAGCATCTGCTCGACGCCGGCATCGCCTCGCGGCCAGGTGTGATGACCGCCCATCGAGAGCCTGCGTACGCCAATCCCGACGGCTCGCCGCGGGTTTCACTTCCCGTCTCGGAGCGCGCGAGCGACTGCTCGTTGATCATGCCGCTGTTCACCCAGATGGCCGACGCCGATGTAGACCGTTGCGCCGAGGCACTGACCGCCGCCGTGGCGCGGGTTTCCTCATGACTGGTCGACTACCTGACTTCGTGATCGCGGGAGCCCCGCGGAGCGGTACCACGTGGTTACGCAGCGCCCTGGAGCGCCATCCTCGGATCTGGATGGCCAAGCCTGTGGTGCCGGAGCCGAAGTTCTTCCTGGTCGACGACCTCTACACCCAGGGCATCGAGGAGTACTCCCGCCGGTGGTTCAGCGACGTCCCGGCCGGCTGCGCGGCCGGCGAGAAGAGCACCAACTACCTGGAAAGCGCGCAGGCCGCCGAACGGATGGCCGCTCACCTTCCTGACGTCCGTCTGATCTTCGTCCTCCGGGAGCCCATCGCTCGCGCGATCTCCAACTACCGCTGGTCTGTGATGAACGGGATGGAGACAGAGGACTTCGCCACCGCGATCGCTCTCGAGGAGGAACGCGAAGCCAACGTGGATCCGCGGCTGCGCTTTGCGCGACCACACGCCTATGTGAGCCGCGGTCGTTACGCACGGCTGCTGCAGCCGTGGTTCAAGCTCTTCGACCGGGACCAGATCCTCGTCGTGCGTTTCGAGGACTTGGCGGCGTCTCCTGGCGATACCCTGGCCAAAATTCATGCCCATCTCGGTGTGGATCCGCGCCCTGACCTTGGGGGAGATGCCTCCGCGCTGAACCGGTCCGTCGGCGACCAGGTGGCGATCGATCCGAAGACACGGGCAAGGTTGGAAGCGGAGTTCGCGCCGCTCAACCGCGAGCTGGGTGATCTGCTGGGACCAGATTTCACCCCGTGGACATACAAGGAGGTCACATGAGCCGGCCGGAACGGCCACTCGTCGTGGTGGTGACCCCGGTCTACAACGAGGAAGAGAACCTTGCCGCGTACGCCGACGAGGTACGCCGGGTGCTCTTCGCCGCTTCCGATGTCGAGTTCCAGGTCCTGCTGGTGGACGACGGCAGCGAGGACGGCTCCTGGAAGCTGATCGAGGCCCTTGCAGCCGAGGACTCACGGTTCCGGGGTATCCGGCTGTCCCGGAACTTCGGATCCCACACCGCGCTCTCGGCTGGCTTCGCTCACGTTCGTCCCGATGCCCATGCCGTCGCGACACTGGCTTGCGACCTGCAAGACCCGCCCGAGGTCGTCTTGGAGTTCGTGCAGCGCTGGCGACAGGGCGCCGACATCGTCTGGGGAGAGCGCGCTTCGCGGGTCGACTCCGGCTGGAAGGTGCTCACCAGCCAGCTGTTCAACAAGGCGTTGGCGCGGTACGCCATGCCGCGGGGCAGCAAGTTCACGACGGGCAGCTTCCTGCTCATGGATCGCCGGGTGCTGGACTGCTTCCTGCAGTTCCGGGAACACAACCGGATCACGTTCGCCCTCGTCGCATGGACCGGTTTCGACCAGGTGCGGGTGCCGTACGACCGCCGCGCCCGGATCCGCGGTCAGTCCGGCTGGAGCTTCGCCAAGATGATGAAGGCGATGTACGACGCGTTCATCGGGCTGTCCACCCTGCCGATCCGTGCGATGAAGATCGCCGCTGGCGTGGCGTTCCTGCTCGCTCTGCTCCTCGCGGCTGTCCTCACCGTCCGGGCCTTGGCGTTCGGCACGGCGGTACCCGGGTGGGCCAGCCAGATGACGCTCATGTCGCTGTTCTTCGGCGTGCAGTTCTCGCTGATGGCGATCGTCGGCGAGTACCTCAACCGCATCTACACCGAGTCGATGCAGCGACCGCTGTTCTTCGTAAGCCACGACACCGCCGAGCAGACGTCCGTACCAGACACTGAGCTCGACAAACACAAGGGGTTCAGCCTCGCCGAGCGAGTTCGGCAGGGCTGACGTCGGGTCAGCTCACCTAAAGCGCGGAAGGGGTCTCTCGACACATGCTGCGACCGGCCGCCGAGGCACGGGCAGGCAAGGGTGACTCTGGTGCCCGAGAGCCCGCAGGGCGTGGTCGGCATACGCGTGACTCCATTGCGTTGGCCGCGGCGAGCGCCGCCGCCGGCCTTTTCCTCTACGTCTTCTTCGCTGTGGCCACGCGTTCGCTCGGTCCGGCCGGCGCTGCACCGGTCTCGGTCCTATGGACGTACTGGGGCATCGCCGCGGCCGTCCTCACGTTCTCCGTCCAACACTGGACCGTGCGGACGGTCACGCATGACGGCCACGGTGGCACCGTCATCCGGACGTTGCCCGTCTTCGCGGGCATGGCCGTCGTCCTGTCCCTGCTCGTCGGTGCGGTCGCGTACGCGTTCGGCGAGACGCTCTTCGGCCGTGACGGTCTGGGTTTTCCCGCCCTCGCGGCCGCGATCACGGCTGGCTCGCTGTTCGTCGGTCTGGTTCGCGGTGCACTCTCAGCGCAAGATCGGTACCTGGCCACGGCTGCGTCGGTGGTGGGCGAGAACGCGCTACGGGTCACCGCGGCGGGAGGAGTGGCACTGGCCGGCGGTGGGCCCGAGGCGTTCGGCGCGGCGCTGGCGGCGGGGGCCCTGGTGGGTCTCGTCTGGCTACCGGTCTTCGGCACGCTCGCGGCAGGGAAGCGAACGGCTGGTACGGAAGGCTTCCGTCGCACCGTTGCGCGAGCAGTGGGCAGCGTGTCGGGCGTGGCCGGCGGCACGTTGATCGCCCAGCTCGTGTTGACTGGCGCACCTGTCGTGCTGGCCGCCATTGGAGGCGCACCCGTGGCGGTGACGTCGCTTTTCGTCGCGCTCGCAGTGTGGCGCGCGCCGTACATCGTGGCGCTGGGTGTGACGCCCCAACTCACCTCGTACTTCACGAGGCTCGTGGTGGCTGAGCGGACCCGGCAGCTGCACGTCATCAGGGGACTGATGGTCCTGGGCGTGGTGGCGGGATCGCTGGCGGCAGCCTTCCTGGGCGCCACGATCATGCCGTGGGTGCTGCGAGTCGCGTTCGGGTCGGGTGTCCAGCTCGGCAACGAGGCGCTCGCGGTGCTCGGCGTCGGGACCGTGCTCGCCTTGGCCAACATCGTGCAGGTGCTGCTCTTGCTGGCGTACGGCCGGTCGCGCGTCCCCACGATCGGATGGGTCGTGGCGTTGGTAGCGGCCTGCGGGTGGCTGGTCGTCTCCCCGATGCCTGAGGAGTCTCGTGTCGTTGCGGCGTTCCTGGTGGCGCAGGTGGTGGCGTTCGTGGGCCTGTTTCTGTCCTGCCGGGGCGGCAGCGGGCGCGGTCTGGCACACTGATCGTCAATGACCGACGAACGGCTGCGGATAGGGGACGCCGAGCGGGACCAGGCCCTGCGAATGCTCGGCGAGCATCATGCTGCAGGGCGGCTGGACCTCAACGAGTTCCAGGAGCAGTCGTCGCGCATCCTGGCGGCGCGGACGTGGGGCGAGCTCAAGGAGATCTTCGCCGACCTGCCCGAACCTCACCCGAGGCCAGTGTCGGATGCCGCGCTCGAACGCCGCGCTGATTCTGCTGCGCCCGCCAAGAAGGAGTCCGCAGCGCCCTCGAGGCGGCGGGGCGAGGCCGTCTGGCGGTTCGCCGCCGGCCTTTCGACGTTCGTGTGGATTGCGAGCATCGCAGTCATCATGATGACGGGCGTCGACTGGTGGTGGATCCTGGTGCCCATCGGCTACTCGTGCGTGCTGGGCGCATGGGCCAGCGCGACCGGGATCAAGGAGGGGTCGCGGCGCAAGGCGATCGCTCGTGACGCAGAGGCCGGCGAGGAAGAGTCGCGATGACGTGACGGGTCGACGCGAGGGCCGGTCGCCAGCCTGCCATGTGACGAAACTCGCAGCCCCGACAAGTGGCTTGAGACCCGGACTTAGGCATGCCTCACTGGCGTGCCCGAGGGAATAACAGCACAATGAGGTTGTGAAAAAAGTCCGGCCGCCCGTTTCGACCCCTTCTGCGGGGGTAGGAGCCGGGCCCATGGGGCGTTCGCCACGGTCCCAGGGCTCCGGTCGGACCATCGTGGCCGATTCGTCCAGGGTTCCCTCGGCGACCTCCCACTCCACTCGCGAGCGGGTGGCGCGGATGATCCTCGAATCCGGGCCCCAGACGGCGGCTGCGTTGGCCGAGCGGTTGGGCGTCACGCCGGCAGCGATCCGCAAGCACCTCGATGCGATGCTGGCCGACGGCATGGTCGTCGCCCGACAGCAGCGGGTCTACGGACCGCGTGGGCGGGGGAGACCGGCGAAGGTGTTCGCGCTCACCGACGCCGGGCGCAGCACCTTCTACCAGGCGTACGACGATCTCGCGGTGAGCGCGCTGCGCTACATCCGGGAGACCGGAGGCGAGCACGCGGTGGAGGACTTCGCCAGACGGCTCGTGAGCCGCCTGGAGGAGCGGTTCCGCCAAGTGGCCGCCAGTCGCCCGGACACATCGGGAACAACCGCCCTGGCCGAGGCGCTGACCGAGGATGGGTACGCCGCGTCGGTCGAGCCTGCCAGGTTCGGCGAGCAGCTGTGCCAGCACCACTGCCCGGTGGCGCATGTGGCCGAGCAGTTCCCGCAGCTGTGCGAAGCAGAGACGGAGGTCTTCTCCCGGGTGCTCGGCAGGCATGTGCAGCGGCTCGCCACCATCGCCCACGGCGACGGCGTGTGCACGACGCATGTGCCGCGGCCCGATGCTGCTGCGGCGGTGCACCAACGATCCGCGAAACGCACAGACGAGACGTTGCAAACATCGACATCCCAGACTGGGAGGGCAACTTCATGACCACGACCGTGCATCCCGAGCTCGAAGGGCTGGGACGCTACAAGTACGGCTGGGCCGACCCCGACATCGCAGGGGCCACGGCCAAGCGGGGCCTGTCCGAGGCCGTCGTCCGGGAGATCTCCGCGCTGAAGAACGAGCCGGAGTGGATGCTCGACATCCGTCTGCGTGGTCTGAAGTTCTTCAACCGCAAGCCGTTGCCCACCTGGGGTGCCGACCTGTCGAAGATCGACTTCGACAACATCAAGTACTTCGTGCGTTCCACGGAGAAGCAGGCGACGAGCTGGGACGAGCTTCCGGCCGACATCAAGCGGACGTACGACAAGCTCGGTATCCCCGAGGCGGAGAAGCAGAGGCTCATCGCCGGTGTGGCCGCGCAGTACGAAAGCGAGGTCGTCTACCACAAGATCCGGGAGGATCTCGAGCAACAGGGTGTCATCTTCCTCGACACCGACACGGGCCTGAAGGAGCACCCGGAGATCTTCCAGGAGTACTTCGGCACCGTCATTCCGCCGGGCGACAACAAGTTCGCCGCGCTCAACACTGCCGTATGGAGCGGCGGGTCGTTCATCTACGTGCCGCCAGGTGTGCACGTCGAGATCCCGCTGCAGGCGTACTTCCGGATCAACACCGAGAACATGGGTCAGTTCGAGCGCACGCTCATCATCGTCGACGAGGGTGCGTACGTGCACTACGTCGAGGGGTGCACTGCTCCCATCTACTCGACGGATTCGCTGCACGCCGCGGTGGTGGAGATCATCGTCAAGGAGAACGCGCGAGCCCGTTACACGACGATCCAGAACTGGTCGAACAACGTGTACAACCTGGTGACCAAGCGCGCCACGGCGGCCAAGGGCGCGACGATGGAGTGGGTCGACGGGAACATCGGGTCCAAGGTCACCATGAAGTACCCGGCCGTCTACCTCATGGGCGAACACGCCAAGGGCGAGACGCTTTCCGTTGCGTTCGCCGGTGAGGGGCAGCACCAGGATGCGGGGGCGAAGATGGTGCACTGCGCACCGCGCACGTCGTCCACGATCGTCTCGAAGTCGGTCGCGCGTGGTGGTGGGCGCACGTCGTACCGCGGCCTGGTCGAGGTGCAGGAGGGTGCCCACAACTCCAAGAGCACGGTGAAGTGCGACGCACTGCTCATCGACACGATCAGCCGTTCCGACACCTACCCCTACGTCGACGTCCGTGAGGACGACGTGGAGATGGGCCACGAGGCGACCGTCTCGAAGGTGAGCGACGACCAGCTCTTCTACCTGATGAGCCGCGGTCTCACCGAGGACGAGGCGATGGCGATGATCGTGCGCGGCTTCGTCGAGCCGATCGCGCGTGAGCTGCCGATGGAGTACGCCCTCGAGCTCAACCGGCTGATCGAGCTGCAGATGGAGGGGGCGGTCGGCTGATCCCGGGCCGGTCCGCGAGCGGGCGTACGTAGAAGACGAGAAGGTGAGAGCGACACCGATCATGCCTGACCACGATCAGACTCGCACCGGCGAGGCGGCCGCGCAGGAGCGCGCGGCCGTCGCATCGCAGGTGCTCGCACCCGACACCGGCGCCGAGGCTGGCTCGCCGGCGACCCCAGCCGGTGCCGCCGCAAGGCCGCACTCCCACGGTGCTGGCGCGAACGGCAGGCCGGCTTCCCACTTGCACCCGGAGGGTTCCTTCAAACTGGACGACCATCCGGTACCGACCGGGCGCGAGGAGGTGTGGCGGTTCACGCCGCTCAAGCGTCTGCGCGGCCTGCTGGACGGGCAGACGCCGACAGCCGGCAAGGTCGTCGTCGACGTGAACGCGGACGACGACGTACGTGTCGAGACCGTGGGTCGCGGCGACCCGCGGCTGGGGAGCGTCTACACCCCCTGCGACCGGGTGAGTGCCCTCGCCTGGAACTCCTACACCGACGCGACGGTGGTCACCGTGCCGGCGGAGGCTCGACTCGCCAAGCCGGTCGTCGTCACGGTTCGTGGAGAGAGCATCGAGGGCACGAGCTTCGGGCACGCGTTCGTCGGCATTGGTCCGTATGCCAAGGCAGTCGTCGTGCTCGATCACGTCGGCTCGGCGACGTTTGCCAGCAACGTCGAGTTCGACATCGGCGAGGGCGCCGACGTCACGATCGTGTCCATGCAGGACTGGGCCGACGACGCCGTACACGCCGAGCACCAGGCGCTCAAGGTGGGCCGAGACGCGAGCGTCAAGCACGTCAACGTAACCTTCGGCGGCGACCTGGTGCGGGTCTACACGCAGCTCGAGTACGCCGCACCCGGCGGTGAAGCTCAGCTGCTCGGCCTGTATTTCGCCGACTCGGGCCAGCACATGGAGCATCGCCTCTTCGTCGACCACAACCACCCACACACGAAGAGCAACGTGGAGTACAAGGGTGCGTTGCAGGGCGAGAAGGCGATCACGGTGTGGGTCGGCGACGTCCTCATCCGCAAGGCGGCCGAGGGCATCCAGACGTACGAGCACAACCGCAACCTGATGCTGACCGATGGGTGCCGCGCACACTCGGTGCCCAACCTCGAGATCGAGACCGGCGAGATCGAGGGTGCGGGTCACGCGAGCGCGACCGGACGCTTCGACGACGAGCAGCTCTTCTACCTGCAGTCGCGCGGTGTTCCGGCCGACGAGGCGAAGCGGCTTGTAGTGCACGGCTTCTTCGCCGACCTCATCCGCCGGATCGGCGTACCAGAGTTCCAGGATCGCCTGATGCACCGTGTCGAGGCGGAGCTGGAACGCAGCGTCGGGCTGCCGCCGGCGTCGTCGGTGCGTGCGCCGTCGCAGGCGTCGGCGTCGTCCGCCGACCGTACGCAATCGTCGGGGGGAGACACGTGAGCGACTTCAAGAAGGCATGCGCACTGGCCGAAGTGCCCGAGACCGGTGTGGTGCCGACCGTGGTCGACGGCGTGCCGGTCGCGATCGTACGCAGTGAGGGACGGGTGCACGCGATCCACGACGTGTGCTCGCATGAAGAAGTCGCCCTCTCGGAAGGCGACGTCGACGACGGCGAGATCGAGTGCTGGATGCACGGTTCGCGCTTCGATCTGGAGACCGGCGAGCCGACCGGCTTGCCGGCCACCGAACCCGTGCCCGTCTACCCGGTGAAGATCGAGGGTGACGACGTGCTCGTCGACGTCCACCACCCGCTGAACAACTAGAGACTGGAGCTTGAACGACCGTGAGCACTTTGGAGATCCGCGACCTGCACGTCAGCGTCGAGACCGAGCAGGGCCCGAAGGAGATCCTTCGCGGCGTCGACCTCACCGTGTCGGCGGGGGAGACCCACGCGATCATGGGGCCGAACGGCTCGGGTAAGTCGACGCTCGCCTACTCGATCGCTGGCCATCCGAGATACCAGGTCACGCAGGGGAGCGTCACGCTGGACGGCGCCGACGTGCTGGCCATGTCGGTCGACGAACGCGCCCGGGCCGGGCTGTTCCTCGCGATGCAGTATCCGGTCGAGGTCACCGGCGTGTCCGTCGCCAACTTCCTTCGTACGGCGAAGACCGCGATCGACGGCAAGGCTCCGTCGCTGCGTACCTGGGTGAAGGATGTCAACGACACCTTGGCCCGGCTCGGCATGAGCCCCGACTTCGCCCAGCGAAATGTCAACGAGGGCTTCTCCGGCGGGGAGAAGAAGCGGCACGAGATCGTCCAGCTCGAGCTGCTCGATCCGAAGATCGCGATCCTCGACGAGACCGACTCCGGGCTCGACATCGATGCGCTCAAGGTGGTCGCCGACGGCGTCAACCGGTTCCGCGCCAAGGGTGATCGCGGCGTGTTGCTGATCACTCACTACACGAGGATCCTGCGCTACATCACCCCCGACCACGTGCACGTGTTCGTCGATGGTCGGGTCGCCGAGGAGGGTGGTCCGGAGCTCGCCGAGAAGCTCGAGGCCGAGGGATACGCACGCTACGCGAAGGCAGGCGCATCGAGGTGACCACATCGCCCAGCATCGCTTCGCAGCAGGAACACCTGGACGTCGCACGGATCAGGAAGGACTTCCCGATCCTCGACCGGGTGCTGCCGAGCGGCCGGCGACTCGTCTACCTCGACAGCGGAGCGACCTCGCAGAAGCCGCGGCAGGTGCTCGACGCCGAGCGGGAGTTCTACGAGCAGCACAACGCGGCAGTCCACCGCGGTGCCCACCGGCTCGCCGAGGAGGCGACCGACCTCTACGAGGGGGCCCGGGCGAAGGTCGCCGCCTTCGTGGGAGCCGACCCCGGCGAGGTGGTCTTCACGAAGAACACCACCGAGGGGATCAACCTCGTGGCGTACTCCATGAGCAACGCCGCAACGGCAGGCCCCGAGGCCGAGCGGTTCCGGGTGGGTCCCGGCGACGAGGTGGTCGTCACCGAGATGGAGCACCACGGCAACCTGGTGCCGTGGCAGATGCTCTGTCAACGGACCGGCGCGACGCTCAAGTGGTTCGGGTTGACCGAGGAGGGACGGCTCGACATCTCCGACGTGGAGGGGATGATCTCGCCGCGTACCAAGGTGGTCGCGCTGACCCACCAGTCCAACGTGCTGGGCACCGTCAACCCGCTTGACGTGATCACCGAGCGGGCCCACGCGGTCGGCGCGTTCGTCGTCGTCGACGCGGCTCAGTCGGTGCCACATCAGCCGGTCAACTTCCACGAGCTCGGCGTCGACTTCCTGGCCTTCTCCGGTCACAAGATGCTCGGGCCGACCGGTATCGGTGTCCTGGTCGGTCGTCGCGAGCTGCTGGAGACCATGCCGCCGTTCCTCACGGGCGGTTCGATGATCGAGGTCGTCCAGATGGAGGCGACGACGTTCGCGCCGCCTCCCCAGCGGTTCGAAGCCGGCGTACCCAACATCGCACAGGCGATCGGGCTGGGGGCCGCGGTCGACTACCTGAGCGACGTGGGCATGGAGGCGGTCGCCGCGCATGAGCACGATCTCACGGCGTACGCGCTGGAGCGGCTCGCTGCGATCAAGGGTGTACGGATCATCGGACCGCCGACGGCCGAGGCTCGAGGCGGGGCGGTGTCGTTCGTCGTCGACGAGATCCATCCGCATGACGTCGGCCAGGTCCTGGACGATCTGGGCATTGCCGTACGTGTCGGGCATCACTGCGCGTGGCCGATCGTCCGGCGCTACGGGATTCCCGCGACGACGCGCGCTACCTTCTACCTCTACAACAACCGGGCTGACATCGATGCACTCGCCGAGGGCGTTGAGGAAGTCAAACGGTTCTTCCGCGTTGCCGGCTGAGTGTGGATAGTTGAGGGCAGATGCAGGTCGAGTCGCTCTACCAGGAAATCATCCTGGACCACTACAAGAGCCCGCACGGCAAAGGCCTGCGGGATCCGTACGACACCGAGGTCTATCACGTCAACCCGGTGTGCGGCGACGAGGTACGCCTACGCGTGCGACTCGGGAACGGTAGCGACGGTTTGCGCATCGAGGACGTGTCGTACGAAAGCGTCGGATGCTCGATCAGCCAGGCGGCGGCATCCGTGCTGCACGATCTCGTCAGTGGCCGGTCGGTCGACGAGGCGATGCGGGTGCATGACGAGTTCCTCGCTCTGATGCAGTCGAAGGGCCAGGTCGAGCCCAACGAAGAGGTGCTTCAGGACGGTGTCGCTTTCGCCGGAGTGTCGAAGTACCCGGCCCGGATCAAGTGCGCGTTGCTCGCTTGGATGGCGTGGAAGGACGCTACCCTGCAGGCAGAAGCCCTGAAATCGAACGCCGAGAGGGGCGAGGCATGAGTGAGACCGTCAAGGTGACCGAAGACGACGTTCGCGAGGCGTTGAAGGATGTCGTCGACCCCGAGCTCGGCATCAACGTCGTCGACCTCGGCCTGGTCTACGGCGTCACACTCGACGACGAGGGTGTCGCGACGATCGACATGACCCTCACGTCGGCCGCGTGCCCGCTGACCGACGTGATCGAGGATCAGACTCAGGTGGCCTTGGACGGCGTGGTCAACGCGTTCCGGATCAACTGGGTCTGGATGCCGCCGTGGGGTCCAGACAAGATCACCGACGAGGGTCGCGAACAGCTCCGTGCGCTCGGCTTCAACGTCTGAGCGGCCGATCTCTGACTGGTACCTCGTGCGGCCGGTCGTGTGGTCCGGTAGCCCGCGAGGCCGTTCAGCCGGCGTACGTGACGTCCATCACGACCCGGGTCTGTCAGGATAGGCGTCGTGAGGGAGCTCCGCCGCCCGCCTGAGGTGCTGGAGAAGTGGCTCGCCGGGTTCGCTGAGCGGCATGGCGAAACCGTGTGCGACGCGACGCCACAGGTCGTCAGCGTCGTCGCTCGTGATGGTGCGCGAGCCGAGATCCAGGTGCCGTTTCCGCCTTTGCAGGTTGACGATTCGCTTCCGTACGCAGGACTCGTTGCGCACGCCTGCAAGATTCGTACGGTCGGCGTGATGCTGGTGCGCCTCGGCGGCCATGCGGCGGGCATCTTCGAAGGCCGTCGCCTGTTGACGTCGAAGGTCGGATCGCGCCTGGTGCATGGCCGGTCGGCGGCCGGCGGGTGGTCGCAGCAGCGCTTCGCACGGCGGCGCGAGAAGCAGGCTCGTGAGGCGTACCAAGCAGCAGCGGATGTGGCAGCCCGGATTCTCCTCCCGCTTGCACGAGCAGGAGAGCTCGAGGCGGTGATTGTCGGTGGTGACCGCCGTGCGGTCGACACGGTCCTCGCCGATCCTCGACTCGCGCCGCTGCGATCGCTCGTCGTACCGCCACATCTGCATGTCCCCGACCCGAAACTTGCTGTCCTGCGTCGTACGCCGGACGAGTTCCGGGCGGTACGCATCCGCCTTCACGAGCCCGCCACTGCGGCTTAGCTCATGTACCCGGGGCGAATTGGCACCTGGCCTGCTCAGCTGCGATCAGAAATCCTTGGGAAACTCCCGTGGTGGGTTGGGAAGCTGCTGGACGAGCCGCCACTGGTTTCCGAACGGATCGCGAAATGCCGCGTCGACACCGTAGAAGGTGTCCGTGGGTTCCTGCGTGAACTCGACACCGCGTGCGACGAGCTCCTTGTAGGTGGCACGGCAGTCTTTCGTGCCGAGAATTCCACCGCCCAGGGCTCCCTTGGCGAGCAGCTCCTTGAGCTGCGTGGCGGACTCCTCGTCGTGGGTGGGCGTCCCGGGGACGCTGAGCATGATCTGCAGGTCGGGCTGGTCCGGAGGCGTGATGGTCAGCCAGCGGAAGCCATCGGTTTTGGCATCGGTGTGGACCTTGAAACCGAGCTTGTTGACGTAGAAGTCGAGCGCCTGGTCTTGGTCGAGCACCCAGACGCCGATGTGAGAGACATGTTCGATCATGTACGTTTCTCCATTCCGTGCTTGGCGATCTGTCGAGCCGCACGAGTTCGCGGACGAGCTTCGAGGCTAGTTGGCTGGGCAGAGCCAGGGCTTCTCCAAAATTGCTCAGCTGCCGTGTCCCTGCCGAGCTGCCTGAGGGCGGCGCGGGCGCGTCGCCATCATGAGGAAGCAGGTCGGGATGTAGCCGACATTTCGCTGCACCCCGCGCCAGCGCCGGCGGTATTCCGCAGGGCTTTCCCCGACCAACCGTCGGAATGTGCTGGAGAACGAGCCCAGACTGGTGAACCCGACCGCGAGGCAAACCTCGGTGACCGTCTGATCGGTGGTGCGCAGCAGCGCCTTCGCCCGCTCGATCCGGCGGGTCATGAGGTACTGGTGGGGCGTCTCGCCGAAGGCTCGCTTGAAGCCCCGAATGAAGTGCGCCGGCGAGGCGCACGCCACGCGCGCCAGGGCAGGGATGTCCAG
>DATCKU010000069.1:0-15198 GCA_036564245.1 Actinopolymorphaceae bacterium
TACCTGCATCGCCAGGGCGCGATCTACGTACTGGACGAGCCGACCACCGGACTGCACATGTCCGATGTCGCCCGCCTGCTGGACGTGTTGGATCGACTGGTCGACGAGCGTGGCGGCACGGTCGTCGTGATCGAGCACGACCTCGACGTCATCGGCCACGCTGACTGGGTGATCGACCTGGGGCCGGACGGCGGCAGCGACGGTGGTCGGATCATGTTCCAGGGAACGCCTGGCGAGCTGGTCGAGGCATCTGGCTCCCACACCGCCGAGGCACTTCGTCGCGCGATTCAGTGACCGCCGTCCGAGGGGCCATCCCGAGGACCGTACGAACGACCGTGTGAATGGCCGTATTTGGTCGCCGAACGCCCGAGCCGTCGCGCGGTCACCGTGGCCCGCGTTAGCCTGCTGGCGATTTGCCCAGATCTTGCGAAGCGAAGAGGACGAGGCGTGACGTGCCCACCGTATCGGTTGACGGGGTGACCGTGGCGTACGGCGACGGTCAGCCGGTGTTGCAGGACGTGTCACTCGTCGTGGAACCCGGTCGCATGGTTGCGGTCTGTGGTCGTTCGGGTGCCGGGAAGACCACCTTGCTGTCGACGATCGCCGGGCTGCTGCGACCCCGCGAGGGAGTGGTGGCGCTCGACGGCGTGCCACTGCGTGACCGTGACCATGCCGTGGCGCAACGTGTCGTGCTGATCCCACAAGACAACGGACTCGCCACGTTCCTCACCGCAGGGGAGAACGTCGAGGTTGCGCTGCTCGCCAACGGCGTTGCACCGCCCGACGCGCGCCGTCGTACGGGAGAGGCGTTGGAGCGACTCGGGCTGGCGGCACAACGCGACCAGCTGGTCGAGGAGCTGTCCGGTGGGCAGCAGCAGCGCACTGCCATCGCGCGGGGCGTTGCTCTGCGCGGTGATGTGCTTCTGGCCGACGAGGTGACGAGCGAGCTCGACGCGGCCACGCGGCAGATCGTCCTCGACTTGCTGCGTGAAGAGGCGAATCGTGGCGCGGTCGTCGTGTTCGCCACGCACGACTCCGAAGCCGCGGCCGTGTGCGACGCCGAGCTCCATCTGGTGGACGGGCGTGCCGAGCTGGTCCGGACGCAACCGGTGCCGGTCGAGCCCGGCCGGACCGGGTTGGTGCGGTAGGCCGCGTATGTGGGCGGTGTTGTGGAGCGCGCTCAGGGTACGGCGGGGCCAGACCGTCGTCGTGACGCTCGTGGCGTTGCTGGCCACCGCGTCGCTTGCGTTCGCGCCGTGGTACGCGACGAAGGCGGTCCAGGAGATCGGTGTCGCCGCCGTCGCGGGGGCGCCGGTCGACGATCGGCTGGTCGCGATCAGCTGGCGCCCGACCTGGCCGGCTGATCAGTCCGCGTCGCCAGAGCTGCTCGCGGAGGCGCAGCGCCAGTTCCACCCGGCCGGCTTCACCACCGTGGTCGGTGGGTTCATGTCCGGCGACCTGCACCATCCGAGGGTGTCCGACCTCTCGGTGGACGTGAGCCTCGCCTACCGGGAGGGGGTGTGCGACCACCTTGTCGTGCAGGGTAAGTGCCCCAGCGCCCCGGGCGAGGTTGTCCTCCCGGTTTCGTTGATGACCGAATTCCCGCTCAAGCCAGGCGACGAGATGGTTGTCACCGTGGGCTCGGACACCCCGCTCCGAGTCCGGGTCGTCGGCTTCTACCGCGTATCCGATCCCGCCGAGCCGTACTGGGGAGACGGTTCGCTGGTGGACACGTCCGCCGACCAGGTGACCGCCTTCACCGCACGCAGCATCCTGCAGGAGGCAAGCCGGATCACCTATACGTACGATCTCGTCGCTCAACCCCAGGCCTTCGCCACGGCAGACCTCGAACGGCTGAGCACGACCCTGTCGACGAGGCTCTCCCGGCTGCGAGCCGACGGGTATTCAGCCTCCGCGACCGAGCTCGAAGAGCTGCTGGCGCGGATCATGCGCGACCGACAGACCGTCACCACGGGCGTCGGTGTGGGCGTCGTGGTGCTCGTGCTGTTGACGTGGTTCGCCCTCGCCGTCGTGATTCGCGAGACGGTCGTTCAGGCGCGCCGGGACGTCGGATGGTGGCGGCTGCACGGTGCCCCCTCGTTCCGGGGATGGCTTCTCGTGCTGGGGCAGAGTGCCATCCCGCTCGTGTGCGGTGCGTTGGTCGGGACCGCCATCGGGCTGGTGGCGGGTCGTGCCGTGGTCGGGACGATCGAGGGTGGCGGGGCCCACGACGCTCTCGTGCTCTGCCTGCTCCTTGTGGGGCTGGCCCTGGTCGGCGGACTGGTCACGGTCGTCGCCGCTCAGCTCAGCACCCTGATCACACCGGTGGGCGAGCTGCTGCGCCGGATGCCGGTGCGGCGCGCGGGTTGGCGCCGTTCACTGGTCGACCTGGTGCTGGTCGCGCTCGCGACGTACGGAGTGGCGCAGGCGCTGCTGGTCGGAAGCGGGGTCGGCGGGCTGCCGCTGCTCGCGCCCACATTGGCCGCCCTGGCGATCGCTCTGGTCGCGGCCTGGGCGGTCCCGCCCTTTGCTGCCTGGGTGGCTGCGCGTGCTCGACGCTCGGGTCGGCTGGCGACGGCTTTGGTGGCCGCCGTCGTGGCTCGCCGACCGGAGACGCACCGGTTGTTCGCTCTGGTCGTGGTGGCCGTGGCATTGGTGGCCACCGCGTTCGTCGGCTGGGACACCGCGGCCCGGATGCAGTGGCAGCGGGCGGCACTGGAGGTCGGCGGACACCGGGTGATCACGGTCGACGCCGAAGACGCGGCCCAGCTGCTGGCGGGCGTCCGGGCGGTGGACCCTGATGGCACTCAGGCGATGGCCGTCGTCGAGCAGCCGGTGGGCGACGACGTGACGAGTGAGGTCGACGTCCCGACCCTTGCAGTCGACAGCACGAGGCTCGCGCTGGTCGCGGGTTGGCGGGACGAGTACGGCGGCGACGTCGAGGCGGTCGCTGCCGCTCTGCGTCCCACCGACCCGCGCAGCGTCGTCCTGCGAAGCAACCGGATCTCGCTCAGGGCGGCAGGCACGGATCCTGCCGGGACGTCGGTCTCGCTCCGGATCCGGTTGCGCGTGCAGGCGAGCGGCAAGCCGGTCGACGTGGTGGTCGGCCCGCTGACCGACGAGCTCCGGTCGTACACCACCGACATCTCCAGCTGCTCCGCCGGTTGCCGACTCGTCGGAGTCCAGGTCCTCGGTCCCGCTCAGCGCAGCGAGGGCGGCGCGAGTGCCTCCGATCCGGATGCGGTGGGCCACCTTCCGGCCAGTCCCGGTACGCAGGTCGTCATCGCGGCGGACGAGGAGGCAGAGCGAGGCTCTACGATTCCGGCGGCGGTTCTTGCGGAGCCGACGCGATGGCGGCCGGGACTGGGCCCACGCGATCTCGGCCCCGGGATCAGCGCTGGCGAGGACGGACTGCATCTGCGGGTGTCCGAGGTTCCTGACGACGCGCCGGTCGATCGATCCGACTGGGCGTTCGTGGTCGATGTTCCGGCCCCGCTACCCGTAATCGTCGCCGGATGGCGGCCCGACCCGAGCGAGGAGCTGCGTATCCCACCGCTGCCGGGTGCGGCGGTGCCGAGCGAGGTCGTTCGCCGGGCGCGCTTGATGCCCCGTGGCGGGAAGTCCGGCACGCTGGTCGATCTCACGTACGCCGAACGGCTGGTGCCGTTCCCCATCACGGAAGGTGAGAGGTACGAGGTGTGGCTCTCGCCCACCGCGTCGCCGTCGATCGTGGCCGAGCTCCGCGAGGTCGGGTTGACCCCACTGCGTGAAGAGTCGATACCCGAGCGGGTCGACCAGCTGGCCGCCCAGGGGAGTGCGGTTGCCGTGCGCTTCCAGACCGCAGTGGCGCTGGTCGGTCTGGCGCTCGCCACGGGAGCGGTGCTGATGGACGCCGCGCGCGAGCGCCCGGCTCGGGCTGCCGAGCTCGCCGCACTGCACGCCCAGGGTCTTGGCCTCAAGGTCGTCAGGGTGGTCGGGTACGGAGGCTTCGCAGCGATCGTGGGGACGGCAGTCGTCGTCGGCCTGGGGGCCGGGCTGGTCGGCGCCGGCATCGCACGGGTCCTGTATCCCGGCTTCGTCGACGGCTGGAACGTCGTGCCGACCATCGCGATCCAGCCGCACCCCGTGGCGACCGCTGCAGCGGTCACGGTCGTGGCGCTCGGGTCGGCGGTCGCCGCTGCAGGCGCGGCGCTGATGAGTCTGGCGAGGGCGAGATCATGATCGCGGTGATCCTGGCCCAGCTTGCTGCCCGGTGGGGGCAGGCAGCGACGCTGTACCTGCTGTCGATCGCGGCGACCGTCGCCGCCGTGAGCGTGCCCGCGTACGCGGTGGCGGTCGACCATGCCGCGGTCGAGAGGGAACTCGCCGAAGCTGATGCGGGAAGTCTCGTGGTCATCCTGCCGCCGCTGTCGGCGACGGCGCCGTCTCCGACGACCGAGCTACCGAGCCACGCTGAGGAGCTTCCCGCCTACGCCGACGCTCGTTCCCGCCTGAAGTCGTTCGTGCCGGTCACGACGACTCAGATCCAGGTGCAAGGCCTGGAGCGGGGCAACCGGGCGGCGCTGGAGTACAACCTGATGGCCCGGGACGGGCTGTGCCGGCATGTGACGTTCCTCGAAGGCCGGTGCCCGGTCGGCAACCGCGAGGCAGCCTTGCCGTCCTCGCTTGCGAAGAAGACTCGTCTGGGCGCTGGCGACACCGTGGTGCTCACGCCCGTGAGGTCGAGCGAGGACGGTGGATGGGAACCTGACGGTCCACCGGTCTCGCTCACGCTCGTCGGTGTGTTCCGGGCCAACGACCCCGGGTCGGCGTACTGGACGCTGGAAGACCCCCTCGGCGCAGTGGGCGACCCAGCCATCGTCACCAACCGCAGGACGCTGGAAACCCTCCTACACCAAAGGGAAACCATCTACTTGGACGCCATCCTCCCGGAGCGGCTCCTCACACCCGAACGAATTCCGCAACTGCGGCGGGAGCTTCAGACTGCCGAGCGGCGGCTGAGCCAACAGAACCCGTCCGGGATCAGCCTGCTCACCCGGCTGCCGGAGATGCTGGACCGCATCGAGGAGCAGGGAAGGCACGCGAGGGCACTGCTTCCGATTGCCGCCGCTCCGTTGCTTGCGCTGTGCTGGTTGGTCATCCATCTCGCGGTGGGCCACGGTGTGTGGAGCCGCCGTCAGGAACTCGGCATCGTCGCGGTGCGCGGTGCGAAGTGGCCTACCCGTGCGCTGCTCGTCTCGGGCGAGAGTCTGGTTCCGCTCCTCGCCGGAGTGCCTACCGGTCTCGTGCTCACCGGCCTCCTGGTATCGGTGGCGGCGCCTGGCAAGAGCGGTGTGATTGCGATCGACACCGAGCAGCTGCTCGCGGCTGGCGTGGCTGGTGTCGGCACACTCGCCGCTGCGCTGATTGCGATGCGCCGGGAGCTGTCGACTCCGGTGGCGCGGTTGCTGCGTCAGGTCCCACCGCGTTCTCGTCGGCTGACGCTTGCCGCTGTTGAAGGTCTCACGGTGGCACTCGGTCTCGCGGTTGTGATCGAGCTCCGGGCGTTCGACGGAGAGCTCGTCGGCATCATGGTGGCCGGGCCGGCCGTGGTCATCCTGGCCGCTGCGACGCTCGTGTCTCTTGGCGCCAAGCCACTTCTGAACGTCGCCGGCCGGTGGTCGTTACGTCGCGGGAAGGTCGCCCCGGCGGTCGCCGCACTCTATCTCGCCCGGCGGCCGGGATCGGTGCGGCTGCTGGTGGTGCTCGCACTCGTATCCGGGACGCTCGGGTACGCGGCCGCGGCGACCGATGTGGCGTCCCAAGGTCGATTGGCAGAAGCCGAGCAGCTGCTCGGTGCACCACGAGCTGTCGAGGTACGGCAGGCCGACCGCGGTCAGCTGCTGCACGCCGTGCGCGCCGCGGACCCGGAGGGGAAGTACGCCATGGCCGTGGTGTCGGCCCCCACCACTGGTGACGAGCCTCCCGTCGTCGCCGTCGACAGCACCCGGTTCGCGCGGATCGTCCAGTGGTCGTCCCGGTACGGCACCATGAGCCCAGCCCGCGTCGCCGAGGCCTTGCGTACGCCAGGGAAAGCCTCTCTGGGCGCTCGGGAGCCCGTAGTGGTGCGCGACGGTGAGCTCACTGCGGAGCTGATCCCGGACTCGCTCACCCCTGACGGTGTGTTGGAAGTGTCCTTGCAGCTCGTGTCACTCACCACCGGCGAGCAGGTGATCGCGAGCTTTGGCTCGCTGACCGCTGAGCAGACGACCTACCAGACGGAGGTGTCTGGGTGTGCTGATCAGTGCCGGCTCGCTGCCATCACGCTGTCGATGAGCGGTGCGCAGACCGAGCGGCTCGGCGTGACGTTCCAATCCCTGCAGCAAGGCGGGGAGGTCGTCATGTCCACCCAAGAGTTCGCCGACGAGAAGCGCTGGCGGATCCCGGAGGAAGGTCCGATCATCGACCAGCTGCACATGTCGGGAGGAGACGACGGCTTGCTGGTCTGGCAGCCGTACGCCCGAGCGAACGTGGACTACGTCCTGCAAGCGGTCGACGTGCCGTACCCGGTGCCCGCGGTGATCGCCGGAAGGCTTCCCAGCAAGGAGATCGTCAACATCGACGGCGACCGCGTGCAGTTCACCCAGGCTGCGAAGCTGGACGGCTTGCCGGGCGTCGGCGCAGTGGGCGCGCTGATCGATCTCGAGTACGCCGAGCGGCTCACCCGAGAGCCGGGTGCCGCCGTGTCGCCACGGGTGTGGTTGGCCGCGGACACGCCGGACAGCGTCATCACGCGGCTACGTGAGGAGGGTCTGGGCCTCACCTCCGACACCACCATCGAGAGCCTGCGTGCTGAGACCGAGCGCACCGGGGCTGCGATGGCGCTGCACTTCTACGACCTTGCGGCGGTGCTCACCGTGTTGGTCGGTCTCGGTGCTCTCGCGCTCGTCATCGCGGTGGATCGCCGGATCTGGACCCGAGGCATGCGGTCGCTGCACATCCAGGGAGCAGCCGAGCGAACGACGGCGGCGGCGAGCGTGTGGTCATACGGTGGGATCGTCGTGACCAGTGCTCTGATCGGGCTGGTCGCCGCCCTCGGTGCGTGGTTCGCGTCGGGGCTTCGCCTGCCCTTTGGAGTCGAGGAGTCGCTGCTACCGGCGTGGCCCCGGTGGCCTCAGATGGTGGCCGGAGTGGCCGTGGCCGTGCTGCTGCTTTTCGTCGGTGCCCTGGCCGGTGGGTGGTGGCAGCGGCGGCTGGTCCGTGTGCGGCGGGAAGGTGACGGCTGATGGGACTCGCGGTTGTCTGCAGGAGAGTGGTGCACATCTATCGGGTCGAGGGCTCGGATGTGGTCGCGCTCTCCGGTGTCGATCTGTCGATCAGCTCGGGCGAGATGGTCGCGTTGGTCGGACCGTCCGGGTCGGGGAAGTCGACCCTGATCTCGCTGCTCGGCGGCCTGATGCGTCCGTCGGCCGGCCGCATCGCGGTGGGTGGGTACGACATCGGCAAACTGAGCGACGCAGAGCTCAACCGGCTCCGGGGAACTGAGATCGGCGTCGTACTCCAAGGTGCCGCCCGGAACCTTCTGCCGTACGCGAGCCTGCATCGCAACGTCTGGCTGGCCCAACGCCGAGCGGCGGCGACTCGCGGGATCGAGCTGGCCGAGCCCGAGGAGATCCTTGATTTGGTGGGCCTTTCCGGCCTGGCGAATGCCAAGCCTCCGTCGCTCACAGCCGGGCAGCAGCAGCGTGCTGCTCTGGCTGTGGGAATCGCTGCCGGCCCTGGCCTTCTGCTGGTCGACGAGCCGACCAGCCAGCTCGACTCGGCGGGACGCGACGAAGTGCTCGCGGCACTGCAGGCGGTCAACGCCAAGCGCGACACCACGATCGTCGTCGTGACCCACGATCCCGAGGTCGGCGCCCGGCTGGGTCGCGTCGTGACGATCCGGGACGGTCGTGTGGGTGCCGAGGGTCGCGACGGACAAGACTTCGCCGTGGTGGCAGGCGACGGAACCATTCAGCTTCCGCCTGACATCTTGGGTGAATTCCCGCCTGGCACGCTCTTCCTTGTCGATCGCGACGAGGACGGGTCCGTACGTCTTGAGTCTGAACGGTCCTGACGGTTTGGCCTGAGGTGCGCCAGCTGTTCTGAGGTCCGCCAGCGCGTGCGTAAGCGAAGTTCTCGATACGCCATGGTGGAGTGCGCCACGGTGGCGGTAGTGGCACCTTGGTCGTACTGAGCAGGACTCAGCATTTTCCTGTGTCGGTATGGAACGGTCGCGTCGCCGTCTCCAGACTCCTTGAAGCCGCTCATGCAGGGTTACTCCGGTCCGCTCAAGGTCTAGGTGGGAGCGGTGTCAAGGCAACGCTTGAGGCGAGCAGGCCTGCATAACACGTCAACCCGCTTCGGCCTACGACGTAAGTAGCCATGATGGGCGTTCCACGTACGGCGCCCGTGCATCCCACTCGCCAAATGTGAGTGCGGCGAGAACTGCAATTGCGGCGCGGCTGGTTCAACCATCCGTGGTGTTTGCTTGCGCTGCGGTGGGTCGATAGTGACCGCATTCTGCGAGCTTGTTTCCTGATTCTTCTCTCGTGTGCAGCGATTCGTGCTTGTCGCTCAGCCAACCAGTCGATAGAATATGTGTTCGAATAAGGCTTCGGGGGAGGTTCGCGTGGCACGCGTGGCGACACCGACACACTCGATACCGACACGCTCGACACCGGCACTCGGACCGGCACGGATACTGACGCCGGCGTTGGGGTGGTCGGATGTGTCGGATCGTGGCCTGCCGGGTCGTGGGTTTGCTGACCTGCTGGATCAGATGGTGCCGGGTGTGGGGTTGGCTCGGCTGTTGTCGGGGGTGGATACGGAGCGGTTGAGCGGGTGGCGGTGTTGCGTGCCTGGCAGAGGATGATGGCGTGGGCGGCGGCTGGGTTATATGAGGCGGTGGGGTTTGTGGCCCGGTCGGGGTTGGAGTCGTGGGAGGGGTCTGGGCCGCAGCCGTTGTTGGAGGAGTTTTCCCGGTTCGCGACTGAGGAGGTGGCGGCGGCGTTGCGGGTGGCGATGCAGTTCGACCCACGCCCCCAGGGATGGCGAGTGGTGCAGTGCGTTCAGCTCTTGATCGAGCCCAGCATGAGGTTGTCGAGGATGTGCTTCCGGCCGGCGATGAACACGATGATGATGGGGACAGTGACGAGGAACGAGCCAGCGAGCAGCGTGCCGTACTCGGTGTTGTAGAAGCCAATGAGGTTGGCCAAACCGACCGGGTAGGTCTGGCGTTCGGCGCTACGAAGGACGATCGAGGGCCACAGGAAGTCGTTCCATGAGGCGAGGAATGTGAGGACGGCGAGCACGGAGAGCGCTCCCTTGACCAGAGGGACGCCCATCGTGAGGAAGATGCGAAACTCCGAGGCTCCGTCGATTCGTGCGGCCTGCACCATGTCGTCCGGCACGGAAAGCATGGCCTGACGAATGAAGAACGCGCCGAATGCGCTGGCGCCGGCAGGAAGGACAACACCTTGGAATGTGTCGAGCCAGTTGAGCGACACCATCATCTGGAACAGCGGCACCAGCGCCACCTGCAATGGCAGAGTAAGTGTCGCCAGCAACACGATGAAGAGCACGTTGCGCAGCGGGAAGTCGTACTTCGCAAAACCCCACCCGACCGAGGCGGAGGTCGCAAGCACCAACAGCGTGGTGAGTGTGGCGATGACAAGGCTGTTGAGGACCTGGCGCGCAAATGGGATCAGCTCGTTACTGAACAGCCGTACGTAGTGCTCGGTCGTGATGGCATCCGGCAAGAGCTCCACCGGAAGCTCGAAGATCTCGCCCGGTGACTTCACGGTCGCGGTGATGAGGTAGACGTACGGCAGCAGGGTGACCGCGACGGCGGCAGTCAGCGTGAGGTAGACAAGAACGCGTCGCCAGCTCATGCCGACTCCTTTCGGAAGAAGCCCTGCGCCCACATCTGAAGCACGCTCAACACCACGATGATGACCGTGATGGCGTAGCCGATCGCTGCGCCATAGCCGAGGTCGAGGTTGGTGAATGCGGTTTCGTAGAGGTACATCGTGAGAGTGAGTCCGGCACGGTTCGGCCCACCGCCTTCACCGACGAGCGCGACCGGTTGAGCAAAGAGCTGGTACGAACCGATGATGGCGAACGTGACCACGAAGACGGTCGTGGGTTTCAGCAGCGGAAGCGTGATGTAGCGGAAACGCTGCCACGGTCCAGCTCCGTCGACCGTTGCAGCCTCATGGATACCGGGATCCTGGTTCTGCAGACCGACCATGAAGTAGATGGCGTTCAAGCCGGTGAACTGCCAGATGCCGAGCAGGATGATGCTCGGCATGATGAACGCCGGGTCGGCGAGCCAGGCCACCTTGGGCAACCCGAGAGGCGCAAGCAACCAGTTGTTGAGCAGGCCGTACTCCTGGTCGAAGACCAGCCGGAAGACGATCGCCACCACGATGCCCGAGATGGCGTTCGGTAGGAAGAACGACAGCCGGAAGAACTCCCGTAGCAGGAGGCCTCGAGTCCGCAGCAAGAGCGCAAGGCTCAGCGCGAGCGGCACGATGATGAGGATGCTGCCGAGCGCGTAGTAGCTCGTGTTGACCAGTGCCTTGTAGAACGTCGGGTCGCGGACGAGCGTCGCGTAGTTGTCGAGCCCGGTGAACTCTGCCGATGTGTCGACGCCACGCTCGGTGTAGAAGCTCATCTGCAGGGAGCGCACGGTCGGCAGCCCGAAGAAGATGCCGAAGAGTATGAAGAACGGCGCGATGAAGAAGTACGGAGTCCAGCGCGGTCTGACGTAGCTCCTGCGCCGCCGTCGGGTGGGCGTGCCGGGCGTAACGGCGTCGGTGGCGACATCTTTCGTACTGAGCGTTCTAGCCAACGCTGCCACCTCGTTCCATGCGAGCGCGCACTGCGTCTGCCACTTCCGAGAAGACCTCGGCCGCCGACCGTTTTCGCTGGTACACGTCCAACATGCGCGGCCCGAGCTCCTGGCCGGTGAGCTGGGGACGGTACGGACTTTGGTACTGCGGCGGCACCTCCTCGCCTACCTCCGCATAGAGAGCGCCGATGTCCTGACCACCGAAGAACGGGATCGGGTCGTGCATCTGCGGATCCGACCAGGCGGGGATGAACGGCGGGTAGAGGTTGATCGCTTTGTAGCGCTTGATGACCGCCGGAACGCGCAGCATCGAGAACTCGAGAAACTGCCACGCGATTTCTTGGCGCTTGCTGGTCTTGAGGATCGTGAGTCCGGTGCCGCCCAAGCAGCTTGCGCGGCGTCCACCGGGCTCGAAGGCCGGCAGGGGACAGGCTCCCCACTTGCCTACGAGGTCGTCGGCCTGACTCTCGATCGTGCCGGCGTACCAGTCGGGAGACACGAGCGACACGATCTTGTTGGCTCGGAACTCAGCCCAGACGGCCGGGTTGAGGCCTTCGGTGATCCAGCCAGGCGGGCGGGCGAACGTACCGTTCTTCTCTTGCGCCAGAAGCCACTCCATGGTGTCGATCGAGAGCTCGCTGTCGACCGTGACGCGCCCCTCGGCATCGAAGTAGTCGCCGCCACGCTGTCGCAGCATCACATCGTGACCCGGGAGCGGAAGGGCACGGGTCTCGGGCGGGAAGGTCTCACGAACCGCCTCGCTGAATTCGTCCCACGTGTGCAGGGTCGCCGGATCGATGCCGGCCCGCTCCCATGGCTCGCGCAGGTAGAAGAGCGTGACCGGGGTCAGGGCGTGCTCGACGCCGTACACGCCGCCCTGCCAGCTGTAGAGCGCTTGGCGGCCTGCCACCAGCTGCTTGTCGTACCCCTTCTCACGCAGCGCTGGACCGATGTCGACGAAGGGGACCGAACGCCCGATGAGGAAACTGCCGAAGGCGCCTTGCTCGATGTCGCAGAGGTCTGGCGTGTTGAGGCCGCCGGCCTTGAGGTTGATGAGGAGTTGCTGGAAGAGCACCGAGCCAGGTATCAAGCTGACGGCCACCTTGATGCCCGTCTCCTGCTCGAACTCCTTCGCCATCTCCATGAACCACCCTGCATGCGTGTCAGCGAAGGTCCACAGGTTGAGGTCACCTTGAGACGTCGGTGTTTCAGGAGGTGTGCAGGCGGTCGCCGTCGCGAGTGTCGTACCACCGACGAGCGCGCCGACCGCCGAGCCGCCGAGGTATCCGATGGCCTGGCGTCGGGTCAGTCCTCGCCTGCCGCGTGGCGGACCTCCCGCACGACTGTGCCTGGGGCTCGCTGTCGCCATCGTGCCTCCCACGCCGCGCCTACGCCGGATGGTGGGCGTAACTATGCGATGAGTGACGTGGATTGGGCCATGCCTGGACTGTGCAGAAAACCTGTCTGATCCTGACCTCCTGCGCCTCGACAGACGGGCCGCGGTCAGACCACTCAGCTGTTCAACGTGAGAAAAGGCCTGAGTCGTGTCGACGAGCTATCCGGCACAAGCTGCTGTCAAGCGTGGCCGACCATTTCGCTGGCCAGTCCCTGACGCGGCTGCGTGCCGGGCTCGTGGGACCGGTGGAACGGCACCGGTCCTGAAGGCCTTCGCCGATGACGCCGTGACGTCACTCGCTGCGGCCGATCCGGTGGGCGAAGGAGAGCAGCCCGGCTCGGCGAACTGGTTCGCGAGGGTCGTCGGCACTGTGGGCGGCACGATACGTGCGCGGGGGTACCCGATAGACCATGCGGAAGCGGCGGGAGAAGTGGAACGGATCGGCGAAGCCACACGCAGCTGCGATCGCTGCCACCGAGAGATTGCTGCGTTGCAGCAGCGTGGCGGCCCGGAGCAGGCGGACCAATTCGAGCGCCGCGACCGGGCTGATACCGAACTCCTTGCGGAAGAGCCTGCTGAGGTATCCCGGTGAGACCCCCGCGGCAGCGGCGAGCTCCGTGAGGGTGACCGGCCTGGTGATGCCGTCGCGCCAGACGGCCTGGATGTGATCGGCCATGCGTGCGAGATGCGGCGGCAGGGGTTCGCCCAGGTCGACGTCAGGCACGGGCCCACGTACGAAGAGGTCGAGTATCCAGCCGACGACGTCGGTCGTGCGCTCCAGTGCGCCGGGAGACCGGCTGCTGCCGAGCCACAACGCGTACCCACACAGAGCAGTCAACGGAACCACTGGCGAGATCGGATCGGTCGTGGGCAGCGGTCGGATCAACGGCCACGAGCTCGGCTCGCCGAGGTCGCCGAGATCCCGTATGTGGAAGTGGACGTAGGCATGGCTCGACGTGCGTTCGGAGTCCCAGTGGAACTTGTCGCGCATTCCCGGACGGGCCAGCAGAAGGGTGCCGGGACGCAGGTGCAGCCGGGTGTCGCCGCATTCCCACCAGACGCTTCCGCTCAGCAGCCAGACGAACTCGAAGTCGTCGAGGGTGCGTGGGCCGTACGTCGCGGCGGGCGGGTAGTGCGCCACTTCCGTACCGAACGGCACCACCAACCGGCAGGGCATGATCAGTCCGCTGGGCGGTGGTCAGCAAACGACGACAGGGGAGGGCGACGCTCACGGTGAAGTCCATCGCCGGGTAGCCGATCCGGTCCGCGCAGGCATCGCCGGAGCTGAGCGACGCCTGCTTCGACCTGGTCCATAGCGGCAGTATGACATGGTCAGGTGGCGTGTGGTCCAGGTCCAGTGCCAGAAGCGGACCGCCAGTCGGCGTTCGCGATCGTCGAGCCGACCCAGGCTGGACACGCCCAGTTGACCATGTGCACTATGCCTGTCGGCGGTGTGACACGTGCCGGCACGTATTCCACCTCCGACAAGCATGGTGTAGATGGTCGAGGAGCTCTGGTCCGATGCCAGGTGACAGTGTGACGTCGGCGCGGCGGTTCCCGCTCGGTGTCAATACCTGGGTCTGGGTCTCACCGTTGACTGACGCCAGGCTGGAAGAGCTTGCGCCGCGGGTACGTGACTGGGGCTTCGACGTCATCGAGCTACCGGTCGAGAATCCTGGCGACTGGAACCCCGGCCATGCCGCTCGCATACTCCGCGACCTCGGGCTCAAGGCGTCCGTCGTGCTGGTCATGGGCGAGGGCCGGGAGCTGGTGGCCGCGGACCGGAAGACGGTCGTTGCAACCCAGGACTACCTGCGTCACGTTGTCGACGTCGCCGCGGAGGTCGGTTCGGCGACGATCGCTGGTCCGGCGTACACGTCGGTAGGGCGCGTATGGCGTATGGATGCTGCGGAACGCCGTTCCCGTTACGTCGAGCTGCGTGACAATCTCGGCCCGGTTGTGGACCATGCGATGGCTTCGGGGGTGAAGATCGGAGTCGAGCCCCTGAACCGCTACGAGACCAGTCTCATCAACACGGTGGACCAGGCGCTGACCGCCTTGGATGGACTGCCTTCTCGCGGATGTGGAGTCGCGCTCGACGTGTTCCACATGAACATCGAGGAGCAGGACATCCCCGCGGCGATCGTACGAGCTGCCGGCAGGATCGCTCATGTGCAGGTCTGCGGCAACGATCGGGGCGCCCCCGGAGCAGATCACCTCGACTGGCAAGGCATCCTGGCCGCACTCTGCAAGGCGGACTACGGCGGGCCGCTCGTCATCGAGTCCTTCACGGTGGAGAACGCCACGATCGCACGAGCGGCGTCGATCTGGCGGCCGCTTGCGAGGAGCCAGGACGCCATCGCGCTGGACGGCCGATCGTTCTTGGCTCGGCTCGTGTCCACTACCTAGGTCGCCTGCCTCCTCGGCAGGTTGGGGGAAGGTCGGGTGGTTTTCGCAAGATCGCAGTCTGCGTCTCGTACGTCGGTAGTCTTGTGTGTTTGTGGCTTGTGGCGCGGGCCTCGACAACGATGGCTCGTACACCTTCGCGTCAACTACGACGACAAGCCGGACATGTTCGGTGTCACACCCGAAGACCCGAAAATCGATCTCGAACGGTTCCCTCGAGATGAGGACAAGTGCCGATCGGTACCCGCGACGGATCTCTCGGTACCGACTCGCCGGCTCGTCCTCGGCGATCTTGCCAGGCGGTAGCCTCGAAACCCCTGTCGAACCCAGGCTCCCACGCCCGCGCCATGAAGATCCGCAGAGTCGCTGTGTCGCGGCGGGCGGTAGGCTACCCCCGGTAAGCTCGCCGACTGGCCGGCAAAGCCGCAGGTCAGACAGCCCAAGACGAGCGCCCGTAGCTCAATGGATAGAGCATCGGACTTCTAATCCGGCGGTTGCAGGTTCGAGTCCTGCCGGGCGCGCC
>DATCKU010000070.1:0-43851 GCA_036564245.1 Actinopolymorphaceae bacterium
TCCAGTCGAGTGCGACGAATGGCTCATCGCCAACCACCCAGGAATCATGCCCCGGTGAAATGATGAAGGCCTGGCCCTCCTCGAGCTCGCCTTCGGTCCCGTCGTCCATACGCACGTGCACCCGCCCAGACAGGACGTAGCCGGTGTGCGTCTCTTGACAGGTCTCCGTGCCTGCGGCCTCCTTCATGTCCTGCGACCAGCGAAAGCCAGGCTGCAACGTGAGCCGGCCAACCGTCGCCCCGGGCATGTTCACGACATCCAACTGCCAATTCCTGAATGTCCGTGTTTCATCGGCCTTGTCCAGATACCGTGCTTCGAACATCGTCCTCCCCCTTTGAAGCCGGTCCGCAGACCCTCGGGCGTGGACCTCCCTGCGCCGAGGTCAATCACTTTCAGTGTCACCCCCTCATCGAAGTTCCGGTAGGTCGATCGGCCTCCGACTTCGGCGCGAGATCTGACCGTGCCAGGACTGAACGGTGACATGGCACGAACCTTCGCCACGGCCCCGCATCGCGACATCTTCTGGACTCGCGGACCCGGCCTGCGGAGTACGGCGGGTGGCTGCAAACCAGTTGACGCGCGCCACGCGTTTTGGTCCGATGTGCGCCGTACCGCCGTCACGAAGGGTGGAGCCGGTGTTCGGCAAGATGCATGCCGACGAGCTCGACATTGACGCATCGCTCGTACGCCGTCTCGTCGCGTCACAGTTTCCGCAGTGGGCAGACCTCGACGTCGAGCCGGTTGACTCGTCCGGTACGGACAACGCGATCTACCGGTTGGGCGACGACCTAGCCGTGCGCCTGCCGCGACGGTACAGCCCTACTGCCCAGGTCGAGCGCGATATGCGCTGGCTACCGACGCTTGCCCCACTTCTTCCCGTACCCATTCCTGTTCCGCTTGCCAAGGGTGAACCTGGTGAGGGTTATCCGATGCCCTGGTCGGTGGTGCGTTGGCTGGAAGGCGAGCATCCGGTCCCCGGCAGATTGACCGACCCCAGCTTGCTGGCGAAGGATCTTGCCGAGTTCGTCGCTGCGTTCCGAAGCATCGACCTTCCGGACGGACCTCCCGCGTATCGCGGCGGCCCGTTGGCAGAGCAGGATGCCGCCACACGCCGAGCGATCGAGCAACTGGAGGGTGTGATCGACACCGACGCAGTCACGGCGGCGTGGGAGGAGGCGCTGAGGGCGCCCGACTGGGACGGGCCTCCGGTGTGGGTGCACGCAGACCTGATGCCAGGAAACCTGCTGGTATCCGGGGGTCGCCTCCGTGCCGTCATCGACTTCGGGACGACGGGCGTCGGCGATCCCGCCTGCGACGTGATCGTTGCCTGGAAGGTCCTCCCCGCTGGTGTGCGAGAGGAGTTCCGGACGGCGTTGCAGCTCGACGATGCCACCTGGGCACGGGCCCGCGGCAAGGCGCTGTCCATCGCCCTCATCGCGCTTCCGTACTACCAGGACACCAACCCGGTGATGGCGAACGGCGCTCGGCATACGATCAACGAGGTTCTTGCAGAACACGCAGCGACGCGCTGATCCGTTCTGTCAGCCAACTCGCTTGCTGCCGATGGCCTGGCTTGCCACCTGGTCTTCCGTGACTACCGTCCGACCTTCGACAGCGCGACGGTGACGACCCGCTCGTCACCGAAGGCGGGCTGACTCGCAACGTGGTCGACGCGGCCGTGCTGCTCGACGTCCTCGCAGGGTGCCCATCGCACGATCACCGGTTTCGCCGAGCCGGATCCGTTTGCTGCCCTCGTGCGAAGTGACGAGTTCAGCCCTCTACACCGCGGTCTGGAACATGACCGGCGAGCCCGCGCTCACCCTTCCGGTCTCCCAGAGCAAAGCAGGGCTGCCGCTTGCCGTCCAGCTTGTCGGGCCACCCGCCGGTGAGGACGTACTTCTACGCCTTGCTGCTCAACTCGAGGAGGCCAGCCACTGGGCTCGCCGCCAGGTTGATCACGTGCACGGTCGTGACCGAAGGCCCACGACACCCGTGTCCGTTCCGTACAGCGACGTCGATCATCACGGATTGAATGCTCGTATGCCTGGTTGCATGCATTCAGGCATGCCAGCAAGCAGGCGTACCGAAGGCAGCGACGCCAACCCGCCCCCCGCCAAGGTGCAGATGAGCGTCTACCTGCCGCCGAGCTTGATTCGACGGGTCAAGCACAAAGCGATCGACGACGGCATCAGCCTGTCGCACCTTGTGGAGCAGGCGTTGACCGAATACCTACAAGCACACGGAGAGGCAGCCGGATGAGCACGACCAACCTCGACCGGGCCGACGTGGTAGTCAGGCCGTTGCGGTTCACCGACCACCTGCCACAGATGAAGGCGTTTCTCTCACTCCTGGGTTTCTCGCCCCGGGTGAGTCGTGGCGACAGCTGGGTCACGATGGTCGGCGGATCTGGTGAGGTGGCACTGCATGATGCTGCCCTCAGCGCAGACGCTCAGTCTGGCGAGACCACGCTGATGTTCGAGGTCCCGGACGCCGCGGTCCTGCGGGCTCGCCTCGCCGCAGCCGGGTTCGAAGACGCGGAGATCTACGACGAAGCATGGGGCCGTGTCCTCACCGTCCGCGGAGACGACGACACGCAGCTCAGTTTCGACGAGCGGCCTCACGACTGCTACGGCTACCAGGTGGATGAGCCGCAGCCGCAACACGGCATCGTCTCCATGGCCCTCTTGTTCGGTCCGCCTACAGAGCCGCTCGAACGACTCTTCTCAGCAGCCGGCCTGGTGCGTCTCGACCACGACAGCCGTGAGACCTGGCACGTCTGGGAAGGCAGGGGCGGCCTCGTCGCCCTCTGTCCGGCCGATGACAACGTCCCAACCGAATCGGTGCGGTTGGCATTTCGTACGCGTGAGTCGTTGTCGGTCCTTGCCGAGCGACTCAACACCGCCGGCTACACACGCGTCTTGCTGACCGACAGCTCCGGCGGCCACCTGACGGTCACTGACCCAGACGGCCAAGATGTGCTCATTCAAAGGCTCGGCTGACTTGTCGAGCTCGTACGAACGCCTCATTCTCGAAGCCAGCAACCGTCAGTCGAGCTGACCAAGGGCGTGGCGGGCGAGAAGTGTGGCGCCCGCCACCGCGGCCGGCATGAACAGGACCGCACCGAGCGGAACCAGGAACGCCACGAACACCGCGACGCCGAACCCCAACGTGACCGGTCGTATGGCGCGAAGTGCCTGCCGTCTCTCCTCCAGCCGCTGCCCGCGCCGTGAGAAGGCCGCACCGGTCAGCTCGACGGCCAGCATCCATCCGCCGACCAGCGCGCCGAGCACGGTCGCGACGATCTGCCCGACAACCGGAATGAAGCCGACGAACAGCAGCGGCAGCGCTATGCCAGCGGAGGTTCCAATGAGGCGAGCCGAGTCGGCCGCGCTCTGCCCCAACGACCGCCACCACGAGACCTCAACCGAGTCGGGCACACCACCGTACTGCTCCTCCACCCACTCGGAGATCTTCTCGTAGAACGGATCGCCGAGGGCCAGAGTCACCGCGGTGAACGTCAGCACACCGAGGAGCGCACCAGCGCCGACCAGAGCGACCGCAACAGCGACACGCAGCGCCGAACGCGCCCAGGATGTCCAGTCATCAGCGAAGGGAGTCATGACGTCGGCCAGGTCGGTGGCATTCCATCCCAACACCACGAGTCCGACGATGAAGAGAATTCCCGTGATCAGCGCAGGCACCAGGCCGAGCACCACGAGCCGAGGACTTCGGGCGTATATCCAAAAGCCCCGAACCAGCAGGCCGACACCGAAGACGAACTTGCCGCCGATGCCGACGGGGTTGGGCAGTCGCACGTCCACAGCGGCCTAGCCTACGAATCGAAGCGGCTGCGGTAGCACGCCTCTTCTTCTTGTGCAAGCGCCGGAACCGGCCGTCCGTTCGTTTCCACACTGATTCCCTCGCCTTTCCCGCTCATCTACGTTCACGAGAGTTGATCATGCTTTCGTACGAATGTCGCGAGCAACCCACGCTGGTTCGGGTGTGTACGACGGGGATGGTGAGGCGAGATGCGGGACCAGGAGCTCGGCTGGCGACTGCGCAACGGTCTGCTGAACGAGTTGGACCGGCGGAAGCTTCTGAGCGTGGCCTCTGCGGCTGCAGCCGCGCTGGTGTTCGGCAAAGGCCCTTACACCACCCGGACACGGGACACCCTGCGGTTTACCGACTACCCCTTCAAACTCGGCGTCGCGTCCGGCGACCCGACTCCCGACGGCGTGGTGCTGTGGACCCGGTTGGCACCTGACCCACTCGACGTGACCGGTGCGGGCGGCATGCCGGACGTGCGGGTTCCGGTCCGCTGGCAGGTCGCCGAAGACGAAGACTTCCGCCGAGTCGTACGTTCCGGCACGGCGTCCGCATACCCCGAGCTCGCGCACTCCGTGCACGTCGAGGTCTCGGGACTGCGACCCGACCGGTGGTACTACTACCGGTTCCGTGTCGGCAACGAGATGAGCCCGGTCGGCCGAACGAGAACGTTGCCTGCGCCTGGAGCGTCTCCGCAACAGCTGCGGTTCGCGTTCGCGTCGTGTCAGGGCTACCCCGACGGGTACTACACGGCGTACCGCCATATGGTGAGCGAAGACCTCGACCTGGTCGTCCACCTGGGTGACTACATCTACGAGTACGGCATCCCTTCCAACGGCGGTTACCGCAACCAACCCGATCCACTGCCCGACTATCTCATCACCGAACCGATCACCTTGGATCGTTACCGACTCCAGTACGCCGTCTACAAGAGCGATCCGGACCTGCAAGCCGCGCACCTCGCTTTCCCCTGGGTGGTGACGACGGACGACCACGAGGTCGAGAACAACTACGCCGGTTTGACACCGGAAGCGAGCAGTCAGACGCCAACCCTCGAAGAGTTCCTCGTCCGTCGTGCCAACGCCTATCGGGCGTACTACGAACACATGCCACTGCGGCGCAGCTCCATGCCGAACGGGCCGGACATGCGACTCTATCGTCGACTGCGGTTCGGCTCACTGGCGGAGTTCAATGTGCTGGACACCCGGCAGTATCGTGACGACCAGGCAGCCGGAGATGGGACTGATCCGCCGAACCCGGAGAGCCTCGACCCGCGGCGCACACTTGTCGGCGCCGAGCAGGAGGCATGGCTGTTGGATGGCCTGGCGGCGTCGGACGCGACGTGGAACGTCATCGCCCAGCAGGTGTTCATGGCGCAACGTGATTTCGCTGAGGGCGAGGACAAGCTGTTCAGCATGGACGCCTGGGATGGATACGCGCCGAACCGGGACCGGATCCTTGGCGCCATCGCGGACGGCGAGATCGCCAATCCCGTGGTCATCACCGGCGACGTCCACGCCAACTACGCCAACGACCTGAAGACCGACTTCGACGATCCGAACTCACAGACCATCGGTGTCGAATTCGTCGGTACCTCCATCGCCTCCGGCCGTGACGGCGCGGACAGCACTCCGACGGGCGAGCTGATCCTCGCCGAGAACCCGCATATCAAGTTCTTCAACGGTCAACGAGGATACGTACGTTGCACCGTGACACCTGACCTGTGGCGAGCCGACTACCGGGTCGTGCCGTATATCACCCAGCCAGGCGCTGACATCTACACCAGGGCGAGCTTCGTCACCGAAGCAGGAAACCCCGGCCTTCAAATCGTCGACGAGAACGCCGTGCCGTCGCGGCCGGAGTCGAGCTTCGAGACGGAGGAAGAGCGCCGGGTCAGGGACCTGCGTCTTGGTCGCGGTCCGACCGCATGACCGTTGCCGGTCGACGCTCACCAGGTGCCAACCAGCAAAGGAGCCACCAGCATGCTCGACGATCTTCGCCGTTCTGCTCCGCGTTCGCCCGCAAAGGCTCGCGTGTCAGGCCGCGCGCTGGTTGCCGCGACGCTCACCAGCCTGCTCGTTGCAACCGTCCCGTCCATCGCCGCATCGCCGGCGGCATATGGCGCTGCCGGACCGACGACCGCTGCGGTGAACCAGGCTCGGCCATCGATCGTGCTGTCCTCACAGCCGGACAGTCTGACGACTCGGCAATGCCTGACCGAGACCCTGAAAGTCGGCATCACGAATCAGTCGGCCGAGTCGACGTTCGTCAACCTGTCGATCAGCCCGGACGAACCGATCTGGACTGCCAACCCGCGTATCTCCACCTACGTTCCTGCGAACAGCACCGTCACGGTTTCCATCCAGATCTACGTACCGGAAGATGCAGCAGACGGCGACTACACGGTGCGGATGCAAGCGACTCCGACAGCGTTCGGCGCGGCACCTCGCTCCCGCCTCGCCGTACCGGTCACGGTGTCCGCGCCCGCCGGTCGGCGCTGCATCCCACGAAGCGCCATGACGGTCACCGCCTCGAGTGCCCAGGAGCCGGAGAACGCGCCCGCCAAGGCCATCGACGGCGCCACGGCCACGATCTGGCACGCGCAGTACCGCCCGGAGCGCACCTTCCTGCCGCAATGGATCACGTTCGACCTGGGCGGAAGCTATGACGTGGCGGAGCTGTGGTACCAGCCTCGCGTCGACGGCAACCTCAACGGCACGATCATGGAGTACACCGTCCTCGCCAGCACCGATGGGACGAACTTCACCGAGGTCACGGCAGGCACCTGGGCTCGCGACGCGACGCGGAAGATTGTCGAGTTCAACGCACCGGGTGCGCGCTACATCCGCCTGCTGGCAACCGAGGGTGTCTCCGACTACGCCTCAGCGGCAGAGATCGCGCTCTTCGGACGCTCGAGCTCCGGGTAGGCCTCAGGCTGCTCACCCGTACCGCGGTCATCCGCTGACGATCGGCGCGCTGCAGGCGTAGCGCGCAGGCGTACGAGCCCGTGACGAGGGTGTGATTTCCTGTAGGCATGGACGTGCCGGCGGACTCCTCGTCACGGTTGCTCGTCGCGCTGTATGGCCCTACGTCGTCAGGCAAGACGCGGCTCTCGATCGATCTTTGTCTGCGACTGCTCCCGATCATCGAGCCCGTCGTCATCTCCGCCGACTCCCGGCAGGTCTACCGGTACATGGACATCGGCACGAGCAAGACCACCGTCGACGAGATGCAGGGAATCCGGCACGAGATGATCTCGGTGGCCGATCCGGCGCGGAAGTTCGAGCTCGAGTCGTACGTCCGCGAGGCTCGCCGGCATATCGAGCAGTGCTGGTCTGCCGGGCAGCTGCCGATCATTGTGGGCGGCACAGTGGTCTACGTAAAGTCCCTCCTGGAGAACTGGGAAGTGGACCGGGCCGCCGCGATGCGCGAGACCCTTCGTCGCGACTTTCCCCGCGGCATGGCCCAGGACGCCTACCAGACATTGCGCAGGCTGGACCGCAAGCTCGCCGCCCGCATCCACCCGAACAACTATGACGTCGTGATCAATGCACTGGCTCGCGTCATGTCGGATTCGGCGGCGGCTAGTGGTCCACACGAGAAGGTGCGAACCCTTGTGTTCGGCCTCGACCGCCCGGCTCGCGAGCTGGACGCCCGAGTTGCCCAGACGTTCGATCGGCAGATACAGACCGGGCTTCTCGATGAAGTCCTCGACCTGAACTCCCGCTATGACCTCGACGACGAGCTGCGGCGACGTGGCAAGCGCACTCGTAACCAGGTGTTGCACACCCACGGCTACCGGGAGTTCTGGGAGCTCGCGCTGGAACGTCAAAAGTCCGTGCGTTCCCTGAACGCTTCCGATCTCTCGATCGTTCGGCAGCGGGTCGTCGACCACATCCAGGCTTACACGAGACGCCAACGAGGAGCTTTTCGGAAGCTACGGGGTGTTCGGATGATCCGCACAGCCGACCGAGCGCATCAGCTGGTGCGTGCCGCCCTGCGGTGACCCGGCTATGCTCCCGCCTTTGACACACAGCATTGCCTGGTGATTGACACCACGTCGACATTGGGCGGGCCTAGCCGCACATTCCGCGCTGCCAGATGCGTTTCGGCTTGCGGTCGGATAGCACCGCAGGCGGAGGAGGAGTCCGCCGTGGTCCGCATAGGCGTCATCTGCCTCAAGGACTGGAGACGCGCAGCAGAGTTCTGGTCACGTGCCCTTGGGCAGATTTCGTCGTCATACGGGACACCGAGGCAATCTCTTCTGCGTACTCGACCACGATTGACTGTCGCCCCGATCAATGCCTTCGCAAGCCGTGCCGCCCATCTTCCCAGCTACCAACTACTTGTGCAGCTGCTTCAGCTATCACGATTCTTCAAGACCCGATCGGGGAAGTTCAGGCCAATCATCACATCCTTGCCGAGATTTTGCTTAATGAGATATACGAGTCGAGGCCCATCGATAAGCTCTACCCGGCCATTCTCCCGAGCCTTGGCTTCCGCCTTTGCGGTAAACCACGAAGTGGTGACGAGGATGCCCTTGCCAGCTCGCTTCTCGTCCATGGTGCCGACAAGCTCACGGATGTGACTCGGTCCGATCACCGCCCGATAGCGTTTGGCTTGTACGACCGCGAGGCCTCCAACTAGGGCTGTTTTGTTTATGACAACACCATCAACACCATCGTCGTTGCTCCGCGTGGTAGTCCATCCTTCAAACTCTGGATATGCCTCGAAGACTTGACGGATCAAATGTTCGAAATTTTCAGGAGACATATCCAGCAAGTCTGGCCGGGAGTCCAGGGATGACACCGCATCGAGCCCCTCCACGAAGGAGAACTTGGTGAGTTCGAAGTCGAGTACGGGTTGAACCCCTTCAAGGGCGTACGGGTGATGAGTGATGATTGCTTGCAGACGCTTCAAGCATGCTTCCGGTTTCACTTGGTCGAGCACCAGATCGGCGAATTCCGCTCGATCAACAACAACACTGATCAAACATGGGTACTCCCGCTTACCGGTCGCGGGGTCGATGGCAGTGACATGCCCATTGAAGCCGACCCTTTGGAGAGACGGGTCCGCATCGAAGAGATCGCGGATGCAGAGTAATGTGAGCTGGGATATCACGGATCGATAGAGCTCGTCAAACTCCTTCTTAGGCCTGGGGTACTCTTTAATTTCATCGCGGGCTCTGACGTACTTGTATTCTCGCGCCGCCGGAACTACATCGGCCTGCGGGAGCTCGAACTGAACTAGCAGGAGTTCTTGAGGAGGACCACTGTAGGTAACATCTGCCGCGTACGGAAATCCCGCCGGCCGCGGCATCGCCTTCAACACCCTTCGAGCATAATTCTCGACGGCATTTCGTTCTCGCGCTTTGAAGCCTTCCTCTTCAGCCGCGATCAGGCGGTTGTAGGACTCCGTCTCGGCCCGCGCTCGGGCTACCTCCTCAGAGTGGCGACGGCGCATAGCGACGACCTTCCGCTGCCGCTCGGCCTCAGCCTTCTCCCAGGCCTGTGTCGCCTGTTGGAAGTCGCGCTCACGCCGGGCCTTCTCCTCCTCATATCTCCGGATTCCTCCGAAGATACTCTTCAGTAGACCAGGCGGTGCGGGCTCGAAGTCTTCCCAGCGAGGCTTCGGTGGGGGCTCGGCAAGGTGTCCGAGGTCCAACGGAGGCTCGATATACACCCGCTTCATGTCTTCAAAACTCAACTTGGCCGAGCGCCTCAGCCCGTCAGACAAGATCGAGTTGAGGGCCTTGACCCTATGCTCAACTCCTCGGGTCCGCTGCTCGGCCTCCGCGGTCCGCCTCGCGATATGACGCTGCTTTGCCTCCTGCTCCGCCTTCCTCTTCTCTGCCGCAGCGCGTTTCTTAGCCTGTTCGCGAGCTCGCTGTTCCTGCAGGAGCTCGCGTTGCCGCCTGGCTACCGGGTCATACGATCGCCCTGCCATTAGTCACCACCCCGGGACGAACAGTGACCGCTCCTGCGGTCAGGGTAGATCACGAACGCCCCCTACGCGAGAGGCTAGGGAAAGCGACATAGCCGTCGAGGTCTCCGCCGGCCGGCCCATCAGAAGGCGCAGCCACGATGCACTCGGCCACGTCAGTACCCCGATCAGCTGCGCGGAAGCCCGATTGTCGGTGTCGTCTGGCAGGCTCGCTGTATGGACGACGGTGAGCTGATCGACGTAGGAGACGTGACGTTGTTTTCCGCCAGCTCGGAAAGCGTCGGCGCAACCAACCATCGTTGCTCGTCGTCCATGGGGGACCGGATGTCGGCCACAGCTACCTGTTGCCCGGTTTCGAGCCTTTGGCCCTCGACCATCACGTGGTGCTCTTCGACTTCCGCGGCTGTGGACGGAGCACCCGCGGCCTTCCCGAGGAGGCGCTGCAGCCGGAGTATGTCGTAGAGGATGCCCGCCGGCTGGTCGACATCCTCGAGCTGGGCCAGGTGGACCTGCTCGGCTTCTCGGCCGGTGGGCGCGCTGCCGTCCAGTTCGTCGACAAGCACCCTGATCTGGTACGCAAGCTCGTCATGGCGTCCACCTCGGTGTACAGCCGGGCGGACAGCGAGGCGAACTTGGAGCACTGGGACGAGTACCAACGCCGGCGCCGGATCGAGGAGGCCCACAAGGGAGCGCTTCGGAAGTCGACGCTCTCGGTCTGGGACCTGGATCTCGCGCCTGCGTATCTTCGCCTGCTGGAAGGCCTCGACGAGGGCGACTGGAGCTATGAGGCGTACCTCGCCGGCCGGATGCATCCATGGTTCACCGGCGATCCGGAGGCGATCCTGCGAGGCTGGGGGAAGCCGATCCTCATCTTGCACGGTGACAAGGACATGGACTTCCCGGTCCAGCTAGCCGAACGCCTGCACACCGCCCTTCCGAACAGCACGCTCGTGACCATCGAGAACACCGGTCACATGTGTCACTTCGAGAAGCCCGCTCTATGGTCCCAGCACATTCGAGAGTTCCTGGCCAGTGAGGAGCTCTGAGATGGCACAACGGAGGTGGCCGGTAACGTCCGACGACTCCGACTTCGATCCGTATCTGGGTCGGCCGACCTGCCACCAGCGTGGCACTGTCCAGGCGATTCATCGAGATGGCTCTGGCATGCGGTGAGCCCACGTTCGAGCTCCAGAGCGGGCCCGTGGTGTTGCGTGGCACGCGCCGGATCTTCGGCGCCATCACAGCCACCGATCGCGGGTTGACCGGTTACCTCGTTCTCCCACGCCGACTTGATGATCGGCGCATTCGGAAGGTGGACCCACTCACGAAGCGCCTCTTCATGAATCGGTTCCTTCTCACGTCCACGTCCGACCTCGACGAGTCGTTCGCGGAGTGGCTGTATGAGGCCTCGCAGGTCGGCAACGGCGAACGCCGAACCACGGGCTGACGCGATGTCGATGCTCCGGGCAACGTTTTGAGCGTCACGGCCGTACGCAGTGAAGTGGATGCCCAACCCAATCCCGAATTTCTGGTGCAATCCCGCTGCTCGCCGTAGGGTCGGCGGCATGATGGATCCAGATAACTGGAGCAGGCACTCGCCCTACTCTGATCCCGGCAGACACGCCGCACTGCTGGAGGCCGTGCCCACCGACATACCGAGCCTGTCGGAAGTGGCCCGGAACATCATCGTCCACTACCGCGGCTCTGGCCTGGAGCTTCCTTCGTACAGCCGGAACGACATCGACAGTCGATGGCTGTCGACCATTCTGGACATCGATCAGAAGCGCCACCCCAAACCACTCGCCGAGCATCGCGAAGCTACCGAGCGAGTTCAGGGATGCTGCCGCGACCACACGTTGTTCTGCGTCGGGGTCTTACGTCAGCACGGCATTCCGGCACGGTCCCTCGTCGGCTTCGCAGGCTACTTGCGGCCGGGCTACAACCACGATCACGTGATCGTGCAGACCTACGACAGAAAGACCCAACGCTGGGTGCGATTCGACCCCGAGATCGCCGAGCCGACCGAGGCACTGCCAACGCCGCACGACATTCCGGCTGGACCCGACGCTCCGTTCCGCACGGCCGCAGAGGTGTGGAAGGGCTGCCGCGCCGGAGCGCTTGACCCGGACCTGTTCGGTGCTGGACCCGGGCAAGAGTTCGGCGGACTGTGGTTCATCCACAACTACGTCCTGATACAACTCGCCCACCGGTACGGCGACGAGCTGCTGCTCTGGGACGCCTGGGGTGCGATGTGCTTGCCAGACGGACCTGACGACGCATCCATGGCCCTCGTCGACGACATTGCCGAGCACCTCATCGCGGTCGAGTCGGCCGCGTCGCCTGCGGAAGCGGCCCGGTTGGATGGTCTGTTGCGCAAGCGGTACGAGGATGACGAGCGACTGCACCCCGGCACGACCGTGACGCAGTATTCCCCGTACGGTGATCCACCACGGACCGTGCCGATCGCACAGAGCCCAGCTCAGTAATACGGAAGCCGTCGCCTCCAGCCTTTTCGACGCTCAGTCTGCGAGCGAGATGCCTTCCGAGGCGTTTCGTACCCACCAGGCGCATACCTAGCACAGGAAGAGGCGAATCGCCGACGTTGCGTGGTCATCTCCGGTTTGTCGCTAGGACCGGGCTGGCGTGTGCAGCATGCGAAATCGTGACGGCGGGATCCCGAACTGCGTGGTGAACGCCTGTCGCAGCGCCTCAGCCGAGGTGAACCCACACCGGCGAGCAATTGCCGTCAGTGGTTCGCGCGTGCCGACCAGCAGCCGAGAGGCGGCTTCGAGCCGGGCCTCGCGTACGAATCGTCCAGGCGTACGGCCCATGTGCTCGGTGAAGAGCCGGCTCAGGTGGCGTTCACTGACACCGACCAACGCAGCCAGGCTCGTGGTGCTGAGGTCGGCATCGAGGTGGCCAACCACATAGTCGACCACTCGGCGGACCAGCGCCTGTTCCGGACGTGGGATCTGGTTGAACATGCTCATCTGGGCTTGGTTGCCGGGGCGTTGCAGGTAGGTGACCATGCCCATCGCCACCCAACGGGCAATCTCGGCTCCGTGATCCTCCTCGATGAACGCCAAGGTGAGATCCAGTGACGCCGTGACACCGCCAGACGTGGCCACATTCCCTTCCCTGATGTAGATCGGCGCCGCGTCCACGCACACGTTCGGAAAGCGTTCGGCCAGCCGCTGGGCATAGAACCAGTGCGTCGTGGCTCGGCGTCCATCCAGCAGGCCAGCGGCCGCCAACACCGTGGCGCCGGTGCACACCGACGCGACACGTCGCGACGATGCGGCGACCCGCCGCACCTGACTGACGAGCCGGGAGTTGGCTGCCGCAGCTTCGTGTCCCAACCCACCGGAGATGATGAGCGTGTCGATCGCACCGGAGATGTCGTCGAGCTTTCCCTGTCCGCGCAGCTCCAGGCCTGAGTCGCTGCGGACCGGCCGGCCTCCCGGCGTGGTGAAGACGACCTGGTACGACGGTTCTGCGCCGAGCCGGTTGGCGTACTCGAACCCACTCGTCACACAGGCGACGTCGATGAGCTCGATCCCGTCGTACCCGACGACCACGATGAGCGGCGTGTCCATCCGGCCAGCGTAAGGCAGGTCAGGGCGTGTCTGGCGGACAGGAATCCCAGGAAAACGGACACCGGGTGGGACAGCGACTTCGCCTGGCGCCGCTGCGCGGAGATTCTCGTACCTGCCGACAGACGCCGGCTCCTGTTAGGCAGGACCTCGGATGGCACTGGGCAATCCAGGCTCACCGCCCGACAGACGTCGGCTCACAACTTCTGTACGCCGATCGGAGATCGATGACCATGACAACCTCGTCCGATCCGACGACCCACGTTTCGGCGCCGGTGGCGACAACCGGGCGCCACGTCATCACCAGGCGTACCGCAGTGCGCAGGTTCGCCCTGCACTACCTCGGCATGGTGGTGGCGATGACGCTCGGCATGGTCGTGCTAGGCCCACTGGAGTCATTGCTGGCACGCGGGCTGGGACGTCCGGAGGTGCTGAACGACACGATGATCAGCATGCTGGTGATGGCGCTGAACATGACGGTTGCGATGGTGGCCTGGATGCGCTTCCGTCGCCACGAGTGGCGGCCGATCGTCGAGATGTGCGCCGGGATGGATGTGCCGTTCCTTTTGGTGCTGGTGCCCTTCTGGCTCGGCCTGATCGGCGAGATGGCGCTGATGGTGGTGGGCCACACGGTGATGTTCCTGGGCATGTTCGCCGTGATGCTCGCCCGCCGGCAGGAGTACGTCCGCCACCGCCACTGATCGGCGACTCCGTGACCCGAATGAAGGTAGCCATGCAGATCGCCATCGTCCTCTATCCAGGCGTCACTGCACTGGACGCGATCGGACCGTACGAAGTCCTGCGGCTCTTGCCAGACGCCGACGTCCGTTTCGTTGGCGCCGAACCCGGGCCGGTCGTTGCCGATGGCAACGTACTTCTCCTCGGCGTCACCCACACCTATGCGGAGACTCCCGCGCCAGACATCGTGCTGGTTCCCGGCTCGACGCCACGAACCGCCACGATGATGGCCGACCGCCAGCTGATCAGCTGGCTGCAGACCGTGCACCAGACCACGCGATGGACGACCTCGGTGTGCAGCGGTGCGATGATCCTTGCCAGTGCAGGCATTCTCGGCGGGCTCCCGGCGACCACGCATTGGTACGTGCAATCCGGACTGGCGGCTCTGGGAGCCAAACCTCGGCGTGAGGAAAGGGTTGTACGGCAAGGAAAGGTCGCGACTGCGGCTGGTGTTTCGGCCGGTATCGACCTCGCCTTGTGGCTTGCGGGTGAGATCGCCGGTCGTGAGCATGCGGAGACGATCCAGCTGCTGATCGAGTACGACCCGCAACCTCCGTTCGATTCTGGTCATGCAAGCAAAGCCAGCCCACCCGTCATCGACGCAGCGAAGACATTGCTCCGCAAGAACGCGCTCAATTTCAGCGAGATACGGGCGTACCCCACGATCGCCTGGCGGAGAACGATCGACGCATTCCGCAAACGACAAGGCCTGCACGACCAGGGCTGAGAGCACGTCCTGACCGGAAGTTCACGACAACTTCACTGACGTTGTCGAGGTTTATGTAAAGCCGCGGTCCAGCGGCGTACGACATGGCCACGAGGAGCTCAGAGGAAGACGGAGATCGCCGTAAGGGAGCCAGGGCAACGAGTGGACGGAGTTCGCCGTACTCCCCACCGACCCCGGCGAGTGGCAGGCATGGCTGTCGGACTCCGCGCAGCGGGTCGTGAATGCGTTCTCCACGCTCGACGCACCCGTGTTCAACGCCGCAGGGGACGAGCGGGCCGGCGTGGAGTTCTGGATGTCCAGTGTCCTCAACGAGACGGTCGTCCACGGTTTCGACGCCGCCAACGCGGCTGGGCGACCGGTCGACATCGACGCCGACATCGCAGCACCGCTCATCAGCAACCACTTCGCGATGCTCACCGCCCACCCGTGGCAGATGCAGCGGCCGGAGTCCGCCAATGCCATCCGGGGCACCGGGCAAACTTTGCAGTGGGCGGCCACCGACACCGCCGCCGATGCGCGCACTTGGCTCGTCGAACGGCGGCCCGACGGGGCACGATGGCGGCGTGGAACCCAGCCAGCCGATGTGACGGTGAGCGGCCCGGCACAATCCCTGCTGCTGGCGCTGACCCGACGACTCGCGGTCGCCGGCCGCGAAGCCGCCACCATCGGCATCGAGGACGACATCGACCTGGCCCAGCACTGGCTCGACAACACCGCCCATGTCGCCGACTGATCACCGGCACGGACCCACTCCGACGAGAACCATCAGCTCAACACCGGTGGCAAACCACCCGACGGCGAATAGTCGGTGCGTCTGCAACGAAAGATCCACACGACCGGGACTAAGCGTGTTCTGACAAGAAGTCGTAAGGCCGTCCTTCGGAGTCCGTGGCCGTTGCCGTATGACCGAAGTTGACCGAGAACTGGGACGTGCTTGCCGGTAGCGCCAGATCATAGGCACGAGGCCGCACACGTGGTCGACTCGTTGGGGGAGAGAACGCATGGCCCGTGCGCGCTACAAGACCAGTGAGCTGATGAGGGTGGGGACTGCGCACCTCCCGGAGATCGCCCGCAACGTCGGCGACGCCCTCAGGTACCTCAGTGACGCCAATGCTCTGGCCGGGCAGGTGTTCGCCGGGAAGTTCGTGGCCAAACTGGCGTGGTTGACGGTCGCAGAAGATGCCGAGGGCATTGTGGAGCGTACGGCGACGGCGGTTCGCGAGTCCGCTGATGCCATGGTGGTAGCGGCCACAAGGTACGCCCAGGCCGAGGAAATCAACATGCGACTGCCCTGGGAAGCCTACGGGGGTACGGGATGGGAGGGCTCGGAATGAGCGACGGGCTCGGGAGCGGCTTGGGGGCAGGTATAGCCGCTGGTACGCCATGGGATCCAGTTGCCAAGGCCGACGAGATCTACGCCGCGTTTGAAAGAAAGTGCATGGAACAGCCTTTGACGTGGGGCAGGACGCTCACCGTCATCGGCTCGGGCATGGCGGGCGCTGAGCTTGCCAATGCATACAGGCCCGAAAGGTTCCGAGCGGCGTTCGAGCCTTGGGTCGACGGAGATCCCAACGCCGCGAGCGCGATGTACGACCTGCTCGGAAAAGCTCTTGACGCATACGAACGCGACCAAGGCGACCCGATCACCGACGTTCGTCTCGCCGTGAACGGATGGACAGGCCACGCCGCGAGGGAATTCAAAGACTACTTTGGTGAGCTCGAGACCGCTCTGCTCCTGCAGAAGGACCTCATCAGGACGCTGCAGAACATCGTCAGGGCCCAACACGACCTGATGGTGAAGGCGCGTGACGATCTCCTGACCATTGCCGACGGGACGCTGCAGGCCATGGAGAGCGTCGAACCGTCCGGCGGTGTGAGTCCATGGGCCGCGGTCTTTACAGCGGTTGGAGTGGTCGCCGGCGTGATAGCCGCTATCCCGAGTGCGGGAACGTCGTTGACCGTGACGGCCGCCTCGGTTTCGGGGCTTTCGGGTGTGGCGGCGTCCGGCCTCGCAACAGTTCAGGGCACTGGGCCGACGGGTGCCACGGTCGCCGGCACCGATCCGTTCGAAATTGCCGACTCGATGTTCAAGGCGCTGGAAGACCTCGACGAGGCGGTCTCATTGGAAACCCGGAAGCTCACTGCATCGCTCAACGGGATGCTCCAGTGGCTCGACGACCCCAGCAACCTCAGGGAGATCCTGCCGAGACGGCCCGAGCTACCCGTGGGGCCCAGCACGTTCCATCTGCCTGGGGACGGCCACGGCAGGCGATGAGAGCCGATGACGTCGTGGCTGGCCGATGCCGATGGGCCGCCACGAGGAACACTGTCTGGCCTTTGACCTCTTGCGACTGGCTATGAGATAGGTCAACGCGCTCTCAGTGGCGGTGCCACCAGAAGGCCGCCGCAAAAGGCTCGGTCGACGCGCAACCTGGCCGATGCGCCTCGCATCCCTTGGGGCAGGAAGAAACCCTGAGGAGACCGCCTTGAATGACGCAGACGCCGAGTTCAGCGCGTACGTCGCGGCACGGCAGAAGGCGCTCGTGAGGACCGCCTACCTCCTTACTGGCGACCAGCATAGCGCCGAAGACCTGGTGCAGACCGCACTCGCTCGTACGTACGCCTCATGGCACAAGATCAAAGACAAGGGCGCGGTCGACGCCTACGTGCGCCGCGCGATAGTCAACGAACACAAGGGGTGGTGGCGACGCGCATGGCGTCGGCTCGAGCGCTCGAGCGCCGAGGTGCCAGAACCCACCGGCCAGAGTGTCCCTGATCACGCCGCAACGAGCGCTGACCGGGAGCACCTGTGGGAGCTCGTCCTCACACTGCCGCCACGACAACGTGCCGCCGTCGTCCTCCGCTACTTCGAGGACCTGAGCGAGGCCGAGACCGCGAAAGCGCTCGGCTGCTCCGTCGGCACCGTCAAGAGCCAGACCAGTCGAGCGCTCGCCAGCCTGCGCCGCCAGCTCGACGATGCCGCGGCGACCTCCTCGGCCGTCGCCACGGAAGGAGCATCATGACCAGCCAACTCGAAGAACAACTCGCCGAGGCACTTCACCGGCAAGCAGGCCGGGTGACGCAGACTGGCGACCTCGCACCGGGCGCCTTCCGGCTGGGACGCCGGATGCGTTGGCGCCGGCGTGCTGGGACCGCACTCGCTGGGGTCGCAGCGCTGGCCTTGCTCGTGCCGCTGGGCCTCACGGCCGTCGACAACTACGGGAAGCAGTCCAAGATCGAACCCGCGGTGACTCCCACCAGCTCGCCGAGGGAGGAGCCGACACGGGAGCCCTCACCCGACACTCAGCGCAAGCCAGCCAAGCCGGCGCGGGTGACCCTCGACTTCGACCAGCTCGAAGTCGGCGAGGCACCGATGGTGCCGTGGCTGGATCGCGAGGGCGTGATCCACGACGGTGAGCGAACCGTTCAGGTCGGTGGAGGCCTCAAGCCCACCGGGTTCCGACCCATCGCCAATGGATACGTGGTAGAGGCTAAGGGCCAGATTGCCCTGATCAGAAATGACGGGTCTGTCGTCGTCAGCAGACCAGGCAACGGCGCAGTGGTCTCCCGCGACCGCCAACGTATCGCTTGGGTCGCGGGACTCAACGCGACGAAGCGCCCCGTCGTCGTCTACTCGGCGACAGGCGAGCTGCTTGCGGAGGCGAACCTTGGCGCAGATCACGTCGTCGGGTTCATAGGCGGCTCGGTGCTCTTCGACCGCCCACCGGCCGACCCGCCCGGTACCGGTGATCCGTACCTCTGGAATCCGGAGACTGGCGATGTCTCGAGGTGGGGAGAGTCCGTAGGTAGCGGTCCAGTGTCTCGGAGCGGACGAGTGGCGGCCGTGATCCTCGATGAAGTCCGCCCAACGCCAGAAGCCCAGGACCTGGTTCCTTGCATGGCGATCGTCGAGACAACCGAGATGCGCGAGCAATGGCGTGGCCGTTGCGGAGTTCTCGTCGAGGGCTTCTCGCCTGACGAGCGTTACGCAAGAACTCGGGTGATTCCCGCCATGGGGACCATGGAGTACACGTTCCTCGACATCAACGCCGACCGGCCAGTGCTCACAGTCTCGGCAGACCGCATGGAAACTGTCGTCTGGGAGTCCGCGGACACGTTCCTCGTCCAGGCATGGGACGGCAGGCGGGCATCGGTGGTTCGCTGCAACCTGAGCGGAGAGTGTGAGCTTGCGCTCGAACCGATCGAGGTCGGGAACGGTACCGCTCCTTATCGCCTCTGAGCGAAGCGACCCGTGAAACTCTGCCGGGGGTCGTCAGCAGACGACCCCCGGCGTCCATTCGCGTCAGATTTCAGCAGCCGTCACGACGAGGTACGCGGCACTGGCCTACGTGCCTCCTAGCGAGTCCCTGGGGCCTAGGCGATCGGGTCGCCCGGCTGTGCACCATCGTCAGGTTTGAGCAGCCGCACCGTGCCGGTGTTGTCGATGGCGCCGAGCACGAGGCACTCGCTCACGAATCCCGCGATCCGCTTGGGGCCGAGGTTGACCGCGCAGACGACGAGTCGACCCATGAGCTCCTCGACCGAGTAGTGGGTGATCTGGGCGCTCGACTGGCGCTCGCCGAGCGGACCGAAGTCGATACGAAGCTTCCAGGCCGGCTTGCGTGCCTCGGGAAACTCTTGGACGGCTACGATCCGGCCAACGCGCATGTCCAGCGCGGCGAAGGACTCGGGTGCGTCAGGCTTCGCGGCAATCACATTCGGCAAGCCTAGAGCGACCTGCTAAGTGGCGAACGGGTGAGGTTGGCGTCCTCGTAGCCGTGAAAACTAGGCGATGACGGCGGCACCACGTCGTGGGTGGGAGATGGGCTGATCAGCGATGCCGTACCGCTTCTCGACCGAGCGCGTCGACTACTCGGACTTCGCCAGCGGGCGGGTCTTCCACAGCCTGCCCGGGCGCACCGCGTTCCCCGTCAGGCTGGCCGACGAGCTGTTCCAGCGTTGCCAGGCCCGCCGACCGGCCGCCGTACGAGATCATCCGGTCGTCCTCTACGACCCGTGCTGCGGCGGCGCCTCGCTGCTGTGCTCGCTGGCACTCCTGCACTGGACGTCGATTGCGCAGATCGTGGCCTCGGATGCCGACCAGGAGGCTGTGGCCCTGGCGACGCGCAACCTTGCCCTGCTCACGCCCCATGGCCTGGCCGAACGGCGCCTCGAGCTGACAGCACTTCACGCGAAGTACGGCAGAGCCTCGCACGCCGAGGCCCTCGCGAGTCTCGACCGGCTCGCGGCACGCGTACGTGATCTCAGCCACGACCACCCGCTCCCGACCCAGCTGTTCCAGGCCAACGCGCTGAACGAGACCGACCTCACCGCCCACCTCGAGCCGGAGAGCATCGACGTCGCCATCGCGGACGTGCCGTACGGCCAGCACTCCAGGTGGCTGGTCGACCGGGGCCAAGGAGCGACGCCGGACCCTTCAGGACCTCCGCCGGTCTGGCAGCTCCTCGACACGATCCGGCCGTTCCTGGCCGTCGACGCGGTGGTCGCCATCGTGAGCGACAAGTCCCAGCGAGCCCGCCATGAACGATACGTACCGGCCGGGACATTCCAGATCGGGAAGCGCCGCGTGAGCCTGCTGACGCTCGCGTGACCATCACAGCACAAGGCCCAGGCGAGCTGATCATGGCTCTCACCTGGGCTCATCCTGGAGCGGGTGACGGGAATCGAACCCGCACTATCAGCTTGGGAAGCTGACGTTCTGCCATTGAACTACACCCGCCGGCGAAGAGCCGACCGGGCGCACATCGTCCCGGACGACCGAGCCAGAATACTACCCCCTCCTAGCCGATTCGATAGGTTGCCAGGGTGCTCCTCTCCGACCGCGACATCCGAGTCGAGCTCGACAAGGGCCGCGTCGTGCTCGAGCCGTACGACCCTGCCATGATCCAGCCGTCCAGCGTCGACGTGCGGATGGATCGCTACTTCCGCGTCTTCGAGAACCACCGGTACCCGCACATCGATCCGGCTGAGGAGCAGCCTGACCTGACGCGGCTCGTGGAGTGCGAGCCGGATGAGGCGTTCATCCTCCACCCCGGCGAGTTCGTCCTGGCGTCGACGTACGAGAGGGTCACCCTCCCCGCCGACATCGCGGCGCGCCTGGAGGGCAAGTCCAGTCTCGGCCGGCTCGGTCTTCTCACCCATTCCACAGCGGGTTGGATCGATCCGGGATTTTCCGGACATGTCACCCTGGAGCTGTCCAACGTGGCCACGTTGCCGATCAAGCTCTGGCCGGGCATGAAGATCGGCCAGCTGTGCTTCTTCCGACTCTCGTCGCCAGCCGAGCACCCGTACGGCTCTCCCGAGTACGGCTCGCGGTACCAGGGCCAACGAGGGCCCACACCCTCCAAGTCGTACCGCAACTTCTACCGCGCCGACGTCTGACCGACCCGCCCACCATGCGGCCGTGACCGCCCCACGGCCACGCCCAGCCCAGACCACGACTGGAGCCCAGCCATGATCCGCAGGGATCCGAATGCGGAGCCGCGACGCCCGCCGCGCGGGGCGTTGCGAACGACGGGTCCGACCGTCGAGCGCTGTCACGAAACTGCCGAGCAGCTGATGCTGCCGTGCCGCGGGCTGTCCCGCGTAGCGAGTTCTGGACGACGAGCCGAGCAGTGGTGCCCGTCTCGTCGCGTCGGCGTGCCCTTGGAGAAGGTCGAAAATGAAGGGTGGCCCGAATGAAGGGTGACATGGAAGACACGCAAGACCGTACGGCGACCTCCGAGTGCCTGATCGGCGAGGCGGCACCGCCGGCCCTGCATGTCATGTCGTTCAACGTCCGGGTGGGCAGCGATGGCCTTCCCGACCCGTGGCCTGATCGCCGAGCAGCCGCCGCCAGCGTGATCAACGACGAACGGCCCACCATCATCGGCACGCAGGAAGGGCTCTACCCCCAGCTCCGCGACCTGGCCTCCGACATCCCGTCGTCATACGACTGGATCGGAATCGGTCGAGAGGGAGGGAGCCGAGGCGAGTTCGCGGCCATCTTCTATGACACACGTCGCCTCGAGCCCCGCGAGTTCGACCACTTCTGGTTGTCCGACACCCCATCGGTTGTCGGCTCGGCGACGTGGGGTAACCAGGTCGTCCGCATGGCAACCTGGGTACGCTTCCACGATCGCCGAACCGACCGCGAATTCCTCGTCCTCAACACACATCTCGACCATGCTGTCGAGGGTGCGCGCCGAAAGGGTGCTCAGCTGATCAGTCGGCGTCTTGCCGCCACCTCTGACATCCCGATCATCGTGACGGGAGATTTCAACACCCCCGCCGAGGCGTCAGAGTCCTATCGCACGCTGACGACTGACACCGGTCTGTGTGATACCTGGCTCGCGGCAGAAAAGCGCCTCACTCCTGCATACGCCACGTTTCACGGTTATCAGTCGCCAACGGTCGATGGTGATCGCATCGACTGGATTCTTGTGAGCCCTCATGTACGGGTCACTGCCGCAGCCATCAACACCCGGACATTGGATGGCCGCTGGGCCTCGGATCATTGGCCCGTCCAAGCTCTCATCGAGCTGTGATGCTGTGGTGCCTCACCTGGCTGGATGCCCGTCGCTGCCGTGGCAGGGTGATCGGCTGAACCGGAGTCGGCTCGACATGGTTCGCTACCCGCCGCAACGTTGAGGCAATGGAGCGACGCAGTGCTGTCACACCTGACTGCACCTTCCGTTGCATCACCTCCTGTCGCAGGTGAGCAGCCTGCGCCTCCGCCAGAAGATCGGCATGACGGAGCTTGGCGAGCTCGTACACTGCATGGTGATTCATTACTGTTGTTGTGCCCTTCTCTTCTTCGTACTCCGTAGTGGTTTGTGGCGCAGCGTTTATCGGTTCGACTGGTGCCACGTCGCACCGCGACACGAATCCCGCCACGCCCGTTCACCGCAGTCCATGCCTATCAGTGAGCACGGACAACGGCGACGCCTTTTCCTGCTAGGCCGGTAGTCCCCATCCATGCATTGAGCGTTCGCATGGACCTAGGAATTCCCGCCGTTTTCGCTGGACCCATCAGCAGGTTCCGCGGACGCACATCGCGGGACAGCGAGGAGATGTCGAGTCACGCAGAGCTTTCGCCCCGCCACAGCGACCTAGATGTCGCCGAACCCGAGGTGGTCAAATCCGTGCATCGTCCCCCCAACTTGCCACCGTGTGCAGACCCACTGGACGGGACGTCGCCCCCAGCTCTCACGGTCTCTCGACAGAAACTGTCACCACTTGCTGCCTGGGATTGATGATCGACGTGGTGCCTACATGGGCGTCACGAGGCACCGACCCGAACGTGACGCCAGTAAGTCTACCGTCAGCTACCGGATCACACGACGTAATTTCGCCCGCGCCTACCAACCCTCCAGCAAACGGACGGTGACGTCACATCCACTGGTCGCATCGCCGGCCGGCAGCGCACAGTCACTACCCTCGTGTACGCCACCCGAGCCTGCTGCTGTGGAGGAGTGCCGATGCGAGCTGCAGCGATCGTCGTCTCGACCGTCCTGACCGTGGTGGCCGTGTCGTACGTGATCCGCACCGCCGTCCGCATGGTCGGCGTGATCCGGCTGGGTCAGCCAGCGGTGGGACGCACGGATCAGCCCGGGCAGCGGTGGCGCACCATGCTTCGGGAGACGCTGGGACACACACGGCTTGCCAAGTGGCGGCTCGTGGGGATCTCGCACTGGTTCGTCTTCGTGGGTTTCGGCTTCCTCTTCTTCACCCTGGTCACGGCGTACGGCCAGGTGTACGCGGGCGCGGACTGGGCATTGCCGATCATCGGACACTGGTGGCCGTACGAGATGGCGTCGGAGCTCATCGCGTTCCTGACCCTGCTCGGCATCGTCGTCCTGATCGTGATCCGCCAGCTGGTGCACCCGCGGCGACTGGGAAGATCGTCGAGGTTCAGCGGGTCGACGTTCTGGCAGGCGTACTACGTCGAGTACACGATCGTGGTGATCGCCCTGTGCATCCTCTGCCTCCGCGGTCTGGAGAGTGCGTTGTGGGGCGACGTCGGGCCGAGCCTGCACTACCCCGTGAGCTTTCCGTTGGCCGAATGGTTTTCCGGCCTGAGCGTCGATGCGTTGGCCAACGCGATCTATGCGGTCGCCACCGTGAAGATCGTCGTGTCGATGGCGTGGTTCATCGTGATCGCCGCCAACATCACCATGGGCGTGGCATGGCATCGCTTCACGGCGTTCCCGAACATCTGGTTCCGACGCAACGCCGACGGCGCCGACGCGCTCGGACCGCTCCCGCCGATGTATTCGCGTGGCAAGCCGATCGACTTCGAGGAGCCGAGCGAGGACGACATCTTCGGAGCCGGAGCGGTCGAGCACTTCACGTGGAAAGCGCTGCTCGACTTCACGACCTGCACCGAATGTGGTCGCTGCCAGTCGCAGTGCCCAGCGTGGAACACCGGCAAGCCGTTGTCGCCGAAGAAGCTGGTGATGGACCTGCGCGATCACGCGTACGCCAAGGCACCGTTCCTGCAGACTCCGGAGGACAAGCGTGACGCACTGCCGGAAGCCGTCCGGAAGGAGGCGGAACGCGGTCTCGTCGGCCCGCTGGACCAGGGCTTCGTGATCGATCCCGACGTGTTGTGGTCGTGCACGACCTGCGGGGCCTGTGTCGCGCAATGCCCGGTCGACATCGAGCACGTCGATCACATCGCCGAGATGCGGCGACACCAGGTGCTCGTCGAGTCGGAGTTCCCGAGCGAGCTCAACCAGCTGTACCGCGGCCTGGAGTCCAAGGGCAATCCGTGGAACATGAACCCGTCGTCCCGGCTGGACTGGACGAAGGGACTTCCGTTCAAGGTGCCCGTGCTGGGTGTCGACGTGGACGACCTCGCCAGCGTGGACTACCTGTTCTGGGTGGGGTGCGCCGGCGCGTACGACGACCGGGCGAAGCGCACCACCCGTGCCGTTGCGGAGTTGCTGCATCTCGCCGGGGTCTCGTACGCCGTGCTCGGCGAAGCGGAAACCTGCACCGGCGACCCGGCCCGGCGGTCCGGCAACGAGTTCGTCTACCAGATGCTGGCGCAGCAGAACGTCGAGACCCTGCGGGAAGCCGGTGCGACCAAGGTGGTCGTTACCTGTGCGCACTGCTTCAACACGGTCCGCAACGAATACCGGCAGCTGGGACTCGAGCTCAAGGTCGTGCACCACACGCAGCTGCTCAACCGGCTGGTGCGGGAGGGTCGGCTGCGGCCGGTCGCGCCGGTCGACGGTGACGGGGCACGGCCGATCACGTACCACGACCCGTGCTACCTCGGTCGACACAACCAGGTGTACGAGCCGCCGCGAGAGCTGCTCGGCGCGCTTCCCGGCAACGAGCTGCGGGAGATGCCGCGACACGGCAACCGTTCCTTCTGCTGCGGCGCGGGCGGTGCGCGCATGTGGATGGAGGAACGCATCGGCACCCGCATCAACCTGGCACGCACGACCGAAGCCATCGAGACCGGTGCGCAGCGGATCGCGACGGCGTGCCCGTTCTGCACGGTCATGCTGAGCGACGGCGTGACCCAGCAGCAGGCCGAGGGGACAGCAGGCGAGAACGTCGAGGTGGTCGACGTCGCGCTGCTGCTGCTCGAGGCGGTCCGCCGCGGTGACCAGGCAGGCTCGGATCGACCGTCGGAGTCCTCCGAGCAGCCCTCGGAGTCCTCGGATCGGTCCTGACGATCTGCCTTCCTCAGATCGGCATCGCCACGAACGGCGACGCGTAGCCGACCACGTTGTCGAGCACCTCGGCGATTCGTTCGTCGGTCCAGTTGACCCGGTCGCGCTCGGCTTCGATCAGCTTGCCGAGCAGACTCACCTCGCCGGCCGTGGCGATGCCCGTCACCTGCGGATGCTTCAGCACCCACGCCACCGCAGCGGTGATCTTGTCCTGCTCGTCGAACGGCTCGTACCACGTCGTGTAGCGGTGCTCGTCCTCCGGCCAGTTCCGCCGCGAGATGGTCTTGATGATCATCAGACCGACGTCCTGGCGCTGCGTCTCCTCGGCGAGCTCCTCCCACGCCGCGCGGTACTCGTCGTCACGAGCGAGCGCGTAGTTGAGCGGCGTCAACACGGTGTCGAACGGGAACCGCTTCAAGGCCTCCCGGTGCGTGGTCGGGGCGTCGTGCCCGTGACCGGTGATCCCGATCGCACCGACCATGCCCTCGTCGCGAGCCCGGATCGCCGCCTCGAGCGCTCCGCCCGGGCCTGTGGCCTTGTCCAGCTCGTCCAAGTCACCGACGGCGTGCAGCTGGATCAGGTCGATGTAGTCGGTCTGCAAGCGTTCCAGGGACTTGTTGATCGAGGCCCATGCCGCCTCGCGCTCGCGCTCCCCTGTCTTGGTGGCGAGAAAGATCTGCTTACGAATCCGGGGCATCCAGGGGCCAAGACGCAGCTCGGCATCGCCGTAGCTCGCCGCGGTGTCGAAGTGGTTGATGCCGGCGTCCAGCGCTTGCTGGATCGACTGGTCGGCTACCTCTTGGCTCACCTCGGCCAGGGCGGCCGCCCCATAGATCAGCACACTGCTCTGGTGTCCAAGGCGCCCAAGCCGTCGTTTCTCCATGACCTACGCTCCGCTCGCAGTCGCCGCTTGTGAGTCGTACGCCGTTCAGCTTATGGGTACGAAGCAAGCGTTCGCGCCCGGAAAGTCAGGCCGACCGTGGCTCAGTCGCTCCTCACACTCCGTCGTATCGGGCCCGACACTCCGCCGTTTCGGGCCCGGCACTCCGCCGTTTCGGACCTGCACACGGTGCCGACACGTGTCACACCCCCGACGGGCGTAGTGCACATGGTCATTTGGGAGGTCAGGCGAGGATGCCGCGCTTGGTCAGCAGCTCGACGACCTGGCCCACGGCGTCGTCGACGCTCAGTGTGGACGTGTCGAGCGCGAGATCGGCGTCGGTCGGTTCCTCGTACGGATCGGAGATCCCGGTGAACTCCTTGATCTCGCCCGCGCGCGCCTTGGCGTAGAGGCCCTTGCGGTCGCGGCGCTCGCATTCGGCCAGCGGCGTTGCGACGTGCACGAGCACGAAGTCGCCCCCCGCCTCAGCCACCATCTGCCGGACCTCTGCCCGGGTGGACGCGTACGGTGCGATGGGGGCGCAGATCGCGAGCCCGCCGTGCCGGGCGACCTCGGCCGCCACGAAACCGATCCGCCGGATGTTGGCTTCCCGGTCGGCCTTGGAGAACCCCAGGCCCGCCGAGAGCATCCGGCGTACGACATCGCCGTCGAGCAGTGTGACCGTCCGGTCGCCGCGCTCGAGCAGCAGGTCGCGGAGCCGGCGGGCGAGCGTCGACTTCCCGGAGCCCGACAGACCCGTGAAGAAGACGACGACTCCCCGCTCGTGAGGCGGTGGATGCTCAGCCCGGATGATCGACGCCACGGCTGCGGGATACCGATCGGGCGTCACCTCGCCACCTGCAGGCAGTTCCGGCAGGTCGAGCGGCTCGCCGTACGCCTCGGCGACCAGACGGCGGCGCCCGGCATCGGCGTCGGGATCGGCGCGCCGGGCCAGTGGGACCGGTACGACGAGCGGCTGACCGGGGAGCAGCTCCGCCGCCGCTCTCGTCGCGCGTACCAGGCCATGCGGCGAGAGCCCACGCGGCGACCCGGCACCGACCAGCGCAAGCAGCACCACGACGTCGTACGACGAAATCAGCCGAGCCAGCCTGTCCAGGGCCTCGCTGTCCAGCGGCGCGTCGACGAGCAGCGACCCGATCCGCTTGCCGGCGTACTCGTTGCGTACGTCCGCGGGCGTGCGGTGCAGGTGTCGGAAGACGCCGTCCTCGCGCGGCGCCAACGCCGTGACCGGCCCCGACAGCGCGTGCCGCTGGTCCTGTCGTACGCAGGACGCGATGCGCAGCCGGGCGACCGGCGTGCCCTCGGGATCGGTGAGGTCGAGCACCTCGCCAGGCTCTGGTGCGCGATCGGCGGGCACCGTCACGCTGACGTCCGGGAAGATTCCGTCGAGTGCCAACGCGAGATCGTCGTACTCCGCCGGAGCCGGTGCCCATTGCGGAACTGGCGCCATCAGCTCTCCAGGATCAAGGTGACCGGACCATCGTTGACGAGCGCGACCTCCATGTGAGCACCGAACCGACCGGTCTCGACCGTGGCGCCGAGACCGCGGAGGGTCGCGCAGAAGTGCTCGATCAGAGGTTCTGCGACCTCGCCCGGAGCGGCATCCGACCATGACGGGCGGCGGCCCTTGCGGGTGTCGGCGTACAACGTGAACTGACTCACGACCAGCAGCGGCGCGCCCACGTCGGAGCACGACTTCTCGCCTGCCAGGATTCGCAGGCCCCAGATCTTCGCAGCGAGCTTCTCAGCCTTCGCTGGTGTGTCATCGTGGGTGCTGCCGACCAGGACCAGCAGACCGGGCTTGTCGATCGCTCCCACGACCTCCCCGTCGACGGTGACGCTGGCCCGGGACACGCGCTGGACGACCGCTCGCATGGAGCCGACGATATCCAAGTGACCGAGAGCCACCTGACCGACGTCGCAGAGCTTCTGCGCGGAGTCACCCGATGACGGAGACGTTGATCACGGTCGCGCCGACTGGCGCGGAGACCAGCAAGGCCGACTTTCCCGCGCTGCCGACCACGCTGGACGAGCTGATCGAGACGGCGCGCCGCTGCGAGTCCGCCGGCGCCGCCATGATCCACGTCCACATCCGGGACGCCGAGCACCGACCGACCCTCGACCTCGGCCGGCTCCGCGAGACCGTGGCAGCTCTGCGCAGCGAGACCAAGCTGATCATCCAGCTGTCCACCGGCGGTGCCGTGACCGACTCGTACGCCGACCGGCTGCGGGTGCTCGACGCGGAGCCGGAGTCCTGTTCGCTCACCATGGGGACGGTGAACTTCGGCGACGAGGTCTTCTCCAACCCGTGGCCGTTCATCACCGAGCTCTATCAACTGACCCAGGAGCGCGGTGTCGTGCCGGAGTTCGAGCTCTTCGATCTCGGCCACATCGCGGCGCTGCATCGCCTGCTCGACCGTTACGGCCTGCCGGCAGGTGGCCGGGTGCACTGCGACCTCGTGATGGGCGTACCAGGTGGGATGCCCGGTGACGCTCCGACCCTGGTGGCGGCCGTGCAGGCGTTGCCGGATGCGGTGACGTCGTGGTCTGCGACTGGCATCGGGCGTACGACGTTGCCGGTCGCTCTCGCCGCCTTGAGCTGCGGCGGGCATCTGCGGGTCGGCATGGAAGATACGCTCACCTTCGCCAAGGGCCGCCCGGTCACGCACAACGTGGAGCTGGTCGAGCGCGCCGCCAACCTGGCCAGCCTCGCGCAGCGGCCCCCGATGTCACCGGATGCCGCTCGTGCGCTCCTCGGTCTGGCCTGATCGCGATCCGGAGGGCAGGCGTGAGCGAGAACCCCGTCGTGGCGGAGGTCGTACGGTCCGGGTTCGTCGAGGCGCGGCATCGCGGTGCGGTGGTCGCGGTCGACACCGACGGCTCGATCGCCTTCGCGTTGGGCGACGTGACGACGCCCATCTATCCCCGCTCGGCGAACAAGCCGATGCAGGCCACTGGGATGCTGCGCGCTGGTCTCGACCTCGACGCCGAACTGCTCGCCCTCGTCGCGGCCAGTCACTCGGGTGAGGACTTCCATGTCGCCGGGGTACGCACGATCCTCGCCACGGCCGGCCTGTCCGAGGCCGCACTGCGGTGTCCGCCGAGCTGGCCGATCGACCAGGACGTCCTCCACGAATGGGTCCGTGCCGGCCGCCAACCCGAGCGGGTCGCCATGAACTGCTCCGGCAAGCACGCCGGCATGCTGGCCACGTGCGTGTCGGCCGGCTGGCCGACCGAGACGTACACAGACCCGACACATCCGCTCCAAGTGGGCATCCGGCAGACCATCGAGGAGCTCGTCGGCGAGAAGATCGCGCACACCGGTGTGGACGGCTGCGGAGCTCCGTTGTTCGCGCTGAGCCTGACCGGGCTGGCACGTGGGTTCCGGGCGATGGCGACGGCTCCCAGCGACTCGCCAGAGGGCAAGGTGATCGCCGCGATCCGGGCGTATCCCGAGCACACCAGCGGGACCAACCGCGACGAGGCGAAGCTCATCCGTGGCGTGCCCGGCCTGGTCGGCAAGGGTGGCGCCGAGGCGTGCTACGCGGTGGCGCTGGACGACGGGCGCGCGGTCGCACTCAAGATCGACGACGGTGGGCAGCGGGCACGGCCGGTCGTGATGGCGGCGGCGCTGCGCCGGCTCGGCCTGTCGTACGACGTGATCGAGGAGCAGCTGACCGTCCCGGTGCCGGGAGGCGGCCGGGTGGTGGGTGAGATCCGCAGCGCCACCCTCTGACCACGGTCACGCGGTGTTCAACGCTTACCAGGGCTAGTCGTACCTTCCCGAGCCATGCCGGCGCCGGCTAGGTGGGAAAGACCCACGAAACGTGGTCATTGTTGGGCGCGCCGGAGGTGGCGGACGAGGGGTTTCGCCGGGGGTGGCGAGCGGGGAAATCGCAGAGCAGGAAGCCCAAGCGGCTCCCAGCAGTTTGGGCGAACCAGTGACCACCTAGACCGTGCAGGTACCGAGTGCAGACACCGACGCAGAACCCCACTAGCTGGCAGTTTGCGCTTGCTAACTTTTGCAAGCACAATGGGCAGCGTGAAGGTTCGGTCCATCAGCACGCTCGGCGACTACCTCCGGGAGCAGCGTCGCAACGCGGAGCTCTCCCTCCGGCAGCTCGCCGATCTTGCCGGCGTGTCGAATCCGTACCTCAGCCAGATAGAGCGTGGGTTGCGCAGGCCCTCTGCGGAGGTCCTGCAGCAGCTGGCAAAGGCGCTGCGGGTCTCAGCGGAGGCGCTCTACGTCCGCGCCGGCCTGCTCGATCCGTCAGAGGAGGGGGGAAGGCAAGACCGCGCCGTCGAGACGGCCATCCAGACCGACCCCTACCTCTCGGCACGCCAGAAGCGGGTTCTGCTCGACATCTATTCGTCGTTCCGCCGAGAGGCGAGCGAGGGACAGGTCAGTGAGCCGGAACACAGGAGCACAACCCGGAAGAAGGCCGCACGCTCAACCCGCCGAGACGCCCAGCGCTCTCGCCGGACTTCCACGACACGCCATGCCCAACAGGAGAGGGTCCGACAGGAGGACTAACTGATGCCCCGCAACTCCCGCAAGTCTTCGACTGAACCAAATCCGCTCTATGCGCTCGCTGGCGCCGGCGATTTCGCCGTGGAAAAGATTCGCGAGCTCTCCAAGATGGCATCGCGAACGATCAGCTCGCTGGAGGCAACCGACCCCGCCATGGTCTCCGATCGTGTCCAGGAACGCATCGAACGGCGAGCCGACGCGCTGGCCGCAGCGCTTCGCACGGCCTCGCTCGACCTGCGGATCCAGGCGCGCGACCTGACCGAGCGGGCTCAGGCAGCGCTCCAGATGGCCATGATCCAGGCTGGTTCGACGTACGACGCCCTGAGCGAACGCGGCAAGGACGCCGTCATGCGCATCCGCAGCATGCAGAACGGCGGCAGCCGGCAGGTGAGCCGGGGTCGTACGACGAAGCGCTCGACGAAGCCGGCCACCCGCAAGCGGACCACCGCGAAGCGTGGCTCGTCCGGCACCGCGCGGAAGTCGACCACTCGGAGCACCTCCGGCAGCCGCAGCTCGAGCGCGAGTCGGCAGCGGTCCAACTCGACGAGCGCGTCGAAGTCGACCAGCACCAGCCCGTCGACCATGGCGAGCAGCGAGGTCTGATCCGGGTCGACCCACAAGCCGCTTCGGTGTCGGACCAACGACGTTCCGCCTCCGAAGCTTGCCAACCCTCACCGGCGCATCTCACGGCGAGCAGGTGTGTGACGCCAGCGTGGGTGGGTTACGGCTAGGCTCAGGGTGTGCTGACTCCGCTGTCGATCATCGGACCGATCCAGCTCGTGCTCTGGATCGGCCTGCTCGTGCTGAAGGCGTTCGCGTTCGGCGACGTGGTCATGCGCCCGAAAGAGGCGTTCCCTGCCGCGGACAAGCAGAACAAGACGATGTGGATGATCCTGGTGGGGCTCGCCCTGCTCGTCCACCTGCTGCCACCGTTCATGTCTCCGCTCAGCCTGCTCAACCTCGCCGGCACGATCGCCGCGGCCGTCTACGTCGTGGGCGTGCGACCGGCTGTGCGAGAGGTCGGTGGCCGGCCTGGGAAGAACGACGGGCCTTACGGTCCGTGGTAGTCGATCCCCTCGAGAGTCAACGCTGAGCAGTCACCCCTCCGCCTTCGGCAGTTTCGGAACGCCCATCCTGCTTGCGTCACCCGGGGTTTAGCCGGCGCTGCGCACTGTTGCCCTGGATGCCGTTCCATTCCCTGCCAAGGCATTGCGCCGCTGCGAGACTTCTCTCCTGCCGCTTGATTCGCCACACGCACCTGCGCCCACTTGTGCTCGGTCAGGGCATCCCTCGCAACGCCGTCACATATGAGCGTTTTGTCGTATTCCTGAAGATCTGCACCATGGCCAGTCCGGTACACAGGGGAATGAGCGCTCCTGTTCCCGAGGTTGTGAACACGTGGCCTGACTCGCCACAGTCGACAACCGACTCCGACCTGCCGGAGGTCATCTGGTGCACGGGATCTCACGACCGCGCGATCATGTCGCAGGCCGGCAGCTTCTACCCCGCCGAGTCGCCATGCTCAGCGTGCACACCTCGCCTCTCGATCAGCCCGGCACCGGTGACGCCGGAGGGATGAACGTCTACATCGTCGAGCTCGCTCGCCGGCTTGCTGCTCTCGGCATCGAGATCGAGATCTTCACCCGTGCCACGTCGAGCGAGCTGCCACCCGTGGTCGAGACCGACGAGGGCGTACGCGTCCGGCACGTGGTAGCTGGCCCGTTCGAGGGGCTGTCCAAGAACGACCTGCCGGCACAGCTCTGCGCGTTCGCTCGTGGCGTCCTGCGTACCGAGGCCGAACACGAGCTCGGCCACTACGACCTGGTCCACTCCCACTACTGGCTGTCCGGCCAGGTCGGAGCCTTGGCCAAGGACCGCTGGGGCGTGCCGCTCGTCCACTCCATGCACACGATGGCGAAGGTCAAGAACGCGCTGCTCGCCGAGGGCGACGCTCCCGAGCCCAAGGCGCGGATCATCGGCGAGGAGCAGGTCGTCGAGGCCGCCGACTGGCTGGTCGCGAACACCGACGAGGAGGCTCAGGCGCTGGTCGAGCTCTACGGCGCCGATCCGCGCCAGGTGGTCACCGTCCACCCCGGGGTCGACCTCGAGGTCTTTCGTCCAGGTGACAGGGCGGCTGCGCGGCAGGCGCTGGGGATTCCCGCCGACGCCCTGGTGTTGACGTTCGTCGGCAGGATCCAACCGCTGAAGGCACCCGACCTGCTGGTCCGGGCGGCAGCGACGCTGGCGCGGACTCGGGCAGACACCCGGCAACGGCTCGTCGTGGCCGTGGTCGGAGGACCCAGCGGCTCGAACACCGAGGGTTCGCAGGGTCTGATGGCGCTCGCGGAGAGCCTCGGCATCTCCGACGTCGTACGCATCGTGCCGCCGGTTCCCCAGCGCGAGCTGGCCCGTTGGTACCACGCCTCGACGCTCGTCGTGGTTCCGTCGTACAACGAATCTTTCGGCCTCGTCGCCCTCGAGGCTCAGGCGTGCGGCACTCCAGTCGTCGCCGCCGCGACCGGCGGTCTCCTCACGGCCGTAGCCAGCGGCCATTCCGGCGTGCTGGTGGAAGGGCATGACCCAGACGAGTGGGCGCAGGTCATCGGCGACCTCACGTCCGATCCGAAGCAGCTCGCCCGAATGGGACGAAACGGCGTGCGGCACGCGCAGGCATTCGGCTGGGCGGTGACGGCGGCGCGAATGCTCGACGTCTACGCCGAAGCGCTGCGACGGACTCGGCCGGTGCGGGACCTGGCGCACGGCGTCGTCACAATGAGCGGGTGGATGCCGCAGCGGTAATTCGGGGCGCACTCGACGAGATAGGGCTGGGCTGGGACGAGCCCGAGCCGGGCTGCTTCGTGGCCACCCTGCCTGGTGAGCGCAAGCTGAAGACGACCTGTGTGCTACGCGTCGGCGCGCGTGCGGTGGGGATCCACGCATTCGTCGTACGGCGGCCGGACGAGAACCACGAAGCCGTCTACCGGTACCTCCTGGAACGCAACCTCAAGCTCTACAGCGTGGCGTTCTGTGTCGACCATCTAGGCGACATCCACCTCGTAGGCAAGCTGCCACTCACCGCCGTGACACCAGACGAGATCGACCGCGTGCTGGGGAGCGTGTTGGACGCGGCGGACTCGTCGTTCAACCAGCTGCTCGAGCTGGGCTTTCGCACCGCGATCCGGCGTGAGTGGGCATGGCGCACGTCGCGTGGCGAGTCGACGGCCAACCTCCAGGCGTTCCGCCACCTCGCCGAGAGCTGAGGCCAACGCCTGCGTGGCGAGTTCACCGGCAGCGGAGCGGCGCGCTCAGCCCTGGTGGTAGGGGCCCGACCGTCGTGGGCACCGTGCCGCAGCTGGCATCCGACGACGAGCTGCGCGGCTCTAGCCGGCGATGAAGAACTGCTCCGGGCCCACCGGCGCCGGGTCCGGGTAGAGGGAGCCCTCGGGGATCGGCTCGGGCACGTTGCGCATCTTGTTCTGCACGATCGAATACCGCCCAGCGATGAGCACCGTGCCGATCACGTAGAACTCCTCGCGCGTGATCTGGAGGATCTCCATGAAGAGCCGGCGACGGTCGGCCTCGTCCATGGTGACCTTGATCTGGTCGTACAACTCCATCTGCCGGCGTGGGGCCTCCGGCGGTTCCTCCCCGGCTTCGCCGCCGGTTGCGTACCAGTCGGCCCACGCCCGCGCGTAGTAGCAGCGACCACCGACCGGGAAGAACCATCCCGGGTCCAGGATCGCGTCGCGCAGACCATTCTCCGCGCTGTAGATGACCGCGTCGCACTGGTTGGCGAAAAGGCGCTGCCAGAACAACGGTCCGCCCTGCGACTTCACGCGCATCTCGACGCCGACCTCCTTCCAGTAGCCCCGCACGAGGTCGGCGGTGGAGGGGTAGGTGGGGTCGAACCCGGTGGGCAGCTCGACGGTGAAGCTGATCCGCTTGCCGTCCGGACGCAGCCGGTAGCCCTCGCTGTCCCGCTTGGTGTACCCGGCCCGGTCGAGGTGCTCGTTGGCTTTGTCGACGTCGTACTCGGTGTACTGCGTGGCGAGCGCTTCGTCGTAGAAGTCGGACTCCGGTCGCGGCGCCGACTGATACGGCTCGCCCTGCCGCTGGTGCACCGCCTTGATCAGCTCCTCGCGGTCGATGGCGTACGACAGACCGATGCGGAAGTCCTTGTTCTGGAAGACCTCGCGCAACGCCTTGTCCTTGTGCGTCAGGTTGAGACAGAAGACGCCGTTGTTGATGTCGGAGGTCAGCTGGTCGATGAGGCGGTAGTCGCCCTTCTCGGCGTTCTGCGCGAACACCGGCTTGTTCGCCGGTGTCAGGATGTCGGTCGACGGGAGCGTGAAGTCCCCGTTGCTCACCCGAAGCGCCGCGGTCTCCGGGCTGGTGACGACGTCGATCACGACCTCGTCCAGGTAGGGAAGCTGGCTGCCTTCGGGATCTGTCTTCCAGTAGTAGGGATTTCGCTTGCAGACGAGCCGGTCCTTGGTGAGCGGTGTGCTCACGACCCACGGAAGCAGGACCGGAAGCTCTGGGTTCTGCCAGATCGCAAGACCCGACGTGCCGTCGCCACCCTTGCTGAAGTACAGCTCGGTCCACTTGCCGAGCTTCGCCGCCTTGACGAGCGCCTCGACGTCGGGGTTGTACTTTGCGTGGAACTGCTGCAGGTAGTGCTTCGGCGACGCGGCGAACAGGTTGCCTTCAGGGCTTGCGAGCCGCTCGAGGAAGAACGCGTGTGGTTCGGCGAACGTGAACCTGCAGGTCACCTCGTCGACCTTCTCGAACGTCGAAGGCTTGCCCCCTGCCATCAACCACTGGGGGAACACCGGGAACAGCTCGGTGTTGCAGAAGACGTCGTTGTAGGCGAACTCGATGTCGTCGGCGGTGAACGGCTCCCCGTCGGACCACTTCATGCCCTTGCGGAGGTGGAACGTGAACGTGCGTCCGCCGTCCGAGACCTCCCAGTCCACGACGTTGGGGATGACGTCGGTGAAGTCCCGAGACCAACGGACGAGGCCGTCGTAGCCGATGTTCTCGTACACCGAGGCACCGTCGGTGCCTTGGATGAAGGTGTTCCAGGTGCCGCCGTACACCCCGATCTCCTGCGCTGGCTCGACCACGAGAGGTTCGGCGGGCAGGCGCTTGTCGACTGGTGGCAGCTTGCCGGCCTTGACCTGGGCCGCGAGACTCGGCGCCTCCTTGCCTTTCCGTCGACGTCGCCCGGAGTCACGGTTGACGGCAGGATCGGTGCTCAGCAGGTCGCAGGCTGAGAGCGTGGTCGCCGCCATCAGCGTGGCGGCCACACCTCGGAAGGCGTCTCGCCGAGTGAGTCCAGCGCCGCTTCGACTGCTCGCGTGTCCTCGGTCGCGTGAAGTCCGTCGCGTGTAGCCATCCATCGAGATCCCGCCCATCCGCCATCTCGAGCCGCCCGGCACGGCAACGGCTGGAGATCGATTTCAACGTTGGAAAGACAGTCTGCGGATCTTTTGCCAGGCGGGTCAATGCCGCAGATCGTCCCATTCCGGAAGCTGACTCCACCGGACTCACCCCAAATGACCATGTGCACTACGCCTGCCGGAGGTGCACTACGTGCCGACACGTGTTGCAGGTCCGACAGGCCTTCTGCGTACGTACCGGGGTGCCGTCCGCTCCCCGTCGTCTGCAGGACCCCGGCCATGACCGGGTCCGGACAGGTCGGCCTTCCCCACCACTCGTACGTGATTGGCTTGCAAGACAAGGAATGACTCACGAGGGGGCAAGCAGCCCGCATGCACATCGATCTCGCAGGGCGAGTCGCCATCGTCACGGGCGGCGGGCGTGGAATCGGACGAACGTTGGTCCTGCGCCTTGCAGAGGAAGGCGTCAGCACCGTCACGCTCGACATCAACCGTGCGGATCTCGACGCACTGGCAGCCGACCTGCCACCCGGAGGACCACCGTCCAGTCAGCTGGTCTGTGACGTCAGCGACCCGGAGCAGGTTCGCACGGCTGTGGACGACACGGTACGCGAGTACGGACGGATCGACATCCTCGTCAACAACGCGGGCGTAGCGGGCGGAGGCCCGATCGAATCGCTGCCGATCGAGCGATGGCGTGCCTGCCACAGCGTGAACCTGGACGGCACGTTCCTCATGTGCCAGGCGGTCGTACCGGTCATGAAGCGGCAGGGTTCCGGCAGGATCATCAACGCATCGTCGTACGCCGCGATCACGCCCTCGGTGTTCGGCACCGCGTACGCATCGTCGAAGGCCGCGGTCGCCCACTTCACCCGCGCCCTCGCGGGCGAGCTGGGTCCGTGGAACATCACCGTGAACGCGTACGCACCCGGCATGATCCCCACCGACATGAACCATTTCACCGAGCGCTCACCGGAGCAGCAGGAACGCCTGCTCGACCTGCTGACCCTTCGCCGCTGGGGCTCAGCCGACGACATCGCCAACCTGGTGTGCTTCCTCGCCTCCGACCAGGCCGGTTACATCACCGGGACGCTGATCGACGTGAGCGGCGGGAAGCTCGCCACCCAGCTGCCACGCGTGGCGTACGACTGGGCGAGGAGAGCCACCTGACGAACGGCAGGCGACAGACTGACGTCACATCGGCCTGGAAGGTGGGTCCCGCGACCAGGCCGGCGAGCGCCGCCGACCGACAGACCGGTGCAGCCGGCTCTCGGGAATTGCCACGGCATTCCAGGCAACGGGCGATCACGACCGTCTCTGTAGAGTCGGTCCCATGAGTGACGTGCTATCCAGCACCGCCGCGCCGTACCGCCTGATCTTGCTGCGCCACGGCGAGAGCGAGTGGAACGCCAAGAACCTTTTCACCGGCTGGGTCGACGTCGGCCTGTCCAGCGCGGGTGAGGCAGAGGCGCGTCGGGGTGGTGAGCTGCTGCGCGAACACGGGATGCTTCCCGACGTCGTGCACACATCCGTGCTACGCCGGGCAATTCGTACCGCCGAGATCGCCCTGTCGGAGTGCGATCGGATGTGGATCCCGGTACGGCGGAGCTGGCGGCTCAACGAACGCCACTACGGAGCCCTGCAGGGCAAGGACAAGAAGCAGACGTTGCAGGAGTTCGGCGAGGAGCAGTTCATGATCTGGCGGCGCTCGTACGCCACGCCGCCACCACCGCTCGAGGACGACGCGGAGTTCTCCCAGGTGGGCGACCCGCGTTATGCAGACCTGCCACCCGAGCTCATGCCGCGTACGGAATGCCTGGCCGACGTGGTGGCACGCATGCTGCCGTACTGGTACGACGCGATCGTGCCGGACCTGCGCGCCGGCAAGGTGGTGCTGGTGGCCGCCCACGGCAACTCGCTGCGTGCGCTGGTGAAGCACCTCGACCAGATGAGCGAGGAAGCGGTCGTCGGGCTCAACATTCCGACCGGGATCCCGCTTGTGTACGACCTGGACTCCAACATGCGACCGGTGAAGCCCGGCGGCGAATACCTGGACCCTGAGGCTGCTGCTGCGGCGATCGAGGCGGTCAAGAACCAGGGTCGCTAGCCGACGTCCACCCAAATGACCATGTGCACTACGCGTGTCGGACCTGTGATACGTGTCGACACATAGTGCACCTCCAACGGACGTAGTGCATGGCAGGAATCGCGGACTCCGGATAGCGCATCCGCGCGATCTTCGCGACATGTTCGGCGAGCTCGCCCATGCGCTCGAGGCCGGCGACCATCCGCAGCGCGGCCACGAGCACCCGAAGATCGCTCGCCACCGGCTGCTGCAGGGCGAGCTGCTCGAAGGCGCGCTCCTCCACCAGTGCCCGGAGCCGATCGATCCCCGCGTCGGCTGCGATCACTTTCTCCGTGCGCCGAGCGTCCGCCTCGAGCAGCGCTGCGGTCGCTTCGTGGACCGCGGTCTCGACCTGTCTCGCCATCTGGACGAGCTGGTCGTTGATGAACTGCAGCTGCTCGTGGAAGACGTCTCGCATGCTGAACACCGTGCGGACGCGAGGGGAGGGAAAACCCCGGTAACGCTGAACGTCCGGTGAACACTTGCTGTCGAGCTCGTACCACGGCGGCCAGACGGGGCTTCACTGCCGAACCGCGCCCTACCATCGAGGACGTGGACGCGACACTCGCCGCGACTCTCGGCGGTCTCGCTGGCCTCGCCATCAGTGGTGTGGCCGCTGTCGCGTTCCGCTTCTCCGAGCGCGCTCAGGAACGCACACCAGATGCGCCACCGGCCCCCTTGCCACCGGACGTCGCCAAGCTGCTCGCCGTCCTCCCACAGGGCGCGGTCGTCGTCGGACCGACAGACGACGTGCGCTACGCCAGCGCACCTGCACGGGCCTTCGGATTGGTTCGCGGCTCCCGGATCGCGATCGCGGAGCTTCTCGACCTGGTCCACAAGGTACGCAGAGACGGTGAAATCCGGCACACCGACCTGGAGGTCCCGCGAAGCCGGTTCGGGCAGACCGCTCTGTCGCTGTCGGCCCGGGTCGCTCCGGTCGGCAGCGAGCTGGTCCTCATCCTGGTGGAGGACCGTACGAAGGAACGCCGGCTCGACGCGATCCGCCGGGACTTCGTGGCCAACGTGAGCCACGAGCTCAAGACTCCGATCGGTGCCCTGTCCCTGCTCGCCGAGGCCGTGCAGCACGCCGCGGACGACCCCGAGGCGGTGCAGCGATTCGCCGGGCGGATGCAGGTCGAAAGCGAGCGGCTGACCCGCCTCGTCCAGCAGATCATCGAGCTGTCCCGGGTGCAGGCCGACGATCCGATTCTCGAGCCCTCGCAGGTCGAGCTCGACGAGGTGATCGAGGCCGCCCTCGACCGGTGCCGCGTCGACGCGCAAGCCAAGCACATCGCGTTGGTACAGGCAGGCGAACGCGACGTGGTCGTCACCGGCAACCAGCAACAGCTGGTGATCGCCGTAGGAAACCTGGTCGAGAACGCCGTGAGCTACAGCCCGGAGCACACCCGGGTCGTGGTCGACGTACGCCGGACGACCGGCCCTCTCGAGGCGGCCACGTCGGACTCGTCTTCGACCCACGAGTACGTCGAGATCGCGGTGAGCGACCAAGGCGTCGGCATCCCCGAGCACGAGCTCGAGCGGGTCTTCGAGCGCTTCTACCGCGTCGACCGAGCACGTAGCCGCGAGACCGGCGGCACCGGGCTTGGTCTTTCCATCGTCAAGCACGTCGCGGCCAGTCACGGCGGGTCGGTCACGGTGTGGAGCGTGGAAGGCAAGGGCTCGACGTTCACCATCCGGCTCCCACTCCGCTGCGGCAGCGCACCGCCATCCGTAGCGGGACCGGCGGTCGTGGCAGGCGACGCGCGACCGGGCGCGGCGCTGCCCGTGCCAGCATTGGTACGCCAGAAGGAGGCAACCCGGTGACCCGTGTTCTCGTCGTCGAGGACGAGGAGAGCTACAGCGACGCTCTTTCGTACATGCTCCGCAAGGAGGGCTTCGAGGTCGCACTGGCGGCCGACGGCAACACCGCCATCGAGACGTACGACCGAACCGGCGCCGACATCGTGCTCCTCGACCTTATGCTTCCCGGCATGCCTGGCACGGAGGTGTGTCGCGAGCTGCGCCGACGCTCCAACGTGCCGGTGATCATGGTGACCGCGAAGGACACCGAGGTCGACAAGGTCGTCGGGCTCGAGCTCGGCGCCGACGACTACGTGACAAAGCCCTTCAGCCCGCGCGAGCTGATCGCCCGGGTCAAGGCGGTGCTGCGCCGCTCGGCCGCCCAGGCGCAACGCAGCGAAGGTGAAGGGCGCGCGGTGATTCGCGCCGGTCCCATCGAGATCGACCGCATGAGCCGCCGCGTCGTGGCCGAGGGCTGCGAGGTCAACCTGACCCCCCGCGAGTTCGACCTGCTGGTCACGCTGGCGGCCCACCCCGATCGCGTGTTCACCCGCCAGGGCCTGCTGGACGCCGTCTGGGGCTACGATTACTTCGGCGACCCGCGCACGGTGGACGTCTACATCCGCCGGCTGCGCCGCAAGTTGCCGCCGGCCGCCGCGGCGTGCGTGGAAACGGTCTGGGGCGTGGGCTACCGCTTCGTGGTGGGCAAGCCGTGAGGGCCGTGCGGTCGCTGGGCCTGGCGGCCCGCCGCCTGTGGAGCCGGCTGGGGCTCGATCGCAGCCTGTTCGGCCGGCTGATCGTCGCCTACACGGCGCTGGTGCTGGTCGGGCTGGTCGTCATCGGCCTCTTGCTGTCGTATCTGGCCGGGGCGTACATCCGCCAGGAAAACGAGCGCGAGCTAGCCCGGGTGGCCCGGCGCGTGCACGTTGCGGTGCTGCAGAGCGGCGGGCTCTCGGTGCGGCCCGGTCAGGCCGAGCTGCTCAACCTGCTGGCCGGCTTTTTGGGCGGCACGCTCGACGTCAACATCTGGTTGTTCAACCGCGAGGGGACGGTCGTCGCCACCTCGGACCAAGACCAAGCGGTGCCGGGCTTGACCGTGCCCGAAGCGATCCTCGAGCGCGTACAACAGGGCCAGACGGTGACCGACTCGCTCCAACTGGCCGATACCAGCGTGCTCTTTACCGCCGTGCCGCTCATCGAACGCGAACAAGTGGTGGGCGGCGTGCTGGTCTCGAAGCCCGCCGAGGAACTCAACCGGGCCGTGGCCCGCATCCGCGAGACGATCCTGTGGGTGGCGCTGGTCGTGCTGCTTTTGGCCCTGGCCCTAGGTTCGTACCTGTCGTGGAGCATCGTGCGGCCGCTGCGCCGCCTGCGGCAGATCGTCGCCCATATCGGCAGCGGCCGCTACCCCGAGGGTGACGCCGAACTGGCCGCCACCGACGACGAGATCGGTGAGCTGGCCGCCGCCATCACCCACCTGGCGCGCGAGCTGGCGGCGGCCGAGCGCCTGCGGCGCGAAGCCGAGCAAAACCAGCGGCGGCTGCTGGCCGACGTTTCCCACGAGCTGCGCACGCCGCTCACCACGATCCGCGGCTTCACCGAAGCGCTGATCGACGAAGTCGAGACCGACCCCGTTCACCGCCGCCGCTATTTGGGCCTGATCCACGAACAGACGCTACACCTGGGGCGGCTGGTCGACGACCTCCTGGAGCTCAGCCGCCTCGAAGCCGGCGACATCCGCCTGGTGCGCATGCCCGTGCGCCTCGACGCCCTGGCCCGCCAGGTGGTCGAGCGCTTGAGCCGCCGCGCCGGCGACAACGGCGTGGCGCTGAGCGTAACGTGCCACGATGCCGTCGGGTGCGATTATACCGTCATCGGCGACCCCGACCGCCTCGAGCAGGTGATCACCAACCTCGTCGTTAACGCCATCGACGTGTCGAGCGGCGGCGAAGTCTCCCTGCACCTCGAGCAAACCGGCGAGGAGGTCCGCCTTGAGGTCCGCGACACGGGGCCGGGTATCGATCCCGAGGATCTTCCTTATATTTGGGAGCGGTTTTACCGGGGGCGGCACGGCCGCCGGCCGAGCGGCGACGGCCGCAGCGACGGGCCCGCCGACGGACGCCCGGGTCATACCGGCTTGGGGCTGGCGATCGTCCGCCGCCTGGTGCTGATGCACGATGGGCGCGTCGACGTCGAAACGCACCCCGGGCAGGGGTCGGTGTTCAAGGTCTGCTTCCCACGGGCGAGCGGCTGACGATGTTTCGAGCGGCTACCGAGAAGGGAAGGAGGCCGCTTGGGCCTCCCGAGGGTGCCCAGGCCTCCTTCCCGGGCCATGGGGCGAGGGGGTCGGTTGGTATCCGTTGACGCGGTCATGTCGACAGGCGACGGGACCGCAGCGTGCTGGTTGCCACCACCTCCTTGCCGCAAGCCGCACTTCACGGCCGGGCGCGAGCCCCGGGCTTGTTGCCCCTGGCGTCGCTTGGTGATGGCTTCAGCATCGCATGTCGCCATGACGCTACCGTGACAAAAGGCGAACAACTTGCGGAATTCGCGGTCGGTCATCCGCCGGCGCTGCCTACCCCGGCCCGCCGCGGGCGGGTGGCACCGGATCGCCCTCCGCCGTGTGAAAGCCGGACGGCCGCCACAACATGACGTTGATCAGCGTGCCCGCGCCGATGCCCAGGGCGGTGCCCGCCAGCCGGTGCAAGGCGTAATCCGCCGTATCAGGCTGACCCATGGTCAGCAGCGTGACCGTGACGCTTAGCGCGGCCACTTTTTCGAGGCCGAGCGCCCGCCCCAGCGCGAAGATCAGCAGGACGTTGACGCCGACCCATAGCGGGTGGTAGCCGATCAGGGCAGCAGCGCCGATGCCCCAAGCAGCGCCGAGAACGCTGGCGGCGATTTGCACCCAGGTGACCTGGCGCGAGTCTTGCCAGGTGGGCTGCACCGCGACCACCGCCGCAATGCCGGCGAAGGGCGAGTAATCTTCGCCGATGAGTTCGTGGGTGATCCACATCGCCGCCGTCACCGCCAGGGCCGTCTTGACGGTACGGGCGCCCACCCAGGGGACGGGCCCCGACGCCTTGCACCGATGTGCACCCGCTGGTCCGCCCTCAAGCCGCGCCGGCCGCCGCCACATCGCTCCCACCCCCTACCGGCCGAGCTGCCGTAAAGTGCCTGCCCCAATTTGACGGAGCCACCGTACGCTTGTCAATCCTACGCCACCGCTTACCGTTACCTGAAACATCGTCATCTGTTTCAGGTAGCCGATCCTTACGGATCGGCGGTGCCGGTCTTATCCGGCGATGAGCCGGTGCCGGCTTCCCGCTTCCTTCAGGGCCGCCTGCCGCGTAGCAGGTCTTCCGCCCTGTCCACGGGCGTTTAGCGTCTCCGGGCCACTCCCGGCGACGGCGGCCGCCAGGGCCGCGAGATTTCGGGCCGCGTTCGCGTCCCGGTCCAGCACGAGTCCGCATGCCCCGCTGGAAAACGCGCTGCGAAAGCGGCAGCGACGGCTGGACCGCGCCGCACCGCGAACAACGCTTGCTGCTGGGATAAAAGGGCGGCGCTTCGACCAGGAC
>DATCKU010000071.1:0-126939 GCA_036564245.1 Actinopolymorphaceae bacterium
CACGTCCCTCGCCGCGCCTGGTCATTGCTCTCACACGTCCCTCGCCGCGCGTGGCCATTCGGAAAGTGCCGAAAAAATGCGTGAGATCTGCCCCTCGAGCGGTGATGTACTGATGTGCACAGCCTGACCGAACGTTCCGTGCCATGGGACGGTGCGACGCCCGGGCTGCCGCCCGGACTCGCTCCGTTGAGTCATCGCGTGCGCAACGCCGCCATGACAGGGCACCCCGAAACCGCACCAAAGTTGCGCTCAGACCCGATGGGCTGGGAGTCGAAATCCACGTGCACGTTACGGAAAAACGATTGCGCCACGCACTAAAATTGTCCAGTGATGAACCCGGTGGGGAATGACCAGGAGCTTATGACAAGTTCACAACCGGTTCGCCGAGTGAGCTATTGCTGGCGACTTCGCGACATGATGCTGGCCCACGGAATGCAGACCGCGACCGAGTTGCGTGAAGAACTCACGGTCCGCGGCGTGAAACTCTCAACGGTGGCGGCCTGGCGCCTGGTGACGCACAATCCGACCCGGCTTTCGTTGCCTGTGCTCGCGGCATTGTGCGACATATTCAGGTGCGCGCCATCGGACCTCATCACGACGTCGGCCAGTCACGGTCCGGTGCGACGTGGCCAACCTGAGTAGGTCCTAGCAACGTAGAGGTCCTGGCAACGCGGTCGCGTCAGTCCACAGGCGTTCGGCTCGTGGTGGTCAGCTGGCCGTTCCCAGCGCCCAGCGACGCGCCATCTGCATGCCCGTTCGTCTGGAACTGGGTCTCGTGCAGCTCCGCATACCGCCCTCCTGCGGCGAGCAGCTCGGCATGCGTACCCCTCTCCACCACGCGACCGTCCTCGAGGACCAGGATCTGATCGGCCGCGCGGACTGTGGACAGCCGATGGGCGATGACGAGGGCGGTCCGTCCGGCAAGCGCCTCACCCAACGCCGCCTGAACTGCTGCTTCCGACGTGGAGTCCAGGTGTGCGGTCGCCTCGTCGAGGATCACCACCCGCGGACGCGCGAGGAGTAGCCGGGCGATGGTGAGCCGCTGCCGCTCACCGCCGGAGAGCCGGTATCCGCGCTCGCCGACGACCGTGTCGAGCCCGTCCGGCATGCCCTCGATCACCTCAGCCAGGCGTGCCCGACGCAACACGTCCCACAGCTCGTCATCGGTTGCCTCGGGACGGGCGAGCAGCAGGTTGTTGCGAACCGTGTCATGGAAGAGATGCCCGTCCTGCGTCACCATGCCGACCGTCTCACGTATGGACGCGCTGGCGAGGTCACGGACGTCGATGCCGGCGAGACGGACGGCGCCGGAGTCGACGTCGTACAGCCGCGGCACCAGCGACGCGATCGTCGACTTACCCGCTCCAGACGAGCCCACCAGGGCGACCAGCTGGCCAGGCTCGATCCGGAACGACACGTCGTGCAGGACCTCCACTCCCCCGCGGGTGTCGAGCTTGGCCACCTCCTCGAGCGACGCGAGCGACACCTTGTCGGCCGAGGGGTAGCTGAACCGCACGTGCTCGAACTCGACCGACACCGGGCCATCCGGGACAGCACGCGCATCGGGCTTCTCTTGAATCAGCGGTTGGAGGTCGAGCACCTCGAAGACCCGCTCGAAGCTCACGAGCGCGCTCATCACCTCGACCCGGGCGCTCGCCAGCGCGGTGAGCGGAGCGTACAGCCTGGTGAGCAGCAGCGCGAGCGCCACCACCGCGCCGGCGTCGAGCTGCCCCCGCAACGCGTAGAAGCCACCCACTCCGTAGACGAGTGCCAACGCCAGCGCAGACACGAGGGTGAGGGCGGTGATGAAGACGAACTGCACCATCGCCGTACGAATCCCGATGTCACGCACTCGGCTGGCCCGCACCGCGAACTCGGCCGACTCACGCTCGGGCCGCCCGAAGAGCTTCACGAGTGTGGCGCCAGCTGCGGAGAACCGCTCCGTCATCTGCGTGCTCATGGCGGCGTTGTGGTTGGCCGCCTCGCGCTCGAGACGAGCCAACCGAGAGCCCATCCGCCGGGCGGGAACCACGAAGACCGGAAGCAGCACCAGGGCGAGCAGGGTGACCTGCCACGACAAGCTGACCATCACGCCGAGGGTGAGGACGAGCGTCACGATGTTGCTGGCCACGCCGGACAACGTGTCGCTGAACGCACGCTGCGCCCCGATGACATCGTTGTTGAGCCGACTGACCAGGGCGCCGGTGCGTGTGCGTGTGAAGAACGCGATCGGCATGCGCTGCACGTGATCGAAGACCGCCGTGCGAAGGTCGAGGATCAGACCCTCGCCGATGCTCGCGGAAAGCCAACGCCCGACGAGTCCCATGCCGGCCTCGGCGATGGCGATGCCGGCGATCACGAGCGCAAGCCCGACCACCAGCCTCACCGAGCCGCCCTCGACGATCGCGTCGACGACCTGGCCGGCAAGGATCGGCGTCGCCACCCCGAGTGCGGCCGTCACGACGCTCAGCAGCAGGAAGAGCGTCAGCTTGCGACTATGTGGGCGCGCGAACCGCCCGATCCGGCGGAGCGTCGCCTTGGAGAACGGTCGCCGGTCGTCCTGGGCGTGCATCGTCTTGTAGAGCGACGTCCACGCCGTGACTTCCATGCTCATGGGCACACCTTTCGCATACGTGACCGGCGAACGGCCCGTACTCGCCGACGCGCTGCACCCACCGACCGCCGCCGGAGACCCAGCTTGTCAGCGCCCGCCGACAACCGACCTGCAGACTCACGACTCAACCACGCACGAGGTGGTTCTCATTCCCACAGCGGACGCGTGAGGAGGGCGCAGCCGGGTCAGGCAGGTGGAACGCTCACGGAGCAGGGCTGGATGGATTCGGTGCGTAGCTGAGTGAGGGATACCAGTCACCCCGGCCTCGTCGAGTGAGATCCAGGACGTGCCAGACCGGGCTGAGCAGATCGATTCCACGCTCGCCGATGTCGTCCGACATCCGCGGATGCGCCGAGTAGAAGTGGCGTACGGACCCGTCGTCGTCGCGGGTGAACACCGAGACCATCGAGTCCTGGTTGCCGTCAGCATCTTCGCTTCCGAGGTCGTACTTGAAGCTGGTGGACCCGGCACTGAGCAGGCGGAGGTTGGTCCATTGCCTGCTCCGCGCATGTGCGCGCAACGTGCGGAGATCAGCCGCGGCGACGACCGCGAAGTCGACGTTCTGCGCCAAGTGATGGGCGACCCCGTTGAAGCCGTCGATCCACATCGTGCACATGTTGCACGGCTCGGTCTGTCGTTTGCCGTACATGAAGTGGTAGATGATCAGGTCCCGTCCGGGCCCGGTGAAGAGCTCGCTCAGTCGTACGGTCGTGCCAGGAACGTCACCGGCCTGCAGATCAGCGGGTCCTTCCTCGAACACGTAGTCGTCCACGACCGGCCCCAGCGGGAGCCGGCGGCGTAGCTCGGCCACCCGCTCACGCTGGCGCATCAACGCGATCTCTGCCTGGCGCAGCTCCTCACGGGCACTGACGTATTCGGCCGACTCGTCGGCGAGATTCGTCTGACGCATCGCCCACCTCCGAATCGCCCGTACGCCCATGCGCGAGGCCCTCGACGACCTCGGTCACCGTCGTGCCACCCGATGCCTGACTGCCGGTTCTGTCTCGACTATCTACCTCCGCACGGAGCATCCGAACCTTCGCTGAGCAGCACGAACCAGGACGGCGACCGCATGGGCTGGCCGGATACCGGACTGCGACCGCGCACAGCTCGTCCCACCGCAGGCCTTGGCGATGACGCCCCTTCCCACCCACACCAACCAGCCCCATTCCTCCCCCACCGACCACGCGGCCTCGACGGCAGCCAGGACCGTCTCGGCCGCGTTCGCTTCGAGGTTTGTCAGCTTCGTCGCTGGACCAGTTGGATCGGACGTTGGTCGGGATCCGCGACCCAGGCAACGCGTAGGTTGTCGTGCTGGTCCCTGGGTTGAGCGAGGGGCTTGGCGCCGGCCGCCGTCAGCCGGTCGAACGCGCCGTCGGCGTCGTCGCACCGCAGCACGAGCTCGATGGGCGGACCGTTGACCCTGCCCGACCGGCCGTGGTTCGCCTTGGCCAACGTCGCGTCAGCAATGCTCAGCTGGAACCCGTCGAGGACGAGATCCACGCGCTCCGGCTGCCCGCGTGGCGCGTACCTGAACGTCTCCGTGAAGCCGATGCCGCGATAGAACCGCACTGCCCGGCCTATGTTGCGCGAGTAGAGCGTGATCCATGGCGTTGAGAACATATGTTCGATGGTACGTCGGTTCCGGCGACTTCTCCAGCCCGAAGTTCATCGCCGCGACCCTCCGCCACGTCCCGACGGGCTCCCGATCCAGCTTCGACTGCCGAACCGCCCCTCGAGTAGCCCGCCGCCCTCAGCCAAGCCCTCGACGGGCCGCATCCCCGACCCTCGCGGAATCTGTCAGCGACAATGGCTCGAAGGTTTGTCGAATCTGCGCCGCCCGTTCGACGTATGGGTGGGACCGACAAACCAAACCCACCGAGGGGAGCCCACCATGGCCCACTACGCCATCCTGATCTACGCGAACGACTCCGCCCATTCGCCGAACTCCACGCCACAAGACACCGAGTCCTGTGATCGCCACGCAGAGGAGCTCGAGCGCTCCGGCTCGATGGTCGCAGCCTTCGCGCTGACGCCCCGAGAGATGGCCACCTCGATCCGTAGCGACGGGATCACCGACGGTCCGTTCGTCGAGTCGAAGGAGATCGTGGCCGGTTTCTACGTGATCGAGGCGCCAGACCTGGACGCGGCCCTGAGGATCGCCCGGCTCAACCCCGCCATCAGCGAGGGCGGTGGTGTCGAGGTACGACCGGTCGCGAGCTACGGGATCATGGAGCGACCCGCTGCATGACGGCACCCCACTCGGTCGAGGCAGCGATCGCCGACCTGCATCGGCGCGAGTGGGCTGCCGTGCTCGCTGCGACGGTGCGCGTCGCACGGGACCTTGACCTTGCCGAAGAGTGCGTGCAAGAGGCGTACGCCGCAGCACTCGAGGCCTGGCCGCGCGACGGCATACCCCGCAATCCCGCTGCCTGGCTCACCACGACGGCGAAGCGCCGCGCGATGGACGCGGTACGGCGGGAGCAGACATTCCGCTCGAAGCTGCCGTTGCTGGTGGAGCCGTGGGAGAGCGAATCGGACGTGAGTGCCATGCGAACGCACGAGACGGCAGGCTGCTCAGCCGTACCGGACGACCGGTTGCGGCTGATCTTCACCTGTTGCCATCCGGCGTTGGCGACGCCGGCACAGGTCGCCCTCACGCTGCGCCTGGTCTGCGGGATGTCCACCGCCGACATCGCTCGGTCGTACCTCGTCTCGGAACCCACGATGGCGGCGCGCATCACGCGGGCGAAGAAGAAGATCAGCACGGCACGGATCCCCTTTCGCGTGCCACGCCCCGACGAGCTGCCGGAGCGGCTCCAGGCCGTGCTCGACGTGATCCACCTCCTCTTCACCGCTGGACACACCGCGCCGTCGGGTCCGTCGCTCGTGCGTACCGACCTGGTCTCGCAGGCCCTCCACCTGGCACGGATGCTGCGAGACCTCATGCCGAACGAACCCGAGGTGTCAGGGCTGCTCGCGCTGCTGCTGATCACGGATGCCCGTCGTGCGACCCGCGTCGACGAAGACGGACGCCTGCTCACGCTGGCGGACCAGGATCGGTCGCTTTGGGATCGAGCGGCGATCGACGAAGCGCACCACCTCATCATGGAGGCCTTGCGCAGCGGGCGTCCGGGTCGCTACGTCCTTCAGGCGGCCATCGCGTCGTTGTACGTCCAGGCACCGAGCTACGACGAGACGGACTGGCCGCAGATCGTGACGCTCTACGACGAGCTCCTGCGGATCTGGCCGTCCCCTGTGGTGGCGCTCAACCGTGCCGTAGCCCTCTCGATGGTCGCCGGTCCCGCAGCCGCGCTGGCCGAGGTCGAGAAGCTGGAGCGTGACGGCCGGCTCGGCCGCTACCAGTACCTGCCGGCGGTCAAGGCCGACCTCCTGCGCCGACTGGGGCGTACGGCTGAAGCAGCGCACGCCTATCGGCGAGCTCGATCCCTTGCCCGCAACGACGTCGAGCGTGAGTTCCTCACCGAGCGTCTTGCTGGTGGCGGGTAATCCGTCTCGCTATCCCTGGTTCAGGTACGCCTTCGCAAGCTGCGGCGGCGCGAGGACGAGCCAGCCGTCGACTAGGGCATCGCGCAGTGCCGACTCGGACACCTTCGACAACGCGATGAGCACAGCGGGATAGCCGTCGAAGTGCGGGATCGTGAAGAAGCCCGCGTGCTGTGCGGCGAGCACCGCCTCCTTCTCACCGAGGTCCTCGACCCGGACCGCAAGGATCGGGCCGTCGGGAGGTGTGGCGTCACCGAAGCGCTTGAGATCGGCCTTACGGAACGGACGCTCCCACGCGAACACCTTGCCCCCGACCGCCCATGCACGATTCCCGTGGCGTTCGATCTCCTCGGCCTCGGGCAACTCGGCGACCAACCGGGCGACGTCGTCGAAGCTCGCCATGCCGGCACCCTACTGCCGCGTACCGACAACGCAAGCCGTCATTCCATCCCGGTGGGATCTTCGCCGAGGTCGTGGCCGACACGGCGCAAGCACCGAGCTACCGAAAGTCAGCGAGAGGTCTGCACTGGCCCGCCGCATGGCATCCAGAAGAGGTTCCCATGGGACTTGCGTCAGTATATATTGACGGTCAATGGTTGCTGACGTAGATTCCCTGCTGGATGCGCTCGGAGACCCGATGCGGCGTCGCATCGTGAGCCGCCTGGCAGCCGCCCCGACCGACGTCGGAGCACTCGCGGGCGGGATGCCAATCGGACGGACCGCGGTCTCGATGCATCTACGAGTGCTGAAGGCGGCAGGGCTGGTGGTCGATCGACCGGTCGGCAACCGCAGGGTCTACCAGCTGGATCCCGAGGCGTTCAGCGTCCTCCGGGCCTACTTCGACTGGCACTGGGACCGTGCGCTGGCCGCGTACCAACAGGCGGCGGAACGACGAGCTGCCGAAGACAGAGGAGAGATGACTGAGCTGCAGGTGGTCCGAGAGGTTGTCGTCGACGCGCCGCTCGACCTCGCGTTCGACGTGTTCGTCGAGCAGAGTTGGTGGCCGGTTGCGACCCATCACCTCGCCGAGCCAGCAGGCACGCGGGTGGTGCTCGAGCCATTCGTCGGGGGCAGGTGGTACGAGGTCTCCGCCGACGGTCACGAGACCGACTGGGGAACCGTATTGGCCTGGCAGCCACCGCACCGTCTGTTGCTCACGTGGCAGATCGCTCCGGGCTGGACGTATGAGCCAGATCCGGCGAAGGCATCCGAGATCGAGGTCAGGTTCACGGCGGAGGATCCGGAACGCACGCGTGTCACACTCGCGCATCGACATCTCGAGCGGTATGGCGAGCACGCCGAGCGGATGCGGCAGGTCCTCGAACGCCCCACTGGTGCTGTCGAACCTCTGCGCTACTACGCCCGACACGTTCACCGCATACGCAGAAGATCTGAAAAGCAAAGGAGCTGACATGTTCACGTCGCTGATGCCTCATCTCTACGCCGCCGATGTCGACCGCACCGTGGCGTTCTATCGGGATCTGCTTGGGTTCATCGAATCCTTCCGGTATCCATCCGACGGCCCTGCCGAGCATGTGGAAGTGCGCGTCGGTGACGTCGTTCTGGGAATCAGCGCGCAGGATGCGGTCCGCGCAATCGAGGGATTGCCCGAACCCACCCCGGGGCATCCGATGGAGCTCACCGTCTGGTGCGACTCCGTCGACGAGGCAGTGGCCCGCCTACGCGACGCAGGCGTGCCCGTTCTCGTCGAGCCGTACGATCATCCGGCAAGACACCGGCGCGCTTACGTGACTGACCCAGACGGCAACTGGGTCGCACTGGTGGGGAAGTAAGACCTGCAGAGTGTGTGCGAGCGACGAGCCGTACAAACGGCTCGATCGGAGAGCGGCTCCAGCAGTAGGGTCGTCACCATGGTTGAGGTTGCCCCGGTCCCGAAGCGGTTCCTCGTCGACGCCAGCCTCGTCCGCCGACTGATCGACGCACAGTTCCCGCAGTGGCGGCATCTTCCGATCCGACCGGTGGCGAACCAAGGCTGGGACAACCAGACGTTCCGTCTCGGCGACGAGATGTCGGTGCGGCTGCCCACTGCCAAGGAGTACGCCTTGGCTGTCGAAAAGGAACAGCGGTGGTTGCCCGTGCTCGGACCCCAACTGCCCTTGCCCATTCCTCTTCCGTTGGGCAGAGGTGTGCCGAGCGAGGAGTACCCGCATCCCTGGTCGGTCTACAAGTGGCTTGACGGTCAGCCGGCGAACGAAGACAACATCGCTGACCTCACCGCGTTCGCGATCGACCTTGCCGATTTCCTTGCTGCGCTGCAGCGGATCGACTCGACCGACGGGCCAGCGCCCGGTCTGCACAACTGGTACCGCGGCGGACCAGTGGCAACCTATGACAAGGAGACGGCGCGACACCTCGAGACGTTGGACGGCCACGTTGACACCGACCTAGCTGCCGAGATCTGGCAGACCGCCATCAGAGCCTCCTGGGACGGCCAACCGGTCTGGTTCCATGGCGACGTGGCCCGCGGGAACTTGCTGGTGAAGGACGGTGCCCTGGCCGCTGTCATCGACTTCGGCACATCCGGAGTCGGTGACGCAGCCTGTGATCTCGCGATTGCCTGGACCTTGTTCCGCGGAGAAAGCCGGGAAGCGTTCCGGGAGAGATTGTCAGTCGACGCCGCAACCTGGGCGCGAGGTCGCGGTTGGGCGCTCTGGAAGACTCTCGCAACCTACGCATGGGCTGTCCGATCCGGCGACCCGCAACCGTCCGAGGCAACGTACGTTCTGGATCAGATCTTTGCCGAGTACAGGGAATCCGCGGAGTGAGCTTCCGGCTCGCGGCATACGCCGTATGCATCGCGGACGGGCGAGCGCTGCTTGCCCATCACGTACCGCCGACTGGCGACCCAGTTATGGCAACGTCGCTCAGACGGTCTGGACCCCGATCGCGGACATCGCCCGCCTGCGCCGCTCATCGCTGGTCGACGTCGGCATCACCTTGGCACAGACACTCCCCCAACCGGCATGTCGATCCCGTTCCGGTTGCCGGCCTGATCCAGCGCTGAAGCCACCGACCGCTGGATTCAGGCCCGTGGCGCCGTGTTCCGGAACGCTCCGCCGCGTCACAAGCGCCGTTGCGAGATCGCAGTCGACTAGTCGCCGGGCTCGAGCAGACAGAAGGGACGCCCGGCAGGATCGGCGTACACATACCCGACGTGTTCGTTGTCACGCGGCCGGATGCACCATGGACTCGACAGCACGTGTGTCTCACGCGACGTGGAGGATGACGTCCTTCAGCTCGATCAGCTTGTTGATTCGGTAGCTAGCCTCTGAAAAGTCCTGTGACTTGGTGAACTCGTTGTGGACGATCACACAGTCGATACCTGCCGCCACGGCTGACTTCAGCCCTCTCGACGAGTCCTCCACAACCAGCGCTTCGTGTCTCGTGGCCCCAAAGCGCTTCAAGCCGGTGAGGTACGGCTCCGGGTGCGGTTTGGGGCGCTCGTAGTCTTCGCGCACGAGAACGAAGTCCATGAACTGCCTGATCTGGCGCCCTTCGTGGATGATGTCGAAATCGGCTCGCTTCGACGTCGTCACGATGGCCATGCGGACGTACGTCGACAGCTCGGCAAGGGCCTCAACGACACCTTCAATCTCGATGGCTTCTGTTCTCAGATACTCCTGGTAGTAAGCATCACGGACCTTGCGCTGCCTCGTGATCGTCTCCTCGTCGATACCCGCGGCTCTGGCTTGGGCCCACGTACCCAAGCCCTGGGCCATGTCCTCGAGGTACTGATCTCGATCCAGGGTGAATCCGATGTCAGCCAGGGCCCGCTCGCCGGCCTTGAAGTACCAGAACTCGGTGTCCACGAGGACGCCATCGTGATCGAAGAGTATGTACTTCTTCACTCACGTGATCCCTTCACGTAGTCGCGTGGCGCGGACGCTGCAGCTTGTTGCTGACGAGGGAGCCACCACGTCGACTACTCACGCGAAGCGCCTTCTGGCCAGACCACCACAACAGGCTTCCGCATGTCGCGAGCGAGCTGTACGACGTCGGCGGTCCCGCCGTAGCCGCGGGCTGGCTTACCATCCCAAACGGCTAGGAGCATGTCCGCTCGTTCAAGCATGACGCGGCTGGCGTCCATATGGGCCTGTTGGGTCGAGTCGAGGTGATCTAGACGCTCAACGCTCCTTGCCCTTTCGATCAGCCTGTCATACTCCGCATGACTTTCAGGTGGCAAACCATCTCGGTACTTCGTAGCCGGCACGATCACCTCTAAAGACCCACCGGCGTCGAGCACAGCTCGGGCGAAGAGTTGATCAGCGCCATCAGCAAGACATGAGATGCCGACAAGATCATCAGCTCGGTACCGTGCCAGTTCCACACGTATCGCGTCGTCGACCAACCTCACCGTGTGATCGGGTAGTCCGCGGTGCCCGCTGATGGCGATCCTCACTCGTCGTCCTCCAGGTAGCTTGCATGCAGACGCTCGTCAAGATCGGCCGTAATTCGGGCCGGCAGGCGCGGCAGCTCTGCACGAAAGTCTCGTACAGCTTGCCGCGTTCGCTCCGATCCGAATCGCCGCCCAGCGTCGTACGCACCGGCAGCGAGCCTACAAGCGTGTTCGAACTCGCCCTTCGCGGCGAATGCACGAGCACGTTCAACGACTGCGAGCGCGGCCTGCTTCGGGCTCCGGCTGGTTCCCGCCTTTTCACTTGCCGCCAGTGCAACCTCAGCCATGCGAAGTCTGGCCGCGATCAAGGAACGGTACGTAGCGATCTTGCGCTCGTCGAAGTGAAACATCCAAGGCCACACTGGCGCGTCGTCCTGAGCCGCCTCCGCGTGCCGCTCCGCCTGGTCACGAACCGCCAACGCCGACCGGTCACCCAGGTGTGCCAGCGCTACACCTTCGAGCGCACACAGCCATGCCCAGGCGATGCGCGGTGCCGACTTCGGAAGCCGACCCGCCGCCTCGCGCACAAGCCGGAGTCCCTGTCCAGGATCGCCGGCTGTGCTTGCGTACTACCCCAAGCTCCCCTGCATGTAGATCGGCAACAACGGGTGCCCTGAACGGTGCGCAGCGGCAATCGCCATCCGGTAGTACCGCCGTGCCTGCGATGCTTCGACAAGATCGGCATGCAGCCACGCTGTCAAGCCTGCGATCTCGCTGATCGCTCCGAAGATTCTCCGCTGGTGGCCAGGATCGCCGTGTTGCGAGAGCTTGTGAGCGAGCGAGAGATGGGCCGTTACCGGCGAGACCATCGTCCTGCTGCTGGTGTGCTGCTCCAGGCGTCGGTAGGCCAACGTCGTGAGCATGAGAAGTTGCTCATCGCCGAGCTGACCTCGTGGTGCCAGGGCGAGGGCGCTCGTCGCGCCCAGCGCGCCCACCAAGAATCGCCTACGTTCCGTACTCTCCTCCGTGCAGTCGTCGGCAAGACCGGCAAGTCTGCGGGGAATGCCGAGCCCGGCGCACAGTGCACGCACCGTCTTAACACCAGGATCTCGGCCCTCACCACGCGCTAAGCGTGACACTTGCGCCTGCGAGATACCGGTCCGGTTGGCGATCTCGGTCTGAGTCATGCCAGCGTCGAGCACCGCTCGAAGCGTCGTCGCCCAGTCTCCCGCCGCCAGAGCACGACGCACGTCGGCACGCTCGAAGATCCCGTCGAGCGTTCTCGTCATCATGCGCCAAGCCTCGCCCCGCCTCAGTATGTGTTGATGTATATCTCACGCCTTTCTTATGCAAGGACGTATAGGTCAAGGGCGGCGTTCCGGCCAAGATTCGTCGTGGCGCGGTGATTGGTCGCCCCTCAGCCCGAGGGTTTCTGGTTTCCCGGATCACCGCGCTGCCGCCGAGACGGGCACAGCGAGTGCGGGGCTGTCCGCCGCATCCGAGGATGTAGGGGTCGAAAGTGAGGCGTGTCATGGTGGCGTATTGGCAGCCTTCTTCTAGCCCTTATCGGGTTCATCTGGGCGACAGCATGGAACAGCCAATGACCAGCCCTGACGACAAAGCCTTGCTTGACCCGACGTGCTTGATCGCGTTTAGGGCGCCGCCGTTAACCCGATGGCATCGCGAACAGCTCGAGGCAATCCGCTCGGGCACTGGCTGTGCCGACGTTGCGGTGCAGACATCGCTGGATGGAGGCCTGTCGGAAACAGGAAAAGGTGACGCATGAGCGCTGTTGACCTGTCAACGATCCACCCTGCAGCGCGTTGGGGTACTCGACGGAAGGCTAGAAGCGCATAACGGATGGACTCGCGGCGACGTCGAGTATCGTGCCAGCGTGCTCTCCGAGGCGTGCCAGCACTGCAGGGCTGCGCCAGGCCACTGGTGCCGGAACACCGCAACCGGATCACCTATTCGGAGTCTTGACTACCAGCATGCAGCGCGAATCGCAGCTCGTCGGCAACGCCTCGGTCGTAACCAGTGAGGCTCGTGTCGCTCCTCGCGGGCATGACTCACGTTCATCGGGCACCGAACGAGGACCCTGCGGCCTGCCAGCACTATCGCCGGTAGAGAGGTGGTGGCCCCGCGGCGCGGTACTGCCCCTCAGCGCTGCCGCAAGTCGAGACCGACATAACTCCTTGCACGACCAAGGACGGCGTCGAGCATGGCTTCGGTCAGCTTGCCGGTGAAGGTGTTCTGCTGACTGGGGTGGTAGGAACCGACAAGCAGAACCACGCGTTTCTCCGAGGAATGCGTCAGCTTCGTCTCAGCGCCGTGCGAGAACCTCGGCTTCGGCTTGGGTACCACGTAACCCGTGGCCGCCAGTGCGCGCAAGGCCGCGTCCCAGGCGTACGAGCCAAGCGCCACCACCGCCTGCACGTTCGTACACAACCGCACTTCACGCGCCAACCACGGAAAGCAGGTGTCGCGCTCGACAGGCGTCGGTTTGTTCGCTGGTGGAGCACATCTCACCGCGGCGACCACGCGCGTTCGATGCAGCCGCTGTCCGTCGCCGGCATGTGTGCTCGTCGGAATGGATGCCAAGCCCACACGATGCAAGGCGGCGAACAGCCAGTCACCTGAACGGTCACCGGTGAAGATGCGACCGGTCCGGTTTCCGCCATGGGCGGCCGGAGCCAGACCGACCAACAGGATGAGCGGATCGTCGTCACCCCAACCGGGAACCGGCCGCCCCCAGTAAGGCTCGTCGGCGAACGCACGGCGGCGTGCCGCGGCGACCTGCTCCCGCCACTGTACGAGTCGAGGACACGCTCGGCACACCGACTGTCGAGCAACCAGGTTCCGCAAGGTCCTGGCGCTTCCGGCGAGCTTGACCACCTCGTCCGCCGTATGCGCGACCGGAGTGGAGGCGTTGGCCGGATCGTCTGGCCACCCGCGACCGGGCGCGACCGGGCTCGCGAACTCCACGCCAGTTACGGGATGCCGACGAAGTGTCGGCGTCGGCTCGCTCATCCGACGTTTCCCAGAATCGCGATCAACGACACGACACGGTGTGCGGTCGGGAAGTCCGGCGCGACGTACCGCAACGTCGTACCGCTCGGGCGCTGCATGCCAGGAACGTAGAAGGCCGCAAGCTCAGCCTTCGCCGGTGTCAGCACGTCGACCTCCAGGGTCACCTGACCGTCGAACCGCAAGGGCTTCACCGACTCCCGATCTCGCAGCGCCGACGAGACCTCTGCCTCGATGCGGTCACACGCCTCGCCCGGGTGCAGCGAATCGGCCGCCCGAGCGCCGAGTGCCCGCTTGACCACGACGGTACGCATGCCGGGTGCCAGGTCCGCAGCTTCGAGCGCCACCGTGTCATCACCGGTGACCAGCACCGGGACAGCGCCATGGTGGGCTGCGAGCGCCACGTTGAGACCGATCTCGCCGAGCGAACGCTCATTGCATCGCACGTCCGCGATGACCGCACTGCTCACGGTATGGGCGAGCACCGAGCAAGCCTTCCCTGCCTGGCCGTGGTAGCCCACGAAGACGCAGGCGTCGACACCGGTCTCGATGCCGGCCAGCATCCCGCCCAGCTTCGGTTTGCCACGCAACAGTCGTGCGCGCCGGTCGAGCTTCTCCGGGAGCAGATTGCGAAACTGCGCGTGCGCGTCGCTCACGATGACCTCGGCCGTCGAGTCGTACGTGAGGACACCCCGGATCGCCGCATTCGCCTCTGCGGTCATCAGGTGCCGGTTGCGCTCGTACTCCGGCTCACCAGGACGAACGTCCGCAGGATCGACGACCCCGGCGACGCCCTCCATGTCGACTGAGACCAGCACCCGCATGAGACCCTCAATCCCCTCGCGACGTGGTCGCCTCGGTGGCGATGTCGAGCGCGATGCCGTCGAGGATGTCGTGCTCGCTCACCACGACCTCACCTGTCGAAAGGTGCGGACCGACGCGACGCATGATCTCGTCCAGGACCAGCGCACCACCGCCGATGACGTCGGCTCGACCAGGATGCATGAAGGGCAGCGCCCGTCGTTGCGCAAGGCTCATGGCGAGCAGGCGCTCCGTGATCGCGTGCACGTCAGCTGCGCTCATGCGGGAGTGGTGGATGCGCGCGGGATCGTACGACGACAGCCCCAGCGCCATGGCCGCCATCGTGGTGACCGTGCCGGCGAGCCCGACCAGCGTGCCCGCGCGGTCCAGCGACACCGACCGGGCGGCACGATCGAGCTGTCGGCGGATCTCCGTCCGGGCGGCCGCGATCTCTGCCTCGGTCGGAGGATCGGTGAGCAGGTACCGCTCGGTGAGACGGACGCATCCCATGTCCACCGAGACGCTGGCCTCGGGTTGGCTCACACCACGGGCGAACTCGGTCGACCCGCCGCCGATGTCGACCACCAGGAACGGCGTCGCGACACCCTGCGCCGCGAGCTCTCGCGTCGCACCCACGAACGACAGTCGCGCCTCCTCCTCGCCGGAGATCACCTCAGGCGCAACGCCCAGGACGTCTCGCACACCCGCCACGAACTCCTCGCGGTTGCGCGCGTCTCTCGTCGCCGACGTCGCCACCATCTTCGTCCGGACGACACCGAGCTTCTCGATCACGGCTGCGTAGCGCCGGCAGGCCTCGAACGTGCGGGCCAGGGCCTCGGGCGCGAACCGACCCGTCCGGTCGACGTCCTGTCCCAGCCGGACGATCTCCAACCGCCGGTCGATGTCGATCAGCTGTGGCATCGACTGCTGATCGGTCGAGACGTCTGCCACGAGGAGTCGGATGGAGTTCGTACCACAGTCGACAGCCGCAACGCGCACCCTCGCAACATACCGGGCAACCTCGGAAGGGCGTACAGGGTCATTAAGATCACCAGGTCCATCGAGGACGCAGGGAGGATCGTCCATGACCAATGGCGCGAGCCCCACAACCGAGCGAGCCAGCCAGGAACATCCCCAGGGCGATCAACAAGAGCCTGCCGGTGCTGGCTCCGCCAGCGGCTCGGCAGGCACCTCGCCGCTTCCGCCACGTCCGTACGTTCCGCCGCTGCTCTTCACCCCACCCGAGGTGCCGGACCCTCCCCGCTGGATACTCCCCGCCATCGCATCGGCCGGGCTGGTCGCGGCCTTGGCCGTGCCGTACGCACAACCAGGGATCGGCGTCATGCTCGCGGCCACCACGGTCGGAATCGCCGTCGCACCCGTACTCGGTCCCCGACTCGACGGGTGGTCTGCCACCGTGCTCGCGCTCGGCTACGGTCTCGTCACCCTCACCGCGGTGCGCGACGCCACCTGGCTACTTCCGTTGTCGTTGCTTGCCGCGTTCCTCCTCGGTGCGCTGGTCTGCGCACGTACTCCCCACAGCTGGCTAGGCGTCATCCGAGGTGGGCTGTCGGTGGTCTGGGCCTCCGGTCACGTGCCGTGGTTTCTGGCAAAGGCGGCAAAGCAGGCGTCGGGATGGCGCCGCATGGCGCCGGTGCTCGTCGGCGTGGCACTGGCCGTGTTCCTGCTCCTGGTCTTCGGCGTGCTGTTCGCCTCAGCCGACGCCGTCTTCGGCGAGTACCTCCTCCGCCTGCTTTCCATTCAGATGCTCCAGACCGTGCCTGAGCGCGGTTTCGCCTTCGTCGTGACCGCGGGGGTCACCGCCGCGGCCATCCTGGTCGCGTTGCGCGAGCCGAAGCACACCGAGCAGCCGGTCGTGACCCGGCAGACGGTCGCTGTCGCCGTCTGGTTCATCCCGCTCACCGCGCTGAACGTCCTCTTCGTGTCGTTCATCCTCCTGCAGCTGTCCGTGCTCTTCGGTGGTCAACGGCAGGTGCTGCAGACGGCGGGCCTCACCTATGCGGAGTACGCCCGCTCGGGGTTCTTCCAGCTGGTCACGATCAGCGTCATCGTTCTCGGCATCGTGGCGCTCGTCTCCGCCACGCTCAAAGTCCGCGGACCCTATCGGCTCGTCATCGCCGGTGAGCTCGGTCTGCTGTGCGGGTTGACGCTGGTCGTCTTGGCATCCGCCTGGCTCCGCCTGAGCCTCTACGTCGATGTGTACGGATGGTCGCGGCTGCGGGCGAGCGTCGGCGCCACGATCTGGTGGCTAGCGGCGATCTTCGCCCTCGTATTGGTCGCAGGGGCGATCCGAACGTTCGCGGGCGCAGCCCCGACGTGGCTCCCCCGGAGCGTCGTCGTCGTGACGGCCGCCGGCCTGCTGGCCTTCGGTGCCTGGAACCCCGACCTGCGCATCGCCCAGACCCACATCGCCGCGCGTCAGGCCGAAGGGCTCGACGTCGTCTACTTGAGAAGTCTCTCGGCGGACGCCGTACCCGCACTCGTCGAGCTGCCCGAGCCCATCCGCCGATGCGTACTCCACTACGTGGTCGTGGGCAGCGGTCTCGACAAACCCGAGCCGTGGAACGGCTGGAACCTCTCGCGTAGCTCCGCCCGACGGCACCTCGGCCCAGAGCTAGAGGAGCTTGCCAAGCCGGTTGACTACTCCGAGTGCTTCGACGAAAGGACGGGTGAGCCACTGCGCTGACCACCGGGCGTCCGATCATTCAAGCCACGAGTTGATGCAGTCACCGATGACCGGCCTCGGCGGAATCGCCCGACGGGGCAGGAGGTTGGACGCACGGTCCGCTGGCAGCCCAGTCCGGGACCAGTGCCAGCACCTCGTCGCCCAGCGGGTTGACACCGGGCCCGACAGCCAGGGCATGGGCCGCGAGCGCATGCAGGCACTTCACGCGATCGGGCATGCCTCCCGCTGAAACGCCCGCGATCTCAGGGACGTCCTCGATCGAGGTCCGGTAGGCGAGGTATCGCTCGTGCGCCCGCCGGTATGCGGAGGCGAGCTCCGGGTCGGAACGGAGGCGCTGCGTCCACTCCCGCATGAGACCACTGGCTTCGAGCCGACCGAGCTCGGCGCAAAGCCGCGGGCAGGTGAGGTAGAACACCGTCGGAAATGGTGTGCCGTCGTCCAGCCGCGGTGCCGTTTCCACCACGTCCGGAAGGCCACAGCCGCAACGGTGGGCGACTCGGCGCACCCCGCGTGGCGGGCGACCCAGCTGCCGGCGTACGGCCTCGAGGTCGGCCTCAGTCGGGCGACGCTGGGTGTCCTCGCGGTCCTCGGGCATGTCGTGCATGGTCACTTGAGTGGCTGGGCGGGCTCGGTGGCAGCGCCCGCCCCCTCCACGCTCTGCCACAGCGTCTGCCACCAGGCAGGCGGCTCCCGCGACTCGTCGTCTGGGGGGCTCGACCCGCCGGATGACGTGCGAGAAGCCGGCTCGTCGGGATCGACGACCACATAGCCGATCTCGCCGGGCATCACCCAGCGGAACCGCTCCCGGGCCTGTGCCTCGACGTATGCCGGATCGCGCCAGCGCTCCACCTCGCGCTCCAGCTCCGCCACACGCCGCGTGCGTTCGGCCTTCTCGGCTCGCAGGTCGGCAAGTCGAGACTGCTGCTCTGACCATGCACGCAGGCTGGAGGCGTACGACACGATCAGCGCGGCGACCACGAGCGCGAGGACGGCCGCTCGTCCCGTGAGGCTCGCCCGCCTCCTCGACCCGTCGGACTCATGCGTCCGGTCGGAGTCGGTCCGGCCCGGAGGCGGATGCTTGCCCCCCGTGCCGGCAGCCGGAGGTCCGGCGCCGGCACGGCCGACCGGGCTGGTCGTCGCGGCGGCAGTCGGCGTCGTGGACCGGCGACGCGCCGGCCCGGTCCCGGCACGGGACCGTCCAGGCGAGCCAGCGCCCCGGCTGGTTCCCGCACCAGGCCGGCTGCCCTTGCGGGGACCACTGCCGGGCGACCGAGGCCCGCGGCCACGACGGTTGTCAGCCACCTGACCAGACGACCTTTACGCGTGGGCTTCGGAGCTGAAGCGCGGGAACGCGAGCTCACCGGCGTAGCGGGCGGCGTCGTCGAGCAGGGCCTCGATCCGCAGGAGCTGGTTGTACTTCGCGACCCGCTCGCTTCGTGCCGGCGCTCCGGTCTTGATCTGACCCGAGTTGGTCGCGACCACGAGGTCCGCGATCGTGGTGTCCTCGGTCTCGCCGGACCGGTGGCTGATCATGGTCGAGTACCCCGACCGGTGGGCGAGATCGACCGCGTCAAGCGTTTCGGTCAGCGTGCCGATCTGGTTGACCTTGACCAACACGGCATTGCCGGCGCCCTCGTTGATCCCGCGGACGATCCGCTCCGGGTTGGTCACGAACAGGTCGTCGCCGACCAGCTGCACCTTCGTCCCGATCGCCTCGGTCAGCTCGACCCAGCCAGACCAGTCCTCCTCGGCGAGCGGATCCTCGATGGAGACCAGGGGGTACGACGCGAGCAGCTCGCTGTAGTACGCAGTCATCTCCTGGGACGACAGCTGCTTGCCCTCGAACTTGTACTGTCCGGACTCAGCGTCGTAGAACTCGGTGGCCGCCGCGTCGAGCGCCACGGCGATGTCGGAGCCGAACTTGAACCCGGCCTTCTCGATCGCCTGGCCGATGAGGTCCAGCGCGGCCCGGTTGGACGGCAGGTTGGGCGCGAACCCACCCTCGTCGCCCAGCCCGGTGGAGAGGCCCTGGCCCTTGAGGACCGACTTCAGCGAGTGGTAGGTCTCGGCCCCCCAACGCAACGCCTCGGCAAAGGTACCGGCGCCGATCGGCGCGATCATGAACTCCTGGAAGTCGACGTCGTTGTCCGCGTGGGCCCCGCCGTTGACGATGTTGAGCATGGGGACCGGCAGCAGGTGGGCGTTGGGTCCGCCGATGTACCGGAAGAGCGGCAGGTTCGCCGAGTCCGCTGCTGCCTTCGCGACCGCCAGCGAGACACCGAGGATCGCGTTGGCACCGAGCCGGCTCTTGTTCGGCGTACCGTCGAGATCGATCAGACGGGCGTCGATCAACCGCTGCTCGCTCGCGTCGTAGCCCAAGAGCTCGGGTGCGATCTCGTCGATGACCCCGGTGACGGCCTTCTCCACGCCCTTGCCGGCGTACCTCTCGTTGTCACCGTCGCGCAGCTCGACCGCCTCGAACTGGCCGGTCGACGCGCCGGACGGGACCGCCGCCCGGCCGATGCTGCCGTCGTCGAGGGCGACTTCCACCTCCACCGTCGGGTTCCCGCGCGAGTCCAGGATTTCGCGGGCGGTCACGGCATCGATCGTGGCCACGTGGATTCCTCTCAGGGGGACGAAGGGTACGACAAGGGCAGCTGCCCCGTCGTCAGCCTGTGGTCGTTACGAGCCTCGAGCCTAGCCGCAGTTTCCTGGCCGTCCGGGAACCGACCCGCCCTCCGGCCTTCGAGACCGGCACAGATGGCTGTGATCGGGGGTGGATCGCCGTACGAACGCCGTCATGTCGCCTGCGATGACGGACGCGAGCCCGTTCATCCGGAACGGGACGAAGCCTGCAACCTGGTCCCGATCAGAGCGGTAGTTCAGCGCTCGGCGGCCTGGACCGAGGCGATGTAGCGGCGGCACGCGTCGCGCAGCGCCTGCTCGGCGTCGAGCCCAGCACCCCTCGCGTGCTCGACGAGAAGCAGCAGCAGATCACCAAGACTTTCCTCGCTTTGCGCGGCCTTGCTCAGCACCCCATCGAGAGCGTGGTCCTGGGCTGTGCTCGCAGGCTGCACATCAGGACGCGGGAGCCGTGCGTCTCGCGCCGTACGGCTGAGCAGCTTCTCCGCGAGCGTCAACGCCGGCAAGGCGAGCGGAACCCCTTCCACAGCGGAGCTCCGCAGCTTCTCCTCCGCCTTGAGCTCGTCCCACATGTCCTCGATCGCGGCGACGTCGTGCGTGCCCTCGCCGGCAGCTGCCTCCGGCCCGAAGACGTGAGGGTTGCGGCGAATCAGCTTGTCCACCAGGTCACCGGTCACGTCGTCGATGGACCAGGCGTCCGCTTCGTGCTCCTCGGCCAACCTGGCGTGGAAGATCACCTGGAAGAGCAGGTCCCCCAGCTCTTCCCGAAGATGCTGGCGGTCGCCGGTCTCGATCGCCTCGACGGTTTCGTACGCCTCTTCGACGAGGTACCGCACCAGGGACCGGTGAGTCTGCTGGCGTACCCAGGGACACCGCTGCCGGAGCTGATCCATGACGTTCACGAGGTCAAGCAGCCGCGATCCCGGCATGTCGTACGAACCGGCAAGGACCTCCACCGTCGGTTTCCGATCGGAGTCGAGCCTGCCGGCTCCGGGCGTGCCGTCCGTCAGCTCGCGAGCCACGGCCTCGCCAAGCTCCGCGCCGCCCAGCCTGCTCGCACTGTCCCGCGGCCGCGTCACGTCGTCCGACACGAGCCACACCACGCGGTTTCCTTCGTACGCAAGCTCGACCAGCCAGCGCGCGAGCTGCGGCAGGTCGTCGACCGCGAGGCGTGCGGTGAACGCCGGGAGCTCCACCCTGATCCCGGCAGCTTTCAGCGCCTGCACCTGCGGATGCTCTGGATCTGCGGTCAGCACGCGGTCAGCGCCGCGAAGGCGGTCCCAGGCCTTCCAGGACAGCAGCCCCGGTGCCACACGAGGGCTCGTGACCAAGAGCGTGATCGCGCCGCTCGCCGAAGGCCTGGTCGTCTCGTCCCCGGCTGAGCGCTTCGCCGGACTCATGGCACCTGCTGCAACTGCCCGTCACCTGTCGAGATCGGCTCTACCAACTGACCGCCCGGCACCAGCTGGATGCCGTTCCACCGGCCGTACCGCGGATTCACCGTGACGCCGACATCCCGCGCCACCGTGCGCATCTCCTCGACCAACCGCTGGTCGGCCTCGCTCTGCTCCTGTTGGTTGCGCGGAGTCTTACCGAGCAGCCGGGTGTTGAGACTGCGCCGCAGGGCGACGAAGCGCGCCACCTCGTCGACCATGTCGGGCGGAAGGTACTGCCCTTGCTGGCGGAACTCGTCCTTGACAGCTTCCACTTCGGCCTCACTCGCGGACACGCCGAGCCGATCCGCGGTCAGGACGATCAGTCTGTCGTGGATCATCTGCTGGAGCAGGCTGCGTTGGTTGAGGCTCACGTACGACACGGACCTGTCCGCCCCGCCCGAGCTCTGTGCGTCGTGCTCGAGCGCCTCTCCGACCTGCTCCTGCAGGAACGACACCGTGATCGTCTCGTCGCCCACCTGCGCTGCCATGCCCGGGTTGCCGAGTCCGGCGCAGCCGGTCAGGGCGGCGGTGGCGATCAGGGCTGCGAGGGTCGTGTGCGCGCGGCGCAAGGCGCGCAGTCGAGGTCGACGCGTCGTGTTGTGCACGGGCCTGATCGTACGCAGGACGGATCCGCCGGCGAGCCCTGGGTCACGCCGCAGACGTCGGTCGAACGATCACGACCTGCGGCGGGCGGGGTGCGTCGGCGTGGGCGGGTCCGGCGCGAGCGACCCGTCAGGCGCGATGTGCGAGAAGATCTGGTCGACGAGCGTCAGCACGTGCGGGTCCTCGACCGCGTAGATCTGCCGGCGTCCCTCCCGGCGCGCGGTGACGAGCCCGGCCAGCCTCAGCTTGGCGAGGTGCTGGCTCACGGCCGCCACGGTGGCACCGGTGCGCTCCGCCAGGGTCCCCACGTCGTGCTCCTCGCGGGCCAGCAACCACACGACATGCAGCCGAATCGGCGCCGACAGCAGGCCGAACGTGTCAGCGGCGGCCTTCAGCTGGGGCGCCGTGGGCTGTGGGACTTCGGTCATGGTGCTGCTGATTCTTTCGCACCGCACCCACCTGCTCACACACCGAACCGAATCTCCAGGCGTGGCGAGCTGCGTCAGACCAGCGCACGACTGAGCTGCCTTCCCGCTCCGCCTGGCCGCTCGGCCGCATGATCAGCCAGGCGGGCGTGGTCGTGCAGACGCGTGACCCCCGCCTGGTCACGCGGGACGCGCGGGCGACGGCCACGCTCCCCTCCCCCGCCTGATCACGGGGATCGATGTGTCAACTCTCACATATTTGCGCAAGTGTTTGACAATCTGCCAGCCGCCGGGAAGGCTGAGGAGCGCGAAGGGGAGTAGCCCTCAATGCCGCGGTCGACACGCTGGCCAAGCCCGGGCTCGACAGCCAGGGCGGCCCGGCCCGGCGGCCTTCAGCCCTCCGACGCTGCCAGGCGGTGTCAGGTGAGAAGGCGGGCGAGACCTTCGACCCATGTCGTACGCCGGGTCGAGGTCGCGCCATCGCCACTGATCGGCCCGAGCGGACGACGACGCCACGATCACCAACGTCGAAGGGCTGCTACTCGATGGAAGCGCTCCTCACCAGCGTCGCTGTGGCTTTCGGTGTCGTCTTCGTCGCCGAGCTCGGTGACAAGTCACAGCTCATGGCGATGCTCTTCGCTTCCCGGTATCGCGCCGTCCCGGTGCTCGCGGGAATCGGTCTCGCGACCGTTCTCATCCACACCATCTCAGTCGCCTTGGGGCACGGGCTCGGCGTCGCCCTGCCCACCACATGGATCAGGCTTGGCGCGGGCATTGCCTTCCTAGGCTTCGCCATCTGGACCGCACTCGGCGACCAGCACGAAGACTCGGACGAGGGCAGTGCACCACGTTCCACTCGACCGGCCGTCATCACGATCGCCGGCGCGTTCTTGCTCGCCGAGCTGGGCGACAAGACCATGCTGGCCACCGTCACGCTCGCCGCACAGCACCCGTGGCTCGGCATCTGGATCGGCTCGACGACCGGAATGCTCGTGGCGAACGCACTCGCGATCGTCGTCGGGCGCCACCTCACGCGACGGCTACCTCAGGTCGTCCTCCACTACGGCGTGGCGGCGATGTTCGCGGTGATCGGCCTGGTCATGCTCATCGACGGCGCGACACGACTCTGATGCCGCAGGCTCGGCGAGGTGAGAAGCCGGTCTCGGCTCACTCGTAGCCGAAGTCCTGCGTCCACCACGGACCGCCGTCACCGAGCGCGACACCGACACCGATCGCCTCGAACTTGCAGTTCAGGATGTTCGCGCGGTGGCCTTTGCTCTCCATCCATGCCTCGACGACCGCCTCCGGCGTCGGGTAGCCCATGGCGATGTTCTCCCCACCCGGCTCGTCGTACCCGGCGGCTCGCATCCGATCCCACGGGGTCTTGCCGTCGGGCGAGGTGTGGTCGAAGTAGCCGCGATCACGCATGTCCTCCGAATGCGCACGCGCAGCCGTCTGCAGCCGCTCGTCGACCCGCAACGGATCGCATCCGGCGTCGGCCCGCTCGGCGTTCGTCAACCGCACGACCTCGAGCTCGAACGCGGCCTGCGGTGACGTCGGCGACGGACTGGGCGTCTTCGTCTGCGTCGGCTTGGGCGACGACGGCTTCGGCTTCGGGACGGCCGTACGACTGGGAGTCGGTGTCGCCGTCCGCTTGGGTTCCGGTGGTGGTGGCGCCGGTGTCGGCGTCCGCGTCTTGCGCTGCGGGGTCTTGGTGACGCGCGGAGTCGCCGTGGTAGGTGTCGGCGTGCTCGTAATGGTCGGCGTTGGCGACGTGTCGGCAGGCAGCGTGAGGTTCCGGGAACGACTGGCGTCGACCGGACCTGGATCTTCCTGGGCCGGAGGATCGTCGCGTGCCACGACGTACCACCAGGCGGCCCCACTCGCCGACCCGATCAGTGCGATCGACGTCACGGCCGCTACCGCCAGGAACGACGCCCCGCGGCGGCGTCGCGGCTTTTCGTCGTGGCCCGCTGCCGAAAGCTCGAACGGCTCCTCGTGGTAGGCAGCGGCGTGCTCCGGCACGGGCGCGTCGTCCCAGGCCTCATCGGATGGCCAGGGACCCGGTTCGTGCAGGGAGGCGATCCACTCGTCGTCGGATGGCTGCTGCCAGGTTCGCCGCCATGGGTTGACTGGATCCCAGCCGGTGGGAGCGCGATCCTGAGGACCCTGGTCCACGGGAACGCGATCTGTCGGCGCCGTGTCGTGCCGGGCCCAGTCACCTGGCCCTTGGTCAGCCAGAGCCGGGCCAACACCGCCGCGATCGGCCGGGGTCCACTCGCCTGGAGCCGCCCACGCAGCCGCGACCGTGTCGTCTGAGCCCCAGTGAGGCTGATCTGCTGGTTCACGATCCCGCACGTCGTCATGCGGTGGCGGCCATCCGGCTACCTGATCGCCGACCTGCTGACCGCCAAACTCCCGGGCACCAGTCGGCTGATCCTGAGGCGCCTGGTCGCGAGGCTGCTGCTGGCCGAACGCGTGCGCGTCCTGCTGCCACGGCGGCGGAGTCCAGGGCCCGCCAGCCGGCTGGTCCCAGGCCGGAGGACGATCAGACGGCGGTGCGTGATCCGCTGGCGGCCACGTAGCCGGGAACGGCCCGGTGCCGACAACGGTCGCGTCGGGGTCAGCAGGCGCGGGTGACCATCCCGGAGGCGGCTGATCCTGTGGCTCCCCACCCGGAATGAACCAGCCATCGCCGGTGTGCCGCCGCTCCCACGGCTTCTCCAGCTGCGGCTGCCCCGGTGCCGGACCAGGCGACGGACGGTCGTGCGGAGAGTCCGCCGGAGGCGTGTCCTGCGGTTCTGCCGACGGATAGTCCGAGAGCAAGGCCTCGATCGACGGGTAACCCGCTGGCGGGGTGTCCGTCGGCTCGGATGCCGCAGGTGGCGGATCCGCGGGCCGAAAACCCACTGGCCCCAAGTCCGCGGGTGACCCATGAGGAGACTCACGAGTCCACAGGGGCGTATCCGTCGGACCGTCCGACGGGCTGCCCTGTGCCGGTCGATCAACCGGTGGCATGTCACTCGGCGGTCCCCAGAGGTCCCGCTCGCGATCGAAGCCACTGTGGTCGTCTCGTGGGCGGTTGGGCGACATGGATACCTCCCTCATCCGTCACCCGCGTTGCAGTCAGGTCACGCCCAGCCGGAGACACCGCACCTCGTGAAGCCGGACGCGGTGCTACCCCAACAAGCGGAGAGGCAGATTGATCTCCAGACCCGGAAGCTCCAGGTTGAGACCTGGTGTCGAGCTTTCTGACGGCGACGGAGTTGGAGTCGGGGTCGAGGTCGGTTCGGACTCAGACGGCGACGGCTGTGGCGCAGTCGCGGTCTGGGTCGGAGCGGTCTGGGTCGGCGAGGGGTCCGGCGAAGGCGCCGTCGACTCCGACGGACTCGGGCTCGCAGTGACCGTGGGGCTCGGGCGGGCAACGGTACGACCCGAGCTGTCGTCCCGCTCGACGGTGAACTGGCGCACCGGCGACGGCCGTGGTGACGGTTTCCCGGTGCGCTTCTCCTGTGCATCCGGCTGTGGTGCGCTCGGTGAAGCGCTGCTGGACGTGTCACCGGGGGTCGCCGAGCTGGGCGCGTACTGCTTGCTGCTCGTCAGCCGGGTGCCGTCGGCCTTCCACGACGAGATGCCGTTCCGGAGCTCACCAGCACCAGCCGGACTGGCCGGCTGATCCGATGCCGTGGGTGTGCCGGGCGGTACGAAGAGGAAGTAGCCGGCACCCGCCGCAACGGCACCGACACTCATCACGCCTGCCGCGGCGACCGCCATGGGGGCGGCACCACGATGTGCGGGAGCGGCCTGGCTGGAGTCACCGGCATAGCCGGTGGACCGCTGAAGCTGACGACGCTCGCGCCGCGACGCCTTGTGCCGACCGGGACGCTGTCTCGCAGCACCGTCGCCCTGCGATCCGCCACTGGCCGGTGAGTTGTCGGGCAGCATACGCACTCCTGCTCGTGGACGATTTCCCGTTATCGCCTACAACCCCCCGAAATCAGGTGTAACCATAGCGGATCGCCCAGCCGAGTCGATCAGTCACAGTTTGTAGTGAAACCGGGCAGATTACAGGCAAATCGCGACGCACGGTAGCTCGTCGCTTTCCGTACGCGATCGCGCTCTCGCCCGAAAATCACGCAGCGACCGGCTCGAGAAGCACGGCGTCGATGACGTCGCGCGCCCAGTGCAGAAGCTCCACGTCACGCAAGGGTTGCCCGCCCACCGGCGCTGTCGTCGGCCGTGGCACCAGCATGGTCCCGAGCTGCGGCTTGAACACCGAGCGCGGATACAGTCGCGACATCCGAAGCCGCTGGCTCTCCCGCAGGTCCACCGGTGCGAAGCGCACCTGGTTGCCTTGCAGCGTCACCTCGCGAAGGCCGGCCCGCTTGGCGTGCAGACGGAATCTCGCCACCTCGAGCAGGTTCTCCACCGGCCGCGGTGGCGTCCCGTAACGGTCGTTGAGTTCCTCGGCGACCTGCTCCAGCTCGTCGAGATCGCGAACCGCCGCCAACCGCTGGTACATCTCCAAACGCAGCCGTTGGCTGTCCACGTAGTCGTGCGGCAAGTGCGCATCGATCGGGAGCTCCACCTTCACGTCGGCCTCTTCGGCCTCGCCTTCACCGCGGAACTCCGCGACAGCCTCGCCGACCAGTCGTACGTACAAGTCGAAGCCGACCTCGGCGATGTGACCGGACTGCTCACCACCCAGGAGATTTCCGGCACCACGGATCTCGAGGTCCTTCAGTGCCACGGCCATACCGGCACCGAGCTCGGAGTTCTGAGCCAGTGTGGCAAGGCGTTCGTGTGCCGTCTCGGTCAGTGGGCGGTCGGGTGGATAGAGGAAGTACGCGTACGCGCGCTCCCGTCCACGGCCCACCCGGCCACGCATCTGGTGCAGCTGCGACAACCCGAACAGGTCGGCGCGCTCCATGATGAGCGTGTTGGCGTTGGAGATGTCCAAGCCTGCTTCGACGATCGTCGTGCACACCAACACGTCGGCCCGCTTCTCCCAGAAGTCGAGCATGACTTGCTCGAGCTGGTGCTCGGGCATCTGCCCATGACCCACGATGATCCTGGCTTCGGGCACGAGCTGCTTGAGCCGCGCCGCGGTCTTCTCGATCGTGCTGACCCGGTTGTGGACGTAGAAGACCTGGCCTTCGCGGAGCAGCTCTCGCCGGATCGCTGCGGCAACCTGACGTTCGTCGTAGGCTCCGACGTACGTCAACACGGGATGGCGTTCCTCCGGCGGCGTCATGATGGTCGACATCTCGCGGATCCCGGTGATCGCCATCTCCAACGTGCGTGGGATCGGCGTCGCCGACATGGTGAGCACGTCGACACTCGCCCGCAGCTTCTTCAGCTTCTCCTTGTGCTCGACGCCGAACCGCTGCTCCTCGTCGACGACGAGGAGGCCCAGGTCCTTGAACCGCACGTCGTCGCCGAGCAGGCGATGCGTACCGATCACGACGTCGACGGTTCCCGTCGCAAGTCCCGCCATGGTCTCGCGCGCCTCACGGTCGGACTGGAAACGCGAGAACGCCCGCACGGTCACCGGGAACGGCGCAAAGCGCTCGGAGAACGTCGACAGGTGCTGCTGGACGAGCAACGTGGTCGGGACGAGAACCGCTACCTGCTTGCCGTCCTGCACCGCCTTGAACGCCGCGCGCACGGCGATCTCGGTCTTGCCGTATCCCACGTCGCCACAGATCAGCCGGTCCATCGGGATCGGCTTTTCCATGTCCCTCTTGACATCGTCGATGGTGGCGAGCTGGTCGGGGGTCTCGACGTACGGGAACGCATCCTCGAGCTCGCGTTGCCACGGCGTGTCGGGACTGAACGCGTGGCCCTTGGTCGCCTGCCGAGCGGCGTACAACTTGATGAGCTCGGCCGCGATCTCCCGCACCGCCTTGCGCGCGCGGTTCTTGCGCTTCGACCAGTCCGAGCCGCCCAGCCGGTCCAAGGTCGGCTGCTCGCCGCCCACGTAGCGGGTGACCATGTCGAGCTGGTCGGTGGGTACGAAGAGCCGGTCGCCGGGCTGACCACGCTTGGAGGATGCGTACTCGATGACGAGGTATTCGCGCGTGGTGCGTTGCTGGCCCGTACCAACCGTGCGCTCCATCATCTCCACGAACCGGCCGACACCGTGCTGGTCGTGCACGACGTAGTCCCCCGGACGCAGCTCCAGTGGATCGATGGTGCGGCGACGCCTGGTCGGCATCTTCCGCATGTCCCTCGTCGAGATGCCGGCGCGGGCGTGCAGGTCGGCCTCGGCGAGGATCGCGAGCTTGGCCTGAGGCGCAATGAACCCGTGGTCGAGGCGACCACACGAGACGTGCACCAGCGCCGGCTCGGGAACGAAGTCGAGCGACTCGTCGAACCGCGCGGCGAGCTCGTGACCGCGCAGCACCTCGACCAGCCGCTGCGCGGGTCCCGGACCCTCGGTGACGAAGACGATCCGCCAGCTGTCGCTGATCCACTTGTGGACGTCCGACACGAGGGCGGCCGTGTCGCCGTGGTAGGCACTCGCGGCATGCGCGTCGACGGCGTACGACTCGACCGCACCCGCCTCGACGTCGACGTCGATCTGGACCAGCTCGCCGGTCTCGGTGCGCACGGGTCCGTTCGACTCGCCGTCAGCCGCGGAGTCCAGGGCGAACGGCGAGATGCTCCACCAGGCGAGACCACTCGCCATCGCATGCGTACGAATGTCGGCCAGGCTGCGATAGGCCGCAGCACCCAGGTCGATGGGTGCCTGTCCCCCACCAGCGGCTGCCGCCCAGCTGGCCTCGAGGAACTCCTGGCTGGTGGCGACCAGGTCGTGGGCACGGCTGCGAACCCGCTCCGGATCGCACACCACGACATGCGTGTCGCGGGGCAGCAGGTCGACCAGCAGCTCCATCTCGTCGACCAGCACGGGCGCGAGCGACTCCATGCCCTCGACCGCGTGCCCGTGAGCAAGCTTCTCGAACAGCTCGGCGAGCTCCGGATGCGCGTCCGCCAGCTGGGCGGCCCGCTCCCGGACCTCCTCCGTCAGCAGAAGCTCACGACAGGGTGGGGCGTAGAGCGACTGCGCCGTGCCGAGCGAACGCTGGTCGGCGACCTTGAACGTTCGGATCTCCTCGACCTCGTCGCCGAAGAACTCCACCCGGAGCGGGTGCTCCTCGGTTGGCGGAAAGACGTCGACGATGCCGCCGCGGACGGCGAACTCACCGCGCCGCTCCACGAGATCGACCCGGTGGTAGGCCGCGGCCGCGAGCCTTCGTACCAGCTCCTCCAAGTCGATCGAGTCGCCGACGTGCAGTGAGACCGGCTCGAGGTCGGCCAAGCCCTTCACCTGAGGCTGCAGCACGCTGCGGACCGGCGCGACGACGACCTTCGGGCGGGGCGCCTCGGCCGTGGGGTGCACGAGACGACGGAGTACGGCAAGCCGGCGGCCCACGGTGTCCGAGCGCGGAGAGAGGCGCTCGTGCGGGAGGGTCTCCCAGGCGGGGTAGTAGGCGACTGCCGTGGGGTCGCCCAGCAAGCTCTGCAACATTGCGGTGAGGTCTTCAGCCTCGCGGCCGGTGGCAGTCACGGCGAGCACCGGCCGGTCAGCCCCACCGTGGTCTTCGGACGCGGCAAGAGCCGCCACGGCGAACGGCTGCACCGCCTTGGGAGCGGTGAGATCGAGCGGTCTGGCCACGCTGGCCCTGGCTGCCTCGACGGCAGCCGAGATCGCAGGATCGGTTGCGACGGGCGAGATGAGTCCGGTGAGGCTCATGTGGTCCTTGAGTTGACGAGAGGTTGAACGACGCGCCAGTTTGGCGGCACGCGTGAACGCCCCGATTCGCCATGCGTACCGGGGTGCCCCACCAAGGCTAGCGTGCCGCACGGACAATCCGGCCTTCCGTTCCGAGTGGGCCCGTAGGGCACCGAGGGTCGGCTCGTGAGCCCCTCGTGGAGTCGCTTGGTCACGAGGCAGCCAGGCCGGGAGGAATTCCCCCAAACGCCGCAGGCTGAGCGCCTGTGATCGTCACAATCGACGCGATTGCCGCCAACACCCGGGTCGGTCCTCCGTCTTTTGAGTTATGGACGGACGCTCAGCCGACCGCGAGAGGAACCAACCATGGCAGAACAACCGATGAGTGGTGCGATCAGGGGCGTCGGCATGCTCGATCTCTCCCATGTCACCTGGGCCGAGGAGCTCGACCGGATCTCCAGCATCAGCGACGTCGGCGCGATCATCATCCCGGAGAACCTGAGCGGAGCGCTCGCCCGCATCCCGATGAAAGACGTCGGCGTCGTCATCCCCGTCCCGACCGACGCGCATCTGAACGTGCACAGCGGAGCCCTGACGGTCGGCGGCGACGGGTTGGCCGATCCGGGCAGCAACGAGATCCTCGTCGTGATCGGTGCTCTCATCATCACGAGCCCGGTCACCAGGGTCGGCTATCGCGAGATCATCGTGACCGGGCTGGTCCTCGCACCGCGTGGCAGCGAAGCGGCGCTCGGCCCCGCGCTCACCAGGACGACGGGCGCGGTCGTCTATTACAGGCCCGCCGAGGGGCAGGACTTCCGGTCCCTCACCGGCGAGCAGACGTTGGGCGGTGAAAGCCTCGCCAACCGAGGGGGGACGCCGGACGACGTCCTCATGGTCGCCGGCCGGGTGATCGTGACCGATCCGGTGCGCGAGGTCGGCTTCCAGAAGCTCATCTACTCCGGTTTGCTCGTACTCCCCCGCGAGAGCGAGGCGGTGCTCGCACCGGTGCTCACCGGAAGCGGCCAGCTTGCGTGGTACGACGGTCGGCCGAGGTTCTTCACCGGCGACCAGACGTTCAGCAAGGCGTTCTTCGAACTGCTGGACGAGCCGATCGCCATCGCGCTGGTGGGATCGGTTCGCATCGACGACGACGTGCCACCCGACCTGCTCCGCGAGAAGATCACGGAGATCACGCTCGTCGGCGATCTCACCGCGCCCAAGCGGTTGATTCCAGTGCTGCAGCTTCTCACCACCGCGAAGTACGGCGAGTTCAAGGTGGCCGACGATGCCGACGCCGGCTGACGGTGCCGCCACCGCCGAGTCAGTCTTCAGTGAGATCTTCCGGACGCATCAGCCCGGTGTGTACGCCTACCTTCTCGGACGGCTCGGCGACCCCGAAGCCGCCCGGGACCTCCTCCAGGACGTCTTCCTGCGGGTGTGGCGCAACCTCGACGAGGTCCGCTCCCTGCCGACGCACCGAAGACACGCGTGGATCTTCACGGTGGCCCGAAACCTCGTCACCGATGCGTACCGCTCTCGTGCGACCCGAAGGGCGACGACCCAGGCCCTGGCCTCACTCGTGACGCACACCGCGCCACCGCCCGACGAGCCGCACACCCGAGCCGAGAGCGCCGAGCTGCTGAATGCCGTCACCCGAGCGGTGCGCTCGCTGCCCGAGGAGCTCCGCGTGATCCTCGCGATGCATGTCGTGGGCGAGCTCACCAGCGCCCAGATCGGCGAAGCCCTCGGCCAGCCTGCGGGGACCATCCGCTACAAGCTCGCGCGAGCCCGCCAGGCGCTTGCCGCACAGCTCGCCATCCCGCCGGAACCCGGCATGGAGGTAGGACGATGACCGACCCGACCGAGAGACCACAGCGTGAGACGCCGATCCCGCCGGCGTTCGAGAACGTGGAGCAGGCGCTCGAGATGTGGGCGCAGGCGGTCCGCCTGCCGGCCGCCGAGCTCGACGCCATGCAGCACCGCATCATGGCCGAGCCTCGGGCGAGCACAGCCCGGGCCACGGCGGCTCCACGCGGCGATGCCACCCCGTCGGGCGCTCTGCCCGCCACCTGGTGGCGGGATCTCGCCCGACACGTCACCGACGTCATCGTGCAGGTCAACCGTCCGCCCGTCGTACCCGGCTTCACCTGGTCGACATGACCGAACGAAAGGCACCCGCCATGACCCAGAATCTGACCGAGCCGGTCGCGGCGATGCGGCCTTCCCAGGACGACCTCAGCATCACCGTCCGCGACCTGCGCCGCACCTACCGCAAGCGCAAGGGCTGGTTCCGCTCGTCCGAGCTCGTCGAGGCGGTCCGCGGCGTGAGCTTCGACGTACCGCGCGGCACCATCTTCGGGATGCTCGGGCCGAACGGCGCCGGCAAGACGACGACCATCAAGATGTTGTCGACACTCCTGATCCCGACCGGTGGCTACGCGCGCATCGAGGGTCACGACGTCGTACGCGAGGAGTACGCCGTGCGCAAGGCGCTCGGCGTACTGTTCGGCGGCGACAAGGGCCTGTACAACCAACTGTCGGCACGCGAGAACCTGCGGTACTTCGGTCGGCTCTACGGCATGGACACCCGCTCCATCGCCCGACGCTCCGCGGAGTTGCTCGAGCGCGTGAAGCTCACCGACCGCGCCGACGAACGGGTCGAGAGCTTCTCACGCGGCATGAAACAGCGTCTGCACGTCGCCAAGACGCTGCTCCACGAGCCGGCCGTCGTGATCCTCGACGAGCCCACGATCGGCCTCGACCCGGCGGCCGCGATCGACCTTCGCCAGCTGATCGCCGACCTCGTGCCCAAGCACACCGTCCTGCTCACCACCCACGACATGCACGAGGCCGACCAGCTCTGCGACGAGCTGGCCATCGTCGACCACGGGCTCATCGTCGCGCGAGGAACCCCGGACGAGCTGAAGGCTCGAGCAGAGGTCGACCGTCAGGTCGTGGTCAGGCTGGCCGAGCCGTTCGACGGCCACGACCACCAGCAGGCCCTGGTGCACCGGCGCCTCGAGGCGGTGCCCGCCGTCACGCACGTACGCCTCGACGCGTCCGCCGACGCCCTCACGCTGCGATGCACCGACACGACAGCCGCCCTCGACCGGGCGCTCGCCGTGCTGCACGACCTGGGCGCGGGCGTACGCGCGATCGACGTCCGCGAGCCCACGCTGGAGGACGCCTTCCTTGCCGCCACCGGGCGCGAGTTCGAGGAGGACGAGTCATGACAGCTCAGACCGCGGACAAGCGCCTCGGCGGAGCCACGTGGTCCGCGCGGCTCTACGCCGACGGGCGCGTCATCCTGGCCGCCGCACGGATCGGCCTGCTGCAGCTGGCCTCGCATCCCATCATGTTGCTTCGGGCTCCGCTCACGCCGGTGATGTGGCTCATCACGTTCGTCCTCGCGTACGACATCTCCGGCCAGCGCACCGTGCCCACCGAGGACGTCGTGGGCTTCCTGGTCATCGGCATCCTGGCCGTCATGGCGTGGGACTGCACGATCTGGGGCAGCGGGAACGCTCTGCAGTCCGAGATCTACAACGGCACGATCGGCACGACGTTCGCCGCACCAGCGCGAACCGGCGCGGTCGTCGTGGGCTACGGCCTCGGGCGGGTGGTCTGGGGGTTCACCGGTGTCGCGAGCTGCCTGGTGGTCGGCGCACTCCTCGGTGCCCGCTTCGACGTCGCCGACCCGCTTGCGGCGGTCGTGTGTCTGGTCGCGTTGTACGCCAGCACGATGTGCGTCGGCGTCGGCTTCGCCGGGCTCTTCATCCTCTCCCGGCAGTCCAACGCCATGTCCAACTTCCTGCAGGTACCCACCTGGCTCCTGGCCGGCTTCTTCGTCCCCCGGACCGTGCTGCCGGACTGGCTACACGTCGTCTCCGACGCCATCCCGTTGGCCCACGCGGTGGACGCGCTGCGGGCGGTGACGCTGGCCGGATCGTCCCTCGCCGACGTCTCCCACTCGATGCTTGCGACGGCACTCACGAGCCTCGGGTTCCTGGTCGCCGGCATCTGGTCGCTGAACCACACGGACAACGCGCTGCGCAAGCGCGCCACCCTCGACCTGCTATGACGCCGCGGAGGCCCAGATGACCGCTCGAATCGTGCTCGAATCCGCCCTCGCCGCCGGGCGTACGAAGATCCTCACCACAGGTCCGTTCTTCTACGTCCTCGTGTGGATGATGGTCCCGGTCTTCAACCTGCTCATCGTCGGCCTGGTCTACAGCGACAACCGCGCCCTGCTCGACTACGCGATCGTGGGCAGCGCTTGCCTTGCGCTGCTGTTCGGCATGATCTTCAGCGCGAGCGAGCTGCTCGACGTCGAGCGCGGTCGCGGCACGCTCGGCACGCTCCTGCTGACCCCGTGCTCTCGTTACGCCTGGCTCGGCGGCTTCCAGCTCTTCGCGGTCGCCGAGGCACTGGTCTGCGCGCTGCTCACCCTGGGCGTCGGGGTGATCGCCTTCGGGCTCACCCTGCAGATGAACCCGCTGACCTTGCTCGTCACCTTGGTGCTCTTCGGCTCGTGCATGTGGGGGTTCGCCATGGTGGTCGGAGCGATCGGCATCGCCATCCGCAACGCCAACCAGGTCTCGAACCTGGTGTTCCCGCCGATCATGCTGATGGCCGGCACGGCGTACCCCGTCGCCGCGCTCCCGGACTGGCTGCGGGTGCCCGCTCGGCTGCTGCCGTTCGGGTACGGCATCTCCTCGTTGGTCGAGGCGATCACGGCAGACGCCACGCTGGCCGACGTGTGGCGCGATCTCCTCCCGCTGCTCGGGTTCGCGGTGGTGCTGCCGGCCCTGGGTGTCGCCGCGTTTCGCCAGGTCGAACGCCTGTCCCGACGGGCGGGCTCGCTCGAGTTGACCTGAACGAGACGATTCCCCGAGCTCTCGGGTGATGCGCCGCCCGTCGATCCGTGGTGGTAGGGGTCGTTCGGCGTCCGAAACGTGCTGTCGCCGGATCGGCTGTCAACTGTCCGCGCCCGCCAGGCGTCCTTCCTGTTGTCGGGTCTCGCCGAGTCTTGTCGAGCCACGCACGCCACACAGGTCCGGCACAGGCGGTGCGCACGCCAGTAAAGGCTGAGTACAGGTCGAGTACATGGTCGGTCGCCACGATCCCCGGTAGTCGACAGACGAAAGGGAAACCGGGGATGCCGACCACCGAGGACGTACTCGTTCGCCCCACCTCGTCTTTCCTCGACCACGACGTCACCACGCACCCTCCTCTGGACGGAGCCATCCTGGAGCCTGTCCGACGCGTCGCTTCGACCGCTCAGGACCGGCGTGCCGGTGACGCCGCCGAGGCCAGTGGTGACGGGGGCGAGTTCACCGAGTTCGTACGCCGCCGCGCGCCCGCGCTCCTGCGCACGGCGTACCAGCTCACCGGTGACCACGGGCACGCCGAGGACGTCCTCCAGACCGCGCTCGCCAAGGTGTACGTGTCATGGGACCGGATCCGTAGCCGGCAGGCAGTCGATGCGTACGTACGGAAGACCCTCGTCACGACCGCCATGTCGTGGTGGCGGCAGCGGTACCGGCGCGAGGAGCACCTGAGCGGCACCGAGCTACCCGACCTCGGCGTGCCGGCAGGCACCGACCAGGTGGATGAGCGCGCCCGGGTGTGGAGGTGCGTGCAGGCCCTGCCCAAGCGGCAGCGGGCGGTCATCGTGCTGCGGTACTACGAGGACCTGACGGAGCCGGAGACCGCCGCGGTCCTGGGCTGTGCCGTGGGGACGGTGAAGGCGCATGCGCACCGGGCGATCGCCCAGCTGCGTCAAGCGCTGGACGACCACATCCCGTCCGAGCGCGGGGACAGCTGAGCACCGCCGGGCTCAGCGGCGCCAAGCAGGCGTGTGACCGAGCAGCTTGGCGAGCTTCTCGTCGTACGGGAGGAAGTACTCGTCGAGCTGCTTGCGCAGCGACTCGGGCATCGGCGCGCTCGGACGGGCGTTGTAGCGGCCGAAGGACGAGGGCACCCACGACGGCAGGCCCAGGAAGTCGAGTACCTGGTCGTAGACCTCGGCCGGATTGGCGAAGAAGTTCTCGCTCTCGATGATGAGGACGTTCTCCCGACTGAAAAGTCCGAAGACCCGCTCCAGCTGCTCGACGTAGCGACCGCGGGCGAGGTAGGCGTGGTGCCGGTGCGAGTGACTCTGGTAGTGGGGGTCGCTCGCCAGCCGCTCCTCCTCCCCGGCCAGCCGCTCCTCCTCCAGCTCGAGCGCCCGCTCGAAGCTCTCGGTCTCGAAGCCACGCGCGACCTCGTGCTTGTGCGCCGAGTACGCCCGCTCGACCGGGTCCCGGATCATGATGATCAACCGGACCCCCGGGAGGTCTCGGGCGATCCTGGGCAACGCCAAGGGGTGGTAGAGGTAGTAGCCGCACGACTCCATCGCCTGCGGCTCACCTGATCCCACCGACCAGTTGCCGGCGCGCCGCCTGGCCGTCGAGAGCAGCGGGAAGTGGGCGCGATACCACGCGGGACCACGGTGGTAGTTGAGGTCGAAGTAGTTGACCCCCTTGTGCAGGATCGGGCCGGCGACGACAGGGTGCGCGATCAACGCTCGGTGCAGTGACGTCGTGCCACATCGCTGTCCACCGATCACGAGGAAGCTGGGCACCAACCGCCCGTTCGACGTGTAGCGACCGATCGTGTGGGCCACGGCACGCCCCGACGCCTTCACCCACGGGGGCGCCGCCGACCGCAGACTGCTGTCGCGCCCTTCGCTCAACTCGTCTGCACCTCCACCACCAACCGGCTCGGCTCCGATAGCTCCTGCACTCGGAACGCCGCGCGGTTTTCCAGACCAATCCCGAAGATAAGGCTCCCGCCGACGTTGCGTGCCAGCAGGACCTGCTTGATCTGGGGCTGATCCAGGTTGATGTTGGGTTGCACGGCCATGCGGTTGTCGGTGTTGGGGTTGGTCAGCCGGAACTCGACCTGCAGCACCGCGTTGCCGGCGAGCGGAAGCGGGTCGTCCTCGGGATGGCTGCGCAGCGCGTCGACGTAGTGGACGCGGTACTTCGGCAGGACCTCGGTGTCGGCGAAGGTGAACGTCACGGTCTCGGTGTCGTCGCCACGCTTCGCCTTCAGCTCGACCAGCCGGGCCGACGCGGTGCTCTGGTTGCTGACCGTACGCTCGGAGAACTCGTCGGTGGCGCCGGACTTGTAGTCTGCGGCGCCACCCCCGGACCCGGCGGAGGCTCCAACCCCACCGTCACCCCAGTACTCGAGCAGCGCGCACGAGGTCGTCGCGCTGAGGCATGAGGCCAGCATCAGGGCCACGACAACCGCCCGGCCCTTTCTCCACAAGGCGGTTCGTACCTGTCCTGGGCTTACAGGCCTCTGTCTTGTGGCAATGGCCGGCGTTACGTGGTCATTGTCGAGCGTCATCATCCCCCGGGTCCAATCACGATCGACCACATCGTGGCGTTCCCACTCGCCGCGTCGGCAGTCGCCGTGAGTCCGCCCTTCGTGCCGGTACCAGCCGCCGAACCACCGTCGGTCAGCAGCACGGTGATCCGACCGCTGCCAGTTCCTGCCTCAGTGCGTCGGATCACCTCGCCGGCTGGCGCGGTCCAGCTCGTCGTGGCCGACGACTTGTCAGCCCAGTAGCTCACGAGCCACCCACCGTCGACACCCTGCACGGTAGGCGTCGTGTGGTCAGGACGTGAGGTGGACTCGACGACTGCCTGGTGCGCCCGCACGGTGACGTCCGGGCCGCGGTAGGCGACCACGGCCATATCGGCCTTGGCGTAGCCCGACAAGGTGATCTCCACGGTCGACCCGGCGTCGGTCGGCGACGCCTCCTTCTGCCACACGTGGGTCACCATTCCCGAATCCGCCTTGGTGCCGACACTGGTCCACCCGGTGACGCCACTCGGCCCCGAGACGGTGACCTGCGTGGAGTTGACCGAGAAGAACAGCAGGAGTCGGTCACCGGCCGCCACGTCGGTGGGGATGGTCACCCGGTGGGTCGTGGCGTTGCGGTTGCTGCCCGCCTGGGCGACGAAGCGGACGCTGGACGTCGGCGCCGCCACGCTGACGTGCTGCGTGAGCTCCGCCGTCTGACCGTCGTGGCCGGTCACGGTGAGCGTGATCGGGTAGCGGCCGGGGAGGGCGTACGTGTGCGATGCGGTCGCACCGGTCGCCGTGGCGCCGTCGCCGAACGTCCATTCGTACGACGTGATGCCGCCGCTCGGGTCTGTGGAGCTGCGGCCGTCCACCGAGCACTCCAGGCCCTCGCAGGAGACGCTGAACTTCGCCGCGAGCTCCGTCGCGTCGGTGACCGTGATCTCCGCGCTCTTGGTGCCGGTCTTGCCGGAGTTGTCGGTCACGGTCAGCGTCACCGTGTAGGTCCCGGGCTGGTCGTACGTGTGGGTCGGGGCCGCGCTGGTCGCGGTCGCGCCGTCACCGAACGTCCACTTGTACGACGTGATCGTCCCGTCCTCGTCGGTCGAGCCGACCGAGCTGAACGTGCACGTGAGCCCTTGGCAGGTGTACGAGAGCTCCGCCGTCGGCGGACTCCCGGCGCCCGCCTCGGGGTCGACGAACGGGAAGACCGTGCGTGCCCGCCAGTCGTTCCCGTCGACGGTCGGTCCGCTCACCACCGCGACGGTGCCGGGCACCGGCTTGCCGTCGGTGAAGTCGACCCGCCGCAGGTTGCCGTCGGCAGACGACGCCACGTAGAGCTTGCCGTCGGCGTAGAACATGCCGCTCACGGCACCGAAGCTGAGCCCGGTCAGGCTTCCGCTCACGCTGAACCGCTGCGCACCCACGGTGTCGCTCTCGCGCGTGTAGTAGCGCGCGTACAGCGTGCTCGACCCGGAACGCGTGTAGTAGATCTTCCCGTCGAGGAAGAACATCCCGGTCGCCGCGGCGACGTCGGCGTGCCACGCCGAGTCCCTCACCAACTGGTCGGAGGCATCGATGGTCGTCGGGCTGCCGTACGCCGAGCCGTCGAACGACCGTCGATTGAACGTACCGTCGTTCCAGGCGATGAAGAGCTCGTCACCGAGCATGAACGCGGAGCGGACGTTGCTCCACGCCAGGTTGCCCGCGGGCGCCGTCGTCGTGCTGCCGACGTGCGTCCCGTCGAAGGAGCGCTTCCGCGGAACCGGGTTGGTGCCGGTCGGGACCAGGTAGACGTCGGTCGGCAGGCTCGCCGTCGCCGGGCGCGGCACGGTCGTCCCACCGGCCAGCGGGAAGTACGCGATGCGCCCGTGGTACTCGAAGTTGCCGATCCGGTCGGTGTCGCTTCCGACCCACAGTCCCGTACTCGTCGCCAGCATGTCGAAGACACCGACGCCGCGGGTCCGCCCTGGGTTCCACCGCAGCGGCATGCCGTTGACCGGATCGAGGGCGGCGATGCCGCTGCGCTCCACCGCGCCCGGCCCGGCGGTGTCGGCCGGACCATGGGGGTTGTTCTGCCAGCGGAAGTGCCCGCCGACGTAGACCGCCGTTCCGGTCACCGCGACCGAGTAGTGCGTGTCGCCACCTGTGTAGGCGACCCACACCGGAGCGATGTCCGTGCCGCTCACACCGGTCTGGAAACGCGCGGAGGTGTCGCAGGGCTTCGGCGGACCGCCGCCGTACCCGCCGGTCGTGACGACGACGAAGTACGAGCCGTCCGGCGAGATGTCGACGTCACGCATGTAGGTGGGGAACGACGAGCTGCACGTCGCCTCGTAGAACCTGGTGCGCCAGTTGGCGACGGTGGCCTTGGACCCGCCGATGTCGAGCATCGCGATCTGCTCCCGAGGCTCGCCACCGACCCGCACGAAGTCACCGATCGCGACCAGCCGCGTGCCGTCCGGCGTGGCGTCGATCTTGAGCACCTGCAGGGTCCCGTTGGTCCGCGGACCTTCGAAGAGCACGCTTTGGAAGGTGTCGACGGCACCGGTGCTCGGGTTGAGCGTCGCAAGAGCCGGGATCGCCTTGCCCGCGACGTGGGTAAAGGTGCCAGCGACCCACAGTCGACCCTTCACGAGCTTGAGGTCCTTGACGCGCCCGGTGAGCTTCGGGGTCGTGAACCCGGAGGTGAGCTGCCCATCCGACAGGTTGAGCTTGGCCAGGCTCTTTCTCGGCTGGCCGTTGACGGTGTCGAAGAAGCCGCCGATGAACACCGACTTGCCGTCAGGGGCGAGAGCCAGCGAGGTCACCTCGTCGTCGACCTGCGGGACGAAGGTCGTGCTGACCGCGCCCGTCGTGGCGTTGAAGGCCACGATGTTGGACCGGTTGTAGATGGTGTTCCCGTCGGCGGAGCTCACCTGGGTGAACGCACCGCCCACGATGACGGTGTCGCCGGCCTGCACGATGGCCTTGACGTGACCGTCGAGAATGTGCGGAGTCCAGTTCACGGGATCAGCACTCACGACCCTCGACTGGGCGGTCTGGACCGCGAAGGCAGGAGAGGAGCTGAGAACCGTCGAAACTGCGACACAGACAGCGGTGACTGCGACGCTCAACCGACGCATAGGCAACGTAACTCCCGCGAAAGCGCACGTCGCGTCCGGGTCCTGGCGCGACCCTCGAAAGTCATGAAGGCACGCCTCGGCTCGGAAGCGACTGGCAGACCTATGGGGGCGAACTGCAAATGCAGTGCAAAATGCGTAGAGCATCCTGCCGGCCGATGACCATGAGGTGCAAGTTGGGGGGCCGATCCGCGACCGAGTCTTGACCTTGTTATTCGCCACCAGCCGGCCTAATGAAACCGAAAGTGACAGTGTCTGTACCGAGAGCAACAATTCCGCGGCGAAGCGGGAGGGCCGAAATCATCGGCAGCGCACCGGCCAAAGCCTTCAGGGCGGTCCGGAATGCTCTGGTGCCTGGTCGTCGTGGCCCGGTCCATCGCGGCGGCACGCCTCGCATCCTGCCGGTCGGCTGGCCCCTCATGGCGCTGTTCTACGGGTTCCCGCTCTGGTGGGCGCTCGGCGTGGCGAACTTCGTCTTCGTGGGCTTCGCCATTCCCCTGGCGATCGAGCTCATGACCCGCCGAGGGCTGCGTGCACCCCGTGGCTTCGGTCTCTGGCTCGGCTTCCTCGGGTGGATGCTCGCAAGCGCGGCGATGCTCTGGGTCGATGCGCCAGGCGCGGTGCCCGGTGGCGGTTTGGAGCGACTGCTCGTCTTCGGCTACCGCGCCTCGATGTACATCGCGGCCACCGTCATCCTGCTCTACGTCCTCAACACGCCCGAGCGGGATCTGCCGACGCGCAGGGTGGTGCGGCTGCTCGGCTTCATGTTCGTGGTGACCGTCTGCGGAGGCATGCTCGGTGTCGTCGCACCGGGATTCTCGTTCACGTCCCTGATGGAGATGCTGCTGCCGCAGCGCCTTGCGTCCAACGGGTTCGTCAACCAGATGGTCCACCCGGCGGCCGCCGACGTCCAGAACGTCCTCGGGTACGAGACCGCGCGACCGATTGCGCCGTTCGCGTTCGCCAACTCCTGGGGCGCGAACTTCTCGCTCTACCTGCCGTTCTTCTTGCTGGCCTGGCTCGGCCGCGGCGCCGGACCGCGCCGCTGGCTGGCACCGTTCGTCCTCGTCGCCGGGCTCGTGCCGACCGTCTACTCACTCAACCGCGGCCTGTGGCTCGCCCTCGGAGTGGGCCTTTGCTACCTCGTCTGGCGGTTGGCGGCCCTGGACGGCGAGCTGCCAGACGGTGAGGACGAGACGAGCTCGCGGAGGCAGCGGAGCAAGAGGCAACCCCAGGACTCCCGCGGGCGAACGGCTCCGAATCGGGGGCGCGGTGGCTGGCTGCTCCCGACGATCGTCGCCTGCGTGGTGGTCGGCGCGCTCGTCATGACGTTCAGCCCGCTCGGCAGGTTGGTGTACGAACGACTGAACGCGCCGCACTCCAACGACCGCAGGGCGGATCTCGCGGCGCTCACCGTGCGCGCCGTGCTCGAGGCCTCACCCGTGCTCGGTTTCGGGTCGACCCGCGACGTCGCCGGGAACTTCACGTCGATTGCCGGCGGCGCCACGCCGGACTGCCCCGCATGCGCCGTCCCGCCCATGGGCACCCAGGGTCAGCTGTGGCTCGTAGTCTTCTCCCAGGGTCTTGTGGGGCTGGCGCTCTTCCTCGGCTTCTTCGCCCGCCGGTTCGTGGCAGCACTGAGGGACTCGTCGCCGCTCGGCATCGCCGGTGGCTGTGTGCTGGTCTTCTTTGGAATCGAGCTCTTGGTGTACGACACGTTCGACGCGCCCATGACGACGGTCATGATCACGCTCGGCCTGCTCGCCCGGCAGGCGGACGCCGAGACCGCGACCGCAGGCGTACGGGCGCGCGCAGCACCGAACCGACCTGCGCGCGTACCAAGGGGACGGCTTGGAGGCGCACGTGACGAGGCGTCGATGCCCGGCACACGACGCGACCCGGTGAGGAGCCCATCGTGACCACGCGAGCTGACCAGGCAACTGCGCCCGCTCCCGCGACGACATGGGATGTCGTCTGCGACACGGCGCGCATGCTCTGGCCGGGCACCGTCGTGACCGAGGGCCGCCCGCTCGACGGCACCCGGACCGACTGGCGTCGTGCACCTGGTCATGTGGGCACGAGCCAGAGCGGTCAGTGGAGCCGTCGGCCCGATCCGACGGGCGTCTCGGATCGGCGAGCAGGGAAGCTCAACGGCGTCACGAGCGAGGCAACCGCACACGAGGCCGCGGGGGAGGTGCTGCGGGAGTATCTCGTCCTCCCCGATCGGCGACGGCCGCGCATTGCGGTCCCGTTGGTGGACGGGCCGGCCGCCGGCGCGGTCGTGGCACACGCCCTACGCAAGCACAGCCACGGCTCCGGCTTCGTCCAGCGCGTCCTGCGTACCGCCTTGGCCTACGCGGTGCGGCTGCCGTCCGCGTACCGGCTCACGGGCACGGTCGTGGGCAGCCGGCTGACCGTACGGCAGACCAGGGACGCGCTCGCCGAGCCAGCCCGCCACGAGTCCTTCGAAGACCATCTCGCGACGATCTTCGGCTCCACAGCGGTCTTCGCGTTCGGCGTCGGGCCTCCGCGCGCGAACCGTAAACCGGTGCTGCACGCTCTCACACCGGGCGGCCGAACGCTCGGCTTCGTCAAGCTCGGCACGAACGACGTGACCAGAGCCTTGGTGCGCGCCGAAGCGGAGGCGCTGCGCATGCTGGCGTCGGGCGGGCGCGAGCCCGCGACGTTCCGCACTCCGGCGGTCGTCCACCACGGGCAGTGGCGCGGGCTCGAGGTGCTGGTGCTCGAGGACCTCGCCGCCGCCCCACCACCACGCGGGAGCGGTCGCGGGACGGGACGTCCGGGCCGGCGCGGCGCGCCCGTGGCGGCGATGCGCGAGCTCGCCGAGCTTCACGGCACGTCGTCCAGCGCACTTGCCGAGAGCCCGTTCTGGCGGCGTGTCCGCACGACGCCTGATGCCGTGCGGCATCCCGCCCGATCCGAACGCTTCGCGCGCATCGTGTCGGCCGTGGAGAGCCGGTACGGCGCGACCGACCTGACGCTGGGTCTGTGGCACGGGGACTGGACACCGTGGAACATGGCCTGGTCCGGCGGCGGCGTTCTGCTCTGGGACCTCGAACGCTGTGCCGCCGGGGTCCCGCTCGGGTTCGACCTCGCGCACTTCGAGATGCAGAGGGTGCTGCAATCCAGAGGGGAACGGCAGGCCCGCGACCACACCCTGCGGCTGGCCCGGGGTGAGCGGCAGCTGCCTGGCCAGGCCACCGGCTTCGCCGGCAACGATCCGGGCGCTGTCTGGGCGGCGTACCTCGTGGAACTCGCCCGCCGCTACAGCATCGACTGCGACACGCCCTGGGGCGCACCCCTCGTCGCCCGCACGACCTGGCTCCTCGACCTGCTCGACGACCTCCTGCGTGTCCGCTCATGACATCCACCGTCGAGCTCGCGCTCTACCGTCGGCTGGTACGACGTCACCTGAAGCTCGCCGGCCTCACGGCGCTTGCCGGACTTGCGATCGGGCTCGGCGTCACATGGCTCACCCCACCGATCTACGTGTCCCACGTCACGGTCCTCACCCCCACCACACCGGCCTACCTCGACCTCCGCCTCGACACGCGCGCGCACGACTCCGGGCCGCCGCCTCGAGCGTGGACGCAAGACACCGAGGCCGAGCTGATCCGCTCCGACCTCGTGCTCGGACGAGTCGCCGAACGCCTTTCCCGAGCGACGCATTCCACCGCCCCGGAAGCCTGGACGGCCGCGAAGGTACGCGAACGGATACGGCTCAGCGTGCCGGCGAACTCGCGCATCTTCTCCATCGAGTTCGTCGGCGATTCCGCAGCACAGGCGCGCACGGGCGCCCAGGCGGTTGCCGACGAGTACGTACGGCAGCGCTCCGCGCTGATCGCCGACCACGCCCACCGGGTGAGGGACGCGTTGAACAAACGGCGAGTCACCCTCCAGAACGTGCTCCAGGGTGAGGAGCCCCTTTCAGGCAGCACGGCAGACGACTCGGACGATTCCACTGACCAGCCGACCCTGCCGTCCAGTCCCGAGGTGCGCGGAGAGCTACGCGAGCAGATCGCGCGGATCGACGATGCGATCGCCAAGGTCGACGCGACCACGAGCGAGCGGGCGTCCATCGTGCGTCGCGCCACCCTTCCCGACCGGCCGACACGGCACAACGCCGAGGTCGCGCCGGTGTCCGGCCTCGCGGCTGGGTTCGGGGCAGGCCTTGCCGCGGGATACCTGCGACGTCGCAGGCGACGAGTCCTCCAGGACACGCTCGACATCGCAGACGCCAGCGGGCTGCCCGTCGTCGCCGTCGTGGATGTGGCAGCGATCCGCGACGGCGACCGCGGCCTGACCGATGCGGTCGGCCAACGCCTGGCCGCGCGCCTCGACTCGGTGTGCGACGGCAAACCTGTGGTGCTCGTGAGGTGCAGCACCGAGCTGGTTGGGGAAGAGCTCGCCACGTACGTCCGGCGCGTCGCGCCCCATATGCAGGTCGAAGCGACGAGCCTTGTCGCTGGACCGCATGCGTACGAGGGCGTCGTCATCGTCGCGGTCCAGCTGGCCCGCACGACGCGGAGGGAGCTCGTGCGTACCATCCGTGCCATCCGAGCCAGCAGTGCCATCCGGGCGAGCCACGGCAGTCCGGCCGGTATGACGCCCGTCGTCGGTGTGATCGCGCTGACCGGCGGTCCGTGACCGACCCGGCCGGCGCGCCGACCGAGAACTCACAACGTGCGAAGGAGCCGATCCGTGACAGACGACGCAGCCACTCCGCCACCCGACTCGGACGTCCACCCGGCGGTCACCGTCGTCATCGCCACCAGGGACCGCAAGGAGCTGGTCCGCCGGGCGGTGGCAGCCGTCCTCGCCCAGGACTACCCCGGCCCGATCGAGTGCGTCGTGGTCTTCGACCAGGAGCCGGTCGACGAATCCGTCTGCCGGCAGGCTTCGGAGCATCCCAGGCGTCGCGTCCGAGCGGTGGCGAACGTGCGGACGCCCGGACTTGCCGGGGCGCGAAACTCCGGCATCGACGTCGCGACCGGTGAGCTCATCGCATTCTGCGACGACGACGACGAGTGGTTGCCGGGCAAGCTCACCCAGCAGGTCGCCGCACTGCGCGCCACCACGGCAGACGTCGTGGTCTCGGGGATCGAGATCGAGTACGGCGACACCCGCGTCGTCCGTGTCCCAGGCCAGGCTGACCTCTCGCTCGACGCACTCGCCCGGCGTCGGGTGATGGAGGCACACCCGTCGACTGTGCTCGTGCGCGCGAGCGCGCTGCGTGAGCGGATCGGACTCGTCGACGAGCAGATCCCGGGCAGCTATGGCGAGGACTACGACTGGATGCTGCGTGCCGCACAGGCCGGCCCGATCGCGGTGGTGGAGCAGCCGCTGGTGCGGGTGATGTGGGGGCGGCAGTCGTTCTTCAACCGGCGGTGGCAGACCATCATCGACGCCCTGGACTACCTCATCGCCAAGCATCCGGTGCTGAGCCGCGACGCCGCCGGCCTTGCCCGGCTCCACGGTCAGCGCGCGTTCGCGTACGCCGCCCTCGGGCAGTCCCGGGCCGCTCTCCGCACAGCCTGGCGAGCCTTCCGGCTCAACTGGCGGGAACCGCGTACCTACGTCACCGTGCTCGTCGCCTCACGGCTGGTATCGGCCGAGCGCGCGTTGGCCGCCGCCAACAGCACCGGCCGCGGCATCTGACGTCTGCGCTGACGTATCACCCGTCGACGGCGAAGCACCAGCCGTCGACCGTTCGCGTCAACGGGTCGAGCGCGGGGCGAAGAGGCCGGACACGAGCTCGGCGAAGCGCATCACCGCCTCGGGTGCGCCCTGCCCTCCCGTGTCATCGGCGGGAATCGCCACGACGTCCGGATCCGCGACCGCCTTGTCGAGCAGGCTCACGAGCTCTCCCTCCGACTGCGCCGCGAGGACGAGACCGGAGTCGGCGAGGCGCCGGACGAACCGCTCCTGGTGGTCGTCCACGTGTTCGCCGAAGCGCGGAGACCGCGGGACGACGATGGGCACGAGGCCGCGACGCCGGACCTCGAGGATGGTCGAGGGCCCGCCGTGACAGGCGATGACGTCCGCTGCCGCCATCTGCTCCTCCAGCTCGTCGTGGTCGAGGTAGGCAGCGCCCCGGGCATGGGTCGGAGGGTCGGCGGTTCCGTACTGGATGAGACACTCCACGCCGGACTGGCCCGCGCTCCACGCGTCGATCCACCGAACGAACCGCGTGAACCGATGGTGGTCCGTCCCCACGATGCCAAGCAGTCGCATGCTGTGCCCTCTCGCGCCGAGTCCCTACGGGCTCCTACCTTCGCAGCAACGGCTGCACCTTCACAGCAACGGGCCGACCACGTGGGCACCCGGATACAAGCGAGCCTGCTCCTCCCACTGGACGCAGAAGAGCGTCGTGAACGGCCGGCACAACCGCCCGGTGAGGGTGCGGCTGTCGATCCTGTCGTAGACCTCCAGGTAGACGGTCGGGATCCGGAGCAGTCGAGCGACCACGAAGAAGGGGAACGCAACCCCGGCTCCGGTCGAGACGACGAGGTCGGGACGGTTGCGGCGAAGCACCCGCACGGCGAGGAACAGGTTCCGGACCAGGTTGGGGACGTTGCGAGTCGTCGGGAAGTACGCCCAGTGCACCGTCTCCCCGCGCAGCCGAGACGTCGCGTCCTGCGTCGCGAACGTCACCCATTCCCGCTCCCTGGTCTCCCACCACGGACGCAAGGCGAGCAACTGTGCAAGGTGGCCGCCGTTCGAACCGACGAGGAGGACGCGCCGCGGTGCCGCGGCGTCAGGTTCCCGCACGGGATCGTGATCAACCATCGAGTGCCCCCAAGTCAAGTCCGGTCAGCCACGATTGTCACACTATGCGTACATAGGCCGGAATCTGGGTAGATGGCCGAGGGTCGCAAGAAGGGTCACGGCGCGTTACGAGCGAAGCGTTGGTGATCCGGATTGTTGCAGCCGGGGACCCGACATACCAGACTGTTTATCCGCTGCCTGGTCACGCGCCATAGTCCCGGCCATCGCCGCATACCGGGCAGACACACTGCGCGACCAGGAAGGGGGGGTGGGAGTAGGTCATGGTCGAGACCCTCGGCTACACGCCAGCCGGCTTGCTGGCGAGCGCCATGCGACGGCACGTCGCCCTGCTCGTCACCCTCGGTGTCCTCGGCGTGGCCGCCGGTGTCGGTCTGGCTCTGCAGCAAGGCATCCAGTACACCGCCACCACGTCGATCATGCTCCGCCCGCTCGAAGGCAACCCATACGCGCCCGACGGTCGCGGCGCGGACCTCGTCAACCTGGAGACCGAGATCGAGCTCGTCAAGAGCGAGGCGGTCGCCGCCGAGGCCCGCCGGCGCATCGACACGCAGCTTTCTGCCGACGAGCTGCTGCAGCGTCTGGACGTCGAGCACCCCAGCAACGCGCAGACGCTCCGGATCTCGCTCACCATGCCGAGCCGCACCGAGGCGCTGCGCGGGGCTCAGGCGTTCGCCAAGGCGTACCTCGACTACCGCCGTGACCGGGCCAAGGCGCTGCTCGACAGCCGGCTGGCCAAGATCCGCCGACAGCAAGGCAAGATCGTGACCGAGCTCGGCGACGTCCAGGCCAAGCTGAGCGAGGCGGAGGAGGGCAGCACCGAACACGCCTACCTCAGCGAACGCCTCGACGCCCTGGCCTCTCAGGCCGCAAGCCTGGAAACCGAGATCAGCACGCTGACCGCCACCGACCTCACTTCCGGCGAGGTGATCAACCCGCCCAGAGTGCCGTTCACCGGAGGTGGCGCCAACACGGTGCTCGGCGGCGCCGCGGGTGGTCTGGCGGGGTTCGGGCTCGCGCTGTTCGTCGCGCTGCTGCGGACCAGGGCCGACGACCGGATCCAGTCCCCGGCAGACCTCGAACGAGCAAACCTTCGGCTGCTCAGCGTGATCCGTGAGCCGCAGCGGTTCGGCATCCGAGCGGGCCGGTACGGCCTGGACCTTTCCGAGCCGTACCGCGAGCTGCGCACCACCGTCGTCGGCGCGCTCGACTCCGCGCCGGTGACCATCGGCGTGACCGGTGCCTCCACCGGCATCTCGTCGGCGCCGGAAGCTGCTGGCCTTGCCACTGGACTGGCCCGCGCCGGGTTCAGCGTCGTGCTCGTCGACACCGACGGCGTGGCCAGCCAGCTTCTCGCGGGCGACCACGCCCTGCCCGGCCTGTCTGACCTCCTCGCCGGGCGCATCGAGCTGGCGGACGTCCTCGTCCAGCCAGATGGCGGGCCCGTGCTCGTGCCCTTCGGTGCGCCACGGCGCAACACGATGGACCAGCTGCTCTCGCCCCAGATGCGCTCGCTCGTCGGGCAGTTGCGGGAGTGGTACGACGTCGTCATGCTGTCCGGGCGGCCGATCACCAGCGCCGACGGGCAGGCGATCGCCACCCTGTGCGACGCGATGATCCTCGTCGCGGGGAGCAAGATGACGAGGTTCAGAGAGCTGCAGTCGAGCATGGCGCTACTCGCCCAGAACCAGTCGTACGTGCTCGGCGCCGTGATGATCGAGGGGATACCCGCACGTACCCAACCCGTTCGCACGCGTGCCAGCTCCTCCAGCCGACTGGAGCTTCCACGCGACCGTACGCTTCCCGAGAGGACACCCGAGTCCGCACGCTCGGGCGCCGTCTCCCACGACGGAGCCGGACCGGCTGAGGGCTGGAGGCAGGGCACCCGCCCCCGACCGCAGACGCCGGAGGCCGACGGCGCGCACCCGGAGGCGACCGGCACTGCCACCCAGGCACAGCCGCAACCTCGGGCACACCGCAACGGCCAGCAGCCATCAGCTCAGGCCGGATCCCCACCCACCCAGCAGACCGGTCGGGAACGCAGCAACGGAATCGCTGGGACGTCGGCATCCGGCCAGGCCGACGACGGTCAGCTGGCCTTCCGCCAAGGTTCGGGCAACGGTCGGGTACGCCTTCCACCGAACTGGTCGCCGAGCCTGCACCAGCTGGCGGGCAGCTCTGCCGCCGGGGAGGACGACCAGCTCTTCACCGACCCCCAGACACCGACCGCGCCGGCCTCCTGGCCGGGCACCGTCGACCAGTGGCACGGCACCCCGGACGACTCGCCAGACACTCCGTCCGCGAAGACCAGCACCGAGCAGAAAGACACCACGCAACAGCCGGAGTCGGTCACGGTGACCCGGCGATCGTCCACTCCCCCGATCCCGTCACCCGAGGACTTCGAGAAGACGCAAGAGCACCCACTCGTACGTGACGACCTTCGGTCGGGTGATCGGTGACGCAGATCAGGTCGAGCTCGGATCGGTCAGCGCGGACCGCCGGGCATTCCCCCACGCAACACGGCACGTCCCAGACGAAGGACAGCGCGGCCACTCGTCGCCTGGCGCGCGGTGGCGCACTCAACTTCGCCGGGACCCTGGTCGGCGCAGTCGCCGGGATCGGGCTCGTTGTACTCGTGACCAACACGGTCACGCGAGAGCTCGCCGGCATGCTGTTCGCCGCCACGTCGTTGTTCCTCGTACTCGGCGCGATCGCGATGCTGGGCTCGGACGCCGGTCTCGCGCACGCGATCCAGCGCCACCTCGTCGCCGGCCGACCGGATCACGCGCGCGCCACCATCGGGATCGCGCTGCGCGCCGTGGTCGCCCTGAGTACCGTCGTGGCGATCGTCATCTGGGTCTGTGCTCCATGGGCCGCTCCACTTGTCGCTGACGCCGACCCGGGTGCCGCGACCGGCATGCTTCGCGTGCTGGCAGCGGCCCTCCCGGTGGCGACGGCGTACGACACGCTGCTCATCGCGACGTTGGCGTACGGCACGGCCCGACCCAACGTCCTGATCGAGAAGCTCGGCCGGCTACCCGGCCAGGTCCTGCTCGTGCTCGCGGTGATCCTGCTCGACACCGCCTTCGGCGGGGTCGGCTGGTTCCCCCACCTCGGCCCGGTCGGACTCGCGATCGCGTGGTCCGCCCCCTACCTGTTCGGGCTGGTCGCGGTGAGCATGTGGTGTCGCAGGATCGCACTCCGCGCCGGGCGCCGACCGACCGGAACGGATGGAACGGGGCAGCAACGAGACCGAAGCGTCGAGCCGGCCAGCACAGGTCCGCAAGGCGCCGAGCGTGCCCGGCTGGCCAGGGACTTCTGGGCCTTCAGCCTGCCGCGAGCCTTGGGCAAGGTCTGTCAGGTTGCCCTGCAGCGTCTCGACATCGTGCTCGTCGCCGCTCTGCTCTCGCCCGCGCATGCAGCCGTCTACACCGCGGCGACCCGGTTCCTCGTCCTCGGGCAGCTCGCCACCCAGGCCATGCAGCAAGTGCTCGCACCCCAGTTGTCGGGCATGTTCGCTCGCGAGGACCTGCCCGGAATCCGCCGGATCTTCGCCACGTCGACGGCCTGGCTCATGTCCGTCACGTGGCCGGTCTACCTGGCAAGCGCCGCCACCGCGCCGTTGTGGTTGCGGGTGTTCGGCAAGGAGTACGCCTCAGGACACGTGACGGTGCTCATCCTCGCGGCCACCATGCTGGTGGTGAGCGCCATCGGATCGGTCGACGTCGTACTCCTGATGGCCGGGCGCAGCCGGCAGAGCCTGGTCAACAACGCCCTCGCGCTCGCCGTCAACATCGCCACGCTCCTGCTCCTGGTCCCGCGCCTCGGTGTCACGGGTGCGGCCCTGGCGTGGTCGGCCGCCCTGCTGGTACGCAACGTCTTGCCGATGGTCCAGGTCCACCGCAGCTTCGGCGTCGTGACCCACGGAGCCGGCGTGGTATGGGTCGCGGTGTCCGCCAGTCTCTGCTTCGGCGTGCTTCCCCTCGCCTTGGCCGCCGCGCTCTCGCTGAGCTTGTCGGTCGTGGCGGCGTCGCTGGTGGTCGCCGCTGTGGGGTACGCCTGGATGCTCTGGTCCCACCGCGAGGTGCTCGACCTGTCAGCGTTCAAGGACGCGGTGCCGCGCCTCAAGTGGGTGCGGTCTACCCCCAGACAAACGGTCGCAGCGGACTAGGGCGGATTGAAGTACGAGCGGAGCCCCACGCTGCGATACGCGTTCAACGCCGTCGAGGACGAGTCGATGCGGGTCGCGCCGACCGTCCGCCCCGACGGGTGGTTCCAGTAGACCAACGCCTTGACGCGCGGCCACTGCGAGATTCGCTGTCCCAGCTGGGTGAAGAACTGGGCTTTGGCGCCAGGGCTTCCTGGACGTTCGGAGACCCCCCACTCGGCCAGCATGATGGGCTTGCCGGGATGGACGCTCGTCGCCCACGAGTAGAAGCCTGGCCAGCTTGGGTATCGGGCGAAGCGGCGGTTCATCAGGCTCGAGATGTCACCCCAGTATTCGCCGGTTCCGAAGATGTACGGATCCTGGGCGATCCAGTCGACGACGTCGTCTCCGGGGTAGAGATATCGGAACCACGCCGTGGAGCCCCATTGCGGCAAGCCCATGTAGTTCATGACCCGGATGATGTTGCGTACCCCACGGTTGTAGAGCCGGATCATCACGTGGCGGTACATCAGTCGGTAGTCGTTGGCGCTGTAGCCCGTGCCGGGGCCCTTGACCTCCTCCTCGGGCTCATGGTGGACGGTGAGGAAGAACGGCTTGCGGAAGTTCGCTCGAATGTGTGCCGCCAGCCGGTCGATCTCGTGGTCCACCGCGCCCCGGGCCACCTCGATCCACGTGTGACCCATCTCAGGCTTGTAGTTGATGAAGAGGATGCGTTCCCGTCCGGGCTGGTTCGCAATGGCGATCTCCTGAGGCGTCGGGAAGAGCTGCGGAGCCCGGTGGTAGAAGTGCGCGATGTTGACCGGACGCCGAATGAGGTTCTCGAAGTTCGCGAGGGCTTGGGGCCAGGTCTGACCTGACACCAAGGGATTGGCTGCGACACCCCACCACGCTCCACAGGAGGGCACCAGCTTGGCGTTGTAGCCGCAGGTGCTGGGGACCTGGGGCATCTGTTCCTGGCTGTCGACTCCGCTCACGGACTGACAGCCGAGGACTGTGAGCATGACGGCGCACACGATGACACGCACGCCGGTCGAGCGCTTCATCGCCAGCATGAGCACGAATCCCTGGGTCTTGAAGCGGACGTTCTCGAGCGTCCGCACGGCCTCGCCAGAAGAATTCCCGCCAAAACGCTGAACTCATGCGTACCGATACGCAACCGTCATACTTCGGCCTGTGGCTTTCTCCAGACATCTGGGACAGATCCGACGCTGTCCCTCGGCAGGTGACCCGCAGCATTCGAGTTGCACTATTCGACGTGCAGTATTCGGCGGGCGCCATTCGATGCGCCTTCTTCGGAAGGACGCTGTTCGGGACGACCGCTGTTCGAAGGCGAGCGGTGCCACCTTGGCAGATCCGGTCAGCGTTCGACCTGTTCGGCCTGGGCGAGCGGGGCGTGGAAGATGTTCTGGGTGCGCTCGAGGCCGGCGAGGATCAGCGACTCCACCGCGTCCGCCGCACGCTCGAGGAAAAGCGGTAGCTCCTTGCGTTCTGCGCTCGTGAACGGCGACAGGACGAACTCGGCCGGATCCTTCTGCCCGGGCGGGCGCCCGATGCCACAGCGCACCCGGTAGAAGTCGCCGGTGCCGAGCGAGCGGCGGATCGATCGGATGCCGTTGTGGCCCGTGTCCCCACCACCACGCTTGAGCCGCAGGGTGGCGAAGGGGATGTCCAGCTCGTCATGCACCACGACGAGGTTGCCCGGCTCCAGCCGGTAGTAGTCGAGCAGAGCCGATACCGGCCCTCCGGACTCGTTCATGTAGCTGCGCGGCTTCGCCAGCACGACACGTACGCCGGGTAGCGGACCCAGACGGGTCTCGACGACGTCGGCACGCGCGCGACGGAGGGGGCGGAACTTCTCACCTACCCGCTGGGCGAGCAGGTCGACCACCATGTGGCCCAGGTTGTGACGATGCGCGGCGTACTCGGGCCCGGGGTTCCCGATACCCGCAACCAGCCACGCATCGTCCACCATGGCGAATCCGCGCTCTTGTCCTCCGAACGTCAGCGAGGCTCGGTCGCTTACTCAGACTCCGTGGTCTCGGCCGCGGCCTCCTCGCCCTCCGCGGGCGCCTCGCCCACCTCGGCCTCCACCTGGGCAGCGGTCGGGGCCGCGGTGATGTTGACCACCAGCACATCCGGGTCGTCTTGCAACGTCACACCAGCAGGCAGGCTGATGTCGCGGGCGTGGATCTGCGTGCCGACCTCGGCGTCCTCGATCGACACGTCGATGTGGCTCGGAATCCGCGTGGCCTCCGCCTCGACGGACAGGCTCGTGTGCTCGACCGACACGAGGGTCCCCGGAGCGGCGTCACCCACGGTCTGGATGGGCACCGACACGACGACCTTCTCACCGCGCTTGACGATCAGGAAGTCGACGTGCTCGAGGAAACCCTTGATCGGATCACGCTGGACCTGCTTGGGAATCGCGAGCTCGCTCCGATCTCCCAGGTCGAGGTCGAACAACGCGTTGGAGGTTTTGAGCGCGAGCATCAGCTCATGGCCGGGCAGTGCGATGTGGACCGGAGCGCTGCCGTGGCCGTACAAAACTGCGGGAACCATTCCGGCACGCCTGATGCGCCGGGCTGCACCCTTACCGAACTCGGTGCGGGACTCGGCCTTTATCTTGACCTCGGGCACGGAGCTACTCCTCAAACGGTCGCGTGTCAGCTTGGTCAACGTCTCGACTGGCGGGTTTGTTGCCCGGCGGCGCCACCTGGCCGGCACCGTGACCGTCCGGGCCGGACGAGCTTTCGCTCACCGGGACCCGCCCCCACCACGTCGATCGTTGAGCACGACGCTGATCACGGAGCGCAGCCGGGCGTCCCTGGCCGAGGCAACCGGCACAGAATACCTCCACGCGCGAGCCACGTGGACACCGGCCTCCCCCTGAAATGACCACAAAGCACGTCCCCACAGGCGACGAACGGGGGACGGCCGAATGGGTGAGCTCGGGCTCCTAGCTGGCTCCGCCGAAGAGGCTGGTCACCGACCCGTCCTCGAAGACCTCACGGATCGCGCGCGCGATCAGAGGGGCGATCGACAGCACCGTGAGGGAGTCGAACTGACGCTCCGGCGGAATCGGCAGCGTGTTGGTGACCACGACCTCACGAAGCTGGGCATTCTTGAGCCGGTCCACCGCCGGGTCCGAGAGGACGCCATGGGTCGCTGCCACCATCACGTCCCGGGCACCGGCCGCCATCAGTGCCTCCGACGCCTTGACCACGGTGCCACCGGTGTCGATCATGTCGTCGACCACGAGGCAGGTCCGCCCCTCGACGTCACCGACGACCCGGTTGGCCACGACCTGGTTGGGTACGCGTGGGTCCCGCGTCTTGTGGATGAATGCCAGCGGACAACCACCGAGCCGGTCGGTCCACTGCTCGGCGACCCGCACGCGTCCTGCGTCCGGCGCCACCACCGTGATCTCCGACGTGTCGACCCGGGACTCGATGTACTCCGACAGCACCGGGAGCGCCAGCAGGTGGTCGACCGGCCCGTCGAAGAACCCCTGGACCTGCGCCGTGTGGATGTCGACCGCCATCAGCCGGTCGGCGCCTGCGGTGGTCAGCAGGTCGGCCATGAGTCGGGCCGAGATCGGCTCCCGCCCACGGTGCTTCTTGTCCTGCCGCGCATAGCCGTAAAACGGGATGACGACAGTGATCCGCTTGGCTGACGCCCGTTTCAACGCGTCGACCATGATCAACTGCTCCATGATCCATTCATTGATGGGCGCCGTGTGGCTCTGGATCACGAAGGCGTCGCAGCCGCGGACCGACTCCTCGAACCTGATGTAGATCTCGCCGTTCGCGAAGTTGTACGCGGTGGTCGGAACGAGCTCGACTCCGAGCAGCTCGGCCACTTCCTGCGCGAGCTGGGGGTGTGCTCGCCCGGAGAAGAGCATGAGGTTTTTCTGGGTGGGGCGCTTGAGGCCGTTCACCGGGTGGTCCCTCCCTGGTCCTCGTCGCTTCCAGTGTCCCTCACCGTCGTGACATCGGCACCGTCGGCCGGCGCCACGCCACCCGTGTCCCGCATGTCGGCAAGCGGACCGACACGCTCCGTGGCCCCTCTGGCGTTCGGATCGCCCGGAGCGTCGGTCGCCTCGCCAGACTCCGCGGTCGCCGCGGCTTCCTCAGCCGCTGCGGCGGTCTTGGTTCCAGCGCGTTTCCGGGCGACCCATCCGGCGATGTTGCGCTGCCGGCCCCTCGCCACGGCGAGCTCCCCGGGCTCGACGTCCTTCACCACCGTGGACCCCGCCGCCACGTAGCTGCCGTCTGCGATGCGCCGCGGGGCGACCAGCACCGAATCGCTTCCGATGAACACATGCCGGCCCACGTCGGTGTGATGTTTGTGGACCCCGTCGTAGTTCGCGAAGATCGTTCCGGCTCCGATGTTGGTCCCTTCGCCGACGGTCGCATCACCGATGTAGGCGAGATGCGGCGCCTTGGCGCCCGGTCCGATCTCGGCGTTCTTCGTCTCGACGAACGTTCCGACCTTGGATCCGTCGCGTAACCGGGTGCCGGGCCGCAGGTACGCGAACGGACCGACGCTCACGCGGGGCCCGATGTCCGCGCTCGTTCCATGCGTACGCACGACCCGCGCATCCTCACCGACCACCGTGTCGATCAGCGTGGTGTCCGGACCGATCTCCGCGCCGGCCGCCACCCGCGTGGTTCCATGCAGCTGGGTGTGGGGCCGCAGCACCACGTCGGCCTGCAACTCGACGGTGACGTCCACCCAGGTGGTCGCCGGATCGATCACCGTGACGCCAGAGCGCATCCAGCGGTCGAGCACCCGGTCGTTGAGCACTCGTCGCAGCTCGGCGAGCTGCACCTGGTCGTTGATGCCGAGGATGTCGCGGTAGTCGTCGGCCACCACGGCGTCCACCTGGTGACCGTCGTGACGGAGGATGCCGAGGACGTCTGTGAGGTACTCCTCACCCTGACTGTTGTCCGTCTTGAGCCGGGCCAGCGCATCGGCGAGCGGACCGACGTCGAAGGCGTAGATGCCAGAGTTGATCTCGACGATCGCCCGCTGCTCAGGCGTGGCGTCCTTGTGCTCGACGATCCCGGCGACGTGATCGTCCGCGTCACGAAGGATGCGGCCGTAGCCCGTCGGATCGGGAACGACCGCCGTCAGCACGGTGGCTGCGGACCGGCGTGCGACGTGGCCTGCCACCAGCTCGCGCAGCGAGTTCGCGGAGAGCAGCGGGGCGTCGGCGTAGGTCACGACGACGGTTCCGGTCAGGCTGGGCAGAGCGTCGAGGGCGGTCCGTACGGCATGGCCGGTGCCGCGTTGGTGCTCCTGCACGACCGGCAACGCGTCAGGGTCGATCTCCGCGAGATGAGGCACCACCTGCTCGCGCAGGTGCCCGACCACGACAGCCAGATGGGTCGGCTGCAGCGACCGTGCGGTCGCCACCACGTGGCCGAGCAGGCTCCGCCCGCCGAGGTCGTAGAGCAGCTTGGACTTCCGCGACTTCATGCGGGTGCCCTTGCCGGCGGCGAGAACGATGACGGCAGTCGGACGTGGGGAAATGGGATCGGGATGGTTCGGGATGCTCACGCGGGCGTTCTCTCCTTCGAGGCCTCGCGGTCAACGGCAGGGGCCGCTTCGGATCACTCCGGTCAGCCCGTTCGCGGCCTTGTCCGGTGCACGGCCTCGGCGGTTACGTCGACGCGTACGAGATCGTTCCCGGCAGGCGCGTCGACGGAGCGAGGTCGTCCGCCCGGGGCTGGCGCTTCGCGCCCGAGCATACTTGCGTCACCTTGCGCGATGGCGAGGAACCGCGTGAGTGCCGCCGACGGGTTCTCCGGAGCCCAGGCGAGGCCGAGATCCCAGGTCGGTAGCGCGTCGCGTGGCGGGCGGTAGACGACGAGGGCGGGATCGATCGGCGGAGGTGGCCCGATCAGCAGCGAGACCCCGAGACCAGCGGCGACCAGTGCCACGATCGTGGGAGCGTCCTTGGCGTGCTGCACCACGTCGGGAGTGAATCCAGCCCGCCGGCAGTGGTCGAGGATGAGGTCGTATCCCGTGGAACCAGGCTCCTTAGTGTACAAGACGAACGGCTGGTCGGCGAGGTCGGCGAGCGCGACCTCATCCCGGGCCGCCAACGGGTGGGCGGCAGGCAGCGCGACGACCATCGAGTTTCGCTCGAGCACCACGACCTCGAGCCCCAGGCGATCGATCGGCGTCCCGGCCGGCTGTTGCGGTCGCAGCAGGCCGGCGTCGAGGGCCCCGCTCTGCAGCGCCTCCAGCTGCTGCAAGGTCGTCATGAAGCTGATCTCCAGGTGAACGTCGGGGCATTCGGTACGGAACCGGCGGACCAGCCTGGGCATCACCTCGTACGTCGCCGACTGCACGAAGCCCAGCCGCAACGTGCCGATCTCACCTCGCGCGGCGCGGACCGCATCGCGCCGGGCGTTGTCGACCCGGCGCAGGATCTCGCGGGCTTCGTCGAGGAACACCTGGCCGGCAGACGTCAGGCTGAGCCGCCGCCGCGCCCGGCTGAAGAGCCTGACTCCGAGCTCGCGCTCCAAGGCCGCGATCTGGCGGCTCAACGTCGGCTGCGCGAGGTGCAGCCGCTTCGCCGCGCGACCCATGTGCATGCCGTCGGCCACGGCGAGGAACGCGCGAAGTTGGTCGAGTTCCACGGACTCAATGATGTCGTACGTGCATCAACTTGTGAAAGATGTTGCATTGGACGTATCAGTCCTGGCTGTCTAGGTTTCGATCCATGGAGCAGCGACATCTCGGACGTACGGGCCTTTCGGTCTCCGAGCTCTGCCTCGGCACCATGACGTTCGGACGCGAGACGGACGAGCCGACGGCACACCGGATGCTGGACGCCTTCGCTGACGCAGGCGGCACGTTCATCGACACCGCGAACGGCTACTCGAACGGAGCGTCAGAGGAGATCCTCGGGCGGTGGCTCAAGCGGCGCCGTCGCGACGACTTCGTGATCGCCACCAAGGTCTTCCACCGGGTGGGCCCGGGCAGCAACGACCGAGGCGGGGGCCGCAAGCACATCCTGAGCGCGGTCGAGGACAGCCTGCGCAGGCTGGGCACCGACTACATCGACCTCTACCAGACCCACGTCTTCGACGAGAACACCCCGCTCGAGGAGACCCTGTCCACGCTGGACCACCTCGTGAGGAGCGGGAAGGTGCGCTTCCTCGGTGCGAGCAGCTACAGCGGATGGCAGCTGCAGAAGGCGCTCGACCTGGCACGCCAGCACGGGTGGGAGCCGTACGTCTGTCTGCAGCCCCTCTACAACCTGCTCGACCGCGACGCGGAATGGGAGCTCATCCCCGTGTGCCTGGCTGAGGGTCTCGGCCTCATCGCATGGAGCCCGCTGCGCATGGGGTTCCTCTCTGGCCGGTATCGCCGCGGGATGACCCGCCCAGCCGAAGGCACCCGGCTCGAGACGTTCTACGCGAACAACAGCCCGGAGTGGACCAGGTACGCCAACGAGCACACCTGGCAGGTGATCGACACCGTGGCCGACATCGCCCGCGAGACCGGCAGGTCCATGGCGCAGGTCTCGCTGCGCTGGCTGATGCAGCGCCCGGCAGTGACGGCACCGATCATCGGCGCTCGCACGATGGCGCAGCTCGAGGACAACGTCGGCGCGGTCGGCTGGTCACTGACCGACGAACAGATGGAGCGCCTCGACGCGGTGAGCGAGCAGCGCCTCCCCTACCCGTACGACGTGCAGGCCTGGGCCCGGACGCTCGCGTGAGCACGAGGACCGGATCGCCTCACCCACGTTGGTCCCGGTGGGCGATGTCTCGCTTGACCTGGAGCGTACTCCAGGTCGGATGATGGTGGCCATGACGTCGTACGCACCTGCCGAAGCGGCCAAGCGAACCGGCTTGAGCCTGGACACCCTGCGCTACTACGAGCGACTCGGACTGACCGGCCCGATCCGTCGTACGACAGGGGGCAAGCGGGTCTACAGCGAGCACGACATCGCGTGGTTCAACCTGCTGACGTGCCTGCGACGTGCCGGCCTCGGGATCGCCGACCTGCAACGGTTCATCGGGCGGCTGCGAGGAGTGTCCAACGGGAACCACCAGAGCCCCAACGGTTCCTCCGACGACAGCGCCGAAGGCGTGGTCGAGCTCCTGGAGAGACGACGCGCGGACCTCACAGCCCAGATGGAGCAGATGCAGACCGCGCTCCGTGTGTTGGATGGCAAGATCGCCCACTACCGCAGGCTGGCCCGCTCCGGCTGATCCGGCTACGGGGATTCCGCCGTACGGCTACACGATCCGGCTACCCCTGTGACGGCCGGTCGTTCACCGGCAACCTCAAACCCGCGTGATGACGAAGATCAACGTGGCGGTGCACAAGATCAGCATCCCGGTCGCATTGACGAACAGGTTGCGCCCGAAGTCCCTGGCCCGGATGTGCGCGCCGATGGCGACGAGGAAATAGCACACGAGAGCGGCGCTGGTGAGGAGGGCGAGTGGCGCGAACCAGATCCCGATGACCAGGCCCGCCGCTGCGGTGAGCTTCAGTGGGGTCAGCACGGGCCAGAAGCGACGCGGGAAACCCACGCCGACGAGGCAGTCACGGACGAACCTGACCGGCCGGATGCACAACAGCGCGTCGACGAACTGGGTGAGAGCAAGGCCGGCAAGTGGCCACCACGGCTCGATCATTGCACGATCCCCTTGGGTGAGCGGTGCGATGCGTAGCACGTGGGTGGTCACGGCGCCGGTTGCGGTGTGTCCGTAGGGCCGCGCACGACCGGCTTGCCGTTCTCCCAGACCACTTCGTCCAACCACAAGGTGCGGCCCGGCACGGGCGAGCCGATCGCATCAGGCATCCAGGCGTGGTAGAGCATCCACGTCCTCCCGCGATGCTCCACGAGGCACATGTGCCCGGGCCCGGCCGCTTTGCCTTGCGAGGAGAGGATCGGGTTCTCTTCCGCCTTGCGACAGGGGCCGAGGGGCGAGTCGCAGACGGCGTAACCCACGGCGTACGCATCCGAGCGGAACGCGTTGGCCGAGTAGAACAGGTAGTAACGCCCGTCCCGGAACCACATGAACGGCGCCTCGACGAGATTCCCCTCCCACGAGGCGTCCTACTTGAACAATGGCGTCGGCTCGCCGACGAGCCCGAGGCCGTCGTCCGACAACCGCTGGACCCAGATCCACGTGTCACGGCCGACTGCGTTGCCATCGTTCTTCCAGTACAGGTAGAGCGTTCCGTCGACGTCACGGAAAGGACTCGCGTCGATGGACCCGCCTTCGGCCGCCTGGCAGATCAGGGGATGCGACGAGTCGTCGCGGAACGGCCCCTCGGCGCTCTCCGCGACCGCGCGCCCGACGCACTGCCGTCCTGTCTCAGCGGACCGGGCGGTGTAGTAGAGCACGTAACGATCATCACCGAACGGCAAGATCTCCGGCGCCCAGGTCCGGCCCGGCGTCACCCACGATGCGAGCTCGGGCATGACGTCGCCCACAGGCGTCCACGACGTGAGGTCGCGCGAGCGTAGCGCGGGGACGTTGCCGCGCGGTCCGTTCGTGCCGTAGCAGACGAACTCCTCACCCACCTTGATGACCTGCGGATCCGGGAAGTTCTCGGCAAAGACCGGGTTGGTGTAGCTCGCCATCGTCTGCGCTCCTTGATCGCAGTCGCCTGCCCCGCCCCAGACTGGCGCCTTCCTCCACCGGCTGTCGATGTCCAGTTGCTCGCGGATGGCCCTCACCACGGTACCGGCACGAAAGCGCCTGAGTCGGCAGCTTTCCACCCCACCCGAAGCCGCGGGACCGGCGAGGTCACGCCTTCATACCGGTCAGCGTGATCCCCTGCAGGAAGTAGCGCTGAGTGAACGCGAAGAGGATGATCAGCGGAATGGTCACCAAGGTCGACGCACCCATGAGCAATGCCCACTCGGTCGTGCGTTGGGCCTGGAATGCGAAAAGACCGAGACTCAACGGGTACGACTCAGGCTCGGACAGGTAGATGAGTGGCCCGAAGAAGTCGTGCCAGGTGTAGAGGTAGGTGAAGACCGCCACCACGGCGAGCGCTGGCTTGACCAACGGCAGCATGATCTGCCAGAAGATGCGGAACTCCCCTGCACCGTCGACCCGTGCTGCGTCGGACAGCTCCTGCGGGATCGTGAGGAAGAACTGCCGCAGCAGGAAGATGAAGAACGCGCTGCCGAGGAACTGCGGGATGATGAGAGGTGCGTACGTGCCGATCAGCCCGATCACCTTGAACAGCACGTAGGTCGGGATGAAGATGACGAGCGGCGGAATCATCAGCGTCGACAACGTCACCATGAAGAGCACCTCGCGTCCCGGGAACCGCAGTCGCGCGAAGCCGTACGCCACGGCCGCTGAGGACAGCACGGTCCCGACAGTGACGCTGCCGGCGTAGAACACGCTGTTCCACAGCATCCGAAAGAACGGAAAGCCCTCATAGTTCAACAGCGTGGGAATGTTCTCCCAGTGGATCGGGTCGGGCCACCACCGGATCGGCCGGCTCAGGATCTGGGTGTCGTCTTTGAAGGCCGAGATGACCATCCAGTAGAAGGGCAGCATGAAGAGTGCTGACACCGCGATGAGCACCACATGGCGCATCAGCGCGATACCGCGTCGCCGCCAGACGTGGTGCCGCATCATTGATCACGCCCCGCATAGAAAACCCATTTGCGTGACGTCGCGAAGATGAGCAACGTCAGCAGGAGGATTGCCAGGAAGAGAACGACCGACAGGGCCGACGCATAGCCCATCGAGAAGTAGCGGAACGCGTTTCGGTAGATGAGCACGACGTACATCAGCGTGGACTCCAGCGGCTCCCCTGACGTACCTCCCACGATGAACGCCGACGTGAAGACCTGAAACGACGAGATCACCCCCATCACCAGGTTGAACAAGATGACCGGACTGAGCAGAGGAATCGTGACGTACCGCAGCCGTGCCCACGGACCGGCACCGTCGATGGCCGCGGATTCCAACAGCGACTGAGGGATCTCCTTCAACCCCGCCAGGAAGATCAACGTCGAGGCGCCGAGGCCCCAGAGGCTCAAGATGATCAATGTGGGTTTGGACCAGGCGGGATCGGTCAGCCATCCGGGTGTCGGCAGCCCGACGCTCCGCAGCAGCGTGTTGACCAGACCACTGTCCGGGCTGAACAACAGCATGAAGACGATCGTGCTGACCACAGGAGGAGCGAGCACGGGCAGGTAGAACAACGTGCGGTAGACCCCGATGCCTTTCGCGCTCATGTTGAGGATGAGCGCCAGCACGAGGGAGGCGAGCAGTCCGGCCGGCACCGAGATCAACGCAAAATACGCGCTGTTCCGCACGGCGATCCAGAAGGATGGATCGGCGGTCAGCATGGTGCGGTAGTTCTCCAGACCGACCCATTCGGGTGGCTGCACGATGCTGTACTCGGTGAACGAGTAGAAGAACGACGCGCCCACCGGATAGGCCGTGAACGCGAGCAGGCTCACGATCCACGGCAGCGTGAACGCAAGACCTGCCCATGCCTCCCTGCGGCGCAGCGGACTCCTCGTCCACCGACCCGCTCGGCTTCGGCTCCGCCACGCCCGGCCAGGACGGGCCGCACGCGGGTTCCCGAGGGCGCTCACAGCACCTTGTTCAGTTCGGCTTGACATGCCTTCTGCGCCTCAGCAAGAGCTGTCGCGGGTCGATCGGTCTTCGTCGCGATTCGTTCCAGGGCACGCGCCAGTTGGTCGATCGCGAACGACTGGACCGGCGAGTCCCACATCGGGGTCGCGATCGTGAGCTGCTCACGGAAGAAGGCCGTGGCATTCTCGGCGAACTCCTGGCCGCGCCGCTCGACAAGTGTGCTCGGCACGATGTCGGCTGGGACGTTGGCGTTGGTCGGCAGGTCGGGAAACTCTGCGAAGAGCTCCTGCACCCCGGTGACAGCGAGATAGTCGAGGTACGCGAATGCCTCGTCAGGAGCGTTGGACGCGGTGGGAATCGCCGTCCAGTTCGGCCAGTATCCCGACGTCGTCTCGCTCCCACTCGGGCCGACCGGAGCACTGGCGACCTCCCAGTTCTCGAACGTCGGCTCGACGCTGTAGATCTCACCCATGAACCACGCGCCCTCGAACCGCATGGCCAGGCGTCCTTCCTGGAACGCCGGAGGGTTCTCGCCCAAGGCGGCTTGGAACGTCTCGTTGACCTTCTGCAGATCACCCCTGTACTCGTCGTCGATCCAGTCGACGAAGAACTCCATCATCTCGATGTTCTGGTCGGAGTCGATCGTGTACTTCAGGTTCGCTGCGTCGTAGATCTGACCGCCGTTGAGTGCCGACCAGATCGGCAACGTGTAGGGGTCGAAGGTGGGCAGGAAGCCCGCTGTCTCGATCGTGTCACCTTTCCATCGGGTGAGCTGCTTCGACAGCTCTCGCAGCTCGCTCCAGGTCTTGGGAAAGGCCTCCCGGTCGGTCGGTATGCCTTCCCGCTCGAACCAGTCCTGGTTGAAGAACATCGCGTACGAGCCGGCGGTGATGGGCAGGCCGTACGTCTTTCCCTCGTGCTGGCAGCTCGCCAGCACCGCTTCCGGCCAGTTCTCCAGCCCGCAGTTCTGCGACGATTCCATGTAGTCGTCTATCGGCAGGAGCGAGCCACGGACACCGAGTGAAACCGGCGTGTCCCACAGCAGCGTGGCACTCGGTGGATTCCCACTGGCCACGCGGGCGAGCAGCACCTCGAGGAAGTTCTGCTCGCCGGTGTGGCCGGAAACCTTCACGGTGACGTCGGGATGCTGTGCGCGGTACTTCTCCGCCAAGGCCCGGTGCGCTTCCAGATAGGGACCGGCGCCACCCGGCAGCCAGAAAGTGAGTTCCACCTTCTCGCCCGGCTTGCGCTTCGTCCTGCTGGGTGACGTTCCTGTCGAAAAGCATCCCGGCAAGGCAAGCGCGCCTACGCCGAGGCCGGCCAGACGGAACAGGTCGCGACGGGTAGTCGCACGCGGCACCGCCACGTCGTTGGAGGGCTTGGCCATGTCACATGACTCCTACGTGTGGGGACGATGGACGGCCCGCCGATCGCGAAGAACCGTCCGGAACCGATACCGATCCCCCCGGTAGATGATGTGACCGAGCTCGAAGGGCCGGTCCTGATCGTCGAAGCAGGTGTACTTTCCGACCAGAACGGCAGCGCCTTCGGCCATGTCGAGGCGCCGCGCTTCCTCGGCCGTCGCACCGCGCGCCGACAACACGTAGTCGGCGCGGGCAGGCCGGATGCCACATGCCTCACGCAACGTCGCGTAGAGCGAGCGGGTCCGGTAGTCGAGGTGGATCGCCGCCGCGACGGCCGCCGCCGGAAGACATGCGCTCGCCAGGGCGACCGGCATGTCGTCGAGCTTGCGCAACCGATCGAGGCAGAAGAGCTCCGAGCCTGGAGCGATACCGAGCACTTCCGCTTCGTCGAGGGTGCTGGGCCGGGTTCCCTGGTGGAGCACCTCTGCCGACGCCCGCAGCCCGCGTGACGCCGCCATCTCGGTGAAGCTCAGCGGAGGCTCCTGTCCTTCCTCCACCACGCTGGGCGGCGCGATGACATGCCAGCCGCTTCCATGCGTTGGCTCGAGAAGACCGTCGTCATAAAGAGCCCGTAAGGCAACGCGCAGCGTTGCTCTACTCACGGCAAGCGACGAGCTCAGCTCGCGTTCGGACGGGAGACGGCTTCCAGGGGGGAACGTCCCGCTCGCGATCGCCGCGGCGATGGTGCGATACACCTGCAGCGATGGCGGACCGTCGCCGCTCTTGCGTACGTTCTCGAGCATGATTGGTAGACCGGTGGACTGCTATGTCAGACCTATTAGCTCGAAAGTATTCCCTGGCGTACAACTGTGCGACCGGTTTCGGCCGCAGCTCGCCTCGCCGGTGACGAGCCAGAGCGGGAGCATGCCGCACACGACCGCCGGCTGAGTGGAGATCGGGGAGTGACTACCTGCTGGAAGGTCTGGTGTGGCGCGCGAGATGGCCGAGCACGATGTCCCCGATCTCGGCGAGGACGTCGAGCTGTTCCGGCGAGAGCAGGTCGAGGAAGTACTCTCGGGCGGCGGCGATGTGAGTCGGCGCCGCGGCCTCGATGGCGGCCCGACCCTCGGGCGTGATCTCGATCTCGGCGCTTCGTGCGTCGGTGGGACACAGGTGCTTGCGGACGAGACCGCGCTGCTGCATCCGGGCCACCTGGTGCGAAAGGCGGCTCTTCTCCCAGCCGATCTGGCACCGCAGCTCGAGGGCCCGTAGCCGACCCTCCGGAGCCTCGGCCAGTGCTGCCAAGATCACGTAGTCCGCCTCGGACAGTCCGGAGTCCCGCTGGAGTCGCTGGTTCAGCACGGCCGCCAGATGCTCGCGCATCTTGTTGTACGTACACCACGCTCGTGCCTCGCGCTCGCCGAGCAGCCGGGACTCGGACACGCTCCCCTCCCTCGCCGGGATCCCTGGACCACTACCCACTTGCCGGGACCAGATATGGTTGACTCATCAACCATATCGAAGGCCCGATCGATGGGAAGCGCACATGCCCGACTACGGTCACGACCTGCTCTTCGGCGTCTTCCTCCCGCCCCTCGCCGCTCGTGCGGAGACCGTGCTCAGCCTCGCCGAGCGCGCCGACGCCCTGAGCCTTGACCTCGTGAGCTTCCAGGACCATCCGTACCAACCGGCGTTCCTCGACACGTGGACGCTTCTCACGGCGGCCGCGACCCGCACCCGGCAGGCCCGCCTCTTCCCCAACGTCGCCAACCTGCCGCTTCGTGATCCAGCCGTCCTCGCACGCAGCGCGGCGAGCCTCGACATCCTGAGCGGTGGCCGGGTGGAGCTCGGGCTCGGCGCCGGCGCCTTCTGGGACGCGATCGCCGCCATGGGCGGTCCCCGCCGCACGCCGAAGGAAGCCGTCGCCGCCCTCGCGGAGGCGATCGAGGTGATCCGCGCGCTCTGGAAGCCTGGACGCGGTGTGAAGTTCGCCGGTCGTCACTACCGCCTCGACGGCACGAAACCTGGACCGCTTCCCGTGCATCCGATCGGGATCTGGCTCGGCGCGTACCGCCCTCGCATGATCCGGCTCACCGGACGCGTCGCGGACGGCTGGATACCCAGCTCTGCATACGCCCCACCCGAAACGCTTGCCGACATGAACGCGATCATCGACGAGGCCGCGCACGCCGCTGGCCGGTCGCCGGGCGAGATCCGCCGGCTCTACAACGTCGGCGGGCGCTTCACGGGAACGGGCGCGGAGTTCCTCCAGGGCCCGCCCGCCGTGTGGGTCGAGCAACTCGCCGAGCTCGCCCTGACCGACGGGATCAGTGGGTTCGTCCTCACGGTCGACCTCGACGCCGAGTCGGACATCCAGCGCTTCGCCGAGGAGGTGGTGCCCGGTGTCCGTGAGCTGGTCGAGGCGGAACGCCGGACCACGCGTCGAGAGCCCACGTCGAGCGACAGCGACCGAGCCACCGTCGAAACCCACGAGTCCGCACGTGGGGCTTCGGTCAACACGCGGCCAAACCTCGCAGCCGGCGAGACTACCCAGACGCGGCCGACCCACGCAGACGGCAGAGGAGCCGCAAACGTCTTCACGGTGCTGGGTGTCACGCCGACACCCGACACCGGCGAACGACTGACGAACGCGACGCCGTGGGACGAGTCCGAGCGGCCGCACGCTCCGGCACCCGATCCCGACACCACGTACACCGTCGAGGGACGGACGGAGAGCCAACGGCTGGTCGCCATCCACGACCATCTGCGCGACGAGCTGCGGCAGATCCGCGACATCGTCGCCCAGGTGCTGGACGGCGCAGCCGACGTGGCCGCCGCCCGGTCGGCGATCAACGCCATGACGATCCGGCAGAACAACTGGACCGTCGGCGCCTACTGCCAGTCGTACTGCCGCATCGTCACCGTCCATCACACGATCGAGGACCAGGCGCTGTTCCCCCATCTCCGCAAGGCCGATCCACGACTCGGCCCGGTCGTCGACCGGCTCGAGCTCGAACACCACGCGATCGCGGGCATCCTGGACCGACTCGACGCGGCACTGGTGGCGTTCGTGAAGAACCCCGCAAGCGCACCGGAGTTGCGGTTTCAGGTCGACGTGCTCACCGATGCCCTGCTGTCGCATCTGTCGTACGAAGAGCACGAGCTTCTCGAGCCGCTCGCCCGGTTCCCCTTCGAGGCCGGTCTGGCATAGCTCCTGAAGCGCGGTCGGACGACGAGACGACTTCAAGGCGTCGGACCAGGGACTAGAAAGACCGGCGCGGAGCGGCCTTCGTAAGCCCAAGGAGCGGCCGGTCCAATCTGGTCATTGCGAGCCGCTCACGTACACGACGTTGGCAAGCGGCTCGCCCGCCACAAGGCGATCGATGTTCCTGGCGATGTCGACCACCCGTCCGGCGAAGGTCTCGGTCGTCACCCCGGAGACGTGCGGTGTCAAGACGACGTTGTCGAGTTCGGCGAACGGCCGCGACGAGGGCTCACCCTTGCCGGAGGAGTCCGGATACCGCCACCACACGTCGAGCGCCGCGCCCGCGATGCGCCGCTCGACAAGAGTCGTGTAGAGCGCGTCCTCGTCGATCACCGGGCCTCGGGCGACGTTGACGACGAGCGCAGTCGGCTTCATGGCGGCAAGCTCTCGAGCGCCGATGAGCGACCTGGTCTCGGACGACAGCGGGACGGTCACCACCACCACGTCGGACTCCGCGCACAGGTCGTGGAGCCGGTCGGGCCCGCCCAGCCAGTCGAGCGTGACACCCTCGGAACCACGACCCGGATCGCGGCGAATGGCGACGCAACGGGTGTCGAACACCGTGAACAGGCGTACCACCTCACGACCGATCTCCCCGAGACCGATCACGCCGACCGTCTTGCCCCGCAGCGTGTCCGGCCGCTGGATCGTCGGGTCGTACCGCACCGACCGCCAGCGCCCCGCACGCAGAGCCCGATCCGATGGCACGAGATCTCTCATGAGAGCGAGCGTCGCCATGACGACGTACTCGGCGATCGACCGGCCATGGTGGAACGTGTTCGCGACGATCACACCAGGTGGGAGGGCGTCGAAGGCGATTCCTTCGTACCCAGCTCCTGGCGTCTGCACGAGCTTGAGTCGCGTGGCAGCGGCCGCCACCTCGGCTGGCAGGTGACCCGTGACGACCACATCGGCCTGCGCAACCGTCTCGGCGTCGATCCGATCGACGCGTTCCCAGTGGTGGCGTTCTGCGGTAGCCCTCTCGAGCTCACCTCGATAGGCGTCCAGAAACGGCTCGCTGAGCACGATCCTCAAGACCATTCGTACAGCCTCATCTCGCAATAGTCGGCGAATCCGATCCGGGAGTAGACCGAGTGCCCCGCCGGTGACGAGCACAACACGCCTACCCGGAAACCGAGATCGCGTGCCTCTCTCAGCGCCGCGAGTGTCAGCGCGGCGCCGATCCCCCGGCGACGAAACGCCGGAACCGTCATCACGAAGTAGATCCCCGCAACACCTGCGCCGAGGAAGAGCGTCGCCGTCCCGACCGGTTGCTCACCTATGGAGCCGAGATAGTGACGAAACCGGTCGAAACCCGCGCGGGCGTAGACCTTGGCCGCCCAGCGAGCCTCCCGCTCCCCCTCGCCGAATCCCTGGGCCAGCGTGTCAGCCCACGTTTCCAACTCCACAGGCGCCGAGATCCGGTTGATCGGCAAACCGTCGACGCTGGGAGACTCATCGGCCACCCGCGAAAGGTCAGCCGCCATGCCCCATTTCGTACCGCCGTCGGAGAACCCCGCCGCCAGCAGGCGCCGGCCGAGATCGGACGGCCGCATCGACGGTCCGACGTGCCAGGTGCCAGGTACGCCCCTCGCGGTCATGAGGCGGATCGATTCCGCGATCGCGTGATCCGCCTCGTCCGCGTCGAGATCTGCGCGTACGACGCAGTTGTGGTAGTCGATCGGTGAGCCTCCGATGGTCCACGACAGCTTCCGGTCGATGCGTTGCTCGCCGCCGCCCAGCCGGCCCATCTTTAGGAGCAGCTCGGCCGCGTTCTCCTCGATCGCCCGAACGATGTCGGGGATCGAGTGCTGCCGCAGGCGCATGCGACCATTCTCCCTGCAAGGTCTACCGTCGCTCCCCGCAAGGTCTGCCGTCGCCATCGCCGAAGGACCGCTCTGGGCTGGCTGGCGCATACCGGGGCGCATGCCGAGACTCGCGGTAGCCTGGCTCAGCGCCGGGCGGCCGACCGCGCCGGACAAGTCGAGGAGGTGAGCCACCGCTGCCGACACCCAGGACGCTCTTCATCGACGGACGCTGGGTCGGCGCCGACTCCGGGCAGACCCGCGAGATCCACTGCCCCGCGGACCAGACACATGTCGGGACGGTGGCGGAGGCTGGTCCGGTCGATGTGGCACGGGCGGTCGCTGCCGCTCGCCGTGCGTTCGATGCCGGTGACTGGCCGCGAACTCCCGCCCAGCGACGCGGTGACCTCCTGCTCGACGTGGCGGAACGGATCGCTGACTGTCGCGAAGAGCTCGCGGTGGCGGAGTCACGCGACACCGGTAAGCGACTGGTCGAGAGTCGCATCGACGTCGACGACGTGGCGGCGACGTTCCGGTACTTCGGCAAGCTGGCAGGCATCCAGGCCGGTCGGCTCGTGGACGCCGGAAGCCGATCGGTGGTGAGCCGGGTCTCGTACGAACCGGTCGGGGTGTGCGCGCTCATCACGCCCTGGAACTATCCGCTGCTGCAGGCGAGCTGGAAGGTCGCGCCGGCGCTGGCCGCCGGGAACACGTTCGTTCTCAAGCCGAGCGAGCTCACACCGCACACCGCCATTCTCCTCATGCGGATCCTGGACGAGGCCGGGCTGCCATCCGGCGTGGCGAACCTCGTGCTCGGTGCCGGCCCTTCTGTCGGCATGCCGTTGGTGGAAAGCCCCGACGTGGACCTGGTGTCGTTCACCGGCGGTCTCGAGACCGGCAGGCGAATCGGCGCGGTGGCAGCGGGCGGGGTGAAAAAGCTCGCATTGGAGCTGGGCGGGAAGAACCCCAACATCGTGTTCGCCGACGCCGACTTCGATACCGCGCTCGACAACGCGCTCAATGCGGCCTTCCTCCATGCCGGACAGGTGTGCTCGGCTGGGGCACGACTCGTCGTCGAGGAATCGCTGCACGAGCGTTTCGTCGACGAGCTCGTGCGTCGCGCCCGACAGATCAGGATGGGTGGACCTTTCGACGAAGCCGCCGAGATGGGTCCGCTCATCTCGGCTGCGCATCGCGAGAAGGTGGCGGCGTACGTACGCCGTGGCATCGCCGAAGGCGCCAGGTTGCGCTGCGGTGGTACGTACGGCGACGGCGAACTCGCCAAGGGATTCTTCTACGCCCCCACCGTGCTCGACGACGTGACCTCACAGATGTCCGTCGTACAAGAGGAAGGCTTCGGACCTGTCGTCACCGTCGAGACGTTCCGCACCGAGGACGAAGCCGTACGCATCGGCAACGACACGCGGTACGGCCTCGCGGCCGCGGTCTGGACGAACGACGCCGGAAAGGGGCAACGCGTCGCCGCTCGGCTCCGGCACGGCACGGTCTGGATCAACGACTTCCATCCGTACCTGCCGCAAGCCGAATGGGGCGGCTTCGGACTCTCCGGCATCGGCCGTGAGCTCGGCCCGACGGGACTCGCCGAATACCAGGAGATCAAGCACATCTACCACAACGTCGACCCGCAGGTGACCGGCTGGTTTGCAGACCACGGAGCCTGAGACCGGGGCAGCACACGCGGCTTCCGCGAGGCAGTGGAGGGTCGTGGTAGCGAGCGCATGCCTGCACTGCCATCACGTCGGCTGCGGCTGTGCCTCGCCGATCGATTCGTCGGCCCAGAGCCTGCGCATCTCAGGACAGGTGCGCAACAGCTCGTCGAGCGAGCCCACACCGACCACCTCACCCCGGTCGAGCACGACGATCTGGTCGGCGCGCCGCAGGGCTGCCCTTCGGTGCGACACGACGAGCAAGGTCGACGGTCCGTGACCGCTGCGCGACGCCTCGGCGATGCGGTCCCACAACAGCTCCTCGGTCTCGACGTCGAGCGCGGACGACAAGTCGTCGACCACGAGCAGGTCGGGCTGGCGGGCCAACGCCCGGGCGGCGGTCGCCCGCTGCACCTGTCCACCCGACAGCCGGACGCCTCGCGGACCGACCACGGTATCCAACCCGAACGGCATCTCGTCGAGATCCCGATCGAGCGCAGCCAGCCGGAGGGCATGTGCCAGGGCTTCGTCATCGACCGGCCAGCCGAGCAAGAGGTTCTCCCGCAACGTCTCGGAGAACAGCCGCGGCACCTGTCCGACGTACGCCGCTCGGTTGGGCACCAGGAACGTGCCGGGATCGGCGATCGGCTGGCCGTTCCATCGCACGACACCAGACGTGGCGGGCAGGAGACCGAGCACGGCACGGACCAACGTCGTCTTCCCGGATCCCACGGCCCCGGTGATGATCGTGAAAGATCCCCTCGGCACGCGAAGGCTGACGTTGCGGACGCCGCGGCCCCGCGAGTCCGGGTTTCGCGCAGCCGCCCGCGAACCCGCAGGATCCGACGTGCCGGTCGCTTGGCTCGACACCCCGCTCATGCCGTCGTAGCCGGCGGTGAGCCCGTCGACCTCGAGCACCTGCAGCCGGTCCGAGCGGGGTGGAATCGCCTCCAGAGCGGGTGGCGGCTGCTCGGTCAGCCAGAGCTTGGTGTGTCGGGACAGGTCGTCGGCCGTTTCGTACGACGCCATCAACCGGGTCATCCGCTCGATCGCCACCGCGGACTGCGGCACCCGGTAGAGCATCCGCCCGATCACGCGAGGAAGCATGGTGAGCCAGCCGACATAGCTCGTGAAGAGCGCCAGATCACCAACGGTGAAGTCTCCGCGGCGCATGGCCGGCGCCGCAAGGAGCAGGACCAGACCGATGCTGAGCTCGACGGTGGCACTGGTCGCCGTGTCGAGCAGATCCATGGTGAGTCGGTCCTTCACCGCGGCCTGCCGGCGTCGCGCGTTGTGCGTACGCAGTCGCTCCAGCACGGCGGCCTCGGCACCTGCCGTCTTGATCGCCAGGACGCCGCCGAACAGCTCGCCGATGTACGCCGTGACGGCCGCACCCAGCCGCCGGGCACGCCCATGGATCCGGCGGATCACGCTGCTCATGAGACGGGTGAGCAGCAGCACGATCGTGAGCGGGACGACCAGCACGAGCGTCACGACCGGGTCGATCGACGACATGATGACGAACGCCACGACCCCGAACGCGACCGCGCCCACCAGGTCCACGCCGCTGTCGACCATCCGCACCACATCGAAGACGTCGTCGCGGAACCGCGAGACGGCCTCGCCCGACGAGTGCGGCAGGCGGGTCGCCGCCGGACCGCGAGCGGTGAGGATCGAGCGCAACGCGTTGGTCCGCAAGGTGGTCTCGGCGGAGTGCCACCAGTACGGCCAGACGCTCAGCGCGAGAAAGAACGTCAAGCCACGCAGCATCTCCACCGCCACGAAGGCGGCGCAGAGCCACAAGGTGGCGTCCAGGGTTGCCGCACGCTGGCCGGAGATCTGGTCGAAGAGTCCCTTGAGGATCAAGCCGGTGAGGATCGGGATCACGAAGAACAGCGACCACAGCAGCCCGCCGACCATGTAGCGGGCTCGAGCGACGCCAACCAGGCGCGCGAAGACCAGCACGACAGGGTGGATACGCATGAATCAGCCCTTCGCCTTCGTCGGGCTCGCGCCAAGCGCCACGCGAGAGTCGTCGCCCTGCGGGATGCCGGCGGCCCGCAGCAAGGTCGCGAACCGGCTCGACGGATCGGCGGCCAGGGCGGCCCGCGAGCCGTACTCGACGACCCGACCTTCCTCGATCACCGCGACCTTGTCGACGCGTGAGAGCGACGAGAGCCGGTGCGCGATCAACACTCCGGTCCGACCGGCGAGCAGCCGATCGACCGCCGCCTCGATGCGCAGCTCGGTCGCCGGGTCGAGGCGGCTGGACGCCTCGTCCAGCACCACCAGGCCGGGGTCGGTGAGGAATGCTCGGGCAAACGCGAGGAGCTGCGCCTCACCGGCTGACACTCCGACTGTCGCCGGCTCGTCGGAGCCGGACGTGTCGCCGCTGGCGCCGGTCGGGCTGCCCGATCCACTGGAGTGGGGCGCGATCTCGGTGTCCAGCCCGCGCGGCAGGCTCGCCAACCACTCGCCGAGCCCCACTTCGCGCAGGACCTCACGCAACCGGTCGTCTCCGGCGAGTCCTGGCCGGAACAGTGTGAGGTTGTCGCGCACGCTCGCGGCGAACAGTTGCACGTCCTGGGTCACGACACCGATCCGGCGTCGAATCGATGCGAGATCGGTGTCCCGAAGGTCGACGCCGCCGATCCGGACCGAGCCCTTCGTCGGGTCGTACAACCGCAGGATCAGCCGGGCGATCGTCGTCTTGCCGCTGCCGGTCCGTCCGACCAGGCCGAGCGTCTCCCCGGGCGCCAGGTCGAGGTTGACGTCCAAGAGCACCGGCTCGCCATCGTCGGCGTACGAGAAGCACACGTCATCCAGCCGCACGCTCAACGCGCCGCGCTCCGGCAACGGCACCGGCTTGTCGGGCTCGTGCAGCGTCCGGCGCTCGCCGAGCAACCCGCCGATCCGCGCAACCGCCGCGAGCGCCTTCTGGTACTGCTGCAACTGATCGATCATGCGCTCGAACGGCGTCCGCACCATCTGGGTGTACTGGAACAGCAGGACGGCCGTCCCCACGGTCAGGGTGCCGGTCTGCTGTGTCCAGGCGGCGAGCCCGAGCACGATCGCGGTGCCAGCCGCGAAGCCGACCGTCGTGACACCGAACAAGCCGGCGCCGATGCGTTCCGCCGCAAGATCGGCCCGGTAGACCTCACCGGCGGTCCGGTGGAACCGACGGACGACGTGCTCACCGGCCCCGTTGGCCCGGATGTCCTCCGCACCGGCCAGCCTCTCCTCCAGATTGCCGAAGAGCGCTGCGAACTTCTCGCGGACTCGGGTCGCCGACGGCACCGCCATCCGCTGGGCGCGCACCATGAACGTGCCCATGAGGACGCAGTACGCCAACAGGATCCCGCCGATCCGCAGGTCCACGGTGAGCACCACGGCCAGGACGCCGACCAACAGCAACATGCTGGCGACCACGTCCAGCAGGAAGGCCACCACGAACTCCGCCAGCGCCACGACGTCGCCGTCGACCCGCTCGATCATCTCGCCGGGCGTTCGCTTGCCGTGGTAGCCCATGTCGAGGTGCAGCGCGTGCTCGGCCAGGGTCTCGCGCAGCCGGTTCGTGCCATCCCAGGCGAGCCGGCTGGCCAACCACGCGGTGAGCATGCGGGCGACCTGACCGGAGATGGCGAGCCCCAGGTACCCGCAGGCGATGAGGATCAGCACCCTGGTCTCTTCACCGCCGATGGCTCCGTCGACGAACCGACGGGTGAGCTGTGGCGCCGCGAGTGGCAGGACGGTGGCGGCGACGATGGCGATGCCGAGCGCGAACGCAGAACGACGCCCTGGCCAAAGGCATTGCAGGACGGTACGACGAGTATGGGATGCGGGGACCATGAGCACGCTCGACGTTACGGACGTCGCCAACACACGGCAAAGGAATTTCGTACCAAAATGACCATGTGCACTACGCCAGCCGGAGGTGCGACACGTGCCGGCACGTGGTGCAGGTCCGAAACGCCGTCAGCTGTCAGGGCTTGAGATAACGCGCTTCGATGCGATCGAGGACATCCGCCGCGGGAGTGGTGTCAAGCACCGCAGAGCGCAGCATCTCCGCCGCCTCGGTCTGGAACTCCGCGAACCCCGGGTGTCGTGGTCGCAGGTACGCCGCCTCGATGGTCGCCCGCGTATTGGTGAAGAAGTCTCCGGTGAGCGCGTTCGCCACGGGATCGTCCCAGGCGACGCAGGCCGCCGGCTGCCCTCCAGCTCGTAGATACTCCGTCCGTTGGATCTCCGGATCCGCCAGCCAGCTGGCGAACTCCACCGCAGACGCCAGATGCTGCGACGACGCCGACACCGCGATCCCCGCACCACCGAGACACGAGCCAGAAGGGACAGCACCATCCCGTCCGAACGTCGGGATGTCACCGAATCGCAGCCGGCGAGGGGCGTACCCCTCCCTGCTGTAGTTCGTGTAGCCGTAGAGCAAGGGGCAATACGCGATCTCGTCGGTGGTCGCCATTCGGCGCAACAAGGCGATCGGGTTCGCGGTCAGGCAGTCCTCGCCCACCAGCGCCGCCAACTCGCGGAGCATTCCGACTGCCCGCGTCCCCGCTTCGCGGAAGGCGGCACCCAGTCCACCCGGCTCGGTGCGCTCACCGAACGGCGCGCCCAGCTGAGCGCACAAGGTGAAGAACGCGCTCAAGACGTCGATCGCATTGAGCGGCAGACCGACCTTCCGCGTCGTCTTGGCGAGCTCGAGCACCTCGGTCCAGGTCCGCGGCACGTCCGCACAGCCGAGCGCAGTCAAAAGATCGGGCCGGCAGACCGCCACCTGGCAGGCCGCGTCGATCGCGAGCGCATAGTCGTGGCCCTCGTAGTGGTACGACTCCTGCGAGCGCCCGACCGCTCCCGCGCGCAGCCGCTCCATCACGGGCGCCGGCAGATGCTCGTCCAGCGGCACCAACGCACCGGTCTGCGCGGCCCACCCGATCATCGGATGGTCGATGACCAGTAGGTCGTACCCCTTGACCAGCTCGTCGAGCGGCTGCTCGCCGAACGCCCACAGCGACCTGCGCTCCCACGTGATCTCGACGTCGGGATGCCAGTCGGCGTAGACCTGGGACGTCGCAGCGAGCGGGGCGTACCCGCGCGTGTGGTTCCAGGTGATCCCGCGCATCCGGATCATGCGTGCTCCTTCGTTCGTCGAGCCAGTGCCATGCGCTCGCCTGACACGCTAGAGCGTCGACGCGCGTCAGGTTCGGCGCAGGGTGGCGGTGAGGCTGCGGCCGTACGCATGGAACGTCCGGAACTCCACCCGGGTCCCGCCATGAACCTTGCGTACGCGCACACCGTCGTCACCGTCGACCAGCTGCAGTGCGTGCCCGCGCATGACCACCGAGACCCACTCGCGATCCATGGTCGGATCGGAGGCGGCGATCGTGACGAGACCATCGTCCTGCTTGCGCACCAGCACCGAGGCCGGCCCGTCGATGCTGAGCCCGCCGGCTTCCTGGCGATGCCCGTCGAACACGTTCACAGCCGTGAGGTCCAGACCTGTGTGCTTGATCGCTTGGATCCGTGGGTTGTTGGCGAGGATGGTGAGGGCTCGATGCCGGTAGGCGCGCAACCTGCTCTCGGTCGCGTTCGGCACCAGGGCATACGCCAGGGACGTCGGCCGTGAGCCCGCCGCCTGGTTGATCGACACCGCGAAGACGTTACGGGTCACCTGGGTGTCGGGATTTGCCGTCCGTACGACACGCCGGCTTCGCGTCACCTCCTCGAGTCCCACCGTCACCGGTCGAGGCTCGAGGAAGACGTACCCGACAGCGGTGCCTTGGCTTTCATTGGCATAACGCAGCCACGCGAGCTTCTCGGTGCCAGTGCCCGACCACGACCGCCCACTGCGCGATTCACCAGTGATCGCGATCTGGTCTGACGGGTCCGCGATCCGCGCGTCGACGGTCGTCGTGATCGCACGGCCTGCCGGGTCGAAGACTCCAGCCGCCAGCACGACGATCTCGTCGTCGAGCATGAACCACGACTTCGTCGCCTCTGCGTTCCGGTAGACCACGAAGTCGTCCGGCAGGATGCCCTTCTGCTTGTCGACGTACGCGACGTCGTTCGACTGCACCATTCCCGCCGCGCCGTACGTCTCGAGCACAGCGCCACCCGAGTGCCGGTTCGTGCCACGGGGGAAGTAGACATAGGTGTTCTGCGATTCCGAGGAGGACGTGAAGTTCAACGGATGGTCGGGGTTGTGGTAGTAGGGCAACCCGTAGAGCTCCGGGATCGTCTGGCGTTCCTCCACAGGCGCGGTGACGCCTGCCAGTCCGTACGGTGAGACCGTCGTGTAGTAGTCGACGCCGTACGCCTTCGTCTGGTCCTGACCGCTGAGATAGAGGTAGTAGGCGCCGTCTCCCTGGAACCAGGGCATGAGGTTCTCGCCGTTCATGTATTCGTACTTGCTGATCCGGTCCGAGCTGCGCGCCAGTGCGAAGGCGTACCCCGGCCTGCGGTGAACGGTACGGTCCATGGCGTTGAACGCCACACACCGTGCCGGTGGGTTGAGGTCGGCAGGCGGGATCGTGTCGTCGGCGACGATGTCGGTGTAGCTCACGATGCTGAGCGGCGAGACGAAACGGCTCGGATCGAGCGTCGTGGGCGAGTTCGCCTGGATGAACTTGATGTATCCCCGCAGCGCCTCGGCATCCGCACCTGTGGCGAAACCGGCGAGGTCGACGATCGCCTCCACGATCTGCGTGACGTCGGCGTACCCGGTGGTTGTCCGAGACACCGCCCGCCCCTTGACGATCTCCATCATCCAGCCTTCGAAGATGAGCGGCGCGAACCCGTCCCGCACCCAACGCAGGACGACGGGGACGAGCTCGCCGGAGCGTTCGTATGTCGTACCCGCGAGGATCTTCAACGTCTGCACCACGCGCGTGAGCAGAGCCCGACCGTACGAACCGGTGTAGGCGACCGAGTGGTGCTGGATGAAGGAGCCGTCGGCGTAGTAGCCGTCGGTGACGCCGTGCTGCAGGTTGTAGGGATCGATCGTCGCGAAAACGGTCAGCTGATCGGAGATCGCCTTGCTGATCCGCGCCTCGTCGTCGAGCAGGGCTCCTTGCAGGATGCGGTTGGTCGTGATGTCGGCGAGGTTGGCACCGGTGTGGAACCGGGAATCGAGGTCGACGTCGCCGTCCTTGCCGTTGCGCAGATAGGCGTCCATGGAGGCGACGTACGTCGGGATGAGATCGGGCTGTTGCTCTGCCACCTGGTCGGCGAGCAGCACCAGGGTCTTGCTGACGTGCGTGGAGATGGCGATCTCCCAGTTGAACCAGTTGCCGTAGTAGCCCGTGGCCTGGTCGCCGTAGTAGTTCTCGTGCAGCCAGACCAGTCCATCGATGACTCGCTGCCGGACGTCCCTGGCGCCCTCGAGGTCGCTGCCCGGAGCCCGCGTCGCCAGCGCGATGTCGTACAGGTGCTGGAACGACGCCGTGAGGTTGGGGTCGCTGGTGCCGAGTGGGAGGCCGGCGAAGAGCTCGCCCGGCCCGGCGTTGTCCATCGCCTCGAGCCAGGTCTGGGCGGCCCGCTCAATGGCTGCCAACCGCGACGCCACCTCGGGTCGGGCGTTCGAGTCGTGCGTACCGGCGAATATCTCGACGGTGTTGGCGAGGATTCGCGCGTTGTCAGCTTCGCCCGCCGCCCGTGGACTCGCTGCGGTCTGTCCCGGCCGGAGGAACGTGAGGAATGTCGTTGCAGGTACGAGTGACAGGATCCGGCGACGCGCGATTTCCATGCGTACTCCTCGACGTCCGGCGGCAAGGCTGAGGTGGTGATCGCTCGGGCGACCACCTCTCGGCCACTGCGGAAGATTTTGCCGTTTAGAGAGAAGCAGACGAAACTATGCGACGGCAAGTGCTCTGTCCGCACTGACCCTCGTTACTCTCGGTTGCATGCTGATCGAGGCGGCCCGGGAGATCCCGCTCCCGGCCGAACAGGCGTGGCAGCTGCTCGTCGACTGGGAACGTCAGGGTGAGTGGATCCCGGCGACGACCGTGCGTCGGTCCGGCGGATCTCAGCATGGCATCGGAACCCGACTTGAAGCTGCGACGGGCGTCGGCCGGCTGCGGCTCGTGGACCCCATGCTGATCGTGACGTGGGACCCACCGCGAGTCTGCGTCGTCCGACACGAAGGTGCTGTACTCAAAGGCACCGGCACGTTCGAGGTGCAGCCGCTGGGTGCCGACCGGTGTCGCGTCACGTGGCGAGAGGAGCTCGAGAGCGGTGCCGTCGGTCGGGTGCCGGGCCTGTCGGATCTGCTCGGCCGCCTGTCAGGACCGCTCCTGGGCGTTGCCCTTGCGAGGTTCGAGACCTTCGCGCGAGCAAACGCGCGGTAGACGACTCGTCGGCGCCCGACTCACGACCACATCCACCCCTGGAACACCCACCACCAAACCCGACTCGACCACCTCGCACCCGCCTGCCACCACCACAACCGCGACCGCGCCCAACACCCCCACAAATACACCATCAAACGAAAACCCGACGGACGCTGGCACATCACAAGTAGGTGAGGAAGCGTTAGCCTCGACATGAGGAGGCAGAGTGATGCTTGCATACGAACGCCAAGGAGCGGGTGCGCCGCTGGTACTCCTGCACGGCCTCGGACATCGCCGTCAGGCCTGGCAAACCGTCATGCCGATGCTCGCTGCCGAGCATGACGTGATCGCGGTCGACCTTCCCGGATTCGGCGAGTCGGCACCACCGCCGGGATACCGCTGGCGGGAAGACCTTGCGCCCGCCATCGCCGCGTTCATGGATGAGCTGGGGCTAGAGCGACCACACGTCGCGGGTAACAGCCTCGGTGGCGCCCTGGCACTCGAGCTCGCCATCGCGGGAAAGGTGGCATCCGCCACAGCACTCGCTCCGGCAGGGTTCTGGACGGAGTCAGAGCGCCGCATCACACTTGTGAAACTGCGTGCACTTCGGGCGTGCACGTTCATTCCCTTGCCAGCGATGCGCCTCATGGTCCGCTCGACGAGGCTTCGCACCTTGGCGTATGGCATGGTCGCGGGTCGACCAGATCGTCTTGAACCGCAGACGATCCTCGAGGACGCGTTGGCGATGCGCAAAGCTTCTCGCTACATGGCTGTCGCGCGATGCGGGAAAGGCTACGCGGTCGAGGGAACACCTCAATGCCCCATCACCATTGCGTGGGGTACGAAGGATCGGATTCTTTCACCACACCAACTGGAGCGAGCACGCCGCCGATTCCCGGAGGCGCAGCATGCCGAGCTCGACGGCTGCGGACACGTTCCGATGAGCGACGATCCTGAGCGAGTGGCGGAGCTGATCCTCGACACCACCAAAGCAGCAGGTCGTCCGTAACAAGGGCCCAACGCGGAGGTTGTCCATGACCGACGTGATCGTGATCGGCGCCGGGTTCGGTGGCATCGGTACCGCGATCCAGCTCAAGCGCGCAGGCATCACCGACTTCGCCGTGCTCGAGAAGGCGTCGGATGTGGGCGGCACGTGGCGAGAGAACGCATATCCCGGTTGCGCGTGCGATGTGCCGAGCCATCTCTACTCGTTCTCGTACGAGCTCAACCCCGCCTGGTCACGAGTCTTCGCGCCTCGCGAGGAAATCTGGGAGTACCTTCGGCACTGCGTGCAGAAGTATCAGCTCGAGCCGCACATCCAGTACGGCGTCCGTGTGGACAGGCTGGACTGGGACGACGACCAATACGTCTGGCACGTGACGACGGCGACAGGCGACACGCTGACCGCCAAGGCTGTCGTGCTTGCCACCGGCCCCCTCCACATCCCTTCCTATCCTGACGTGCCAGGACGTGAGACGTTCGGCGGCACGAGTTTCCATTCCTCGGCGTGGGACAGCTCGTGTGACCTCCACGGAAAGCGGGTTGCGGTCGTCGGCACCGGCGCAAGCGCCATCCAGTTCATCCCGCACGTCGCCCGTCAGGCGTCGAAACTGTACGTCTTTCAGCGGACGCCAGCATGGATCCATCCTCGACCAGATGCCGAGATCCCGCTGAAGTGGCGCAGACGGTTCGAGGCGATGCCTTTCCTCATGCGACTGTTCCGAGCGGGAATCTACTGGGGCTTGGAGGCACGCGGCATGGGCTTTGCCGTCCACCCCAAGCTCATGCGGATGCACGAGGCCATTGCCCGTCGTCACTTGGAACGTCAGGTCCCGGATCCGGAGCTACGCAAGAAGCTCACGCCTGACTACACGATCGGATGCAAGCGGATCGTGCTCTCCTCCGACTACTACCCCACTTTGTGCGAGCCGCACGTCGAGCTGGTAACGGAAGGGATCGAACGCATCACGCAGAGCGGAGTCGTGACCGGGGATGGACGACACATTGAGGTCGACGTCCTCATATACGGCACGGGGTTCAAGGTCGTCTCCGGGCTCATGGAGCAGCGAATCACGGGAAAGGGCGGTCGGACGATCCAGGAGGCCTGGCGAGACGGAGTGAAGGCCTATCACGGGATCTCGGTCGCCGGATTCCCGAACCTCTTCATGCTTCTTGGCCCGAACACCGGCAGCGGGCACACGTCGGTGGTGTTCTCGATCGAGGTGCAGGTCCAGCACATCGTGCGGCTACTCCGGCGCCTCAAGAAGGCGAACGCCGACAGCGTGGAAGTCAAGGAAGATGTCCAGCGCCGGTTCAACTCCAGGCTCCATCGCCGACTGCGCAGGGCAGTGTGGAGCGCGGGCGGCTGCCGAAGCTGGTACCTCGACGAGCACGGCGTGAACCGCTCGCTTTGGCCCGGCTTCTCCTTCGAGTACTGGCTGCGCGCCCGGCGCCCCGCACGCCTTGCCTACCACATGAGCAGCGCCCGTCCCCGCGAACGCGACATCGTCCTCAGCCGATGAGTGCCTTTCGCACCAGCGCCTGAGCGGCCATCGCGTCGTGCCGGCTCTGGATCTCCTCCAGCTCCTCGATGGGGAGCCGGTCGACGCATTCCTCGAGTCGTCGAATGCTCGCGACGCTCTGGCGCACGGCCTCGATCCTGTCCTCACGGTAGGGGAACAGGTCGAGCTTCAGCGGGCCAGACCAGCCGATCTGACGTACGACATAGAGGAACTCCAACGTCTCGACCAGATGCAAGGCACCGACCGTGAGGTCGTCGTCCCACTCGCGGTAGTTGTCATCGAGCTCGATGTCGACCAACCGACCCGCGGCATGCACCATCGCGAGTGCCTCGGCAGGATTCTCCTTCGCAAACAGCGAGTGCCCGAAGTCGATGACGACACCGAGGTTGTCGACCCCGGCCTGCTCGATGTTCACCAGGGTCGCCGCTGCCGTACTCCACAGGAGGCGAGTCCTGGGCTCCTTCAGCTTGTACTCGATGGCAAATGTGGTGTCCGGGTGGTTGCGCGCGACGTCACGGATCCCGCCGATGCCATGTTCACGCAGCGTTCGATAGTCCACCTGGAACGGGTAGTCGTAGCCGTCCTGTCCAGGCCAGAACTTCACGTAGCGCGCACCCAGCTGGCGAGCGACATCCACCGACTCGTCCGCAAGATCCGTCGCCTTCTTGCGTACGGCCGGATCAGCGTGTGAGAACGAACCGCTTCGGAACTGCCGGTTGTAGATGACCGGCGTGACGCAGACGGTCTGTAGACCAGCCTCGTCGAGCGCCTTCTTGACGTCCGCAACGCTGAGGTCAGGCTCCGGCCAGGGGTAGTTGATGTCGATACCGACCAGCTCACCGGTCGCCGCGGCCTGGGCGATGACATCGAGGGTGGCGACGGGCGGGTTGTAGCCATCTGTCGCGTACCGGTCGATGATCTGGCCGAATACCCACATGCCAGCGGTGAATTCCCTCATCCTGTCCTCCCAGTCGTGCCACGTGCCCGTCGTATCGCGTCGTGCCACTCCGCCATGCGCGCGCCTCGGTCGTGAGCCTGCGGGTGGAATGTCTCTCGTTGCTCCACGAGGTCGACCAGCTGGTCCTCAGTCCACAGCCCTGCTCGCAGTCCGGCGAGGTAAGCCGCACCCAGGGCGGAGACGTCTGGTCGCGCGGAACGCTCGACCGTCACGCCAGCCAGATCGGCTTGGATCTGCATGAGTGTGTCGTTCCCGCTCCCGCCGCCGTCGGCAAGTATCCGATCGACGACGACCCCTTGCGCCCGTATCGCATCCACCACGTCGGCCACCTGGAAGGCGGTCGACTCGAGAGCCGAGCGCGCCACCTGAGCGGGGCCGGTGGAAAGCGAAAGCCCCGTGAGCAAACCGGTCGCTTCGGCGTCCCACCACGGTGCAGCCAAGCCGTTGAAACCGGGTACGAGGTGGACCCCGTCGCTCGATGCGGTTGCGGCGACCTCGGCGAGGTCCCCGGCAGTCGTGCCAAGGAGGCGCGCGAGCCACTGCAGGGTCGCACCAGTGGAGCGGATGTTGCCCTCGAGCGCGTAGGCCACCGACACGTCGCCCACCTGCCATGCGATCGTCCGGCATACTCCCGCCGAGTGTCCCCTCTCGTTGCCGCCGTGATCGTCTGCTACGAGCGCCATGACCGACGATCCTGTGCCGTAGGTGACCTTCACGACTCCTGCCGTGCGAATGCCATGCCCGAAGAGCGCCGCATGGGAGTCCCCGAGAACAGCGAGGACGGGTACGCCGTCCGGCAACGGATCAAGGCCTCGTACGGTGGGAAAGGGTCCGTCAGATGGCCGGATCTCGGGCAGCACTGCAGGTGGAACGTCGAACTCGTCAAGCAGGTCTGCAGACCAGGTGCGTCCGTCGAGATCGAGCAGCTGAGTACGCGAGGCGTTGCCGATCTCGACAACGTGCTGGTCGTCAGCCTTTGCGCATCTGCTGAGCAGCCACGAGTCGACGGTGCCGATGCAGATCTCACCGCTGCGCGACCGGCGTCGTTCCGGGTCGTGGTGGTCGAGCAGCCACCTGGCCTTCAAGGCCGAGAACATGGGATCGAGTGGCAGCCCGCTGATGGCGAAGATCTTCGCCGGATCCATGCGAACTTCTCGGCAGAGCGGCGCCGTACGCTGATCCTGCCAGCTCAGGATGGGCCCCAGTGGCGAACCGGACGACCGCTCCCACGCACCCACGGATTCCCGCTGATTGCTGAGCCCTACGGCGACCACGGCCGCAGGATCGAGCTCGGCAAGGCAGCCAGCTACGGCTCTGCGCACACTCTCCCAGATCTCCTCGGCATCCTGTTCCACCCAGCCTGGCCTCGGACGTGATTCCGAGACAGGTATCCGAGCCCTGCCGACCACCTTGCCTCGACGATCGAGAGCCACTGCCTTCGTACTGCTCGATCCTTGATCGACGGCGACGACCAGTGGGTCAGGCATGCCATGCTCCAACCCTCAGCCAGCCTTGGTGAACAGGCGGAGCTTGGCGAAGAAGTCCTCGAAGAGGAAGCGGGAGTCGATGCTCTCGTACACCCGGATCGGCCGATGCGCCACGCTGAAGTCGTACTCCCCTTCGGCAGTGAATCCGGGCGCCGGGCGCTCGACGTACCGCCCGCAGACCGGGTTGAGCATCACACCGACGGCTGGCGAGTCACCAAGGCAGCGATACTCCATCGGGCGTCCGGCCCGCTTCTCGTTGAACTCCACGAGCTGCCGCACGAGATACTCGCCGATCTTCCCACACGGCGCGACCTTCTCGTCGAGCTCGGCATAGCTCACCGCGGTCATGACGTACGTCGACATCGGGATCTGCCAGAGCTTCACCTGCGAGCTGAAGACGACGCTCGCCGCCCGGATGTCGTTGGAGAGGTTGAACTCCGGCCGGTAGGCCGGTGGCCCGTCGTACGGTGGACCTCCGATCCACACGACGGTCACGTCTTGTTCGGCGATCCGCGGCTCCATGAGCAACGCAGAGGCCATGTCGGTGAGCGGACCGAAGAACGCGACGAACAGCGGCCCTGCGTCCTGTCGCATCGCCTCCTCGATGATGAGTTCAGCACCGGGAGACGGCACCGGAGTCTTGTGATCGGGCAAGGCGTATGGCGCGCCGTTCTCCACTCGCACCTGGTCGGTGAGATCCATGAGCCGCAGGATCAGGTCGACCTCCTCGCGGCTGTCGAGCATGCTGCGTTCGCTGCGACCGGGACGGAACCCGAAGTGCGCGGGGATGATGCCGCGCAGGTCGAAGCTCGGCGACAGCAGGGCGTGGACGATGGCGAACTGGTCATCCGCTTCGTTCTTGGCGTCGGTGTTGATGATGACCCTGTGCTGCAACGCGAGACGGCGGCTTGAGTACGACGGCATGGCAGCTCTCCCGCAGCATATCTATTCAGCCACGTTTGATTATGCGGATACTGGGACGCTAATGACACGCCCGCAGGGGTGTCAAGAGATGGAGCTGGCGGATATCGGCTCAGGCCATGTGGCACGCGACCTCGCGTCCATCCTCCTTGCGAACGGCAGAAGGGCGCTCCCGCTCGCAGATCTCGGCCGCCAACGGGCATCGATGACGGAACTTGCAACCCTCCAACTGGAACTCCTTCGCCTCGAGGTCCGCAGCCGCGAAAGTCCCTCTTTCCCACTTGTGACCGACGCGCGGAATCGAGTCCAGCAGGAGCCGGGTGTACGGATGGCGTGGATCACCCAGGACCTGCCTCGCGGGTCCGAACTCCACGATCGTGCCGCGGTACATGACAGCGATGTAGTCGCTGATGTAGTAGGCCGTGGCCAGGTCGTGCGTGATGTAGAGGAAGCTCGTCTGATAGTCGAGCTTCAGGCGCCGAAACAGGTTGACGATGTTCATCCGCAGCGACGCGTCGATCATGCTCACCGGCTCATCCGCGACGATGAGCCGCGGGCGTGGAATGAGCGCCCGTGCGATCGAGATTCGCTGCAGCTCTCCGCCGGAGAACTGGTTCGGGTACTTTCCCTTGACATCGTCGTACTTCAGGCCGACTGCGCGTAGCGCATCGGTCATCGAGGCAATGGCGTCCTGCCGGTCGTACTTCGCGACTCGGGTCGCGGTGTCGTACAAGTAGGCGTCCACGGTGCGGTACGAACTGAACGCCTCGAACGGGTTCTGGAAGATCGGCTGCACCGAGCGCAGGAACACCGACTTCGACGGCTTGGCGCCAGGACCGGCGACCACCAGGTCGTAGACCGACGCCGTGCCTGCCGTCGCGTCGACCAAGCGAAGGATCACCTTGGCCAGCGTGGTCTTCCCACTGCCGGATTCCCCTACGACGCTGATGATCGCGGGCTCTGCGCTCTCGACGTGGAGGTCGACCCGATCGAGCGCCCTGATTCGCACCTTGTGCGGGAAGCTGCCGAGCCGGTAGACCTTCTCCAGCCCGCTAACGTCGAGAGTCGGACGTCGCTCGCTTGTCATCCGGCACCTCTTGCCAGCGTTGCGGTCTTGGGCTGCTCCGGGTCAGCGCCTGCGAAGTGGCAGGCGGTGTAGTGCCCGGGTCGATGCTCCTCGAGCGGTGGCTCGGTCGAGCGGCACAGGTCTGTGGCGAGTGGGCAGCGAGCAGCGAACCGACATCCACGAAGGTCGTCCCACAAGCTCGGCGGCCGCCCCGGCACACCTTCGTGGATCTGATCGTCTCCAATGGAGGGCAAAGAGTCGATCAGCATCCTGGTGTACGGGTGGAGGGGGCGCTCGAAGACGTCGGCTGAGTCGCCGTACTCCACCACCTTCGCCGCGTACATGATGAGCATCTTGTGGGTGATCTGGTAGTGCACGCCCATGTCGTGCGACACCAGGATGATCGTGTTGCGCATCTGCTCCTGCAGGTCCATGAGCAGCAGGAGAATGCTCTTCTGCACCACCACGTCCAACGCCGTCGTGGGCTCGTCGGCGAGGATGATGTCGGGCCGGAAGAACGTCGCCATCGCCACCATGACGCGCTGGCGCATCCCACCCGAGAGTTGGTGCGGATAGGAGTCCAGCACCTCGGGTGGGAGGCCGAGCTGACGGAGGTACGTCCGAACCTCCGCGAGCACGTCGGCCCGCTTCCTCGAGCCGTCTAGGAAGTCAGTGAACTGGTCGCGAATCCTCACGACCGGGTTGAGCGAGCTCATCGAGCTCTGGGGGATGTAGGAGATGCGTCGGAACCACTGCCGCCGGATCGTCCGGTGGTCGACGGGCCGACCCCTCTCGTCTTCGAAGCCGTACTCGACCGAGCCGCTCGCCAGCGAGAGCGGCGAGGTGATGTCGCCGTAGATCACCTTCATCAACGTGCTCTTGCCACACCCGGACTCGCCCGCGACACCGACGATCACACCACCCGGGATCTCCAGGTCGACCTGGTCGACCGCTTTGACCCGACCGCGCCTGGTGGTGTACTCGGCCACGATGTTGTTGAGCCGGATCATGCGCGCCCTCGTCTCACCGCGTACATGTCGTTGTATCCCGTCGAGGTCAGGAACAGCCCGAGGAAGAGCAGCACCGTCGCCACCGTCGGTGCCACGATCCAGCTGAGCGGTCCCACCAGCATCGCGTTGTAGTTCAACGCCCAGAACACGATCGAGCCCAGAGTCGGCACCTCCACCTTCGACAGGCCGATCACCGCGAGTCCAGCCTCGGTGTTGATGACGAACAAGACGGTGTTGATGAAGCCCACGACCATGTACGCATAGACGTACGGGAAGATCTCCCGGGTGATGATGCGAAGCCCGCTGGAACCGGAGAACCTCGCCATGCTCACGAACTCCCGTTCCCGCAGCGACAGCGCCATCGAACGGATGGTGCGCGATCCCCACGCCCAGCCGAACACCACGAGGACGGCGCCGAGGATCACGAACGACGTCTGGCCACGTACCAACGTGCCGAGCACGATGAGGATCGGGAACACCGGGATCGCGATGAAGGAGTCCATCACCATGAGCACCACGCGCTCGTACCATCCCCCGATGTAGCCGGCGCTCAGCCCGACGAGCGTGGCGATGATCGTGATGACGATACCCACGACGATGCCAAGGCCTAGGGAGTTTCGCACCGCGAACACCAGCAGCCAGAAGATGTCCTGGCCTTGCGAGTTCGTCCCGAGCGGATGCTGCCAGCTCATCGGCAGGCCCTTCGGGTACGTGCCTTGCACCGACGGGTCGATGGACGTGAAGAACGGCAGCGTGAAGCTTCCCACCACGAACACCGCGAGGATTGCAAGACCGAGCTTGAGCCGAAGGTTCACAGGACTCACCTGAACCTGATCCGCGGGTCGAACAGGGGGTAGACGAGATCGATGACGAACGCGGCCGTCGCGACCGCGACGATCGAGATCGTCATCGTGCCGTAGAGCAGGTTGTAGTCTCCGGCGCCGGCCGCGGTGCGCATCATGAGACCGAGGCCCGGATAGGAGAACAGCATCTCCGTGAGCAGAGCACCGCTGAAGATGGTTCCGATCGACAGCGCCAGGCCCGTCACCTGGGGCAGCAGGGCGTTGCGGAAGACGTAGCGGGTCATGATGCTGCCCTCACGGACGCCCTTGAGTCGTGCGAACGTGACGTAAGGCTCCTCCTTCGTGCTGTAGGCGAGGGATTTCATGCTGAGGATGTTCCAGCCGAATCCGGCGAGCACGAGCGTGAGCGCGGGAAGCGCCGAGTTGTAGAGGATCGACCCGATCTGGTCGAGGGTCATGACACCTGGACGGATGGTGGTCGTCAACGGAAAGATCTGCCACGTGTAGGCCAGCAGGAGGATCAGGCTGATCGCCAGGATGTAGTAGGGAATCGGAAACAGGACGACACCGATCACCTCGAGCACCGTGGCCGATCGGCGGTTGTGGAAGTACCCCGCCAACAGACCGATCAGGTTGCCGATGATCCACGCCAGAAGGGTCGTGGTCACCAGCAACCCGATGGTCCAGGGCAACGCAGCCAGGATGATCTCGGAAACCGGCCGCGGAAAGGCCGAGAACGACGGTCCGAAGTCGAACCCGAGGAACACGCGCTTGAGGTATCCGACGTACTGCGAGGCGAGGTTGCCCTGCAACCCGTACAGCTCAGCCAGTGACGCACGGATCTCTTGTGCCGCCTGCGGGCTCAGCGTCTGCCCGGCCTGGTTCTGCAGTTGTGCGATGTAGTTGTCGATCGGGTCGCTCGGCATCACCCGTGGCAGGAAGAACGTCACGGTGATGCCGACGAACAGCACGACGAGGTACGCAACCAGTCGCTGGAGTACGTACTGAACCAGACCCACCGTTACCTCTTGGCCGGCTTAATGGAGACGAGGATCTTCTTGAACGAGCTCCACCACGTGTAGGGAACGGCGTAGGGGTTCTCCTGCTTGGGGAAGTTCGTCCAGTAGGTGTTGTTGGTTGGGATCGTCGTCGGGATGTTCATGATGTTGATGTACGCCATGTCGGTGACGAAGTGCTGCAGGATGGATCGTCCGATGGCGTGGAACTCCGGCGACTCCGGATCGGTGCGCGTCGCCTGATCCACGAGCTCGAACACCTCAGGGTTCCGCCACCGGTACTGGTTCCCGACGATCTGCTCCCCTGCGTTGGCATCCATCAAGAACTCCGGCTGGATGCTCCGCCAGGCGTTCAGGTAGTTCGGGTTGAAGATGCAGTTAGTCCAGTTCAGCAGGGCGGTCAGCTTGGCGTTGGTGTTCTGGACGTTGCCGAACTCGGCGTTGTCCACCTGCCGCGCGTTGACCCTGATGCCGGTCTTTCGCAGGCTGTCCGCGATCGAGAAGCCGACCCGCTGCATGACCTTGTTCCAGTCGCCCGGGATCACCAGGTCGAGCTGCCACACCTTGCCGTCGGGCAGTGTGTAGACGCCCTGGGCGTTCTTCCTGATGCCGACGGAGTTCAGGAGCCGCTCCGCCTCAGCCGGGTCGTACTTCCACCACCCGACGCCGAACGACTCCGAGGCCTCCTCGGCGTTCTTCGGCAGATCCGCCGGATCGGCGATCTGGTCATCCTCCAGCCGCTTGGTGAGCTTCTGCGCGAAGTCCGGGTCGAACGGCTGGTACCCGTCCGGCAGCTTGAAGTCCTCAAGCCACGGCAGCAACGGTTCGAAGTAGATCGGTCGCAGGATCCTGGTGTCCACCATCGGCAACGGCGATGCCTTGAACTCGCCGTTCAGTGCGTTGATCCCCACGCTCTGCAGGTCGAGCGAGAGCGCCAACGCCCAGCGCACCTCCGGCTTGTCGAGCGGTGGCTTGTGGTGGTTCAGGAGGAGACCGTACGAGCAGGCGTCGTCCATGTTGTGGTACGGCAGCTTGCTCGAGTAGGTCGTGATCGCCTCGTTCCGCTGCATCGCGCCCTTGATGCTGTCCGGGCTCATGAAGGTGTCGACGTCGTACTGGTTCTGGATGAAGGCGAGGACCCGGGTCTCCTCTGGACCGAAGTCCTTGTAGAGCACGTACTTCGGCTTCGGCTCACCCATCCATCCCCACGCGGACCGCTTCCAGTCCTTACGACGCTCCCAGAGCTGCCAAAAACCGTTCCGGTCGAAGTCCTTCACGACGTAGGGGCCCAGGGTCACGGGCTTGGTGTTCTGGAAGCTCGCCACGTCCTTCTGCTTTTCGAACACGTGCTTAGGCACGATGTTCAGCGCCGAGCCCCACGTGTAGACACCGAGCACGGTCGTGAGGTCGTAGGCCGGGTTCACGGTCTCGACCTCGAAGGTGTAGTTGTCGATCTTCTTGTACGACTTGACGTATCCGGTGATCGTGGCCACGCCGAAGTACGTCAGCTTGTCCTTGTGCTCGAAGTACGTGTCGAGCGTGTAGATCACGTCGTCGGCCGTGAACTCGACACCGTCGCTCCAGTAGATGCCCTTCTTCAAGCGGATCCGGAACTTGGTGTGCTCGTCGTTCAAGACCTCCGGCATGCCATCGGCAAGTTCGGGATAGGACTCACCGGTCGCCGTGTCGGTCTCCCAGAGGTAGCCCCAGCCGAGCTCGCGGAACCCGCGCCAGACCGCGTAGGTCGACATCAGCGGATTGTGCAGCGCAGGGTTGTCGGTCTTCCGGTCGAAGGTCTGGACGACCAGCGTCTCGTGGCGCGGCGTCCCGACGTCGGTCATCTCCCCCTGGCCTGCTGTCCCTCCGGGCCCTTGGCCACCAGTTGTCGGAACCTCACACGCGGCGAACGCCAACGTCAGAACGGTCGCCATGAGTACCAGCAGTGTCCGCGACCGACGCCTCATCATGGCCGATACCTCCAGGCCCCGATAGAAGGAAAGAGGTGTGGTGTCTCCGGCTGCCGAGCAGCCTTCGAGAGCAATGCGTACGGCGAGCACGCGATGTGCGCCGAACTCGTCCCCTCGTGCAGGGCAGCCACCAACCGTCCACCTGAACGACTGGAGCCGGGCTGTCACCGACCCAGCGGGTGTCCCTGTCGATCGCCTCGTGCCGTTGCCTGCCGTCCTCGTGGAACGACTCGGTCGCCCGGCTCGAGACCTGGTGAGCCTGCATGGGGCCGACCATTTGAATAGGTATTCAATTTCGCTTGCTTATTCGGATTGCGCACACATTAATGACGTACGTCAAGCGTGTCAAGGATTCCGACCCTGGCCCGACGCGCTCAGTCGTCGGCGGCGAGCCGCTCAGCTATCTGCAGGTCGGTGATGAGAACGTTCACCCAGCCGCCACGCAACGCGGCCCGGATGGCGCTGAACTTCCGAAGGCCGCCGGCTATACCGACCCGGCGCGGCACCGCGAGCAGACTCTCTGTGCTGATGCCGATGATCCGGTCGTCCAGCTCGGACGCCACGTGCTCGCCCTCTTCGTCGAAGAATCGCAGGCACACGTCGCCGACCGCGCCGAGCCGACGCAGCTCCTCCTGATCCGCCTCGGCCATCGCATTGCCGCTCTGCTGCAACAACGGTGAGGGCTCGAGGCTCCCGATGCCGACCAACACCGTGGTGAGCGAGTCATAGGCCTGCATGATCGATGCGAGGTGCGGGTCGCCCACGATCGCCTCGCGGGTCGCAGCTGAACCGACCAGGCCGGGGGCCGGCAGATAGACGGCGCTTGCGCCCGTGAGCTGTGCCAAGCGCCCGGCAAGACGGGTCGCGTGCGCCTGCGCGCTCTCGGCACCGAAGCCGCCCAGTACCTGCACCACCTGCTCAGCGACCCGGCCAGGACGCGGCCGCATCGCCTCGATGGTGGCGAGCAGGGTCGAGCTCCAGGAGGAGATGCCGATCCGTTCCACCGAGGGCCCGCCGGTCAACGTCGTCTCGAGGTAGTGAGCGGCCGCGGCGCTCAAGGCCGGAAGGATCTCCTGCTCGCTGTCGTGCTCGCCCGTATCGGCGACGACCACTTCGTTCACGCGGTACCGGCGCTCGATCTCCTCCTCCAGCTCGGTGTGCACACCGCGAGGGGTGACGACTGTCGTCCGCACGATGCCGAGTCGGGTTGCCTCCTTGAGCAAGCGTGAGACACGCGGCTGCGAGATGTTCAGGCGAGCAGCAATCTCCGGCTGGCGGACGCCGCGTTCGTGGTAAAGACGCGCGACCTTGGTGAGCAGCCGGATGTGATCGGCAGGTACGGCCGCGGGGTCCAGCACCGTCGAAGTGCGCGACGTACGGCGGTCAGCGGTGGCCATGCGGTCATCCCGAGATCTGTAGGCACTCCCAGTGACATGACGCGTCACAGAGGAACCTGAGCATATCCATTCAGCTGTTGACTATCGAACCCCAACCGTCAAACATTGCCGGTAGTTGATAATCCATTCAGCTGTGAATATATATTCCCATGACAGTCGTACTCAAGCCAGACACCGCGCAGATCGCCCGGTGGCGTGACCTGAGGAAACGGATCAACGATGCCGACCCGCGCGACGCGGCTGGCCTGTTACGCGCGGAAGCCAACCTCGCACGAGTAACGGTGCTCCACACCATTGCCCACGCCGGTCTCGGCCACGTCGGCGGCGACCTGTCCGTACTCGACATTCTCACCTGCCTGTACGCAGCGGTGTTGCGGATCGACCCCGAGCGACCTGACTGGCCGGACCGCGACCGGTTGATCCTCAGCAAGGGTCACTGCTCCGCCGCGCTCTACACCACGCTGGCCCGCACCGGGTTCTTCAGCACCGAGGCGCTTGCGGAGTTCATGGGTCCGCTCTCGCCGCTCAACGGACATCCGGACCGCACGAAGGTGCCTGGCGTCGAGACCAACACCGGCCCGTTGGGCCATGGGCTCCCGGTCGCCGTCGGCGCGGCAATCGCCGCGCGCCTGCAAAGATCCCGCCGCCGCGTGTTCGTCGTACTCGGAGACGGAGAGCTACAGGAAGGCAGCAACTGGGAGGCGATCATGGCGGCTGGGCATCGCTCGCTCGGCAATCTCGTGGCCGTCGTGGACCGCAACCGACTCCAGCAGGGTGCACGGACCGAGGAGACCAATCGGCTGGAACCCCTCGCCGACCGCTGGACCGCCTTCGGTTGGCGCACGATCACGGTTGACGGCCACGACCACGCCGCGCTGCTGCAGGCTTTCGCACCCTCCGATCCGGATCGACCCACCTGCGTCATCGCGGAAACCATCAAGGGGAAAGGTGTGTCGTTCATGGCCGATCGCGTCGAGTGGCATCACAAGGTTCCGACTCCGGAGCAGGTCGACGCCGCCGTGAAGGAGCTGAGCGGCGACGAGCATCGCAGCGTCGAGCTGGGGGCGTACGCGTGCAAGTAGCCGTGCCAGCAGACGCCGAGGTCTTCGACTGCCGCCAGGCGTTCGGTGAAACGCTCGTCGAGCTGGCCCGACGCGACGACCGCATCGTCGCCGTGTGCAACGACTCGGTGAGCTCGAGCAACCTGACCGGCTTTGCCAAGGAGTTCCCCGACCGGTTGATCAACGTCGGCATCGCCGAGCAAGACATGGTGGGTGTCGGCGCTGGCCTCGCCGGCAGCGGGCTGATCCCGTTCGTCTGCGGGGCGGCGCCGTTCCTCACCGCGCGAGCCCTGGAGCAGATCAAGGCCGATGTCGCCTACAGCGACGTCCCCGTGATTCTCTGCGGCATGAGCCCCGGACTCGCCTACGGCGAGCTCGGACCCACCCACCACTCGATCGAGGACCTCGCATGGCTTCGCGCCATCGCGAACCTCACCCTCGTCGTTCCCGCCGATCCTGCCCAGACTCGCGAGGCCGTGCGCTGGGCGGCCTACGCGAAACGCCCAGTCTTCTTGCGGATCGGGCGATTCAAGGTGCCGGCCGTGAGCCGGGGCACTCCCGCGTTCCGACCGGGCCGCGCCGACGTGTTGGCAGATGGCGACGACGTGACGCTCGTTGCCACGGGCACGTTGGTCTCCCGCGCGCTGTGGGCGGCGGATGTCCTGCGGACACAGGGCATCTCGGCTCGCGTCGTCAACGTCTCCACGATCTCGCCGCTCGACACCGCGACCATCCTGGCCGCAGCAGCCGAGACGGGCCGGATCGTCACCGCAGAGGAGGCCACCGTGCCGGGGGGTTTGGGCTCGGCGATCGCCGAGCTCGTGGTCGAGCATCGCCCGGTGCCGATGCGACTCCTGGGGATCCGAGGAGCCTTCGCACCGACCGGCAGCACGGAGTTCCTCTTGGAGCACTTCGGCCTCACCGCCGACGGCATCGTCCGCGCGGCTCGAGAGCTCGTCTGCGCCGAAGCCCGCACAAGCCGCCCCTGAGTGCTCCTACGCCACGACGACCTCGACCTCGTGGCGACGGCACACCTGCTCGATTGCCGCCGGCGGCCGCCGATCGGTCACCAGGACGTCGATCTCGCTGATCGCAGCGAGCGCCACGGTCTCGGTCCGCCCGAACTTCGAGTGGTCCATCACGACGACGATCCGGTCGGCGATCTCCACCATGGACCGGCGTACCTCGGTCTCCTCGATGTCGAAGTACGTCAGCCCGCGTTCCGGTGTCATGCCGCCGCACCCGAGCACGAGCGTGTTCACGTGCAGCCGCCGCAACGCGTCGAGCGCGAACGAGCCCACAAGACAGAGCTCTGGCACCAGGACGCCGCCCGTGAGCAGCACCTTGTTCGGTGTTGCGCGGAACTCGACGGCGACGTTCACCGAGTTGGTGACCACCACGAGATCGGTTCGGGAACGCAGCTCGCGGGCAACGTAATGCGCCGTCGTCCCAGTGTCGATCGCGACGCTCTCGCCGTCACCGATGAACTCAGCGGCCCGTTTCGCGATGCGCTGTTTCTCGGCCGCGAACCGCACCGTCCGGGTCTCGAACGGCGAACGCTCGTGTCGCACGGCACCGCCATGGACCCGGCGCAGCACGCCCTCACCTTGCAGCTTGGCGAGATCGCGACGGATCGTCATCTCCGAGACGCCGAAGGTCTGGGTGAGCTCCGCGACCTCGAGCCGGTCCGTCCGTGCCAACAGCTTGAGGATTTCATCCTGTCGTTCCCGGGCTCTCATCCTGCCCTCGCATTCGTTCGAAGAGATCGACCTCGCCGACCTGGCCGCCTTTCAGCAACAGCCGCGTCTGCTGCAGAGCGGGTTCGATCGCGTGCAGCCGGCACACCACGGCTCCCGGGCCCAGGACCTGCGCGACCTCGGCCGCGGAGGCGCCGAGCCAACGGACGACGCGGCCAGACGTGTCGCCACCGGCGACGATCACGTGACGCACTCCCGCCTCGCTCACCGCCGTACGAACGACATCGGCAAGAACCGAGCCGATGGCCGGGAGCAGCTCGGTGGCGTGCGCGGTCCGTGGCCGTTGCGCGGTGGACACGACCACGCCCGGAGGTCGGGTGGCGAGAGCGCCCAACACGTGGTCGCGCAGTCGGCGCCGCGCCCGCGCGCTGATGTCGGTGTCGTCGACGTCGACAGGTACGCAGATCCACCCCCGGTCGCCCACCCAACGCACCTGCTCCGCGGTGCGCGGCGAGCAGCTGCCCGAGACGACGAGCACCGGACCCCCGTTCGCCGAGTCGGGGTTCGTCGAGTCGGGCGCTGCCACCCTCGCGGACTCGTGTCCCCGCCGAAGCTGCATGGCGAGGCCCTGGCTCAGTCCCCCCGAACCCAGCGTGAAGACTGGCGATCCGTCCCCGCCGCCGGCCGCCAGCATGAGTGTCGTGGCCTGCTCCACATGTCGCTGGGTCACCGCGTCGAACACCACGGCGCCGGGACGGCGCGCGAGGACGTCCTGGTAGTGCGCGAGCGCCTGCTCGCTGCTCCATTCGTACGCTCGCAAGTCGAGCGAGGCCACAGGGAGACTGGTCTGCCGACGCAGATGGATCCGCAAGTCTGCCTCGGTCATGGGCGTGACCGGATGCCGCGACATCGTGGGCTGCCGGTCGAGCCGGTGGATCTCGCCATTCTCGGCCGCGAAGTGGTGCCCGAACGCGGTGTAGCGGCCGAGCTCGGGTTGCGCGATGAGGACGGGAACCGGCTTCGCACCGAACACGTCGCGGCCGATCTCGATCGCCCGCCCCAGGCTTCCTCGCTCGGGCGAGGAGTCGCCGGTCGAACATGCCTTGTACTGCACGACGCGCGGCTGGATCGTCCGCAAGGCTTCGAGCGCCGGTCCGACCTCTGCAGCCATCGCCCCGGTGGCAAGTGATCGGGCGATGCCCGCAATGCCGATCACGTCGTACGAACGCGCCAGCTCGGCAAGCCTCGCCGGTGTCGGCTGCTGCAGGAGCAGGATGCTGCGCAACCCATGCCGGTGGTACTGCGCCAATGCATCGGTCGAGCCCGTGAAGTCGTCGCCGTAGAACACCGCCCGCGTCCTCGTGGACGCGGGCTGAGAGGGCGCGCGCCGGTCGTGCTGGTCACGCATTGCTGCCCCCGCTCCACGACTTGGCGCCCACGACTGTGACTGCACCGAACACCTCGAGCGCGCGGCGAAGCGTGTCATTTCGTCGCGCCCGCTCGACGAGCTCGACTCCTTCCGTCGCAGCCGACCAGGCTTCCCGCATCGCCTCGACGCCGGCGGCTGGGCCGTCCGGGTGCGCGTGGATTCCGCCACCGGCGAGCACCAGCAGGTCGGTGGTCTGGGTGACCTCGTACGTACGCGGCGCGAGTGCCGGCACCTGGCCGGACGATAACACCGGCAGGACGTCGTACCTTTCCGAATCGACGCCTTCGTCGGCGAACACGGGCTCACGCACCGCCCTGATGGACGCGAGAACCTCCTCGTCGGATTCGTAGAACTTGTTGCCGATGCCGTTGGTGTGCAGGTGGTCGACACCGGCCAGTCGGGCGAGCTTCTGGAACGCACGGAAGTCGATGCCGAGCAGTGGATCGCGCGCGTACGCCCCGAACATCGCACGATGACCGTGCACGGGAACGCTGGCGTACTTGCGGAGGTAGGCGAGACCAGCCAAGCCCACGAGGTTGACGCACACCATCACACAGGTGCCGCCGGCGGCGACGACGTGGTCGTGGTTGGCGAGCATCCGGTCGATGTCGTCGGTGATGTTGAACGCATACATCGGTTTGCGGCCGGTCGTGTCCGCCACCTCGTCGAGCGTGGCCATGACCGCGGTCACGCGCTCGTGCAAGGGAGCGTACGGCGGGTTGCCGGCCAGCTCGTCGTCCTTGATGAAGTCGATGCCCGCAAGCCCCAGCTCGCGCACGAGCGCACACAGCTCGGGAATCGGCAGGCCGATGCTGGGTTTGATGATGGTGCCGATGAGCACGCCGTCGGGTTTGTCCACGAGTCGGCGAGTTCCTGTGACACCGAACTGCGGGCCGGGGTATCGCTGCGCGAACGACGACGGTAGCTCGAGATCGACCAAGCGCACCGCGGCGAGCTCGGCCAGCTCGAAGAGGTTCCCGGCGACCGCGGCGAGCAGGTTCGGAAGTGACGGACCGAAGTTGTCAGCAGGGAACGCGATGCGCACCCGTCCGCGGTGAGGGATTTCGGGTGCCCCGGCTGGCCGCTTGGCGCCGGGAAGTGGCGACCGTCCAGAGGCCGGAAGCGGCTCGACCTCGCACACGGTTGCACGGAACCGCTCGCGGATCTCTGCGGTTTCACCCGGCAGCTGGACGAAGGTACCCGTCGACTGCTCGTTCGCAAGGACCTCCGCAGCCGCTTCCAACGGAAGGAAGCTCTCGATCAGATACGTGGCGACGACCTGGGGCATGTGACACCACCTAACCCGCCGGATCCAGGTGTATCTTGACCCGCTCGGAACGCCCGGAGTCGAGCAGCTCGAACGCCGCCTGCGCCATCGTGAGGGGCAACGGCTCGGAGAGGAACGCGCGGACGTCGAGCCGCCGGGAGCACACGGCCTCGGCCGCGGACCGATAGTCCGCCGGCGTGTAGATCGTCGACCCTCGGATGACGATCTCGTGCAGCACCGCGGGATTGAGGTCACAGCGCACCGTTCGTTCGAACATCGGAAGCACCACGATCACACCGCGTGGGCGACACAACCGCAGCGCCTCGTCCATACAGGTCGCGTGACCGGAGGCGACCACGACCACGTCGAAGCCCACTCCTCCGGTGAGCTCCCGGCCGATCGCCACGACGTCCCCGTCACGCTCGACGTTCACCGGTACGCACCTGGGCACGAGTGCCTGCGCACGCTCCAAGGCCTGCTGACGAATGTCGCTCACCATGAGCTGCGCGACGTTCTCCAATCGGCACACGCCAGCCACCAGGCTTCCGATCGCCCCGGCACCGAGCACCGCCACGCGATGGCGCGGTACGACACCGGCCATGCGGACGGTGTGCCACGCCACGGCGGCCGGCTCGATCATCGCGCCCTCTGCGTAGCTCACATCGTCCGGGAGCGGGAACAGCACTCGCTCCGGCGCCGCGACGTACTCCTCGAGCAGTCCCTGCCAGCCGGCGCCCGGAACGCGCTTGTGATGGCACAGATGCGGCAGTCCCTCCTCGCAGCTACCACATTCCCAGCACGACAGGACCGGCATGATGGCGACGCGGTCGCCGGGTGCGAGCCGGCCGTTCTCGGCCGCGGCGACGACCACCCCCGCACCCTCGTGGCCTAGCACGACGGGTGGTTTCCGAAATGGATGGTGTCCGCGAAACGCGTGCACGTCCGAGCCGCAGATTCCGACGGCGCGCATCTGGACCAGCACGTCAGCCGGTCCACGCCGAGGCTCGGCAACGCCTGCGACCTCGATCTGCCGTGCCGCTTTCAGGACGGCCGCGCGCACCGGCCCCACCTCTTTCGAGTCCGACACCGGCAAAGGCCGGATTTGTTCGAACGAACAGAGTGTGAGGCAGGTCGATTGCCGTCGTCAACCGGCCGTTCCAGGTCATATCCCTAGGAATGAACGACGACTGGGCGCAGACTGGTCAGTCGACACAAGGTGTGCGTTCGAACAGTCTCTTCAGCACACCCGGCTCGAAACCTCCCGGCGGCCGCACGCTGCGAAGGGGGCCAGCCCATGACCGGATCCACAAGCCCGGTTTCTCGACGAGACCTGCTACGCACGGGGGCACTCGCAGCCATCGCGTTCGAGGCGACCGCATGCGACCTGCTCTCGACCGACCCTTCCGGCCGCGCCGACGATCCGCCACAGCGGGTGGATCTTGCAGGTCGGGAAGCACCCGTGCTGGCCGAGCAGGTGCGGGCGGGCGAGCTCCCGGCGCTGGCGGAGCGGCTCCCTGCCAAACCCCTGGTCGTCCGGCCCGTCGACGGTGTCGCGAGCTATGGCGGGACGTGGCAGGACATCGTCCTCGGGCTGAACACGACCGACCTGTATCGCAAGCTTGCCTACGACACGTTGGTTCGCTGGGACCCGACGTGGACCAAGGTGATTCCCAACCTCGCGGAGTCGTGGCAGGTCGACGGAGACGGCCGCACGTACACGTTCAAGCTGCGCCAGGGCGTCAAGTGGTCGGACGGCCATCCGTTCACCGCCGACGACGTCGCGTTCGCGTACGAAGGAATCATCGCCGACCCCGATCTCACGCCGGCGACGTCCCGCGAGTTCGTGAGCGGTGGGAAGCTCGCAACCTTCCGCCAACTCGACCGCTACACGTTCAGCTTCCTGTTCGACGAGCCGAACGGCATGTTCCTCGAACGCCTTGCCGCACCGGGCTTCGCGACGTCACGGATCATCCTGCCGCGTCACTACCTGCAGAAGTTCCATCCGAAGTACTCGACAGGCGCCGAGGCGCTCGCCCGAGAGGAGGGGCACGAGAACTGGCGCGACCTCATCCTGGCCAAAGGCGCCGCCGGCACGATCTCCACGGACTTCTGGGCGAACACCGAGATCCCCACGCTGTTCCCCTGGCGGGTCATCAAGCCGCTTGGCGAGGGTGAACGCTTCGAGCTGGAACGCAACCCCTACTACTGGAAGACCGATCCCGACGGCAGACAACTGCCCTACATCGACCGGGTGAGCTTCCAGATCGTGAACAATCCTGAGGTGTTGCTGCTGAAGACGACGAACGGCGAGGTGGACTTCAACGCTGACCCGTTCACGGTGTCGACGCTTGCGAACAAGCCGGTCCTCGCCCGAAGCCGCGACAAGGGTGGGTACGACTTCGTCGAGGCGACCGACAGTCGCAACAACTACGTCATCATGGCGTTCAACCTCAACCATCGCGAGCAACGGCTGCGGAACCTCTTCCAGAACAAGGACTTCCGGATCGGCCTGTCGTACGCCATCGACCGCGAGGAGATCATCGACGCGGTGTTCCAGCGGCAGGGAAAGCCCTGGCAAGCCGCGCCGCGGGAGGAGTCGGAGTTCTTCGTCCGCGAGCTCGCCGAGCAGTACACGGAGTACGACGTCACGCGAGCGAACGACCACCTCGATCGGGCCGGTCTGACCAGACGCGACGGCGACGGGTTCCGGCTCGACGCGAACGGAGATCGGGTCGGCTTCACCATCCTGGTGGGAGCCGACTCACCGGAGTGGATCTCGACCGTCGAGCTGATCAAGCGATACTGGCGGGCAGTCGGCATCGAAGCCAGGAGCTCGACGGTAGCGGGAGAACTCTTCATCGAGCGGCAGCAAGCCAACCAGTACGACGTCCTCGCGGGCAGCGGCATCTCCGGGATGAACGACGCGATCCTCGATCCGCAGTGGTACTTCCCCTACCGCGCGAGCACGGGTTTCGCACCTGCCTGGGGCCTGTGGTACGAGTCGGGCGGACAAGATGGCGAGCGTCCACCGGCTGCGGCACGTCGCCAGATGCAGATCTACGACCGCATCATGCGCACGGTCGATCCGGCGGAGCGACGAAAGCTGTTCCTCGAGCTCCTGCGGATCTCCCAGCAGGAGTTCTACGTCATCGGCACGGTGCTGCCCACGGGAAACTACGGGATCCTCACCAAGCGGTTCCGGAACGTGCCACGGCAGCTCATCTACGGCTGGCTCTATCCCATGCCCGGCCCCACTCGTCCGGAACAGTACGCCATCACCGAGTCGTGACAATGCTCACCGACACCCGACTCAGCCCGTATGCCCGGATGACCTCGATGCCGCCGGGCGGCTGCGGGCTGTCCGACGACACGACGCGTGGGCCGAGCCCGCTACGGCTGCTTCACGAGCGCGCCCACCGAGTCACCATTCCCACCATGGGTGCCGTCATGTTCGACCCGGCGGTCTCGCATGCGTACGAGAACTTCCGGGTGGCCGCGGGCGATGCGACAGGCGAGCATCACGGCGCACCGTTCATGGACGGCGACTTCTACAAATGGCTGGAGGCCGCGACGGTCGCGGCCGCCGAGACGACGGACGCGGCGACCGCCGAGAAGCTGTCGGACTACGTGGCCATTGCCATCCAGGCGATCGGCCGGGCACAGCAGCCGAACGGGTACCTGCACACCAAGACCATCATCGCGCAACGCCAGGCCGCCACATCGACTCACGAATCTCACGCGGAGCGGGATCCTGTTGCAGCCACTCCGCTTGCTCGGCGCACGGACTTCGAGACGTACAACTTCGGTCACCTGATGACCGCCGCCTGTATCCATCATCGCGTGACCGGCCGGGACGACCTGCTCGCGATCGCCCGCCGGGTGGCCGACTACTTGATCGACGTCGCGGCAACGAGCCCGGACCGGCTTGCCGACTGCAACATCTGTCCGTCGCACTACATGGGGGTCGTCGAGCTCTACCGCACCACCAAGGATCGCCAGTACCTCGACCTTGCCGGACGCTTGCTCGACCTGCACGGGGGCAAGGGCAGCGCGGGAAGCGACGACAACCAGGACGTCCTGCCGGTTCGCGACCAACGCCGGGCGGTGGGTCACGCGGTTCGTGCCAACTATCTCTACGCCGGCATGACCGACTACGCGATCGAGACCGGCGACGCCGGGATGATCGAAGCGGTCACGAGCATCTGGCAGGACCTCGTCTCGACCAAGCTCTACGTCACGGGTGGATGCGGCGCGTTGTACGACGGAGCGTCCCCGGATGCGGCCCAGGACCACCGGGCGCCGACCCGGGTGCACCAGGCGTACGGCAGGCCGTACCAGCTGCCGAACATCACAGCCTACAACGAGTCGTGTGCTTCGCTGGGATTCGCCATGTGGGCCTGGCGCATGCTGACCCTGACCGGGGAGAGGCGGTATGCCGACGAGATCGAACGCGTCCTCTACAACGCGCTTCCGGCGATGATCGGCGCGGATGCAAAAAGCTACTTCTACACGAACCCACTGCGCCAGGTGCGCGGACTGCCCTTCCCGCTGCGGCGGGCCGGCGATCCGGTGGACGCCACGCCGCCTCCGTCCGATCACAGGACCCGTCAGGAGTACATGACCGCGTGCTTCTGCTGCCCACCGAACATCGCGCGGTTCATCGCGGAACTGCCCTACTACGTGTACTCCCGCGGTGAGTCCGAGCTGTGGGTGCATCAGTTCGTCACCAGCCGGGCAACCACGAAGTTCAGCGGAATCCCGGTTACCATCGAGCAGCGCACGACCTATCCCGCATCCGGTGACGTGCAGATCCTCGTGTCGGCCGAGGCACCAGCGCCTGGCGTGATCCGGGTTCGCATTCCCGGGTGGGCAGACCCCGGGCACAGCAGCGTCGAGGTCGACGGCGTCCCCGTCGAGCGGATGGAGCAGGGCTACGCCGTCATCGAACGCACGTGGAAGCGACACACGATCACGCTCCGCCTTCCGGTACGGGTGCGCATGCTCGTCGCCCACCACTTCCTCGAAGAGGCGACGAACCAGGTGTGCGTCACGCGCGGCCCGGTGGTCTACTGCGTCGAAAGTGCCGACCTGCCCGAGGGCGTCGGTATCGAGCAGGTCGCCATCCCGCAGTCGATCAGGTGGGCCGAGGAGCCGGGATCGGGCATCTTCGCCGGACACCTGGTCCTGCGCGGCACGGCAGCCCAGCTGCCTCCCCAGGTCGCCACGCTGTACGCCGAGCTGAATCCGGCCGAACCCGCTCCGCTGGACGTGCGGTTGGTGCCCTACGGGCTGTGGGGAAACCGCGGTCCCGGCGAGATGAGCGTGTGGCTGCCCTTGCTGCGGTCATGACAGCTGGCCGACGCGGAACGTGCTCCGATAGGTGCGCGACTCACCGTGGTTCAGCCAGATCTGCGAGCCGTCCTCGCGTGCGGCGGACGCTCCCTGCACATGGTTGGTGGACGGTTCGAACCCGATGGCGTAGTTGCCTTCGCGCAGGTGGAGCCACTGGAAGAACGCCGGAAAGGCCTTGCTGTCGTACGACAGCTCGAAGAAGACGCCCAGTCTCTCGTTCACCAGGCGTACCCGCACCATGCCGTCGGCGTCGGGTGCAAGCTCGTGCTCGTACACCTGCTCCACGAAGCCCGGCTGCGGGCCGGGCAGCTCGAGGTGGGAAACCCCCTGCTCGGCGACGCTGTCGGACTGCCAGCGGGTGCTGACGATCGGCGCCTCGAACCGGGCGCCCTCGTCGAGGAACGGCCACCCCACGTTGATGTGGTAGAGGAACATGTGCGGCGTCGGGTCGAAGCCGGCGTTCACGACGGTGTCGATCAGTCGGATCTCGTCACCGCCCAGGTCGGCCTCGATGCGGCGACGCAAGCGCAGGTGCTCGCCGAACACCGCGGCCTGACGTACCTCGCCCTCGGCCCAGAGCACGCACCGCTCACCAGAGTCGTCGAAGCGTTCCCCGTACCCATGAAGCCGGGCCGGGATGTTCGCCACTCTGCCGTGCAAGCCGTTCCAGGTCGTTCGTCGATGTGGGTAGCGGAAGTGCGAGGCGTCGAGCTCGGCCGTGAAGAGCGTGTGGTCGAGACCGGCTGTGACGAGCAGCCCGGAGAAGCTCCGCAGCCATGACAACCCGCCCTCGTCGGCGTACTCGTGCAACCCGGGGTTGCGAAAGCCGGTCGGCGAACGCCAGCCGAAACTCGCACCGCGGTATTCGGCCGGTCCGATGTCCATCGCCCGGTCGACCAGCACGTCGAACGACAGTCCGCTGCCGGTGCGGAACTCCAACGCCCGCACCCCACGCTCGGCACCGTCGTCGAGGACGACCGCGCGTACTCCTCCCACTGCCGGCACCTCGCCGGCAAACCGCGCCAGCTCACCAGACGAGAGCTCTTTGCCGAAAAGTCTCACGTCATCACCCACCCACCATTGACTTCGATGCACTGTCCCGTGACGAACGACGCGTCAGGTCCACACAGGAACGCGACCACCGCGGCCAGCTCCTCGGGCGTGCCACGCCGCTTCAACGCCTGACGATCCAGCACGAACGCGTTGTAGGCCTCAGGATCCGGATGGATCGCCTCGGCGGCGGTCGGGAAGGCTCCGGGGGACACGCAGTTGACCCGGATCTCGTGCGGTCCGAGCTCGCGCGCCAGCGCACGGGTGAGCGCCAACGCCGCGCCCTTGGTCGAGACGTACGCCGCAAGCTCGGACCAGCCACCGTGCATCGTGATCGAGGCGATGTTCACGATCGCGCCACCGCCGGCGGCGACCATCCGACGCGCGGCCGCCTGCGCGGCGAGCCAGTACGCACGCTGGTTGACGGCGACCACGTCGTCGTACTCCTCCACCGGCACCTCCAGGAACGGCCGGCTCGGATAGATCGCGGCGTTGTTGACGAGCACGCCCAGCTCGCCGTCGAGCTCGTCCGTAGCGCGCCGAAACGCCCGCTCGATCGCGTCGGCGGCACGCAGATCGCACGTGATGGCAACGCATCGGCGCTGGCCCGGAGGTGATGCGACCTCGACCTGCTTGACGGTCTCCGCCAAGCCCGGCTCGTCGATGTCGACTGCCGCGACCGTGAACCCGTCACGGGCCAGCCGCACCGCGGTGGCCCGCCCGAGTGCACCCGCAGCACCTGTCACCAGAGCGATCGTCATGAGCCACCCTCCTTGTGGCTGTTGTCGACCACGACACGAGCTGCGACCAGCTCGTCGATCTCGGCCCGCGAGAAGCCCAGCTCGGCAAGGATCTCGCCGGTCTGCTCCCCGACCCGAGGTGCGCCGCGACGGATCGACGGCGGCGCTGCGCTGAGCTTGAACGGGAACCCCGGCGTGGTCACGGTTCCCTCCGTCGGATGGTCGTACGTGACGAACGACTTGTTGTGCTTGACCTGCGGATCGTCGAGGAGGTCGTCGTACGTGTAGACCGGGCCGGCCCAGATCCCATTGGCTTCGAACAGCTCGAGCCACTCCGCCGTCGTGCGCCGCCGCAGCGCCTCACGGACCAGTCCCGTGATCCGATCCCGTTGTCGGTGTCCGTCGCGGTCGGTGTCGAGCACCGCGAGCTCAGGCGAGTCCAGAACGCGGCCAAGGGCGTCGAGCGGCGGCATGGCGAGCGCGAGATAGCCGTCCGCCGTCTCGAAGACGCCGTACGGCGCGCGAATGTAGACGTGACCGTGCGGCTCGCGGCTACGTCGCTGCGGCACACCACCAACTGTGTGGACCGAGATCTCCTGCATCTGCACGGCGATCGCGGCGTCGAGCATGTTGACCGTCACCAGCTGACCTTCACCGGTGCGCTCCCGGTGCAGCAACCCGGCAAGTGCGCCCTCGAACGCCGAGTAGGCCGCGATTGCGTCGACGACGTAGGTGCCTGACGGAATCGGCGGATCGGTCTCGGCACCGACGTTGAACATCGCGCCGCTCATGGCCTGCAGCAGCAGGTCCTGGCCGGCCCGCTCCGCGTACGGACCCGTCTCGCCGTACCCCGACATCGAGACGTAGACGATGCGCGGGTTGAGCGCGCGGATCGTGTCGTAGTCGACGGCGAGCCGGGACGCCACGCCCGGGCGGTAGTTCTGCAGGAACACGTCGGCGGTGGCTGCCAGACGATGCACGACCTGTCGTCCTTGCTCGGTCTTCAGGTCGACGGCCAGGCTGCGCTTGTTCCGGTTGAGCGCGAGGAACGAGGCGTTGATCTCGTTGCCCGTCGCGCCACCGGCCGGGGCGTACCGCTGCCACTCACCAGCGGTCGGCTCCACCTTGATGACGTCGGCGCCGAGGTCACCGAGCCGCATGGCCGCCAGGGGTCCGGCCATCGCCACCGAGCAGTCGACGACGCGGTAGCCATCGAGTACGCCCATGAACCGCTCCCTTCGGTCAGCGGCCGCGGAACTCCGGTGTCCTGCGTTCGGAGAATGCGGCCCGGCCTTCGGCGGCGTCCTCGGTGCCGAAGCAGACGGCCTGCAGGTCTCGTTCGTAACGGATCGCCAGCTCAGGAGGCAACGCGTACGCTGCGTGCAGGTTGGCCTTGACGGTCTCGGCGGCGATCGGTGCCCTGCTCGCGATCCGCGCCGCCAGCTCCAACGTCGTGGGCAGCAGCGCCTCAGGTTCCACGACGCGACTCACCAACCGCCAGTGCAGGGCCGTCTCGGCGTCGATCGGGTCACCGGTGAGCAGCATGAGTGCGGCGTTGCTCGGTCCCACACTGTGGACGAGACCGAACGACTGGCCTGCCCCGCCGATCCAGCCCAGCTTGATCTCCGGAGCGGCGAAGCTCGCCGTGGTCGCCGCGAGACGTACGTCGCAGGCCAACGCAAGCTCCAGCCCGCCTCCGTACGCGTAGCCGTTGAGCGCAGCCAGGATCGGGATCCGCAAGGTACGCACGACATCGCAGTAGTCCAGGCGGTTGCGGAACTCCCACGCCGTCTCGTAGGTCGCAAGGGACGCGATGTCGCTGCCGACACAGAATGCGCGCCCCGCACCGGTGAGCACCGCGACTCGCACGTCGCGGCGTCGATTGAGCTCCGCGACGTGGCGGGCCAGCTGCTCGGTCATCTCCGGCGTGATGGCGTTGAGCTTGGCCGGACGAGCAAGGGTGAGGACGGCGACCGCACCGGTCGCCTCGAGTCGTACCTCACCCTGGGCTACCTCACCAACGTGGGCATCCTCGTGGCATGTCGCCTCATCGCCGTCGACCATTTCCTCTCGCCTTTCTGCCACTCGCCACGCTCCCGCCACAGCAGAACAGCTGGCTCTCCGCATCGGCCCGGGCGACCTCCACCACCTCGCGCATGGCCTCTTCCGCCTTGCGGTGGTGGCCGCGCCGAATCGCGACTGCTACGCGTTCGTGGTTCGGCAAGGTCTCCTTGTTGTGCTCGATCGATCCGGTGTGCACCTTCCGGACCGACCGGAGCGCGATGCTGATCACTTCGTAGAGGTAGAGCAGCAGGTCGTTCTGGCTCGCCGCGAAGATCGCCCGATGGAAGGCGAGGTCCGCCTCGATGAACGCCTCGAGATCGTCAGCTGTCGCGTAGAGCGCGGCGAGTGTCTCGGCGATCCGCTGGTTGGCCGCAGCGTCGGCGCGCTCGGCCGCCACCCGTGCAGCACCCGGCTCGAGTGCGACCCGCAGGTCGGCGAGGATGCGGATGTCGTCCTCCTCCGGCGTGGGATGAAACCGCCAGCGCAGCACGTCGGGGTCGAGCAGGCTCCACGAGTCCCGGGCCCGGACCAAGGTGCCCGCGCTCGTCCGGGTCTCGAGCAGCCCCTTGCCCACCAGCACCTTGACCCCTTCACGCACGGCCGACCGACCGACGCCAAGCTCTGCGACCAGACGCTCCTCGGTTGGCACAGGGCTACCCGGAGGCCGACGCCCGCGCACGATCTGCTCGCCGAGGGTCTGCACGACCTGGCTGTGCCGAGCTGACTCGGCGTAGGCACGACGAAGCAATATCGACGCTCCTTCTCACAACACCACGTGTCGACGCGAGCTAGCCGACCAGCTGGACGCGACGCGACGTCAGCGTACCTCAGCCCATTCCAGATTTCATCTGACAAAGTTCGGACTTCATCTGATGAACTTCTTGACCGGCGGTATACCCGGGTCTACGGTCCAAGCTGCCTGGCCGACAGTGCAGATGCGCCTACTCAAAGGAGGGGCTCATGGTCGCCAGATCTCGTCGTCAGCTCGCCGCGGTGGCCGCCGGATGCGCCCTTGCACTCGTCGCCGTTACCTCGGCGACCAATGCTGCGGCACAGGACACGCGCGCAGCAGCCCAAGCACGATGCCCGGAGTTTTTCGTGTCCCCCGAGGGGAACGACCACGGTGCGGGCACGAAATCCGATCCGTGGCGCACCTTGGAGCGGGCACGCGACTTCATTCGGACGAAGAAGCTCAACAGCCCTGCGCGCATGCGATGCGACATCACCGTCAACCTGCGAGCCGGCGACTACCTCGTCGACGAGACCATCGTGTTCGGCCCCGGTGACTCCGGGTCAGGCGGCCACTCGGTCATCTACCGCAGCTACGACGGCCCAGGCAAGGCACGCTTCCTCGGCGCGAAGCCAGTCACCGGTTGGAAGCCGTACAAAGGAAACATCTACCGGACGCAGGTCGACCCGAACCAGCTCTTCTACACGCTCTTCGAAGGCCACACGCGGGCGACCACCGCACGGACGCCCAACCGCCAGGCAGAAGACGAGTGGGCGCCGTACCTCGTGTCGACCAACCCCGACCCGGCCCGCTTCAACACGCCGAAATGGCTCACCTTCAACCCCGGCGACTGGGATCCGGCGTGGGGTGACCTCTTCGACGCCCAGGTCGTCGTGTGGTCCGGTCACGACTGGGTGTGGTTCACCGACACCGTGCCCATCCAGAACATGTCGTGGGACAAGAACATGGCCACGGTGCGCTACGCCACGCGGTACCCGATGACCTCGGACGAAGGCGGATCCCGCTACTTCATCCAGAACAGCCTGCACTTCCTCGACCAACCAGGTGAGTACTACCTCAACTGGTTCGACGGCTCGCTGTACTACTGGCCGCGTTCCGGCTCCATCGACGACACCACGATCTGGGCGCCGACGGTCAAGACGGTGTTCTCCTTCGCGGGTAACTCGCCCTCGTCGCGGGTGCACGACGTCGTGCTCGACGGGCTTGCGGTGGAGTACTCCGACTTCGTCGACTGGTACCGGTACGGCTGGAACCAGGACGGCGACTCCGGAGTCGTGCACAAGTACCCCCAGTGGGACCGGCAGATCGAGCTGCCACGCAACCGGTTCGGCGCGATCACGTTGACGAACACCCGCAACATCGAGCTGCGCCGGATGCACATCTCCAACACCGGGTTCCACGCCATCTACATGCTCTTCGCCAACGAGCACAACCGAGTGTCCGACAGCCTGATCGAGTACACCGGTGGCGACGGGATCAAGGTCGAGGGACCGTATCCGGGTGAGGGCGACGTGGCGCACCACAACACCTTCACCGGCAACTACATCCACCACGTCGGTGAGCTCGTACCAGGCGACGCCGCGGGTGTCGAGATCCTGAGCAGCGGACACAACGTGGTGAGCCACAGCGTCATCGAGCACAGCGCACGGTACGCCGTGAGCCTCGAGACCCGACCCGAGGTCTCCAACGCGGACAACTACACCCACCACAACCGGCTCGAGTACCTGCGCATCGCGCACGTGGGCAAGGACAGCAACGACATGGGCGCGCTCTACGCCTACGGCGTGACGAACTTCGAGCCCACGCTGCCGCCGACGAACGTGATGAACCAGATCACGATCGACGACGTCAACCCGACCGACCCGAACATGCCAGACCCTGCGACCCACGGCGTGCACATGGACTCCGGTGGTTGCGGCTTCCATTTCTCGAACATCGAGGTGACGAACGTCCAGGGGAACACGTTCAAAGGAAGCAGGGACTGCAACACACTCGAGAACAACAGCTGGGACCCGGGATTCGACAAGTCCAAGATGGAGTACGACAAGATCGGCGTTCCGGACGACTTCCCGTACCCGCTTCCTGAGTGACATAAGCCTTCGAGCCACCGAGGGGCGCACATGACAGGATCACGCAATGGCCTACGCTCGGGCGTCCGTCACGCGACGAAGCCCGCACCGCGGTCCGGAAGCACCGTGTCACGGCGAGACGTCCTGAAGACGGGCGCCGCAGTCGCCGCTGGTTCGGCCCTGCCGCTCACCCACAGCACGACCGCCAAGGCGGCCAAGAAGTCCGAGCCGAACCCCATGCGACTGTGGTACCGGCGACCTGCCGAGGAGTGGCTGGAGGCGTTGCCGATCGGCAACGGCCGGATCGGCGCGATGGTGTGGGGTGGCGTGGAAACCGAACGCCTGCAGCTGAACGAGGACACGGTCTGGGCCGGCGGTCCGCACGACTACGCCGTCGAGGGCCTCGAGGTGTTGCCCGAGATCCGGCGCCTGATCTTCGAGGAGAAGTGGAAGGAGGCGCAGAACCTCGCCGACGAACACTTCATGGGCCGGCCGACCGAGCAGATGCAGTACCAACCGGTCGGCGACCTGGTGCTCACCTTTCCTGGCGGCACCGAGTTCGCCGACTACTACCGCGAGCTCGACCTCACCAAGGCTCTCACCTCGGTGACCTATACGTCCGGTGGTGTGCGCTTCAAGCGTGAGGCGTTCGCAAGTCACCCGCACCAGGTGCTCGTCGTCCGCCTGACCGCGGACAAGCCGCGCAGCGTCTCGTTCACCGCGACCTTCACGAGCCCGCAACGCACGACCGTCACGCCCGTGGACCATCGCACCCTCGCACTCGACGGGGTGAGCGGTGACGCCGAAGGGCTCACGGGATCGGTACGGTTCCGGGCGCTGGCCCGCGCCTGCGCCGAGGGCGGCCGGGTCACGACGGACGGCACGACGCTTGCAGTCGAGGCAGCAGATGCTGTGACGCTGCTGATCTCCATGGGTACGAGCTACGTCAACTACCTCGACGTGAGCGCCGACCCGAAGCCGCGCGCTGCCGCTCCCTTGGACCGGGCGACGACCACCAGCTACACCGTGCTCCGCTCCCGGCACATCGCGGACTACAAGCGGTTCTTCGATCGGGTCGACATCGACCTCGGGACGTCCGATGCGGTGACGCTGCCGACCGACGAACGAGTCCCGCTCTTTCGCGAAGGCCGCGATCCGCAGCTCGCCGCGTTGTACTTCCAGTTCGGTCGGTACCTCCTGCTCTCCTGCTCACGAGCACCTGGACAGCCGGCCAACCTGCAGGGTCTGTGGAACCAGGACATGCTGCCGGCCTGGCAGTCGAAGTACACGCTCAACATCAACTGCGAGATGAACTACTGGCCGGCGGGCCCGGCGAACCTCATCGAGTGCTACGAGCCGCTGTTCCAGATGATCGAGGAGCTCGCCGAGTCGGGGGCTCGGACGGCACGTGTGATGTACGGTGCGCCGGGCTGGGTCGCGCACCACAACACCGACGGCTGGCGTGGCAGTGCCCCGGTCGACTACGCGTTCTACGGCGTGTGGCCGACCGGTGGGGCATGGCTGGCGCTGAGCTTCTGGGACCACTACCGCTACACGGGCGACCTCGACACGCTTCGCACGTACTACCCGGTGATCCGGGGCTCGGTCGAGTTCTTCCTGCACACGCTGGTGGAGGATCCCAAGACCGGCTGGCTCGTCACCAACCCCTCGCACTCGCCGGAGATCGGCCACCACGAGATCGACGACGAGAACGTCAGCATCTGCGCGGGTCCGACAATGGACATGCAGATCCTGCGCGATCTCTTCGACGCCTTCAGCTCCGCGGCCGAGCTGTTGGGACGAGACCCGGGCCTCGCCGAGCAGGCGAGAACCGCCCGATCCCGGCTCGCGCCACACCAGATCGGAGCCGCGGGTCAGCTCCAGGAATGGCTCGAGGACTGGGAGGAGAGCCGGCTGATCCAGCACCGGCACGTCTCGCATCTCTACGGCCTCTTCCCCAGCGAGCAGATCACGCCACGACGCACACCAGAGCTTGCCGCCGCCGCCCGCCGCTCACTGGAGCTGCGGGGTCCCGGTACGTCCGGCTGGTCCCTCGCGTGGCGGATCAACTTCTGGGCCCGGCTCGAGGATCCGGTCCAGGTGTACGACCGACTGCGCGCGCTGCTCTCGCCTGGCAAGACCGCGCCCAACCTGTTCGACCTGCATCCGCCGTTCCAGATCGACGGAAACTTCGGCGGCCTGCGCGGGATCATCGAGATGCTGATGCAGAGCCACTCCGGCGAGCTGTCGCTTCTGCCAGCGCTCCCGGCCGAGTTTCCCACGGGTCGGGTGCGCGGCCTGCGCGCCCACGACGGTTTCGAGGTCGACATCTCCTGGCGCGACGGGTCGCTCCACCATGCTCGCCTCACGTCCTTGCTCGGCCGGCGCGCTGTGGTACGGGCTCGGACCGCCGTGGAGGTCATCGCGCATGGCAAACCGGTTCCGGTGGAACGGCCAGAACCCACGGTCGTGAGCTTCACAACCAACAAGGGCGCTTCGTACGTCTTGCGTCCGCGCCGTCGGGACGACGCCGCCAGTGAATCCGCAACGACGTGAGCGGGAGGAATGATGCCGACCGATCGGATCGACGTCTTCGTGTCACCGGGGGGATCGCCGCACGGTGACGGATCGGCCGGATACCCCGTACCCGACCTCGCCACAGCGATCGACCTGTTGCGGCGCCGCCGCGATCCTGGAGAACCAGCCGTCGTCTGGGTGGCTCCCGGCCGCTATCCCATGCGGCGACCGCTGGAGCTCGGCCCAGACGATTCCTACACGAGCTTCATCGCGCTGGACCCGGACGATCCTCCCGTGTTCGAAGGCGCCGTCACCATCACGGGCTGGCAGGAGATCGAACGGGAGGGACGGCGCCTCTGGTGTGCCGATGCGCCCAGCACGTGCGGCCGGTCGTTCTACGTCGCGGGCGAGCGCAGGCCCCGCCCGCGGTACCCCCGCGACGGCTTCCTGCGGGTCGCCGACCAACCCGGCCTGGATCTTGCCGCCGACATGGTCGGCACGCTGTTCCAGGGCACTGACGAGTTTCGTTACCACGACGGTGATGTTCCGGACCTGCAGGCACCGAGCGAGGTCGAGGTCGTCGTCCCGCACTACTGGATCCAGGAGCGCACGCCGATCACCTGGGTGGACAGCGAAGGTCGTACGATCCACACGCGGTTTCGCACCATCTTCGCGCTGCGCGACGACGTCACGCGTACGTTCGCGCGCTACTACCTGGACAACGTCATCGACGTGCTGGGCGAGGTCCCTGGCGAGTGGTATCACGACGTCGCGACGTCACGCCTGTTCTACGTGCCGCGTCCGGACGAGGAGCTGGAGTCGTTCGCCGCGCAGGTTCCGGTGCTCGACCGGTTCGTCGTGGTACGCGGCAGGCTCCAGTCGAGCGACTTCGTACGGTCTGTACGCTTCGAAGGTCTTCGGTTCCGCTACGCCGACTTCGCCGAGCTCCACCCAGCTCGGCCGCCGTTCGAGGTGCGGGAGGATCCGGCACTCGCGCCCGACGCCCGCTACGCGGCCTCACCTCAAGCCGCCGCCGACGTGGCTGCTGCGTTCGAGTTCATCGGTGCTCGAGGCTGTGCCATGGTCGACTGCGTGGTCGAGCATGTCGGCGGATACGCGGTCGAGTTCGGCTACGGATGCCAGGGCAACCTGCTGAGCGGCAACACGTACTCCGATCTCGGGGCCGGCGCGGTGAAGCTCAGCGGGTCGACGAGTAGCGACGACGCCGCCTTCACCGCACACAACGAGATCTCCGACAACGAGATCCGATCCGGCGGCAAGGCCTACCCCCACGCCGTGGCCGTGCTCGCCCGGCACACCGCGGGAAACCTCATTGCCCACAACCACATCCACGACTTCGGCTACACCGGCATCTCTTGCGGCTGGTCGTGGGACTACGACGACAGTCCGTCCCGCGACAACATCATCGAGGGCAACCACATCCACCACATCGGCTCGGGTCTGCTGAGCGACCTGGGTGGTATCTACCTGCTCGGCGTTGCACCCGGGACGGTGGTGCGAGGGAACCTCATCCACGACGTCGTGTGCGCCAACTACGGCGGCTGGGGAATCTACCTCGACGCGGGTTCGTCCCATGTGGTCGTCGAGCGGAACGTCTGCCACCACGTCGCGAGCCAGTGCCTGCACCTGCATTTCGGCCGCGAAAACATCGTCCGGCACAACGTGTTCGCCCATGGCCGGCACGGAGCCGTCGCGATCACGCGGCCAGAACCGCACGTCAGCCTGACGTTTGAACGCAACGTCGTGGTGACGGACGGGACTCCCGTGTTCTGCGGCACACCCGGACGGCGAGGCGTCTGCTCCTGGAACGTCGAAAGCGACCTCAACCTGGTCTGGGACAGCGCAGGAACCGCCATGCTCGCAGGCGATGGGCAGGTCGCCGACTCCGGCGAGTGGACCGTGGTCGACAAGCTGGACGCCGAATGGCGGTCCCGCGGCCGAGACGTGCACACCCTGACGGCTGACCCGCGGCTCGGTGACGACTTCCTGCCCACACGCGACTCGCCAGCATGCGGTTTGGGCATCCGTACGCCCTCCGAGTTCCCGGTCGGCCCTCGACCCGTTGCCGACCGGACCCACCCGCTCGCGAAGTCCGCACGCCTGCTCGGCATCCGACCATCCGACGGACGCCTGTGAAACGTGCGATCGCGGGGAAGGAGGGGAACTCCGAGCCCGTTCCTCCACGGCTCGCAGTGCTCACTGCTCGGCCGCCGCGCGCTGCATGCGCAGGGCGTTGGCCAGCGGGATCGCGATCACCCAGGACGGATTCCAGGTGTTGCTCGTTCCTCGTTGCTGCCAATGGGTTTGAAAGAACCCCTCGCCCTGCTCGCCGACGACCGGGAACCCCCAGTCACCTGGAGCCTGGCAGATCCCCTGCCCCATCGCGTGGATGATCGTGTCAGCGGCGGTGACCAGGTCGCGCCGACCCGTCAGCTGACCGAAGTGCATCATCTCGTACGCGGGAAAGAACACGTCGAGGTGATGGTTCTGCACGCTGACCGTGGGCCAGCCGACCGCCGAGAAGCTGCGTTCTCGTAGTGGCGAACCGCGATCGTAGGTCGGCGCCCAGACGTAGACGAAGGTGAGCAACCAGTCGAGCGCTACCTCGGCGCGCTCCCGGTAGACCTCGCGCTCGGTCACTCGGAACAGGTCGTACGCCGCGAGGAAGTAGAAGATGCCGGCCTCCTTGTCCTCGCAGGCGGCATCGAGCGTGGCGTGGCCGAACGGCCGGTCGAAGGTCGCCGCGTGCAGTTCGTGGTAGCGGTCATGCATCGCCTCGGCGTGATGGAGGTGCGTGGCGTCTCGTGTGATCTCGTACGTACGCGCCAGCGCTGACACGACCGGCAGACCGGCAGCACAGACCAGGGGTGAATGGGGTGAGCCGTCGAGCCGCCACGCGACGGGTGGAACACCCTCGGCCAGAGTTGCCCGGCACGCGAACGCGACACCTTGCTCCAGCGCGCCGCGCCACGCGTCCGGGACCGGCGCGTCGAAGCTCGCGAACAACGCGATGATGTCGGCGATGTCGCAGAGCGTCTCCCCGTGGGCGCGACTGGAGATGACTTCGTGTCCATCCCGGAAGAACCCGTGCCAGCGGTCCTCATCTGGTACGCAGAAGTTGAACCGCAGGCCATCCACGGTCGTACCGCTGCCGTCGACGTAGCACGACACCGCCGCCCGAGCCCGCCCCACACGGTCCGGCTGCCCGGAGTGGAACCCGATCCACGCGTCGCACCAGGCAAGGCGCAGGCACTGGCCGGTCCAGCCGTAGAGGAAGTCTCGGCCCGCCTTGCCGGCCCGTGCCAGCTCGCCCCAGCAGGGGAACTTCAGGTAGCCCGCATACCTGCCGAGCGAGGTCCAACGGGCATCCAACGCGTTGGTCTTCAACCGGATCATCGTCGCCAGGTCGAGCGGACGTCTGCCCTTGTCCCGCGACAGCTCACGCCCCCGGCGGACCAGCGTGCGGAAACCGTGCCCCGGATGCGAGACGACTCCCCAGTCGAGCACATAGCGTCGGGAATAGTGTGCGCCGGGTGTGAAGGTGAGATATCCGCCGTCGTGGGGTGCGGTGACACTCTTGTGGACGTACGCCACGTCGGGCCGACCCCCGAACATCAACACCCCGCTCATCGCGACCAGCGACAAGCCTTCGGCAGTGCGCACGGCACCCATCGAGCCGTACGTCACGACGCCGGCAGTATCTTCGCGATACGCCGGGGGTGAGAGAAGCGTGAGGAACCGCCCGCCGTCCCACTCGAGGTTGCATCCGGGGATCGGGAGTCGATGCTCTTCACAGACGAATCCGCCGCCGGGAACCACGCCCACCCTCGGCACGTCACGAGACGGATCGGCGGAAGGATTGTCGTTGTAGAGAACGCCGGGAATCGTGAGCTTCTCACCCGGAAGCTCCCCGAACGCCAGCACCAGACCGACGGCGACATCCGGCAGTGCGGTGTCGGCGGCCCGCTGCCAGGTGACATCCACGCGGAGCAGGTCGTGATCGAACGCCCAGGTCTGCTCGACGTCCAAGCCACCGGCCCGAGCGCGGATCGAGAGCCCGGGCTCAGCTCGCTCGACCGTGATCTCCTCAAGCGGCGGATGTTCCAACCGCCACGGCCGTCCGGTCGAGATCGTCAGCATGTGCGAAAGCGGCATCGAAAGGAACGGCGTGGGCTCATCGGCCATGGCGAGAACGATGTCGAGGTCGCCGTCCCTCGCGACGACGCGCACCACCTTGTCGCCGGCCATGCTGCGCAGACGCCACACCGTGCCGACCTGCATCGACTGCGAGTCGCTCAGCATCGCTCGATCCGCACGGCCTGGTAGAGCTTTCCTGGAAGGTCGAGCACGAAGTCGCCAGAGAACGTGCCCGGCACCTCCCGCACGGTCATCTCCCAGGTGTCGAGTACTGCCACGCGATATCGTCCGGGCGGTAGCGAGAACTTCCTGGTACGGAACCGATGGGGCCCGTAGTACTGCAGGTAGAACTCGCCGGGCAGCTCCAAGGTCGACGCGTCGTGCTCTTCCGAACGGCGACGCACCCCTGCGGGAACGCCGGCCATCACCGTGCGAAGGAAGCCGATCCGTCTGGCACTGGATCCCTTGAGCGTTCCTCCGGCTACACACCACGGCAGGTCCGCCTCGTCGACGAACCACTCCCCGTGCGTGGCATATCCGCCTCGGCAGATCGCCTCCCACAGCCGTACCACGACTTCCTCGCCGGTGAGGCTCGCGTCGCGTTGCGGAGCATCGCCTTCGTATCCACAGCTGTCGACGACGACCGGTTTGTGCAACGCGTCGGTCAGCGCCGACACGACCCTCACCTGGTCGCTGCGGACGCTCGCATGGGTCACGTCCCTCAGCCCGAAGTCGCAGGACGCATCGCCGTGAATGGTCAGCAGGTGACGGCCACCGTCGAGCTCACGGACGAGTCGCAGCGCCTCGTCCCAGCCTTCGTCCGGCGGCGACGCCTGGTCGGGATCCATCACCAGGCACCACGAGACGTTGGGAAACGCCGCAAGCCTGGAGACCGTCTCGTTGAGGTACGCCTGCCAGCCCGGCCCGGGTCCCCGGCTTCGCCACCCACCTGCGCGGGCGTGGAACAGCACCAGCTCGGCTTCGACGCCGAGCGCACCGAGGTCGCGCACCGCTTGTTCGATACGCGTGAGCTGCTGCGGCGTGGGCCAACCCGACACGTCGGGGCTCTCGGCACCCACGGGCTTGCCAGGCAGGACCGACATGCGCACCTTCGTGAAGCCGGCCTCCGACAACGACGCCAGCGTCTCCGCCCGCCGCGCCGGGCACTGCTCATGCCACCACATGGCGGTCGTTCCAATGGGGACGTACGGGCTGCCGTCGGCGTAGCGAAACCGCAGGCCGTCCGACCGCACCGGACCGTGCTGACCGGGATCCGCGGCAACACAGACGAACGATCCACTCCGGTCGGCAACGCCCTCGACCTCGTACTCCCACGAGCCCGGTTCGTCCGGCATGAACCGAGCCGTCATCCGCCCGCCGTCGTCGAATGCCCTCGCGTAACCGGTTCGGCCGTCCTTCTCGAACCGGACCCAGGCCTCGGTTCCGCAGGGCACCGGAACGTCGAGCTCGAAGCTTCCCCAGCACCGAACGCTTCGCCGATTCACCATCCGGTTCATGCCACCCTCCGGGCGCGCAGCGCGAGATCCGTACGGCCAAGCGGGATTCGGCACCGACCCCGATACCGACCGCCGAGCGGGGTCACGGTCATCGCCCAGGTGTCGATGAGGTCGACCGCGTAGTCGGCGGCGTCCGGCAGCTCCAGCTCGCACCAGGCTGGTTGCCGGTCGCCGAAGTACTCCAGGAAGTAGCTGCCGTCTTCCCGCGCCGCCTGCAGGTCCGCCGGACCGTCCTCGAGGATCCTCCGCAGGAACGCGATCCGCTGCGGGCTCTCGCCGACCAACGTGCCGCCGCGGGCAACCCATCGACCGTCCGACGTGTCGACGAAGCACTCACCGTGGCCCACGTAGCCGCCGAGGACCGTGCCACGCCAGATTCGCCGGGTCATCTCCTTGCCCGAGATGTTGCCCCATCGCCGGTCGATGTCACCTTCGTAGCTGATCTCGTCGATGACGACGGGTTTGGGGCATTCCGTGCGCCACTGCTCGACCAGCCCGGCATCCCAGTGCTGGATGCTCTGATGGGTTATCCAAGGCTTGGTGAAGTCGTAGAGCGCCGCCCACTCGTACATCCTGGTGCCGTTGTGGATCGACCGGAGCCGACCGTACGGGTCGATGCGCTGCAGGTACTGCAGCAAGCCGTCCCAGTCCGCGACGGTCTTCACCCGGTTGAAGTCGTACTCGTTCGCCATCGACCACCACACGTTGCGAAAGGCCGCGAGTCGTGCCACGACGTACCGCAGGTAGGCACGGTCCTGGTCCGGCTTCATCGACCCGAAACCCCACTCCCCGTGGTCGTACGGGTGGAAGAGGATCAAATCCGCCTCGACGCCGATTCGGCAAAGGTCGGCGATCCGCCTTTCCAGGTGAGCGAAGTAGGCCGGGTTGAACCGCGATGTGTCGAGGGTTTCCGGGCTCGTCCCGGCGAACGGAAGCGCCGGTGGTCGCATTCCTTCGGTCGGCAGCAGGCACATCCGGACCTTGTTGAAGGGCGATGCCGCGAGCGCACGTAGCGTCCGCTCCTCCTGCTCCAGGTCCATGTCGTGGGTCCAGTGGTAGCAGGTCGTGCCGAACGGCAGGTATCGCGTGCCGTCGGCGTAGCGGAAGTGGTACCGATCGACCACCGTGACCGGTCCGTGGTTGTCCGGTCCGGGTGGGACGCACACGAACCGACCACGACGTCCGGACAGCTCCTCCACGTTGCTCCGCGTGGTGAACCGCCATTCACCCGTACGGTCCGGGGAGAACCGTACGCGATACGTGCCGTCGTCGTCGTAGAACCCGGCGACGTCGACCGTTCGGTTGCGGTGCTGGAACGTCGCGTGGAGCTCCACCTCGGCGAAGGGATTGCCGGTCTGCGGACCGTCGAGCGCGAGCTCGAAGATTCCCCATCGTTCAACCGGATCGCTCACCGATTCCCTGCCTTCACCCACGCCTCGTCGACGATGACGTGCCGGATCGTCTTGCGTAGATACGAGTACGCAACGTGCAGTGCGCCGTCTCGGGTCTGGATGATGCTGGGGTACGAGTAGCCCATCTCGTTGTCGCGATACTCCAGGTCGGCCATCTGGACGTTGCGCCGGTACGGCCAGGTCGAGCCACCGTCGGTCGACATCGCCAGGGTCAACGGCGTGCGTACCGCCTTCTTGCGGAGGCCGTTCTTCGCCGGGACCCAGCGGAACTGGTCGCGTTCCAAGCTCGCGTCGTTGAACGCCAGGACGAGCGCCCCGCTCGCCAGCCGGACCATCTGGATCGCCGAGTTGTTGTTCGGCAGCTCGGTGGGCACCGGCTCGCTCCACGTGTGACCCAGATCGGTCGAGACGGAGGCGTAGATGCGGTCGGCCGCCCGGCTGCGCAGCAGGCCGAACAACGAACCGTCGTCACGTTGCACGACCGTCATCTGCACCCGACCCAGACTCCCCGGCACGACATGCTCCTGCCAGGTCCTGCCCTGGTCGAGACTGCGGGCCACCACACTGGACTCCCCTTCCTTCCGGCAGTAGTACGCAGGAAGCAGCCAGCTGCCGTCCGGAAGGAAGACCGGTGGGTTGCGCAGGAAGAACCCTGGCCCGCCGAACAGCACCCAGGGCTCGCTCCACGTGTGTCCGTCGTCGGATGAGGTGCGGGCAAGCACGTGCGCCGACTTCTGATCGTGCGGTTCGTTCGACGTGTGCAACAGCCACACCGTGCTCGAACCCGGTGGTACGAACAGCACGGGATTCTGCTCCGACCGGTTCGGGTCGCTCGCGATCAGCGCCGGGGGCGTCCAGCGCTCTTTGCCTGCCGGAAGGCGAGACAGCACGATGTTGGTCCCGGGGTCTCCCTCACCAGGACCGTTGAACCACACGCACAGCAGGTCACCGTTCGCCAGCTCGAGCAGGTTCGCGGCGTGACTGTCAGGCGAGTACAGCACCGGAAGGAACGCCGACCGCAGCTCGCCGTCCTCGATCAGCTCCCCGGTGAATCGCGGGTCTTTCTCCATTGCTCCCCTCGACTCCTCATCCTTGGCTCATGGCGGCCTGCGGCTCGATCCCGCGGAGGTCGAGCTCGCCGGCGAAGTGGCAGGCAGCTTGGCGTCCCGGTCGGATCTCACGCAGTGCCGGGCGCTCGGTCGTGCACCGATCCTGCGCATAGAAGCAGCGTGGGTGGAACGGACAGCCTTCCGGCACCGCTGACGGATCGGCGACCTCGCCGCGGAGGATGATGCGCTCCCGAGCTCGCGCCGCTGCCGGATCCGGATCGGGCACCGCGGACAGCAGGGCCTCGGTGTAAGGGTGCAGCGGCGTGGTGTAGAGCTCCTCGGTCGGACCGGTCTCCACCACCCGACCCACGTACATCACGACGACCTCGTCCGCCATGTACTCCACGACACCGAGATCGTGTGAGATGAAGAGGTACGTAAGGTCGGACTCCTGCTGCAGATCCCGCAGCAGGTTGAGGATCTGCGCGCGCACCGACACATCGAGCGCGCTCACCGGCTCGTCGGCCACCACGAGCCGTGGCGACAGCGCCAAGGCCCGAGCGATGCCGACCCGCTGTCTCTCCCCGCCAGAGAACGCGTTGGGATAGCGACGGATGTACTCCGGCCGCAGGCCCACGCGCTTCAGGAGGTCGGCGACGCGCTCCTCGACCTCGGCCGGTGTGGCCAGGTTGTTGACCCGCAACGGCTCGCCCACGATCTGCAGCAGCGTCATGCGGGGATTGAGCGACGAGAACGGATCCTGGAACACCATCCGGATCTCCCGGCGGTAGGTGCGCAGCTCCTTCTCGCCCAGCTGGGCCAGGTCGACGGTCTCACCGTCCGTACGGCGGTAGAGAATCTCACCCGCGGTCGGTGGGTAGGCCCGCAGCAGCAGCCGACCCAACGTGCTCTTCCCACAACCGGACTCGCCGACCAGCCCGACCGTCTTCCTCGCATGGATCGCAAGATCCACACCGTCCACTGCGCGGATCTCGCCGACCCGGCGGCTCAGCAGTCCGGTCCGGATCGGAAAGTGTTTGCTGAGCCCCTTGGTCTGCAGCAGCACGCCGTCATCCAGACTGCTCATGAGACTCTCCCTGACCGTGGTGATCCGAGGACGATTCGTCCGAGCCGCGGGCTTCGGATCCGGCGTAGAGGACGCAGCGCACCTCACGGCCGTCCTCGACGGCGATCAACGGCGGTTGCGCCACGTCACAGCGTCCGGCGATGAACTCGTCACACCTGTCGTGGAACCCGCAGCCGGTCGGTCGGCGGTATGGATGCGGAACCATGCCCCGCACCGGCGCCAGTCTGGCTCGGTTACGCGCCCCGAGTTTCGGCACCGAGCGCAAGAGTGCCTGTGTATACGGATGCTTCGGGGAACGGAACAGCGGCATGACGGCACCGTGCTCGACGACCGACCCGAGATACATGACGAGCACGCGATCGGCCATCTGCGCGGCGACGCCCAGGTCATGGGTGATGAGCATCACGGCCATGCCGAACTCCTCCTGCAACGAGCGGAGAAGGTCCAGGATCTGCGCCTGCGTCGTCACGTCCAGGGCCGTCGTCGGCTCGTCGGCGATCAGCAGCTCGGGGTTGCACGACAGCGCCATGGCGATCATGGCGCGTTGCCGCATACCGCCACTGAGCTGGAAGGGGTACGCATCGACGCGCTGGCGTGGCGCGGGGATCCCCACCCGGCCCAGCAGCTCGATGGCCCGCTTGCGCGCCTCGGCCTTCGTGACCGGCTCGTGCAGCTGGATGGCCTCGATGATCTGGTTCCCGATGGTGTGAACCGCGGAGAGCGACGTCATGGGCTCTTGGAAGACCATGGCGATCTGCTTGCCGCGTACTCTTCGGATCGTGTGCTTGTCGGCGGTCACGAGATTGATCATCTGGTTGTCGCTCGAACCGGCGCTGCCATTGGATCTCGTCCCGGCATCGCCGTTGCTTGCAGCGGCCTGGCCGTTGCGCACCCACACCTCACCGCTCACGATCCGACCTGGCCGATCGACCAGTCGCAGGATGGATCGCGCCATCACGCTCTTGCCGCACCCCGACTCGCCGACCACGGCAAGGGTCTCGCCACGGTGGATCTCGAAGTCGACGCCGTCGACCGCCTTCACGACACCGTCGTCGAGAAAGAAGTGCGTGCGCAGATCCCGCACCCGGACTACGACCGAGTCCGCCACCATGGCCTGCCGTCCCTCCTAGCCGTGCCGTCACTTGTACGGATCTGCTGCATCACGCAAACCATCGCCTACGAAGTTCATGGCCAGAACGGTCACGAAGATGGCTCCGCCCGGGGCCATGAGCCACGGTGCGGTCTCGACCGCTCGCACGTTCTGCGCGTCCTGCAACAGGACTCCCCAGCTCACCGCGGGCGACTGCAAACCGAGTCCCAGGAAGCTCAGCGCGGTCTCCCCGAGGATCATCCCGGGAATGGCGAGCGTCAACGACGCGATCATGTGGCTCGAGAACGACGGCACCATGTGACGGAAGATGATGCGAGTTCGGCTACATCCGTCGAATCTCGCCGCCAGGATGAAGTCCTCCTCCCGCAGGGCGAGGAAGCGGCCGCGCACGACCCTCGCCAGCCCGGTCCAGCCGATCACCGACAGGATCACGGTGATCGCGAAATACCGCATGAGCGGACCCCAGTGCGCCGGAACTGCCGCCGAGAGCGACAACCACAGCGGCAGGGTGGGTATCGCCATCAGGAACTCGATGATCCGCTGGATGATCGTGTCGGGTGCGCCACCGTAGTAGCCGGAGAGGCCACCGAACAGCAGGCCGAGCACGAAGCTCACCGCCACACCGACCAGACCGATGGACAGCGACACCCGCGAGCCGTAGATGATCCGGCTGAGCATGTCACGACCGGCCCGGTCGGCACCCCAGAGATAGAACGGCTGGCCCCGCTCGATCGGCCCGATCAGATGTCGGTCCCATGGAATGAGCCCCCAGAGCTTGTAGGGCTCGCCCCGGACGAAGAACCCCACCGGGATGCGGTTCTCGGTGTCCACCGTGAACGTGCGCTCGTACGTCTCCGGATTCTGCCGAGATCTGAACCCATAGACGTACAGGCCGAAACCCGCTTCAGGATGCTGGATGTGCAACCGCTGTGGCGGTGCGTAGGCGTACTGCTCCTGTTGGTAGCCCGTCGTGGTCGGCGCCAGGAACTCGGCGAACGCCACCACGAAGTAGATCGCCAGCACGACGGTGGAGCCCACCATCGCCAGCCGATGCTTGCCGAACCGCCGCCAGACCAACCGCCACTGGGAGGCGGTGCCGGCCTCGGCGGAATCTCCTGTCGGAGGCGTAGCAAGATCGGGTGGTGCTGCCGCTGGAGCTGCCACGCGTCAGTCACCTCCGTACCGGTACCGGATTCGCGGATCCCACCAGGCCAGGGCCAGGTCGGAGAGCAGCGTGCCGATGACCGTCAACGTGCTGAGGATGAGGATGAAGCTCCCCACGAGGTACATGTCCTGGTTCTGGACGGCACCGAAGAGCAAGGGCCCGGTCGTCGGCAGACTGAGCACGATCGAGATGATCGTCTCGCCACTGATGAGACCGGGCAGCAGCCACCCGACCGTCGAGAAGAACGGACTGAGTGACATCCGGACGGGATATTTCAACAGCAGCTTCCACTCCGGCATGCCTTTGGCCCGCGCCGTCATGACGTACGGCTTGTAGAGCTCGTCGAGCAGGTTCGCCCGCGTGATGCGGATGAGGCCTGCCGTTCCCGACAGCCCGATGACGAGGATGGGCAGCCACAAGTGCGACAGCAGGTCGAGCACCTTGCCGAGGTTCCACACCGCGCCGCGATACTCCGGCGACAGGAGACCTCCGACGCTCTGGCCGAAGTAGCGCATCCCGATGTACATGAGCACCAGCGCGACCATGAACTCCGGCACCGCCATCCCGACGAAACCGAAGAACGTCGCGACGTAGTCCCCGATGGAGTACTGCCGCACAGCGGAATAGATCCCTATCGGAAAAGCCACGGCCCAGACGAGCAGCATCGTGCTCACCGACAGGAAGAAGGACAGTCCCACCCGGTCCCAGATCAGCTCCGAGACCGGGCGGTTCCACTCGAACGAGTCTCCGAAGTCCCCGTGCAGCAGGATCCCGGACATCCATTTCCCGTACTGCACGAGGAACGGGTCGTTGAGACCGTAACGTTCGCGCAGCTCGGCAAGGCGTTCCTGCTCGATCTCCTGACCACGCGCCTCCATCTGTGCCTGCAGCGTCGAGACGTAGTCACCCGGCGGCAGGCCGATGATGAAGAACGTCGTGATCGAGATGGCCGCCAACGTGACGACCATCAGCGCGAGTCGTCGCAAGACGAACGCCGTCACAGGCCATCACCCGCTGATGAAGTACGTCTCGGGGTTGGTGGGACCAGGTGGGTAGTACCCGACGTCTCCCGGCATCGAGTCGGGGACGTTGTGGAAGTTGTTCTTGACGATGCCGTACGTCTCGGCGGGCGTGCAGATCCCGATGTAGTAGAACATGTCCTTGGCGATCTCGAGGATCTGCTTGGCGATCTCGGTCGCCTCCTCCGGGTCGTAGGTCCCCCGCATCTTGTCGAACAGCTCCAGCTGCTTCTTCACAGGAGGCGGCGGCTCCTCGCCTTCCGCGCCGTTGCTTCGATACCAGTGCGCCCACGTGCTTCCGTACCGCGACGCTCCACGAGGGTTCGACGGCAGGTAGTAGTGGTTCGACCCTTGGGTGGCGCGAATCTCGAAGTCACCACCGGTCCACGTGGATGCCTCCGCCCGGTTGGCCTCCACCCGCTCCCAGTAGAGCTCCTCGGCCAGCCGGGAGATCGTGAGCTCGACACCGACCTTGCGCCAGTCCTGTTTGATGAGCTCGAGCGCGTCGACGTGGTCCGGCATCGCCGAGTTGACCAGCACGACGATGTTGATCGGCTCACCGTCCGGCCGGAGCCGGATGCCCTCGCTGTTGCGCTCGGTGTATCCCGCGCGGTCGAGGTACTCGTTGGCCAGGTCCACGTTGTACTCGGTGTACTGCGTCCCGAGCTCCTCGTCGTAGGCAGGATGCCCCTCCAGCGGCGCACACTGCCATGGCTTGCCTTGACCGGCGTAGACGGTGTCGATGATCTTCTGACGGTTGATGGCGTACGACAGGCCGATGCGAAGGTTCTTGTTCGCCAACACCTCCCGCTTCTTCTCGTCCGGGAACGTCTGGTTGAACCCGATGACCAGGTTGTTGACGCCGGTGGCCTTAACCGTGAAGATGCGGTAGTTCCCCTTCTCCTGGTTGCGCGCGATGACCGGCTTGTTCCGGACCGTCGAGAAGTTGCGCATCTGCATGTCGAGCTCGCCGTTGATGATCTTCAGCACCTCGACCTCGACGTCGAGCAACACCTCGCACTCGATCCGGTCGATGTAGGGCAGCTGCCGGCCCTGGTTGTCGGTCTTCCAGTAGTACGGGTTCCGCTCGGCGACGACGACCGTTCCCTTGCCCAGCGGAGTGACGAGCTTCCACGGGTACAGGCACGGAAGCTCCTCGTTGTTCCACCTGTCGAGCTTGGCCCAGAAGAGCTGCATCCAGTCGCTGAGGTTCTCCTCTTTGACCAACGTGTCGATGTCGGGGTTGTACTTCTTGTGGAACTTCTGCAGGTAGTGCTTGGGCATCACCATCGTCACGTTGGCCGCGAGCTCGTTGAGGAATCCCGGCTTCACCTCGTCGAACACGAACCGGAAGGTGAGGTCGTCGAGCTGTTCGAACTTCGCGACGTTCTGCTTGAACGGAGAAAGCCACAGGTCGTAGAACCCGTCCGGGTGCATCTCCTCGTAGACGTTGACGTCCTCGTAGCAGAAGCGCACGTCCTCGACGGTGAGTGGCTCACCATCGGACCAGCGCATGCCCTCACGCAGCTTGAAGACGAAAGACTTGCCGCCGTCGGCTTCCTCGAACGACTGCGCGACACCCGGGATGATCTCGTCGGTGCCCGGCGAGCCGGTCCACTCCGGCTTCCACCGCACCAGAGGCTCGTAGCCGATGAAGTTGTCTAGCCACGAGGCGTCCTCGGTGGTGATCATCGCGGTGTGCCACGTCCCGCCGTAGACGCCGACCCGCTCGAGCGGTCTGACGACCAAGGGCTGCTTGGGCAGGCGCTCCTCGACGGGCGGAAGCTTGCCCTGCTTCACCAGCGCGGCAAGCTGCGGTGCCTCCTTGCCGCGCACATCACCACGCTGCGGCTCGTCTTTCCTGACCGCCCCCGTTTCGAAGAACGAACAACCGGCGACAGACGACGTGAGCAGCATCGCTGC
>DATCKU010000072.1:0-49388 GCA_036564245.1 Actinopolymorphaceae bacterium
ACGGTCTGAGCCAACGAGGAATCTCTTCATCACGGCGGCATGCAGGTTCGCAAGCTCGATCCGCTGGATCCACAGCAACGGATCGCCGTCGCGACGGTCGGCGTCGGCCTCGAAGTCCTTGCGGACCCGGTACGACAATGCTGAGGCAATCCCCACGTGGCATCAAGACCGCTCATACCGGTGATCTGCCTGGAGGTTGCCATCTCGGCACCCAACGCAGACAGCGTGGTCCACGAGACGTCATCCGGAACGTCATGCTCGGCGTGGTAGCGACGTACGTGAGGAAGGATCGCGAGGTACGCCCAGACCAGCAGGTGTCGGCCAACGGGACCCGTATGCACTGGTACCACCACCAGTGGAGGGCTTACCCATGGTGGCTCGGAGGTCGTGATAGACCCGCTCGAGAATCCACCACAGTGGCGCATCCTCCGCCGGATCCGGTCGAGCTTTCAAAGTCGCGGTCCGGTCGATCGGATCGACGCCTAGCCTGTCGAGCAGCTGGTCGGCCTGGCTGTCGTCGGGGAGCACTGGTGAATCTGAGCATGCGGGTTGGTGGAGGCTGCGTAACCAGGCGACTGTTTCCTCCGGCAAACGAAGTCGTCTTCGCACTTGCGCCACGTCGAGCGCAGCTGGCGCTCGTTCATGTCGGGAGGAGTTCATCGCCTTTCCCATCCGTTCAAGCTGTTCTCGCACGCCAAACGTCGACCTGTCGGTGACTCGACCTGGTTGAGGAATCGAGCAAAGGCTCGTCGCACCCGCTGGTGTGTCGACTGGAGATCGACACGTGAGAGACAGGCCACCAAGCGGCTAGCTGGCTCACAACCGGATCCGATGACGTCAGTCTGTGAGACACGGAGCGCGAAGAACAAGCCTTGAATCCATGCCGCGCCATCGCGAGGATGGACGCAGCAGCCGCCTTGAGGCGGGCGTGGATCAGAGGTACACGCGAGCTAGCACGAAATCCTCAGCGGGCGCCTGCACGCTGTGGCAGGCATCACCGCGGCGAACGGCAGCCGCCTAGCTGGTCGAGCAGCCGAACGACCTTGTCTCGGAGGCCTGGAAGCCACGGAACGCTCTCGCGAACGCACCACTCGGCGTTGCGCACAGCGTTGAAGACGTCGTAGATCCAGAAGAGCTGATCCCAGTTGTCCGGCTCCACGCCCCCATGTGCCACGTAGGACCTACGCACGCCCGGGAGGATCGCAGCCGAACGAGGGTCGTCAGTTGGGCCGCCACGGACGAAGTGAGCGAAATCGTAGAGCGGGTCGCCGGCAACGGCGTCTGCGAAGTCGACGATATCGACGACTCGGTTCCTGCGATCCACGAAGATCTCCATGTTTCCCAGGTCGCCGTGCACGAGGACTCCGGGCCTGGCACCCAGCATTGCGGCGTGCCTGGAGAACATTCGCTCGACGCGCCTGACAAGCTCGCGGTCGAAGTGTCCGCCCATGCACAAGAACCGCAACGGCTTGGTCAACGCCTCGCAAAGCCAGTTCGACCATCGCGTGTAGCTACCTTGGCCCTTCTCGTTGAGCGGACCGTAGCCAGGTAGTTTGCACGCATGGAGACGCGCGAAGATCCGACCAAGGTCTTCCTGCGTCCGAGCGGATGCGCGCACGTTAGGGGTGGGTAGCCGCCACGGTCGCCCACGAGCCTTCCGCATGAGTACCCAACGGCCCCCGGGCAGTCGGGGATCTTCACCCTCGTCCAGCACCGGCGGGACCGGAACACCAGCGGCTTCAGCCATGCGGAGCGTGGTGGCCTCCGCCCTACCCGACTGGTGCCCGCTCGCCTTCAAGACCACCTCGTCACCACTTGCAAGTCGCGCTCCCACGACAACGGATGGAGAGCGCCACGAGGTGTATGGCCGCACGGCGACGGGCTCCCCGCACACTTGGGCGATAACACGGACCGCATACATCTGCGTCTTCGGCAGCTCACCCATGGTTCGCGGAGAGCTCCTTCTGAATGCCAGCCGACGGACATCGACTGGAAGATGTGCCCGGGCCGTCGACAGTACCCATCGCCGGCGATCCGTTCCAACGCATTTCTCGGTGAGCTAGCGGTGGAGGGGCCTTCGTCACGATGCGGTGTTGCTCAGGTCACCGCTGACTCCCCCGCATCTGGCGCAGGTGGCACCATCTGCACCCCAAGCTGTTGGCACACCTGGAACAGCTCGTTCACACTCCACACGTCGGCGATCTTGCCTTCTGAGTTGAAGCGGATGAAGGTCGCCCCGGAGTAGCTGACCCTTCGTCCAGTCGGCGGCACCGGGCCGAACTGTCCACGCTGGGTGCCGGTGCCGCGCCATCGGATTGCCGCTCGGTCGTCGGAGACGACCAGATCGACGATCTCGTAGCGCTGATCCGGGAAAGCCTTGCGGCGGTCACGATGCCACGTCAGCGTCGCTTCGGGTCCCGTACCGTCCATGCCAGGGCACTCCGCCGCTATCAGGTCGTACGCCGACTCCTCCCGCTCACCGTTCCACACGTCCGTGACGAACCGTCGTACGACTTCCTCGCGATCACTCACACGTGCCTCCAACCAACCAGTAGCAACTTTCACGGCTCATCGTGGGAGCGTCGCCGCCGGCCTTGGGCCGGCCTATGCGCGGTACGCGCCATGCCATCCTGCCCGGTCACGCTGCGGCGCGGTCTACACCCCCGACCTCCCGGCGACGTCAACCGCATCGATCGGGCGGGAGGTTCGGGACGTTTGGCCCTGGTTCGGACACCTGCCGGCTTGCAACGTGGAGTTGCCACGAGCTCGTCGTGGAGGTCGTCATGAAAGCACTCGTCTACCATGGCCCCGGCGCGAAGGCGTGGGAGTCGGTGCCACATCCGCGCCTACTAGCGGACACTGATGCGATCGTTCAGACGGAGACCGTCACGATCTGCGGCACCGATCTCCACATTCTCCAAGGTGACGTGCCGACAGTCACCGATGGCCGCATCCTCGGCCACGAAGCGGTCGGCACGGTGGTCGAGGTCGGTACCGGAACCAAGCGTGTGAAGGTCGGCGATCGGGTGCTGGTCTCCTGTGTGACGTCCTGCGGCATCTGCCGGTTTTGCCGAGACAGCCGCTACGGCCAGTGTGTCGGTGGTGGAGGCTGGATCTTGGGCAACGAGATCAACGGGACACAGGCGGAGTACGTACGGGTTCCGTTCGCGGACACCTCGACCTATCCAGCGCCCGACGGCGTCTCCGATGAGGAGCTGCTGATGCTGGCCGACATTCTGCCGACGGGGTACGAGGTTGGTGTGCTCGGCGGGAGAGTCCAGCCAGGCGACGTGGTCGCTGTCGTCGGCGCCGGTCCGATCGGACTCTCCGCGATCAGCACCGCTCGGCTCTTCAGCCCGACGCACGTGATCGCCATCGACCAGGCCGATGGTCGGCTCAAGGCAGCTGAGAAGTTCGGAGCCGACGTCGTCATCAACAACACCACCGAGGATCCCGTTCAGATCGTGAAAGATCTCACCGACGGTCTCGGAGCGGATGTCGCGATCGAGGCCGTAGGGATCCCGGCGACGTTCGAACTCGCCGTTGACCTGGCGGCACCTCTCGGACGCATCGCCAACGTCGGTGTCCACGGCAGCCCAGCGACATTGCACCTCGAGCGGCTGTGGCAGCGGGACATCACGATCACCACCGGCCTCGTGGACACGTACTCGACTCCCACGCTGCTACGGCTGCTCAGCAGCGGCAAGATCGACGCCCAGCGGTTCGTCACCCACCACTTCAGTCTGGACGAGTTCGAGATGGCTTATGAAGTCTTCGCCCACGCGGCCGAGACCGGTGCGCTGAAGGTCGTCCTCACACGGAAGAACTGAGGGCGACGGCATCACCAGCTTCGGCGACCTGAGACCGTATCTCCGGCTCCCGACCTCCCAAACTGGCATGTCTGCAGTGTGCCGGCATCGAGGCAGTGACAGCGCGAGGCGAGTAGACCATTCTGCTTGCACGTTAGGCGTTGTGAATGGTGCGCCACTTGCCCACCGCCCGGCGGGCGACGTGCTGCTTGTCGATGTCGTCGAGCAAATGTCCTGCGGCTGTACGACACCAATGGTGGCTCCGCGTGACATGTGGGGCAGACGCGTGACAACATACGGCTGATGACCTCCACCTCGTCGCGGGTCCAGCCACGTTCTCCCGCCTGTTCGGCAACCCAGCTAACACTCGACTGTGCCTGCGCTTGTTCCACTCGCCGCATGTAAGTGCACCTACTCCTTCCTCGTCCCGCGCCGATCCAGACACAAGGCGCACAGTGCCTTCATCTTCATCGCTCGTCATCAGGTCATTAGCGCAAGTTCGACGACGACCACAGCTCTGGAGCAAACCATCTGCCTGGCGCCGGCCTTCACGCTGCTACTGCCAGTCATCACACTCCAGTCGTGGCAGCATTGGGATCGTCGACGCGTTCGCCACCGTTAGCTAAACTGGGGGGTGCTCGACTTGGTGGCCTACAGCGACTTCGGCACCGAACTACGGCGCAGACGGAAGCTTCGAGGCTGGAGCCTCCGGCGGCTCGCCTCACGGGTTTACGTGTCACACGTCCATATCACCGACATCGAGCACGGCCGGAAGCGTCCTTCGCCTTGGCTTGCTCAACTACTGGATGACGTACTCTGCGCTGGCGGAGAGCTGGTCGAACTCGCTGAGCGAGCCAAACCGGCTCGAAACGTCGCGAGCCTCTGTGCTGGCACTGATGAACGCCTCGTCACACTGCGGGATTATCTAGAGCGCGCCATGCTCATGTGGCGGTCGGATTTCCACGGGCCAGATCTTGCGACAATTCCAGCCGTCACCGGCGTGCAAGCTGTCAGCCCCGTATGGGAGTGGGAGAAGGGTCCCGAAGACACTGATGTGGCCAGCCAGGGAAGCAGGCAGGTAGGCGTCTCGGACATCACGACACTCCAGGCGGCTCGAGAGCACTTCGAACGGATGTACCGGCTCGTTGGGGGTATCGTCGTCCGCAGGCGCGTGGTCGCGTTTGTCAACCAGTACACGGCACCACTACTACGGGGACGCTACTCCGACAAGACAGGCCGTGCACTGTTCCGCGCGGCCGGTGGGCTGGTCGCACTCGCCGGAATCTGTGCCTACGATGCAGACGCACAGGGGCTCGCCCAACGGTACTTCTTCCATGCTCTAAGGCTCGCGAAGGCTAGCGGCAACAAGCAGTTCGGTGGATATGTACTAGCTCTGCTGGCCAACCAGGCTTTCATCGTCAGTGAGTACCGGCAGGCTGTGGCTCATGCTGACGCCGGACTGCGTGCCTGTGGCCAATACCTTTCCCCGGCCCTACGTGCCGATCTCAACCTCACTCGCGCTAAGGCATACGCACGGATGGGAATCGATACCGCGTGCCACCAGAGTATGACAGCCGCAGAACAAGCCGCTGCCGGCATTCGCCCCGACAACGAACCGGCGGAAGCCGGATACGTTCAGCCTGGCCTTGTCGAGTTGCAGCTCGCAGAGGCTTTAACACAGCTCAACGACCCCAAACCAGCTCGGAACTACGCCGAACAAGCGCTCAGGTGCCCGTCTCACCCACGCGGCCATGTTCAACGGATCCTCACCCTTGCAAAAGTCGATCTGCGCCAGGGCGAGGTGGAGCAGGCTTCGGCGTCTGTGATGAAGGCCCTGGATGCAGCAGCCGGCATGGAGTCGCACCAACTCAACCAGCGGTTCGTCGGACTCCGTGATCAATTAGATGTAACACACGCCGCCACTGCACAGCTGGCTGTGGAGCGAATCAATGCGCGGCTGGCCATACCTGTGTAGCGTTAAGCGCTCGCGTCTCACTGGGTCGGAGGACATTGGCATGCAGTGGATCAACCATGGCGAACAAACCGTCTACGAGAACCCATGGCTTACTGTCAACATCGCCGATGTCGAGCTCCCTGACGGCCGTCACCTGAAGCACACCGTCATCCGAGAGAGGCCCGTCGTGTTGTGTGCCGCACTCAACGATCGCGACGAGGTTCTGCTGCTGTACCGACACAGATTCATTCCGAACACGTGGGGCTGGGAGGTGCCTGGAGGAGGGGGAACGACGGGGAAAGCCTTGAAGATGCCGCCGCCAGAGAACTGTTCGAGGAGACTGGCTGGAAGGCCACCGGCACTCTCAGACACTTGATCAGCGTCGAGCCTGCGAACGGCATTTCGGACGCGACCTATCACATATTCTGGACTGACGAGGTCACACACATCGGCGATCCGCCAGACGGAGTCGAGTCTGTGCGACAAGAGTGGATACCCCTTGCAGACGTCCCTGACATGGCCGCGACCGGACAGATTCGCGCAGCCGACACGGTTGCTGGACTGCTCCTCCTCCACCACCGCAAAATCATTCGTTGAGACCTGAGCCTAAGAGCGCCTGCACTGCGGCCTCACAGGGAACCGGGCGCAGCGCTCAAGCTCCTTCTTGCGGCACGTTGTTGCCGAGATGACGGTACGCGGACTCGGGGAGCTCGACTTCGACATGTAGATGGTCATCATGGATACGATTGGCGAACTCGTCGTCTCGAAAGCCACGCCGATCGCCTGGGTCGAGCACACTGTGCCACGCCTGCGGACCCATGACGCAGGCCGCGCGCCGATCATCGGGCAAAGACATGAGCCAACGCCCAAAGCCGACAAGCGGCTCAGGTATCGGACGTGTCGCCACGGCATGGCCGTCGACAGCGTAGATGTCAGCAGCACAGTAGAAGTAGTGGCTGTTCAAGCGTCCGGCTGGCGACAGTGGGCCCATCGGGTGCCCGGACTTGATCGTCCGTATCTCCAAGGCGTACCGCTTCACTGCGCCAGGAGCACGACGAGAGCAGGATCCACGCGACCACTCCGCAGGTCAGACCATGCGGCGGGGGAAGCCGTGAGGTTCGACGAACGTACGAGTTGGTCCAAGACCACGGCAGGATCATCGACAGCACACACGGGGACATCCTTTCGACGCACGACCTCTCAACTATGGCCATACAGGTAGAGAACGCCTGGCGGACCTGCGATACCTACACCTACGGACCACAGATCTGAGTCCGTCGTACGCAACGATGGTGGACGTTCTCACGCAGGGGTCCTAGCGTTCGACCGTAAAGGCGCGGTTAACGCTACGGGCCATAGACACGGAAGTACTCGAACGTTGCCGTCGCGCCCTCACCACCCATCGACACCAGGCCGATTCGAGGTGGACCGGCGTCGGAAGGAAGGTGCCACACCGCACCCCAGATCCAGTGCTTCCCGTCACGGCTCGTGGCTGCTCGGAAAAGATGCTCGCCGGTCTGCGGGTGAATGGTGTGCCGCATCCGTAGCCACAGCGTGTCCGCCGATGGACCCAGCTGGATGGCATGCGGCCACGGGCTAGCGTCTGGGCCAACCCACAGGAACGCCTGACGGGTCGCGCCAGTTGACACCGGCGCCACGTGCAGCGAGTTCACCCGATCGACCCAGGCGACGAGCCCAGCCCGTTCATATCCTCGTGGCCCGGTGCCCAGCGGCAGGGTGAGCTTCGTCTCGACCGTGTAGACACCTTCGGGCGCATCGCGGAGCAGAACGGACGCGTGTTCTGGCTGGCTGAAGTCAGCGTCCTGGATTGGCCAGACGTACGAACCGTCGACCAAACCCCCGCTGGGCTCTCCCACCCACGTCCAGCCGGCGTCGAGATCGGCGTCGTCGAACTCGTCGCCGTACGACGGGAGGAGTCTGCCAACCTTCGGGTCCGGCACCTTCTTCTTCACCGGCTTGTAGAGCGCGGTAGTCCCCACGTTGTCCGCCTCGCCGGTGCCGCCTCGAGACGCCACACCGACTGGTGCCTTGCCGGCCAACGCGGCTGGCAGCTTGACACGAAGCGATGCCAGCGGGCTCCCCTCCATCGCGGCGCTGACCTCGAAGCTGGCTTGCCTTCCGCGCACCTCAGCGGTCACCGCATGCCACGTCTCGTACGAGAAACCCTCGTGCAACCGCCTGCTCTCCGTCCGTACGACCTTCCCGCCGACCGTGATCTCGACCTGCAACGACTGACTGGCCGGGTCGAGCCAAGCGATCGCGTGGTTGTCCTTGTCCTGGTAACCAACGACGAGACCGGCCGCTCCCTGACCGCGTACTCGCAGATCAGCCTCCGCACGATAGTTGGCCGGACCAGCCTTACGGCTGAGCAGCATGACCGGGCGAGGTCCTCCACCCACGGTCGCCACGTAGCCACCCGAGTCGGGATCGTCTCGAAGCCGCCACACCGTGCCCTCGCTCTGGCGCCACTCCCCCAACGTGCCGTCGTTGAAGGTGCTCCCGACGTCCCAGGTTCCGGCGGGCGCTGGTTGCGGAGTATCCGACGTCCAGCGTCCGGCGCGCACCGTCGGCCAACCGTCGATCCAGTCGAGCCGGTCCATGACCGTTGGCCGTCCGCCCCAGTGGTCAAACCGGCTGTTTCCGTTGCTGAAGTACCAGTCCTGTCCCGACCGGTCCACGGCGATGGCGTTGTGGCCAGTCGCAACCAGGCTGCCACCAGTGGTGGCGTTGACGATGGTGCCGCCCGGTGCAGGTGCGGTCAGCGGGACGCCCTCGGCGTCGACGAACGGGCCCATGGGTGACGTCGCCCGACCGACGAAGACTGGATAGCCGCCTTTGTCTTCTGCGCAACATCCGTACCCGGAGTAGAACAGGTAGTAGTAGCCATCCCGCTTGACGACCCACGCTGCCTCGCCTCGGTCACCGGCGACGACCTGAGTCGACGGGCCCACCGCTCTGGTTCCATCGTCGGAGAGCCGCACGACGTGCATTCCGCCACGCCGGAACGAGCCGTAGTAGAGGTACTTCGTGCCGTCGGTGTCGACGAACAGGGCCGGGTCGATCTCCATGACCTCGTTGTCCGGAACGAAGTCGACCACCGGCCGCCCGATGTCGGTCCACGGTCCAGCCGGGGTCGGCGCCGTCGCGAGCCCGATGGCCGCATCGCCGCCTCCGGCGAGTGAGTAGTAGAGGAAGTACTTTCCATCCACGTACCGCACGTCCGGTGCCCAGTACCCCGTCTGCGGGAACGGCTTCCACTCCGGATGGTTCTCCTCGCTGAAGACCGTGCCGACGAACTCCCAGTGCACGAGGTCGGCGGATCGGCCGATCGGCATGTAGTACGGCGGACCGCCCGCGTCCTGGTTCTCGTGGGTCATGACGGTCGTCGTGGCGTACGCGTACCAGTAGCCGTCCTTGGCGCGGATCACACCAGGATCAGAGAACGCGTCCGCGAACTCCGACATGATCGGGTTGGTGTACGTGGCGCCTGAGGCCGTCGACGTGCCACCGGACTGCGTGATCGACGACGTCGTGCCGGCCGCCAGCGGTGACGCTGGCGTCAACGACGCCGGTGCACTCACACCTATCGAAGGCGTCAGCGCGGCCACCAGGACACCTATCGCAGAGCCCACCGCGACCAGCACACGTCGTCCAGACACCTTCATGAGTGCAGCCTCCCTACCGCCGACCGAAGGCAGGTCCGTCCTCGTCCATCCTGTTGCCGATGCTCCCTTACCCGCCAGACGCACCGGCGACCATCATCGGTCCTCTTCTTCTCGCTACGTCTCACTGATGAAGTACTGTTCGGGATTCGTCGGGCCGGGAGTGGCGTAGATGTTCGCGTCCGGCATCGACTCGGGCACGTTGTGGAAGTTGTCGGCCACGATCCCGTAACCCTTGCTCGGCGCCACCGTGCCAATCACCCAGAACTGCTCCTTGGCGATCTCGAGGATGGCCCGGAACAGGTTGGCCCGCTCCTCCTCGTCGACCGTCGCCTCCAGCTGCCGGTAGAGCTGCATCTGGCGTTTCGCCGGCTCCGGTGGTTCCTCACCTGCCGCACCCCGTGACCTGAACCACGCAGCCCACGGTGTGGCGTACCCGGACTCACTGCTGAACGGGAAGTAGATGCGCGGGTCGAGAATGGCATCCTGCAAACCACCCGGCGCCTGCCACACGATCGCGTCGTGGGCGTTGGCGTCCTTGCGCTCGTAGAAGAGCGACCTGTCCTCGCTCTTGACGTCGATGTCGATGCCGACCTTCGCCCAGTACCCCTTGATGAGCTGCATGGCGTCGACCCAGAAGTCCTTGATCGTGGGCGTCGGAACCTCCACGGTGAAGTGGATGCGTTCGCCATCCGGTCGCAAACGGAAGCCTTCGCCGTCGCGGCGAGCGTAACCGGCGCGATCGAGATGCTCGTTGGCCTTGTCGACATCGAACTTCGTGTACTGCTTGGCGAACTCCTCGTCGAAGAACTCTGACTCCCGTCTCGGCGCGGCTTGCCATGGCTCACCCTGACCCTGGACGACGGCGTCGATCAACTCAGGCCGGTTGATGGCGTACGAAAGTCCGATCCGGAAGTCCTTGTTTCCGAACATGCGTCGCATGACCGGATCCTTGTGCGCGAGGTTGAGCTGCACCAGCATGTCGTTCGCGATCGACGGCTCGAGGTCGAAGAAGTCGTATCGCCCTTTCTTACGGCTGCGCGCCAGCACCGGCTTGTTGCGCAACGTGTTGATGTGACGTGCATGCAGGCCGAACTCACCGTTGCTCGCACTGAGCAAGATGACTTGCTGGTCTTGAATGATCCGGAAGACAACCCGGTCGATGTACGGAAGCTGGCGTCCTTCGGGATCGGTCTTCCAGTAGTACGGATTCCGCTCGGCGACCATACGTGAGCCTTCGCCGAGAGGCGTCGTATAGATCCAGGCGAAAAGGCCAGGGAGCTCAGGGTTGCTCGTCGCGCTCGCCCGCGCGAAGTACAGCTCGGCCCAGGAGGAGAAGCCTTCCTGTTTGGCTTGCGCATCGACACCATCGGAGTAGCTCGCGTGAAACTTCTCCAGATAGTGACGCGGATGCGCAGTGAGCGGTGCCCCGACCAGGGAAGCAAGATTGTGCAGGAAGAGCCCATTCGGCTCGGCGAATCGGAAGACTATGGTCTCGTCATCCGGCGCCTGGATCGTAGGAGCTTCGTTCCGCGTGAGAAGCCACGTCGGAGGGACCGGGCTGAGCTCTTTGTTCAACAACACGTCCGAGACTGCGAACGCGATGTCGGCGGACGTGAACGGCTCGCCGTCCGACCACCGCATCCCACGTCTCAAGTGGAAGGTGTATTGCCGGCCGTCGGCTTCGATGTCGACCGACTCGGCGATGTTCGGGATCGGCTCGGAAAAGTCCGGCTTCCACCGCATGAGGCATTCGTAGTGGACAGTCTTGTCCAGCCACGGGGTGTCCGATGGTCCGAGCAAGGCAGTGGTCCAGGTGCCACCGTAGACACCGAGCTCCTCGACAGGCTCGACGACCAATGGATTCTCCGGCAGCCGTTCCGCCAACGGCGGCAGCTTCCCGGCTTTCACCTGTCTGGCCAGCATGGGCGCTTCCTTGACGTTTGGGTCTGCCAAGGACCTGCGTCGTTCTGGAGCCTTGCCTTCCGGACTCGTGGACAACAGGTCGCACGCCGGTAAGGAGGCGGTGATGAGGGCAGAGCCGACACCACCTAGGAGGAGGTGTCGACGTGAGAGTTGTCGAGCCATCGGAGCTTCCTGTTCGTCTTCGGCGGGTCGAGGGCAAACGTGGACGAGTCAGTGGGGAGAGCCGGGATTGTCACGGGCATCGCGGGTGTAGCCGGCGTTGCGATAGTTCGGGTCGGCGTCTGGGCCGTAGCCGAGAGCCGAGCGTCGCCGACGAAACGCCTCGAGTGTTGCCGCGTACTCGGGATCGTCGATGAAGTCCTGCGTCTCGGTGGGATCACGCGCCAGGTCGAACAGCACCTCGGGCATGTCCTCGCCGTAGTACTGGTACTTCAGATGACCCTGCTTGATCATCAGGTTGGTCTGACCGAAGTGCGACACGGTCTCGTCGTTCCACTGACTTGAATCGCCGTGCAGCAGTGGAACCAGACTCCGGCTGTCCAGACCCTCTGGCACCTCGAGACCCGCGAGCTCGCATAGCGTGGCGTACAGGTCGCACAGGTTGACGTTCATGTCGACCCGTCCGGGCCCGAACGCCCGCGGCCAGCGGATGACGAGTGGCACACGGACACTCGCCTCGTAGAACTTCTGCTTCTCCCAGACACCGTGCTGACCAAGCATCTCGCCGTGGTCAGAGGTGTAGACGACGATCCAGTCGTCGAGGCATTGACCGTGGTGCTCCAGGGCTTGGACCACCTGACCGAACATCGCGTCCGCGTTCTCGATCATCGCGTAGTAGGCCGCGGTCGCCCGCCGGATCTCCCGCTCGGACGCATCGACACCCGGTAGCACTTGGCGAGTCGACAAGAACGGATGGGTCGACACCGGCTCGTCAAGGTAGGGCTCGACCCGGTTGAGGTAGTAGGTGAAGAGCTCGCGCTTGGCAAGGTACGGGTAGTGCGGCTGGTTGAGGCTGACCTTCAACAGAAGTGGGCGATCCGGAGTGGCCCGGTCGTAATAGGGATCGGTGAAGTACTCCTCGATGAAGTCCAGCACGCCGGCCAATGCGTACTCGTCCTTTGCCGTCCACGGACTCCGCCCGATTCCCGCTCGGCGAACCTCTTTGGCATCGGACCACTTCAGGTTCTTGAGATTGAATGCGCGCTCGGCGAACTCCGGCGCCGGGTCCGCGACGAACTCCGGCCCCAGCACCATGTCCGCACCGATTCGGTGCGTCCAGCCCTGCATCTGGTCGGTGCCGAGATGGTGCAGCTTGCCAGCACACACCGTGGCGTAACCGTGTCGCGCAAACGTGCGTGCGAACGTCGGATACCCCGGCGGCAGGTCCTGACCGAACCGCAGGCATCCGGTGGTGCGGGGAAGCTGGCCCGCCATCATGCTCTGCCGGCCAGGTATGCAGATCGGCGACGGCGTGTAGGCGTTGTCGAACACGACACCGCCCTCAGCGATCCGGTCGAGTGTAGGCGTACGCACGATCGAGTTGCCTGCGAACCCGGCGACGTCGAACCGATGCTCGTCGGTCATCAGGAACAACACGTTGGGGCTTCGCGTCATGTCGACGACTCCACATCCGTACGTCGCAGAGGAACCAGGTGTGCTCAAAGGTCTTGTGCCCCTATCGCGTCACCTCCCGGGTGGACGCGTCCGTCACGTGGTCGGTGAGTACGAGAGCCGCCGCGCCGAGCGGCCCGGCGTACCGCCCGAGCTGACCCGTCTTGATCTGTGGAAGTGTGAAGGGGACCCGATCCCACAGTGCCTCCCGGAATGGATCGGTCACAAGCCGGCCGGCCCGCATCGTCTGGCCGCACAGCAGCACGAGATCGGAGTCCGTGGCGCAGAGAGTGGCGGCGACGGCCGCAGCGAGCACCCGGCCGACCTCGGCGAGAACCTCCGCCATCAGGGTGTCGCCGGCGATCGCCGCGTCGATCACATGGAGGGCCGTGATCTGGGCGATGGGGACCGCAGTCTTGCCGACTCGGAGAGTGGTTCGTCGAGCTCGACGGAGCCGGTCGGTGGCGGCGCGTACGATCCCCTCGCTACCAACCAGGTCGCTCACTGTCGGACCTGGCGGCGTGCCGGCTGGAAGACCGAGACGCATACGGCCGAGCGCACCGGCTCCACCGTCGCCACCGGTGAACAGCTTCCCCCCAGCCAGGATGGCTGCACCAAGTCCCGAACCCACCACGAGACAGAGCAGGTCCAGGTAGCCCTGTCCGGCACCGAAGAGGTGCTCACCGACGCCCACAGCGTGCGCGCGGTTCTCCACGACTACCGGGAGTCGGTAGCGCTCCCCTAACACGGCAGGCAGGTCGACGTCGGTCCAGTTCGGCTGGCCGATGGGAGCGAAGTGGCCCTTCGTGGATCGCCGTACCGTCGTGGGAACCGCGATCCCGATGCCCGTGAGATTCCGGGTCGCTCTGGACTCGGCGGACAGCAGCTGCTCGACAACGGCGTGCAGGGTGGCCACGAACGTCTCGTCACCAGCTGCGAAATCCACCTCGAGTGACGCTTCGGCAGAGATCTCGCCGGACAGGTCGGAGATCACCGCAGTGATCCGGTCGTGGTCGACGTTCACGCCGATGGCCTGGATCTTGTCCGTTCGAAGGTGGTACAGCATCGGCCGCCGACCACCAGACGATTGCCCCTCACCGGTCGGCACGACGACGCCGTCCGCCTCGAAGCCGCGGAGGATCTCGGTGACCGTCGGGATGCTGAGCCCGACCTGTCGCGCGATCTCGGCCTTCGAGAGCGACGTCCCGGCAGCTCGCAACACCCCGAGCACCAGCGCCTGGTGCTGCTTGCGGGTCTCGCTGCCGGGCAACTTTTTAAACCTTCCTCAATAAGATCTCCCACAAGGGTGGTCTGAGGAGCGTTGACCCGTCAACCCGTCGTGCCGCTTCCGGACCATGACTGTCTGGACATCTCGGCTTGCCGTCGCGCTTCGCGCTGGGTCGACGGGGTTGCAGGACGAGGTCTTCGAGGCGGAGTCCCCGCCATGGCGGCGCGCCACCATGGGCTGGTTCCCGGCCCTGCCGGATCACGCTGCTTGCGCCGCTTGCGACACGTCCGAAAGAAGTTGAGCTGACGGTGAACAGCCTGACGTCCGCGCGGTCGCCAACACCCGGCGCTCGGAACAAGGTATGCGAAGACCTGGCGAGTGTTTCATGAGCCAGGAGTGGCATGTAGGCACCGGAAAGGTGTCGACGGCCCACGTAACGTGGTCATTGTCAGGAGCAGCGGGTGCCGTCGGCAGGAGGCTGACCGTCGATCAGGAACGCCTCCACGGCTTCGTCGATGCAGACATTGCCCTGCATGTATGCGGTGTGCCCGTCACCCTCACGAGTGAGCAGTACCCCGGAGGCCAGCTGGTCGGCGAGACGCACTGACCACTCGTACGGCGTCGCCGGGTCACGCGTCGTGCCGATCACGAGGATCGGTTTGCTCCCCACCGCACGCAGCGGCCCTGGCTTACCGGTCGGCTTCACGGGCCATTCCGCGCAGGTCAGCGACCCCCACAGGATGAAGGGGCCGAAGCGAGGCGACGCCTTGCGGAACGCCGGCTCCTCGGCCACCGCTTCCTTCAGCGAGCTCAGGTCCGGTCGGTCGAGGCAGTTGACCGCGTAGATCGCCTCACCGGAGTTCGAGCGGTAGCGACCGTCTGGCTGCCGCTCGGCGTACTCGTCCGCCAACGTCAGCAGCCGACTGCCGTCACCATTCAGCGCCGCCGCCAGCGCCACACGCAGCCGCGGCCAGTACTCCTTGAGGTACAGCGGCATGACGATCCCGGTGACCGCGAGCGACTGCGTGAGCTCGCGCTCCTCGCCGGTCGGTAGCGGCGTCCGGTCGATCCGCGCGAGCAGCGAGTCCAACCTCCGGTACGCCTCCGCACGGCTGGAACCGAGCGGACATTCCCCGCCCTGGACGCAATCCGTGATGAACGCTCTGAGCGCAACCTCGAAGCCTTTTGCCTGCTCGAGCGAGAGGTCCCGCGCGCTGAGCGTCGGATCGATCGCGCCATCGAGCACGAGTCGCCCGGCCCGCTGCGGGAAGAGCTCGGCGTAGGTCGCGCCGAGAAACGTGCCGTACGACTTGCCGAGGTAGGTGAGCTCCTTGTCCCCTAGCGCGCTTCGCAGGATGTCCATGTCGCGGGCCGCCTCGACCGTGGACACGTGACCGAGCAGCTCGCCGCTGCGGGTCTTGCACCCCGTGGCGAACTTGCGGGCGGCAGCCAGCAGCTCCTGCTGCTCAGCGGCGGAGTCCGGCGAGGCGTCGATCGCCAGATAGGCGTCCATCTCCCGGTCGCTCACACAGTCGACGGGCGTGCTCGTCCCGACGCCTCGCGGGTCGAACCCCACGATGTCGTAGCGGTCCAGCACCGGCCGGCTGATGACGAACGGCGCCGCGGCGGCGTACTCGATCCCGGACCCACCCGGACCACCCGGGTTGACCACGAGCGAGCCCAACCGAGCGTCGTCGTCTCGGGCCCGCACCCGGAGCACGCCGAGCTCGATCGCCTGCTGCTGCGGATGGGCGTAGTCCAACGGGACTTCGAGTGTTGCGCAGTCGAACGACTCGCCGACCTCGCATGGCTGCCAGTCCAGCCGCTGCTCGTAGTAGCGGCGCAGGCCGGCAGGCACGTCAGGCGGAACCGGCGCTGGCTCGTCGCTGCGCGGCACGACGCTCGGCTTCGTCGCAGACCGTGCGGCGCTGTCGGCGGCTTGTGGCGTGCAGCTGACAGTGGCCACGAACGCAAGGACCACCAACACCACCGCAAGCACGCGAGGAATCCCGCTCGATCGTCGCACCGGCGCCATCCTCTCTGGCTTCAACGCTGCTGTCCGGCCTCAACGCTGCCGCGGCCGAAGCCGCCGTCTCGGCCTCGGCGGGCTTCCGGCACCTGCACCCGTGGTCAACCGGTGGACCGCCACCAGCATGGCCTCGACCGCGAGAAGCGGCGCCACGTTGGCCTCGATCGCCTCGCGGCATTCGCAGATGGCGTCGATGCACCGCAGGAGGCTTTCCGGCGCGACAGCCTCAGCGAGCCGCTCGATGTCACGCCGCGCCCCCTCGTTGACCAGCTGCGCGCCGGCGCCCAGGCCGACCACCAAGGCATCGCGATAGTACGCGATCAGGTCCAGCAGGGCGCGGTCGAGTACATCGCGTTGCAGCCGCTTCGCCCGCGTCTTCTGCTGTTCCTCGAGGTCCTTCTTCGCTGCCTGCAGATGCCGCGACCGCTTCCCTCCTCGGCCGTTCCCACTCTTCCCGCCCGTGACGGCGTACGCCTGCTCGAGCTCGGCGAGCTCCTTGGCGTCCAGCTCGCTCGTGGCCTCTCGCGCCTCTTCGGCTGCCAGCTCGACGAGCTCGGCCGCGGCGGTCATGCAGCCGGACAGCTGGCCGAGCTTCTTCGGGATGGCGAGCACGCGCTCCCGCCGCTCCCGTACCTCCGGCTGGGTGGCCAATGCGCGAGCCCGGCCGATGTGACCCTGGGACGCCCGCGCGGCGAAGTCGGCGATGTCCGGTGCAACGCCGTACCGGTCACGCAACATGCCGGCCACTGCCTCCGTCGGTGGAGTCCGCAGCACGAGCAGGCGGCAGCGTGACCGAATCGTGGGGACGACGTCCTCGACGGTGGGCGCACACAGCAGCCACACGGTGCGGTCGGCGGGCTCCTCGAGACTCTTCAGCAAGGCGTCCGCAGCCTGCTCGGTGAGCCGGTCGGAATCCTCCACCACCAGGATCTGCCATCTGTGACCAACCGGGCTCATCGCCGCCTTGCGTACCAGGTCACGGATCTCGTCGACGCGAAGCGACAGCTGGTCGGTGCGCACCAGGGTGACGTCCGGATGCGTACCGGCCAACGACGTACGACAGGAGGTACAGTCGCCGCACCCTGCCGGCTCGGCGTCGCATTGGAGCGCCGCTGCGAAGGCGCGGGCCGCGTTGGAGCGGCCCGACCCCGGCGGTCCGGTGATCAGCCAGGCATGCGACATGCCCGCGACATCCTGGCCCGCGAGCTGGGCCGACGCCGCACGAACCGCATCGCGAAGCACAGCGACCGCGGGCTCCTGGCCCACCAGGTCGGACCATACGCCGGGCGCGGCCAGGGCGCCCGTGCTCGAGCCGCTCTGTGTGCTCCTGCCTGTCGTCTCACCTGTCATGGCGTGTCCTGTCCGCTCGACGCGACCTCGGAGCGTCGCTCGTCGTGGTCGGCTGTGTCGGCATCACCCGATGTTTCACGGGCATCCGGAGGCGATTCGCCATCCTGCGGACGAGCAGCACCACCCGTCTCCTTGCGTACCGTGAGATCCGCAACCAGCGGATCGACCCGCATCCGGATCTGCGCCGCGAGCAGATCGGCCGGCTGGGTGGCGTCGAGCACGAGGTAGCGATCGGGATCCAACCCAGCGATCTCGAGGAAACGACGCCGAGCACGCTCGTGAAACTCCAGCGGTTCGCGCTCCAACCGATCGGGCGGGCCATCGCTGCGCGCCAGGCCCACCTCAGGCGGAACGTCGAGCAGGATCGTGAGATGCGGTCGCAGCCCGCCCGTCGCCCAGCGGCACAGTTGCAGCACCTGCTGCTGAGAGAGATCCCGGCCGGCGCCTTGGTAGGCGAGCATCGTGTCGACGTAGCGGTCTGTGATCACGATCTTGCCGCGATCCAGCGCGGGACGGATCACGGTGTCCACGTGCTCGGCCTTGTCGGCGGCGTAGAGCAGCGCCTCGGTGCGAGCCGCCATGTGCCCGCTGTGGAGCAAAAGGGTGCGCAGCTCACGACCCAGCTCCGTGGCGCCCGGCTGGAAGGTCACCACGACGTCGTGACCGCGCTTTTCCAGCCATTCGGCCAAGAGGCGGACCTGGGTGGATTTGCCGGCACCCTCGCCGCCCTCGAACGCGATGAACAGACCCACGTCAGACGAGACTCCTCGGTCGTATCCGCTGAAAACCGCACGGACGTCCCGCGCCAGCGGCACGCCGGTCCGGTCGTCCATCTGACGGTACGACAGGACACCGACGATCGTGGCAGCGATCCCGGCGAGCAGGATCGTGATCGACGCACCGTTGTACGTGAGCGTCGTGTCGCCGGGCAGCTCCACGCGATGTACCCCGATCCCGCCGGCCACCGCCGGTGCAGCCGCGAGGACGGCTGCCAGCACGACACGGGTGAGGCTCTGGACGAACGCGAACGTCCGTCCACGGATCGCATCCTCGACCTCGAGCCCGAGCAGCGTGTAGCCGGTGACCCAGGCGATACCAGCAAATCCGCCGAGCAGAACCGTCCAGAGCGTGACCAGCACAAGGTTCGGGATGAGGGCGACCGCCGTGAGCGCGACACCTGACGCGGTGAGCGCGAGGCCGAACATGCGGCGCCGGGAAAGGCCCGGCAGGAGCCGGGGACCCACCGCCATGCCCACCGCCAGGCCGAGGAACAACGCGCCGAAGATCACGCCGTAACCGGCGTCACCCCCGCCCACGTCCGCGACGTACGTACGCCCGAGTCCGATCACGACCCCGCCGGCCGCGAACGCCCCGACCACGCCGAACACCAGGCCGCGCACGATCCGGTTGCCCGCGACGAACTGCCAGCCCTCGATGACCGATCGGATCACCGACGGCTGCTCCTCGGCCTCCCGAGTCGTCGGTCGACCGGAGACTTCGCGCAGCCGGGCGACGACGACCGCTCCCACCAGGAACGTCGCGGCGTTGAAGTACAGCGCCAGATCGACCGAGTTCGCGAAGACCCCGAAGAGGGTCGACACGGAGCTCGCGATCAGCGCGAGCAACGTGAACAGCACTGCGGCAGGAAGAGCCGAGCCGTACGTCGTGACGAGCGAGACCTGGTTGGCCACCGCAAGGCGCTCCCGCGGCACGAGGTTCGGAACGGCGGCGTCCTTGGCAGGAAGCCACACAAGACTCACGGCCTCGATCAGCAGCGTCGCGACGAAGAGCCACCACAGCGTGCCGACCACCGGAATCGACGCGAAGAGCACGAACCGGAGGAGGTCGCCCACCACGAGGGTCCAACGCCGGTCCAGCCGGTCGGCGATGTAGCCGCCCAACGGGCCGACGACGACCGCTGGAAGCAGGCGCAACAACAGCACACCGGCGATCGCGAAGTTCTCGGCACGGTAGTCACCGATCGCAAGCTGCCGCGCCATCGCGGTCAGCGCGAGCAGGCCCAACCAGTCTCCGAGGCTGGACAATCCCAGGGCGATCCACAAGGTGCGGAACGGCGCGATCCGGAGCACGGCGCGCAGGTCATGAGCAGGCGCCGGGATCACCGGCCCACTGTCGCCAGTGGGTCGCACACGCTCGGACATTCGGCCAGCCTAACCGGACGCTGATGAGCTGCCTTGGCACCACGGTAATTCAGCGCGGCTGTAGCGATGTGCTGAAAAGACTCGCTTCGACCGGCACACACCGACGTTTCGAGCTGGTGCTGTGCGGCAAGCGTTTGCCCAGCGAACGCTCCTAGTCCATCCGGGTTTCGGCGAAACCGCACCAATGCTCTACTTCCGCCGCGCTGTAATGCCGGATCGCCCAGTCGACCATCCGCAGGCTCATGTGTGCCCAGTAGAGCCGCAGCGTCTCCGGCGCAAGCGATGTCTCGAGCAGCGTGTCGAGCCAGCGAATTGTGGCCGGGTCGCTCGTATCACGCTCACCGGGTACGGCCGACCCGAACGGACCCGTCCCCACCGCCAGGTCGAATCGCATGGTGACGAGAGCGAACCTCCGATCGCCACGGGCGATACCGTCCCAGTCGATCACCCCGGTGATCTGCCCGCCCGAGTCGACCAACACGTTTCCGGTATGGAAGTCCAGGTGGACGAGATCGTCGCCGCTCGGGGTCGCCGGCTCCTGCCGTCCGACTTCGCGAATCCAGCCGAGCAGCCGACGCGTGCGGCTGTCGTACGTCTGCAACGACTCATGGATGCAGAACCCCGGACCACTGTGCTGCAGGTAGAGAGCGGGTGGTGGCACGTCAGGGCGAGTCGCGAGCAACCCGGCGAAGCGCTCGTTCAGCTCCACCATCGCCCGGATGACGTCGCTGCGCCGAATGCCTGCTCCAGCGGTCGCCATCGACCCGGCCGGGACACCGGGCAGCCGCTCCTGCACCACCGCGATACCGAGGTCGTCGGGCAGCTCCACGATCAAGTCGTACGAAGGGACAGGAAGGCCACGGCTCCTCCTCACGAGATCGAGAACGTCGGCGGTACGGCGTACCGCATCGATGTCGGCGCCGCCAGGTCGCCAGCTGAGAACGCCTTCCGTACCGTCGGGCCAACGAACGTACGCGGCGCCGACCTCACCGCCCGGCGCCAACCCGACGAGGTCGAGGTCGACCCGGGCTGTGGCATTGACCGCCGCGAGCACGGTGGCGGGATCGAGTTTGCGAACAGGTGCGAGCCGAGAATCGGCAGACATCGCGGGTCCTTTCGGTGTCATCGGGTTCCGATCTGGCCCCCTCTGACACCGAGGCCGGCAGACGATGTGACCCGCACGGCTCGGTCGGCCAGGGAGTAAGACTTTATCGCACCTGTCAAGCCAATTGACCCGATCGACCACCGGCATGGCGCCCTGCCGGGAACGCTTCGTATGGAAGCGTGACCCCACCGTGACGGTTGCATGCGTTGTCTACGTTTGGTACTTCGCACCCGTACGGTGGGGATTCGTACCCAGCAAAGGCGCCAGTTGCTGCACCAACACCGGCGAACGCGCTCGTTTGCCGATCAGCGACGTTGCTGGGCGGGGATCTGGCGGGCGGCTCCTCGACCAACCTCGACCTTGCGCGGCTTTGCCGTCTCCGCAACGGGGATGCGCAACGTCAGCACACCGTTGTCGCACATCGCCTCGATCCCCTCGGTGTCAACCGTGTCGCCGAGGAACACTTGGCGGGTGAAGGTGCCCGCAGGCCGTTCGTTCACCAACATCTCTCCGTCTGTGACCGGAGGACGCTCGGCCTTCACCGTCAACGTCTTCTGCTCCACCTGGAGGTCGATCGAATCCGGATCGATGCCAGGCATGTCGAAGTGGACGATGAAGTTGTCCCCTTCGCGGTACGCGTCCATGGGGATCATCGTGGGTCTGCCGAGCGTCGCCAGCATCGGCCCGAGCAGCTGCTGAGTCAGGCGATCGAACTCGCGGAAAGGATCAGTACGCAGCACCATGGTGTGGTTCCCTTCGTATCCCTTTTCCCGTACTCCACCTGACGAGGTCGCCAAGACCTGCCACCACGATCCTGCGGCGCGCTATCGTGCATACGTCACATACGAACCTCCTGACCTTGGAGGTCCTTCGGCACTGCTCATACCCTGGGTATTTGCGGCGGACGCGACCACGCCTCGCTGGACACATGACTCGACAGATTGGTCAGCGCATGGATCCCTACGCGGTCCTGGGCGTGCCGCGACAGGCCTCCAGGAGCGAGATAAGGCGTGCTTTCTGGGCAAAGGCACGCATGGTTCACCCGGATCATCATCCTGACGATCCAGAGGCTGCGGAGCGGTTCGCGCAGGTGCAATGGGCCTACGAAACGATTTCCCAGTCCCGCAACCGTGCGCGTTCCCGCTCTCGTGCGAGCGACGGCCGAAGATCCCAGAGCAGGCGAGCAACCCGAAACGACGCGTCCCGACGAGCGGCCGTCCGGACCAGGCGCACGGCTCAGCCTGCGGTGTCGGTGAGCGTCAGGTACCTACGAGTGGGTCCGTTCTCGTTGCGAGTCCGGGCCTCGGCGGCGCCACTGCGGGTAGGACCGGTTCTGTACGAGCCGGCTGACCGATCCTGAATGGCTCCGCGTCCCTGTTCCCGATCGCGGACCCGCAGGTCAGCGGCTCGGGTGGTTCAGCGGTCGGCGCACCAGCAAGCTTCGGCCGAGCAGCGACAGTAAGGGGGTTGTCCGATGGGTACGCAGGGCGAGGAAGCGTTCACGCCGACCGATGCCGACGAGCTCGGTCTGGAAGAACCGGAGGCCGACGTTCTCGACCAGCGTCGTGAGGTCGGCGATCCTCTCGTCGAGGTCGAGCAGGACGTGGCGATCCCCGTCGAGGCACCAGAGCCCGACACGCTCGAGCAGCACCACGTGGTGCGGCTTCCGGACGACGAGGACTCGGCCAGCTAGCTCACGGCCTCCGCTGTGACCGCCGGGCGAGCATTGGCGCCGGGCACACCACGAGTCACGCCCGCTTCGCGGTGCTCTTCTTCGCCGTCTTCTTGGCGGTGCTCTTGTTCGCGGTCTTCTTGGCGGCACGACGGCGCGGTGTGGGTCCTTTCGCGCGCTTCTCCGCGAGCAGCTCGGCAGCGCGTTCCAGCGTGATGGTCTCCACGTCGTCGCCCTGCCGCAAGGTGGCGTTGATCTCGCCGTCGGTGACGTACGGGCCGAACCGGCCGTCTCGCACCACCACCGGCTTGCCTGTGTTCGGGTCCTCGCCCAGCTCGCGCAGCGGCGTGCTGGTCGCCCCTCGCCGGCCGCGAGTCTTGGGCTGGGCGAAGAGCTTGAGCGCGTCCTCCAGCGTGATCGTGAACAGCTCGTCCTCGCTGCCGAGCGACCGCGAGTCGCTGCCCCGCTTGACGTACGGCCCGTAACGGCCGTTCTGTGCGGTGATCTCCTCACCGGTCTCCGGGTCCTTGCCGAGCGACCGTGGCAGCGACAGCAGCCGGAGTGCGTCCTCCAAGGTGACCGTGTCCAGGCTCATCGAGCGGAAGAGCGACGCCGTACGCGGCTTGGCCCCCTTGGGAGCGTCGTCGGGCAGGACCTCGGTGACGTACGGGCCGAACCGGCCGGCCTTCGCCACGATCGTGTGGCCGGTCTCCGGATCCGTGCCGAGGACGTGCTCCGCCCCGGCCGGCTGCTTCAGCAGCTCGCGCGCCCGTTCGAGCGTCAGCTCGTCCGGCGGCAGGTCCTCGGGGATGTTGGCGCGGTTGCCCTCGCTGTCCTCGACGTACGGGCCGTACCGTCCGACCCGCACCACGACGCCGTCGCTTGCCGCCGGATCGTCGAGTGCACCCACCGGTCGGAACGTCGAGATCTCCCGTGCGTCGATCTCACCCAGCTCGGTGACGAGCCGCTTCAGACCGTGGTCGCCGTTACCGAAGTAGAACCGCTCCAGCCAGGTCAGACGCTCGGCCTCTCCGCGCGCGATCTCGTCGAGCGCCTCCTCCATGCTCGCGGTGAAGCCGTAGTCGACGAGGTGACCGAAGTGCTGCTCCAGCAGGCGGACGACCGCGAAGGCGAGCCACGTCGGCACGAGGGCGGTGCCCTTCTTGTAGACGTACCCGCGGTCCAGGATCGTGCCGATGATCGACGCGTACGTCGACGGCCGGCCGATCTCGCGCTCTTCCAGCTCCCGCACGAGCGTCGCCTCGGTGTAGCGAGCCGGCGGTCGGGTCTCGTGGCCTTCCGGCTCGACCCGGACGGGCGCCAGCCGGTCGCCCTCGGCCACGTCGGGCAGCCGGCGCTCGGCGGAGTCGGTCTCGGCGGTGGGCTCGTCGACGCCCTCGACGTACGCCTTCAGGAACCCGTGGAACGTGATCACCTTGCCGGTCGCGGAGAACTCGGTGTCCTCCCCGCTCGCCGTCCGGGCTCCCACCCGCACCGAGACGCTGCGGCCCTCCGCGTCGCGCATCTGCGAGGCGACGGTGCGCATCCAGATCAGCTCGTACAACCGGAACTCGTCGCCGCGCAGCCCGGTCTCGGCCGGCGTACGGAACCGGTCACCGGCTGGCCGGATCGCCTCGTGCGCCTCCTGGGCGTTCTTCACCTTGCTGCGGTAGATCCGCGGCGCGTCCGGCAGGTAGTCGTCGCCGAAGAGCTGCCGCACCTGAGCGCGTGCCGCGCTGATCGCGGTGTCGGACAGCGTGATGGAGTCGGTCCGCATGTAGGTGATGAAGCCGTTCTCGTACAGGCGCTGCGCCACCTGCATGGTCCGGGCCGCGCCGAAACCGAGCTTGCGGGCCGCCTCCTGCTGCAGCGTGGTGGTCCGGAACGGCGCGTAGGGCGACCGCCGGTACGGCTTGGACTCGACACCCCGGACCTCGAACGTGGCGCCGCGCAGCCCGCGCGCCAGCGCGGTCGACCGCTCGGCGTCGAGGTGGATGACGGAGTCACGGGACGACGACTTCAAGGTGCCGTCGGAGGTGAAGTCCCGACCCTGCGCCACGCGCTGCCCGTCGACGCTGACCAGCCGGACGGTCATCGACCGCGGCTCCTTGCCCTCGCCGGCGTCGAGGTCGGCGACGATGTCCCAGTACTCGGCCGCGCGGAACGCGATGCGCTCCCACTCCCGGTCCACGACCAGGCGCGTCGCGACGCTCTGCACCCGGCCAGCCGAGAGCTTCGGCATGACCTTCTTCCACAGGACCGGCGACACCTCGTAGCCGTAGAGCCGGTCGAGGATGCGGCGCGTCTCCTGGGCGTCGACCAGGTTCTCGTTGATCTGCCGCGGGTTCGCGACCGCGTGCGCGATCGCCTCCGGGGTGATCTCGTGGAACACCATGCGGTGCACCGGCACCTTCGGCTTCAGCTCGTCGAGCAGGTGCCAGGCGATCGCCTCGCCCTCGCGGTCCTCGTCTGTGGCGAGGTAGAGCTCGCCCGCGTCGGCGAGCAGCTCCTTGAGCCGCTTCAGGGTCGGCTTCTTGTCGCGCGGGACGATGTACAGCGGCGCGAAGCCGTCGTCGACGTTGACACCGAGCCGGGCCCACGGCTCCTTCTTGTACTTCGCCGGGATCTCGGAGGCGGTACTCGGCAGGTCGCGGACGTGCCCCACGCTGGACTCCACGACGTAGCCCTCACCGAGGTAACTCGCGATCGTCTTCGCCTTGGCGGGCGACTCGACGATGACGAGCCGGAGACCATCCCCGGCGGGCGTCGAGGTCTTCTTCGCGGGCACGTTATCCCTTCCTCCGGATCTGTCGACGTCGTGGCGCTACGTCCAAGCTGGGCCGGCTTCGATCATGCACCGTGACCCGGACCGCTCGGTCCTGGGGACCGCTAGACGGTAACCGTACGGCGCCCCGGCGTGTTCCGGGGGTGCCCGCCTCATCGCAGGCCGTCTTTCCCACGGAATCGATCGACAACCCCGCGAAACGGACGACCGTCACGCCGATCCGGCTCCGAGCCCTCACGAGAAACGGTCGTACCAAGCGGACGATTCCGTTTCTCAGGACGAGTCCACCTGTTAAGACAGAGCGGACGCGACGTCAGGCAACGACAGATACCCCTCCTCCACGAACTGACGCACCCGAGGGAGGAGTCGTGTCCGCAGCGTCACCTCGTCCTCCCCCAACAAGGTGGCGAGGGCGTCGATGATCTGGCCCGTGGTCAGTGTCCCGTCGCACGCGCCGACGAACCCAGCCTCAGCGGTGTCGACCCGCTCCGCCCGGCACAGGCCGGCCCGCTGCCGCAGCACCAGGTGCTCGGGGTCGGCCGCGCCCGGTCGGCCGATCTGCTCGAAGTCGACGTGCTCGGCCACCCGCGGCCGGAGAGCGAGCAACGCCCGGTCATCGAGGGCGCGGAGTTGGTCGACCGCGGCGAGCCAGCGGCTCACCTCCGGACCCAGCGGCTGGGCGACCGTCGTGGTCCACTCCTCCAGCCGGACGTGTCGGCGCTCCGGCCGGACCGACCGGTCGGGGCGGCGCAGGATGATCCAGCCCATGCCGATGGCCTCGGCGTTCTGCGCCTCGAACCACCCGAGCCACTCGTCGTACCGCTCGCGGTAGCCCGGCGTGCCGTGCAGGCCGGCGTCCTTCAGCCACACCTCGATGTACTGCGCGGGGTCGGCCACCTCCCGCTGGATCACCCACGCGTCGCAGCCGGCCCGCACGAGCCAGGTGTTCAACCGGTCGCGCCAGTCCTCGCCCCGGATGTGCAGCCAGTTGGCCAGGATCTGGCAGACACCTCCCTCGGTGAGGTGGCGCGGGGCTTCGACGACGAGTCGGCGGCAGAACTCGTCGCCGGCCAGACCGCTGTCGCGGTAGGCGAGGTCGCCTCGGGGCGAGACGACGAAGGGCGGGTTGGAGACCACGAGGTCGAACCGCTCCCCCTGGACCGGCTCGAACAGGCTGCCCTCGCGCAGGTGAAGCGTGGGCGGGGCGCCCGGGCCTGGCGACCTGACACCGCCGTCGGATGGACGCGACGGCCCCGAGGACTCCCCTGGTCCACGGACCTCCAAGCCGTTGAGGCGGGCCGTCAGCCGGGCCAGGGCGAGCGCCCGAGGGTTCACGTCCGTGGCGACCACCTGCCGGGCGTGTCGGCTGAGGTGCAGCGCTTGGATCCCGCAGCCGGTGCCGAGGTCGAGGGCGCGATCCACCCGGTTCCGCACCGTCAGCTGCGCGAGCGTGGTCGCCGCGCTGTTCACCCCCAGCACGTGATCCGGCTCGACGGTCGGCCGGACCCCGTCGAGGCCGGGGGTGAGGTCGGCGGCCACCCACCAGTCCTGCTCGGATCGCGCGTCGGTCTGGCCGTAGGGGCGCAGGTCGACCAACGCGCACACCTCGTCACCGCGACCGTAGAGGATGCCGGCGGCGACGAGGGGCTCGAGGAGCTCAGGCAGGGCGTCCGCGACCCGCGAGCGCGGGACCGAGGCTTGCAGCAACCAGAGCCGGACGAGCGTGGCCAACGGTCCGCCGTCGTCGGTCTCCCGCAGACCAGGGGTGGTCTCGTTGCGGTGGAGCGCGGCGTGCGCCACGGGTCCGAGCTGGCGCTGGACACCGTCGACGGTGTACCCGACCTCGGACAGGCGGTCCCGCAGCCGGGCCACGACCTCGTCGTCTAGCTCGAACATCCTCACCATCGTCGACCTCACGGTCGGTCAGTGGTCCGGCACCGATGGTCGGTCAGCCGCCGTCGACCGTCGGCAACGCTCCCGGGACGGCCTCGCCGATCGGGCTCGAGGCTCGTCGCTCCGAAGACCCGTCGAGGGTCGGGCCCGTCGGCTCCCGCGAACCATGCGGTCCGCTTCGAGGAACCGGCTGGTGGTGAGCCACCAGCGAGGGCCCGACCCTCGTCCAGAGTCGTCACGATCGGGGAACGCCGATCGAGGAGGCTCCGAGGAGGCTCAGCCAGGCCGTCAGCCCACCTGGGCCGACACGGCGTCCCGATCCTGCTCGGCGCCCATCGCGGTCGGCCGCCGGCGCGAGATCGTCACGACGGTGACGATGACCAGCACGGCGAACACCGCGATACCCAGCCGCAGCGGCGTGTTGGCGCTGTCTCCGACCGACAGCTGCACCACGGCCGGCGCGATGAGCACCGCGACCAGGTTCATGACCTTGATGAGCGGGTTGATGGCCGGGCCGGCGGTGTCCTTGAAGGGGTCACCGACCGTGTCACCGATGACGGTCGCGGCGTGGGCCTCCGAGCCCTTGCCACCGTGGTGGCCGTCCTCGACCAGCTTCTTGGCGTTGTCCCACGACCCACCGGAGTTGGCGAGCAGGATCGCCATGAGCGTGCCGGCCGCGATCGCGCCGGCCAGGTAGCCGGCGAGCGGCCCGACACCGAGACCGAAGCCCACCGCGATCGGGGCCATCGCCGCGAGCAGACCCGGCGTCGCCAGCTCCTGGAGCGAGTCACGGGTGCAGATGTCGACGACCTTGCCGTACTCGGGACGGCCCGTGCCGTCCATGATCCCGGGAATCTCCCGGAACTGCCGGCGGACCTCGAAGACCACCGCGCCGGCGGCACGGCCCACGGCGTTGACCGCCAGGCCGGAGAACAGGAACACGACCGCCGCGCCGATCACCAGGCCGACGAGGACGTTCGGCACGTCGACGTTCCGCACGAACGCGGTGGTGAGCTCGCCGGCCTGGGCGCCGGCCGCCGCCAGCGCCTCGTTCACCGCGCCGTTGTAGGAGCCGAACAGCGCGGTCGCCGCCAGCACCGCCGTCGCGATCGCGATGCCCTTGGTGATCGCCTTCGTGGTGTTGCCCACCGCGTCGAGCTCCGTGAGGATCTGCGCGGCCGGGCCGTCGACGTCGCCCGACATCTCCGCGATGCCCTGGGCGTTGTCGCTCACCGGACCGAAGGTGTCCATCGCGACGATGACACCGACGGTCGTGAGCAGACCGCAGCCGGCGAGCGCGATCGCGAACAGCGCGACCATGGCCACACCGCCGCCGAGCAGGAACGCCGCGTAGACAGCCGCGCCGATCACCAACGCGGTGTAGACAGCGGACTCCAGACCGACCGCGAAGCCGGAGAGGATCACGGTCGCGGGGCCCGTCAACGAGGTCTTGCCGATGTCCTGGACCGGACGGTGCTCGGTGCCGGTGAAGTAGCCGGTCAGCGAGAGGATGACCCCGGCCAGCACGATGCCCAGGAGCACCGCGCCAGCCGCCACGATCCGCGGGTCGCCGTCGTGCGCGGCGATCTCCCGGGAGACGTCCGACAGCTCAGCGAAGGACGACGGGAGGTACACGAACGCGGCGACCACGCACAGGACCGCCGACACGACCGCGGAGATGTAGAAGCTGCGGTTGATGGCGCGCAGACCGTTCTCGCCCGGACGGGTCCGGGTGATGTAGACGCCGAGGACAGCGGTGAGCGCGCCGATCGCCGGGACGATCAGCGGGAAGACCAGGCCCTGCTCGCCGAACGCGACCTTCCCCAGGATGAGCGCGGCGACGAGGGTGACGGCGTACGACTCGAACAGGTCGGCCGCCATTCCCGCGCAGTCACCCACGTTGTCGCCGACGTTGTCGGCGATCGTCGCGGCGTTCCGCGGGTCGTCCTCGGGGATGTTCTGTTCGACCTTGCCCACGAGGTCAGCGCCGACGTCCGCGGCCTTGGTGAAGATGCCGCCACCGACCCGCATGAACATGGCCAGGAGCGCCGCGCCGAACCCGAATCCCTCCAGGACGCTCGGCGCGTCGTCGCGATACAGCAGAACGACGAGCGCGGCGCCGAGCAGGCCCAAGCCGACAGTGGCCATACCGACCGTGCCGCCGGTACGGAACGCCACCCGCATCGCGGGGTCCCGGCCCTGGTCCCGGGCGGCGGCGGCGACACGGAGGTTCGCGCGGACCGAGAGCCACATGCCGAGGTAACCGATCAGCGCCGAGAAGACCGCCCCGACCAGGAAGAAGATCGACCGGCCCACGCGGACGTTCCAGTCACCTGGCAGCACGAGCAGAAGGAGGAAGGCGAGGACGGCGAATCCGCCGAGCGTCTTGAACTGCCGGTTCAAGTAGGCGGCGGCGCCTTCTTGGACACCGCGGGCGATCGCCTGCATGTTCGCGGTCCCCTCGTCAGCGGAGAGCACCTCACGCCGGAAGACCGCGGCCATGACGAGCGCCACCACGCCGATGCACGCGACGGCGAAGACGTAGCCGAGATTGCCGCCACTCAACGAGACGACGTCCCCCTCGGCTGCGAGTAGGAACGCGGACATTCGTCCTCCTTGGGCGGGGGCCTCCTGGAGCCCCCTTCGTGACATCACAACGTACGGGCCGCGCGGACAGGGCCGCCCACCCCAGCGCTATCCGGCCTGGCGAGCGCCTGTCGTCCTGCTCTGCTTGCGCCTGCCAACCCAGCCGGACGCGAGGTGAGGCCCACGTGTTGTGTGAGGCGTCGCCCACGTCCCACAAGGGTCGATACCGGCCGGAAACGCCGGAGGCGCACAGGCAGCATGCACCACCGGATCCGTAACCCGGGGCGGGCGGGAGTTTAGCGCGACACGCTCAGCCATCGGGGACGCGGCCCCCACGAACGCTCACGTGGCGCGACCGACGCGCCCGGCCGACGCTCACGTCTTCGCCCCGATGGCCTCCTCCACCGAGTCGTGGATCGGGAAGACCTTGGTCAGACCAGTAATCCGGAAGATCTTCAGCAGACGCTCCTGCGTACAGACGATACGCAGCGTCCCCTCTTGCCCGCGGACCCGCTTGAGGCCGCCCACCAGCACGCCGAGGCCGGTCGAGTCGAGGAAGTCGACCCCCTCCATGTCGACGATCAGGTGGTGGTGGCCAGCGTTCACCAGCTCCACGATCTTCTCTCGGAGCCGTGGCGCGGTGTAGACGTCGATCTCGCCGCCGACCTCGATCACCATGTGGTCGCCCGCAGGGTGGTTTGAGAGAGAAAGGTCCACGAAGCTCCTCCAGCCCGTCACACCGACGTCCCCCGGCCGCAGAGGCATTCAATCATCTAGAAGGCCGCAAATCCCGCCAAGGGCGGGACTCGTGGTGTGCTCCGCGCTACGACGCCCTGGTCGGACCGCGGGGCCCCACCGTGTGACACTGGCGATCGTGCCGTCACGCCAATCCCATCGATCGAGTCGTGGTTCGGGTTACGCCCTGGACGACGCTTTGCCAGCGACTGGGGCAGACGACGTCTCCCGGGACGGATCAGCCCAGGCAGCGACCTCTGGTACGGACCGGCACGGACCTGAGGACCTGGTGCGGCGCCTGACCCGGGGTCGCCGCGCGTCCCGCGTCACCCACGTGGAGTGGGTGCCGGCTCGCCCCGGCCAGGCCGAGGAGTGGCCGGCCTGGGTCCCTGACTGGCTGGTGAAGCGACTTCGGGACCACGGCGTCGAGCGACCGTGGCGGCACCAGGTAGCCGCGGCCGAGCTGGTCCGGTCGGGCGTGCACACCGTCCTCGCCACCGGAACCGCCTCGGGGAAGTCCCTCGGCTACCTGCTGCCGGTCCTGACGGCCGTGGCGTCGACACAACCACGCCGAACCCGCCGGCGCGGGCCCACCGCTCTCTACCTCGCGCCCACGAAGGCGCTCGCGGCGGACCAGCTCCGCGTGGTCTCGACGCTCGGCGGACCGGAGGTGCCCGCCATCACCTGCGACGGCGACAGCACGCGGGAGGAACGCGACTGGGCTCGCGACCACGCGGCCTACGTCCTCACCAACCCCGACATGCTGCACCGGTCCGTGCTCCCCGGGCACAGCCGCTGGGCGAAGTTCCTCGGGTCGCTGCGCTACGTCGTGGTCGACGAGTGCCACCACTACCGGGGGGTGTTCGGATCCCACGTCGCCCAGGTGCTGCGTCGACTGCGTCGGCTGTGCGCCCACTACGGAGCGGACCCGGTCTTCGTGCTGGCTTCGGCCACGGTGTCGGAGCCGGCGGTGTCGGCGAGCCGGCTGACCGGTCTACCGGTCACGGCGGTGACCGAGGACGCCTCCCCGCACGGCGGGCTCGCTTTCGCGCTCTGGGAGCCACCGCTCACCCAGTTCACCGGGGAGCGGGGTGCTCCCGTCCGGCGCAGCGCGACCGCCGAGACGGCCGACCTCCTCGCCGATCTCGTCGTGGACGGCGTGCGCACCGTCGCCTTCATCCGCTCGCGCCGGGGCGCGGAAGTGGTCGCCTTGCAGGCCCGGAACCACGTGGCGGAGGTCTCCCCCGAGCTGGCGTCGCGCATCGCCGCCTACCGCTCCGGCTACCTGCGTGAAGACCGTCGCGAGCTCGAACAAGCCCTGCAGGACGCACGGCTCCTCGGCGTCGCGGCGACCAACGCGCTCGAGCTCGGGGTCGACATCGCGGGCTTGGACGCCGTGCTCGTCGCCGGGTATCCGGGCACCCGAGCTTCCCTCTGGCAGCAGGCGGGTCGCGCCGGCCGGGACGGCCGAGGAGCCCTCGCGGTCTTCATCGCTCGGGATGACCCACTCGACACGTATCTCGTCCATCATCCGGAGGCGATCTTCGGACCTCCGGTCGAGTCGACCGTCCTCGATCCCGACAACCCCTACGTCGTCAAACCGCACCTGGCGGCTGCGGCCGCCGAGCTCCCACTCACCGACGCCGACCTGGACCAGTTCGGACCGTCGGCGCGAGCGGCGATCGAGGAACTTCAGGCCGAGGGCAAAGTGCGGCGGCGACCTCAGGGCTGGTTCTGGACCCGCCGCGACCGAGCCTGCGACCTCGCCGACATCCGGTCCGTGGGTGGGGAGCAGGTCCGGCTGGTCGAGGGCTCGACCGGCCGGCTGCTCGGCACCGTCGACGCCGACGCCGCACACACCACGGCGCACACCGGCGCGGTGTACCTCCACCAGGGTGAGACGTACGTCGTGCGCGAGCTGGACCTGGAGTCCGCCGTGGCGATCGTCGAGGCCGCTGACCCCGACTACACGACGACGGCGCGCGAGGTGACCGATATCGAGATCCTGGAGTCCGAGCGCCACACCGACTGGGGCCCCGCCACGTTGGACTTCGGATCGGTCGCCGTCGAGAGCCGGGTGGTGTCGTACCTGCGTCGCGCCCTGGTGACGGGCGAGGTGCTCGGCGAGGTGCCGCTCGACCTCCCGCCACGCAGGCTGCGGACCCGCGCCGTCTGGTGGACGGTGTCGGACGAGCAGCTCGCGGAGGCCGGACTGTCGTCGCGGGAGGTTCCTGGGGCCGCGCACGCCGCCGAGCACGCGTCCATCGGCCTGCTTCCGCTGTTCGCGACCTGTGACCGGTGGGACATCGGGGGTGTCTCGACTGGGCTGCACCCCGATACCGGGCGGGTCACGGTCTTCGTCTACGACGGCCACCCCGGTGGCGCCGGCTTCGCCGAACGAGGTTACGACGCCGCCGCCGACTGGCTTCGCGCGACCCGAGACGCGATCGCCGGCTGCGGCTGTGCCGACGGCTGCCCCTCCTGTGTCCAGTCCCCCAAGTGCGGGAATGGGAACAACCCCCTCGACAAGGCGGGTGCGGTTCGACTGCTGGACGTGCTCCTGGCGGGAGCGCCGGGTTCGGCGTCGCCCGAGTGACGGGCGATGACCACCCCGACGAGCCAGCTGTGGGTCCGGACGAGCGGGCTCGATGTCGAGAACCGTGACGCGGCCGGCACGCGCCCGGGAACGCACGACGACCACGCGACCGAGGGCCGTGCGCGGGCGGGTCGCCACGACGACGTCGACCGTCAGGCCGTCGACCGCGCAGGAGTCCAGGACCGCCTGGTGTGCTCGGGCGATCCGCCGTGCTGTGGCACAGGCCGACCCCATCTGGTCCACCGGGTGCGCCGCCGCTGAGAGCGCCGCCATCTCGGCCGCCGTGCTCGCGTGCCGGCGGGCCACCACGAGGGCGACGAGAGTCGAGGCGGCAAGCCCGCTGACGACGAGGACGCACGCCATCGCGATCGCCAGCAGCGCGCCGCTGCCGCGCTCGTTGGCTCGGACCACGGCACCGGGCGAGGTGTCACCAGGCAGGGCGTCACCAGGCACAGCGACATCAGACACAGCAAGATCAGGCACGGCGTCATCAGGCACCGCGTCACCAAGCCTGGCCCTACCGGACATGACGTCACCCGTCTCACCGGTCATGGTGGCGTCACCGGTCCGGTGCGGTGAGCGGGTCAGGGTGTCCTGGTTCCAGCGCGACGACCGCGCGACCGCTGACCGGTACGCCAGGCAGGTGGGAGAGCACCGGCCAGGGCGGCCGGGCCTCGACCGAGACCTCCACGGTCACGACGTCGTCCGCGACCTGGACCGCGATGTCGGCTCCGGCAGGCGCGCTACGCCTGCCTTCGGCCTGGCTCGCCGCGGACGACTCCCCACGCGCGATCGCGCGCGCCGTGTCGCGCGCCGCGTCGACGCACCGCGCCTGCGTCGCGACCAGTGACACGACCCAGGCCATGCCGGCCGTGACGACCACGAGAGCCGCCAGCGCCAGAGCCGTCTCGACGGTCACCATGCCGTGCTCTCGCCGCCCGGACGGCTCCGCTCGCGTCGGCCGCGACGACCATGTCGTCGATCGCACTGAGACCTCCTTACGAGCGAGGATCGGTGGGCGGCCGGTCCGCCAGCTCGGCCCGACCGCCCCCACGATCAACCGCCCAAGCTGAGCGCGGACGTGATGACGTCAAGGAGAAGTTGTCGAACCTTGTCACTCGTCAACAGCTTGATGAGCAAGGCGGCGAAGCTGGCGGCGGCGACTGTGCCGATGGCGTACTCGGCCGTGGTCATGCCCCGCTCGTCGTGGCGGCGGGGTCGTGCTCGACGCATGAGCACCGTCCTTTCTGATACGTCGTCGAAGCGACGATGGACCGTTGTCGACGACCGGCTACCGGCCGGGTCGGGCGCGTGGAACTGGCGCGGTTCGACGATCCCGTAACCACGTCTAAGACCGCTGGCCGCACGTGGTGGTCTGGGGACAGCGCCGCCGCCTGCCGACTCTGTGGATGACGTCGCGCCTGGCACGCAAGCCGTCGGTGATCCAGGAGTGCTCAACCCACGAGGCCGGCGACCGCGCTCGCGACCAGGGGCACGATGCCCACGAGCACGAACGCCGGAAGGAAACAGAGTCCCAGAGGGGCAGCGGCCTTCACACCGACCGCTCGGGCTCGCTGCTCGGCGCTCACACGTCGAGCGAGGCGAGCGTCGTCGGCGAGCCGGCTGAGCGTGTCGGCGAGCGGTGCTCCCGTCTCCCACGCTCGGCTCATGGCTCGACCGAACGGCGCCAGATCGGGTTGGTCGAGGAATCGGGCCCAGGCGACCGAGGCGTCCGCTCCAAGGCGCAGCGTGCGAGCCACGGACGCGAGCTCGTCGCCGAGTGGGCCGCCCAGTCCAGCGGCCACTGTCTCGAGGGCCTGCACCGGCGACACGCCGGCGCGGAGACACGCGACGAGGAGATCAGCGGCGAACGGCAGGTCGGCCAGAAGGCGCTCGCGGCGGACCCGCTCGTCCCGTGGCGCGAGTCGTGCGACCGCCCAGCCGACACCGACGGCGACGACGATCCCGACGACGAGCCCGGACAGCCCGCCGACCAGTGTGCCGGCGGCGACCCCGGCGAGTGCCGCGCCGCTCCAACGCGACCACGGCGACAGCCCCTGGCGTCGTGGTCCCAGGTGCTGGCGCGGGTGTTCGGGTGCCACAACGCTGGCCGGTGCGAACGAGGCTTGAAGGGACGACCGCGAGGCCAGTCGGCGCAGCCGTCTCGGCCCCGTGCGAGGCCCGGACCAGACGAAGACTGCGAGACCGACGAGCAGAGCCGCAACGACGCTCATGACATCCGTCCCCTCGCGACGCCCGCCCCTGGCGACGTCGATTTCCTGGTTCGCCTGCGACGCCGCCAGCTCCTGCCACGCCACCAGCTCCTGCCGCGACGCCCGCTCTCGGCGCGACGTCGGCCGCCGGCACGGACGTCCGAGATCAGAGCGCGTCGTCGTGGTGAGGTGCTCATGGTCCAGGCTCTGCCGCCTTGGCGAGACGCTCGACCCAGACCAGTCCGAGCACCGCGAGGGCGCCACCGACGACGAGGCACCCGAAGCCGACAGGCGTGCCGAGGAGGAAGGAGAGCGGATCAGTACCGGCTCCCCACCCCACAGCCACCCCGAGCAGCGGAAGCGCGGCGAGCAAGCGGGCACTGGCTCGGGGGCCAGCGAGCTGGGCGGCGACTTCGTGACGCAGCGCCCGCACGACCCGGATCTCGGCGGCGACCCGATCGAGGACCACGGCGAGCCCTGCTCCGCTGGTGGTGGCGACTGTCCATGCCGTCGCGAGACGATCCATGGACGCGGCGCACGTCGCGGCTTCCTCCCGGAGCGCCGCCTCACGGAGTGCCGCAGCGACGTCGCCGCCCAGACGGCTCACCCGGGCGACGGTTTCGAGCTCTGAGCGAACCACGGCGGCTGCTGCCAACGCCGTCGTCGGATCCCGCCCAGCTCGAAGCTCGGCGGCGAGGATGTCACAGACCTCGAGCATGGAGGCGTCGTGCTCATCCGGCCGGTGACGTCGACGCCACCTCCTCCACGCTCGCCGGACACGTTCGCGCCCGGCGGCTACGAGCCCGCCCCGCCCGACGCCGTCCATGGGCCGGCCCACACTCCCCAAGCGTCGACGGAGCAAGGACCTCGGTGGTTCCGGGATCGCCACAGCGGCGGCGACGGCGAAGGCGAGAACAGCCACGACGGCGGTGCTCATGGCGTGGGCTCACCACCCAGCCCGCCGAGCCCACGGTGGCGGAGCAGGTCGTCAAGTCGGGACCAGCCCGGCCCGTGCGACACCTGCCCCTGGGCGCCGAACGTCACGGCGGGAAGCGCCCGCACGAACCCCGTGGATGTCCGCTCGAACACGCACAGCTCGGCGACCCGACGACGGCCGTCACGTGCACGGACGAGGTGGATGACGACGTCGACCGCCGCCGCGAGCTGGCTATGCACCGCCGCCCGATCCAGACCAGCCGTCACGCCCAGGGCCTCGACCCTGGCGGGTACCTCACTGGCGGAGTTGGCGTGCAGAGTGCCGCATCCTCCCTCGTGACCGGTGTTCATGGCGCTCAGGAGATCGACTACCTCGCCGCCGCGCACCTCGCCGACGACAAGGCGGTCCGGACGCATCCGCAGCGCCTGACGGACGAGCGTGCGGACCGTGATCTCACCGACGCCCTCGACGTTGGGTGGACGCGCCTCGAGATGGACGACGTTCGGATGCTGAGGAGACAGTTCGCCGGAATCCTCCACGAGAACCAGGCGTTCATGGTCGGGGACCATCGACAGGAGCGTAGAGAGCAAGGTGGTCTTGCCAACGCCCGTCCCACCCGAGACCAGGAAAGCGAGCCTGGCCGCCACAACCTGGCCGAGCAGGTCGGCACCCGCGCGAGGAACAGCGCCGTTTCGCACGAGCTCGTCGAGCGTGTACACCTTCCGTCGAGGCAAACGGAGGGAGATGCACGTGCCCTTCGTGGAGACGGGCGCCAGGATGGCGTGGAACCGCGTGCCGTCGGGAAGGCGCGCGTCGACGAAGGGGGTGGCGTCGTCGAGTCGCCGATCTGCGGTCGCCGCCAACCGCTGGGCGAGCCGACGCACAGCCGCGTCATCGTCGAACGTCACCGCCGTCCGTTCCAGACCGTGACCGCGGTCGATCCAGACCTGTTCGGGACCGTGAACGAGCACGTCGGTCACGCCTGGGAGAGCCAGGAGTGGTTCGAGCACCCCGAAGCCGACGATCTCGCGCCGCAGCGCCTCCACGATCTCCAACACGGCGGCGTCACCGAGCAAGGCTCCTTCCGCGCGTAGCGCTGCGGCGACCCGAGCCGGGGTGGGTTGCGCCTTCTGCGCGGCGAGGATGGCTCTGACGCGGTGAAGCAAGTTCTGCTTGACATCTTCGGAGCTCGCGCGGCCGGATCCGTCGAGGCTGGTGCGTGGTGAACGGGCTGACCCCGGTCGCGCGGATCGGACCCGAGGAGCCACGTGGACCTGGGAAGGCATCGCCTGAGGTGGCCGCCCGCGGGGACGACTCGACTGCGGCGGTACCAAGCCACCAACGATGTGGTCGCTCATGCCGCGTGCCCCTCGTGCTGCAGAACGCCGAGCTCACCCAGCAGACGTCGGCACAGCACGGCGAGGGGGCCCTTGCCTCGCCGGGCCGGCGCCTCACCGCGTTCGAGCATGATGGCGAGCCGGGGCTCCGGCGCCAGTTCTCCCGCCAGGGGTAGCCCCAGCGCGTCGGCGACGATCGTGCCGTCGAGGCCGGCCGGCGACGGGCCGCGCACCACCAACCGCAGGTCAGCCGCGTGCTGGGCGAACGTCTTGACGACCCGCGAAGCGGCCGCCACGGCGCGCACCTCGGCCGGGACCACGACGAGGACGGTCTCGCACAAGGACAGCGCCTCGGTCGCCGCGCCGTCCAGCTGGCGGGGCAAGTCGACCACCACGAGGTCACCTCCACGTCGAGCCGCGCCCAGGACGGCACGCATCGCCGCGGGCGGTACCGCGAGGGCGTCACTCCGATCCCATGACAGGACAGCCAGCCGCTCGACGCTGGGTAGTGCCGCACGCAAGGCGCTCGCACCAACGCGCCCTTCGGTGGCGACCAGGTCTGGCCACCGCATGCCCGCGTGCTCCTCACCACCGAGGATGAGATCGATACCACCGCCGAGCGGGTCGCCATCGACGAGGAGGACGCCGCGGTCGTGCCGAGCGGCGGTCACCGCGAGCGCGGCGGCCAGCGTCGACGCGCCCGCGCCACCTCGCCCGCCCACGACGCCGACGGTGACGGCCTCGGAACGGATGCCCTCCGCCGCGTCGGCCATCCAGGTGACGAGCCGTTGCTCAGCGTCGGCGACGCGGACGACCTGCTCGGCGCCGATGGCGATGGCGCCCTCCCACAGCTCCCGGTCGTCTGCGAGGTCGCGAGCCACGACCACGACGTCCGGACGCCGCGACGGTCGGCTCCAGGCGAGTTCCGGCACCGCGTCGGCGCCCACGAGGATGAGGGGCGCGTGCGGCCACCAACGACGCGCCGCTCCAGCGTCGTGAGCGACGTCCAACGTGATCCCGGCAGCGGCGGCCAGGCGGACCAGGTCGTCGAGAAGGTGCTCGTCAGCGGTGATCGCGAGAGGGCGCCGCGGCGTCGAGGGTGTCCCCATCGGAACGTCTCCACGGAAGCGGTCGACGCGCCGGGTGGGGAACGACGGCGGTCGGTTCCGTCGCCCCGTCGTCTCCCACCCGACGAGCGCTGTGAGTCGAACGCTCACCACGATGTCGCGGCGGCCGTCCGAGTCGACGCCGTGAGCGCCTCAGCTGTGGATAAGGGAGCCGTAGGAGCCGGTTGTGGACGTGCAGGGGCAGCTCCGCAGAGGCGGCCAAGGCATCCCATGGGCATCCAACGAGCACAACCAGGGCGCGGGCTGGGGCCGGGCAACGACCAGGTCGCGCGGGTGAGTCAGACGGGCTCGAACATGCGACAGCCCCCGCCGGGGGGGAGAGCGGGGGCTGTCCTAGGCCGACGGCACGCTGCCACGGCCCTGCCAGCGGCCGGGGGGACGCCGCTGGAAATCACGTTCCACGAAGGGAGCTTCTCGCAAGGGAACGCACTCGCAGTGTCGCTCAGAATCGCCGTCGACGCAAATCCGCAGGCCGTGGCAAGCGGTATCCAAACAATGACGTGGAAGGAATGAATCATTGTCGCACGCCATGTGATGCGATGGGGAATATGCCCGACAAAGCCGGCGAGCCGGGGGTGGATACGCTTAGGCTTCCACCATGAGCCGCGACGACGCCCGCCTCGCCCGCCCCGACGAGCAGCGCACCCCCTCCGCCCACCCGGAGCCTGACGGGTCGCTGGCCCGACACCAGCCGCCCACCCACCGCGAGCCCACCCACCGCGAGCACACCATCGGCGAGCACGCCGTCGAGCAGCCCTCCTCGAACGTCCGTACCTCGGCCGCCTTCTTCGACCTCGACAAGACGATCCTCGCCCGCTCGAGCACGCTCGCGTTCAGTCGGCCGTTCTACCGAGAGGGCTTGATCAACAAGCGTGCGGTGCTGCGCTCGGTCTATGCGCAGTCGGTCTACTTGCTGGCCGGAGCGGACCACGACCAGATGGAGCGGATCCGCGCGTACCTGTCCAAGCTGGTCACGGGCTGGGACGTCCAGCTGGTGAAGGACATCGTCGCCGCGACCCTTCGCCACGTCGTCGAACCGCTCGTCTACGCCGAAGCCGTCGCGCTCATCAAGGAGCACCAAGCGGCGGGTCGCGACGTGGTGATCGTCTCCTCCTCCGGCCAAGAAGTGGTCGAACCGATCGGGGCCATGCTCGGCGCGGATCATGTGATAGCCACCCGGATGGAAGTCGCGGACGGGCGCTATACCGGGGATATCGATTTCTATTGCTACGGCCCCAACAAGGTGGTTGGAATTCGCGAGCTCGCGCGCCAGCGCGATTATGACCTGAGTGAGTGCTATGCGTACTCTGACTCAGCCACCGACCTGCCCATGCTCGAGGCCGTGGGGCATCCTTTCGCCGTCAATCCTGATCGCGCGCTGCGGCGGGTGGCGAAGGAACGCGGATGGCCGGTGCTGAAGTTCAGCCAGCCCATGGTGGTGCCCCGGCGCCGACGCCTCTCGGTCAATCGTCCGGTCCTCACCGCCGCGGCGCTCGGCGTCGTCGTCGCGTTGGTGTGGGCGGTCCGCCGCGGTCGTTCGACGAGCTCGAGCGCGGACGACGCGGCGGCACTCGCGCAGGCGGCCCGCTCCGCGGTCCTGGAAAAGGGTAAAGATCTTGGTCAGTCCCTTTCCTTCGGGTGCAGGGCGTCGTAGAAAGGTCGTAGAACGACATACGTCCGCGGTGGTGGAGGCTCGGACGACCTTCCACGACCACGAGACGGAAACGTCACGCGGGTACCCACGCGGCGACGGGCCCATCGCAAAGGGCGGTCGTCTCCAGGCTCGCCTGGGGCGACGTGAGTCATGGGTTGCACGCCTGGTAACCCGCGTGACCTGACCGGGAGGCGCTCCTCGCCCGGGGGGCGCCTCTCGTCTGCGAGCGCCTCCAGTCTGCGGACGAAGGGCAAGCACCGGGTGTAGTCGGCCGATCGACGCAGCGCTAGCAGCGGAGTCCTGTGCCGGGCTTCTCCGCCGAGCAGCCGGGTGGCGGCGACCATGGGTGTCGCGAGCCACCCGGCGTCGAGGAGGTAGGCGCGCCTACGGGCACAGCACACGGCGCCGGTTTGCACCGGTCGAAAGGCCCCTCACCTCGCCTCTTGGCGTAGCATCGCGACCACCATGGAAGAGTCGGTGCGGCGGTTTCGGAGCCGGTCGTTCGGCTCCGTCGCCGACGTCTACGAGCAGAGCCGCCCCGGCTACCCGCGTGACGCGGTGCGCTGGCTGCTGGCCGACCTGCTCCCGGAGCCGATCCCTCCCTACGACGTGTCCGCGTTCGACTCCTACGCCGTCACGCCGGATCCCTCGTACGCGGCGCCGGATCCGGCCATCGGCTACCCCACCACGCCACCTCCTCCCCCACCACCCCCGCCGACCGTCGTCGAGCTCGCGGCCGGCACCGGCAAGATGACCGCCGTCCTGGCCGCCGAAGGCCACCGGGTCATCGCGGTGGAGCCGTCCGCGCCGCTGCTCCTCCGACTGATTCGCAACGTCCCGGAGGCCACACCCGTGCAGGCGGTCGCCGAGCAGATCCCCCTGGCGGACGGCTCCGCGGACGCCGTCGTGGTCGCGCACGCCTTCCACTGGTTCGACACCGACGCCGCGCTCGCCGAGATCGCCCGCGTCCTCCGCCCCGGCGGCATCCTGGGGCTGCTGTGGAACTACCGCGACGAGTCGGTGCCCTGGGTTCGCCAGCTGTCCAGCCTGCTGGCCGCTGCGGAGCGCCTCGAGGCGCGGCAAGCCGAAGACCTGATCGAGAAGCTCGAGTGGAGTCGGCTGTTCACGCCCCCGGAGTACGCCGGCTTCCGGCTCTGGCAGCCCGTGAACCGCGAAGGCCTGCTCCAGATGGTGGCGTCCCGCTCGTCGGTCGCCTCGCTCCCCCCGGCCGAGCGCGAGGATGTCCTCAAGCAGGTCGGGGACCTCTACGACGAGACGGCGCGGCAGCCGGAGGGGTTGGTCATGCCCTACATCACGGCCTGCTACCGGATGCGGGTCCGCAAGTGAGAGGACCCGTACCCTGGGCGCCATGAGGCCGGACACCGAGACCGACACCCCACCCGACGAGACGGCATCCGAGCCGGGTCGACGACTCCACGCACTCGCGGTCGAGCTCGGGGCGTTGGCACGCAACGGCCTCACCTACGAGGCGGACCACTACGCCGTCGCCCGCTACAACCGCATCCACGAGATCGCCGCCGAGATCATGGGTCTGCTCTCCCACAGCGACCCAGCGACGTTCCGTGCGGCACTCCAGGCCGAGGCTGGTCACGCCACGCCGAAGGTCGACGTGCGGGGCGCGCTCATCGAAGACGACCGAGTGCTGTTGGTCCGGGAGGCCCGCGACGGTCGGTGGACCCTCCCCGGCGGCTGGGCGGACGCCATGGACTCCCCCTCGGAGGCTGTCGTCCGGGAGTTCGGCGAGGAGGCCGGACTCGCCGTGCGGGCGAGGAAGCTCGCGCTGGTCCACGACGGCTCGCGGCGGAACGGGCACGCCAACAGCCCGTGGCACATCTACAAGCTGTTCTTCCTCGTCGAACGCGTCGACGGTGGCGAGCCGACCGCCGGGTTGGACGGCGAGACGAGTGCGGTCGGCTTCTTCGCGCTCGACGAGCTGCCCCAGCTGTCCTCCGCCCGCACCACCCGGGAGCAGTTGGCCACGCTGATCGCCCACCATCGGGATCCCGCGCGGCCGACCGACTTCGACTGAGCGGGTTCGGCGTTGCGCGTCGGGAACCTCGGCCCGACCGGCCGGTCCGTGAGCATGGCGTGGTCGTGCACTCCCGTGTCGGGCCACCAGACGTCGCCTGCGCGGCAACCCTGAGCACGTCGTCGCGCATCCATGAGGTCGACGGTCCTGGTGCCCGGAGCAGAAGTCCGCGGGTTCTGGTCCGGGCCCGGGAGGGAGGTGACCTGTGGAAAGACGAGTACGTGGGCGACGTGCCGTCGTGCCTGCCCTGGCACCGGCGCTGCTGGCGGTGGCCGGGCTGACCGTCTCACCCGTCCTGACGCCCTCGACCGCCGCCGCGGCTGGCGCAGGCGTCCGAGCCGACACCGAGACCGACGGCACGGTCGTCGCCTCGGCGAACACGCAGCAGGTCCGGTTCGTCGTCACCGCCCAGCCACGGTCGGGAGCCCAGAACGAGCCACCCGAGGCGAGCGTGGACGTCGCCGCCTTCGAGCGTCGTGGCGGGGAGTGGGCGTCGGTCGGACGGCAGTCCTTGGACGAGACGTGGTTCTGGGAGGTGGTGACGGGCCCGCAGGCGGTGTGCCGGCTCAGCCTCAGCGAGCACCCGGAGCCACGCCTGACCTTGTCCCTCCGATACAGCCCGAGCCTGGGGTGTGCGGAGCCGACGCGTTTCGCCGTCGTCGATGGCGAGCTGGTCCGCGAGTGAGCACAGAGATGGGCGACACCGCGCGTCGTCGACCGCGGACACGCGGCGGCGTCGTCAGGAACGATCGGGGGACGGTGGACTGGTGAGCCTGGCTCCACAACGATCCGAGCCGGTGGAGCGGATCTCGGTACATGACGGTGACGAGGCGCGGCCGGACGAGACGCGGCCGGCTGAAGCGCGGCCGGACGAGACGGTGCTGGCCGAGCTGTTCCGCGAGCGGTACGCGGAACTGGCCCGCCTCGCGTACCTGCTGACCGGCGACACCCACCTGGCGGAGGACCTGGCGCAGGAGGCGTTCATCCGCGCCTGGCCCCATCTCGCGACACTCCGCGACGAGAAGTCCGCGCCGGCGTACCTGCGCACCACCCTCGTCAACCTCGTCCGGCAGCGTCACCGGCGACGCCTCCTGGAGTGGCGGAACCCGCCGCCTCACCCGGAGCCGGTTCCGCCGCCGAGCGACGACCGCGACACCGCGGTGGACTTGGCTCGGCTCGTGCGCACGCTCCCGCTGCGCAAACGCGCCTGCGTCGTCCTCCGGTTCTACGCCGACCTCTCGGAGGAGGAGACCGCGAGGGTCCTCGGGATATCCGTCGGCACCGTCAAGAGCCAGACCCACCGTGCGCTGCGCCAGCTGGCGCGCGCGTTGGAGGACGCCCAGGCCGCTCGTCCCGTGCCGCCAGGAACTGCGAGGAAGCCATGAAGGACGACCGTCCACCCGTGTCGGATCTCGAGGAGCGGCTGCGCACCGCACTGCGCGCTGAAGCCGCGCGGATGCGGGTGAGCCCGGACGCGTGGGCGAAAGTGCGTAGCCGCCTGGTCGAACGCGTAGCCACGCCCGAACCGCGTCACTTCCTCCGCCGCCGCTTCCACCGAGCCCACTCTGGCGGACCCCGTGCGGCTCGACGACGTGAGACTTTCCGCGACACTCGACGTCGGCCGCCCGCCGGGCCCTCACCGGACACCAGCTCGCCCGGATGGCGATTGCGCCTGCCTCGCCCGGTCGTGGTGGGAGCCGCCCTCCTCGCGTCGGCTGCCGCGACGGCCGCTGTCCTGCTGGTGCCTCAGCTCACCAGCCCTTCCCACGTAGCTAGGCCAGCCTCGACGACATCCCCCGAACCACTGACCGACTCCGGCACTCGGACGTCGCCACGTCCCACCCCACGTGTCACCCCTGACCAGCCCGCCGGCCCAACGACGTTGGCGACCGTCACGGCGGGGACAGATCTCCGTCTCGTCCTCGACGCCACGCACGAGACCACGAGTGACACGACAGTGTGGTTGCGGCTGCTGCGTCTCGATGGTGGGTCGTGGCGCGCCGTCGACGAGGCACAGATCGGCGACACCACGACCCCGCCGAGCGCGCGTCCGCCCAAGGTCTGCGAGCTGACAGTGGCCACCGCGAGCGCCGGCAACGGATCCGATGCGGCCGATGGGTCGACCGTTCGCGTCCGGCTCGCGACCGACACGTCCACGCCGTGTTCGCAGCCATACGTCTTCGACCTGCGGGGCGACCGTCTCATCGCTCGCTGACCGCGACGTCTCTCGGGCCGCTTTCCGAAGCTGGCCAAGTTCCGCGCTCACGCAGCGACATCAGGTCATCATGCTTGCGTCAGCGCCGTAGCAGTCCGTAACGTCGGCGACACTCTCAAGCATGGCATCGGCGTTCCGGAGGTAGGCATCATGACCGAACCACCGGCCGGACCAGCTGCCAACGAGTCAGCTGCGAACGACCCGATCGACCAGTCGGCGACCACGGACGCGTCGGTCACCGACGAAACTCACGCGACGACGGCCGCCGCGCAGCGCCGGGCCTACGCTGAGCTCGCGCGCAGCGACGACTTCCGCGAGCTTCGGCGGCGATACCGCGGCTTCGTGTTCCCGTGGACCATCGCCTTCCTGGCGTGGTACGTGCTCTACGTCTTCTGCGCCATGTGGGCACCCGGGCTGATGCGCACGTCGGTCATCGGCAACGTGAATGTCGCCCTCGTCTTCGGTCTGCTGCAGTTCGTCTCGACGTTCCTCATCGCCTACCTCTACAGCCGGCACGCCCGCCGCCGGCTCGACCCGAAGGCCGACCAGATCCTCACCAGGTACGCGAAGGCGGTGGAACGATGAGCGTCGCCCTGTCCACGTCTCTCGCCAGCACTGGGCTCCTCGCCGACACCGGACCCCTCACCGGCGCTGGGTCTGTCGTAGCCGCGGCGGCGACCTCCTCCAACCACCGGACGCTCACGATCGTGCTGTTCTTGGCGGTCGTGGCCGTCACGCTGTACGTGACGCTCTGGGCCAGTAGGCAGACCAAGACGGCCGCCGACTATTACGCGGCCGGACGGTCGTTCTCCGGCTTCCAGAACGGCCTGGCCATCTCCGGTGACTACATGTCGGCCGCGTCGTTCCTCGGTATCTGCGGCGCGATCGCGCTGTCCGGATACGACGGGTTCCTCTACTCCATCGGCTTTCTCGTCGCCTGGCTGGTCGCGCTCCTGCTCGTCGCCGAGCTGCTCCGCAACTCCGGGCGGTTCACGCTCGCCGACCAGCTCGCCTACCGCATGCGGCAACGCCCGGTTCGCACCGCGGCCGCGGTCTCGACGCTGGGCGTGTCGATCTTCTACCTGCTGGCCCAGATGGTAGGCGCCGGTGCCCTCGTCGCCCTTCTCCTCGGAGTGACGAGCGACGCCGCGCGCAACCTCACGATCGTCGTCGTCGGTGCGCTCATGATCTTCTACGTCGCCGTCGGCGGCATGAAAGGGACGACCTGGGTCCAGATCGTCAAGGCCGTCTTGCTCATGGGCGGAACCATCCTCATCACGCTCATCGTGCTGTGGAAGTTCCGCTTCAACATCTCCGAGATGCTGGGCACGGCGGCTACCAACAGCGGGAAGGGTCAAGCCTTCCTCGAACCTGGTCTGAAGTACGGCGTCAGCCTGACGACGAAGATCGACTTCATCTCCCTGGCGTTGGCGTTGGTGCTCGGCACCGCCGGTCTGCCGCACATTCTCATCCGCTTCTACACCGTGCCGACGTCGCGGGCGGCTCGCACGTCGGTGCAGTGGGCGATCGGCATCATCGGGTCGTTCTACCTGATGACGCTCGTCCTCGGCTTCGGTGCCGCGGCGCTCCTCGACACCGGTCCGGACTCGCAGATCGCCGCGACGGGAGGTAACGTCGCGGCTCCGCTGCTAGCTCAGGCCGCTGGTGGCGGGGAGGGTTCGACCGGCGGCGCCGTCCTCCTCGCGCTCATCGCGGCGGTGGCCTTCGCCACCATCCTCGCGGTGGTCGCCGGGCTCACGCTGACCTCGGCGTCGTCCTTCGCGCACGACATCTACGCCCACGTCATCCGGAAGGGGAAGGCCACCGAACGAGAGGAGGTCCGCACCGCCCGCATCGCGGCGATCGTGATCGGCTCGGTGGCGATCCTCCTGGCGATCCCGGCGCAGCGGCTCAACGTCGCGTTCCTGGTGGCGTTGGCGTTCGCGGTGGCGGCCTCGGCGAACCTGCCGGCCATCATCTACAACCTGTTCTGGCCTCGCTTCACCACCCGGGGCGCGGTGTGGAGCGTCTACGGCGGCCTCATCACCGCCGTCGTCCTCGTGTTCTTCTCCCCCGTGGTGTCCGGGAGGGTGCTGCCGGACGGCTCGAGCGGGTCGCTCTTCCCGGTCGGTGTCGACTTCTCGTGGTTCCCGCTGGACAACCCCGGCATCGTCTCGATCCCGATGGGCTTCTTCCTCGGCTGGCTCGGCACGGTGCTGTCGAAGGACGAGGAGTCGGAGGAGCGCTACGAGGAGCTGGAGGTGCGGGCGCTCACCGGCGCCGGTGCGGAGACCGCGGTGCGGAGGTGACCCCGACACGCCGGCGGCGACCAACCACCGCCCGCGCCAGCCGGCTCCTCCCAGCGTCCTCCTCCCAGCGCCCTCCTCGACGCCAGCGACCGGGGGTGGCCGAGGACTGAGCCGAAAACTGGTGTTACAACCGCGTCACATGCTCGAATATGGCGCCAAGCGGCCCGCACTCGTCCGAGACGGGCCACACCGGGCGGAACACCCGCGGTCGTCACCCGGTAGGCCTTGGCCTTCACCCGGTCTCGGGTGGAGGCTGAGAACTATCCGGGACAGCCGCGCTGCCTCGGCGAACTCCCGGCGACTAGGGTCGGCGGGGAGCAACGTGGACGAACCGATCGCCGTGGGTGCTGGTCCGGCTGCGGACTCGGTTGATGTCGAAGAGAGGGGCACGAGCTGTGAGCAGCGAAGCACTGTCGAACCTGCTGCGGGAAGACCGCCGGTTCCCGCCGCCGCCCGAGCTGGCCGAGAAGGCCAACGTGACCGCTGCCGCGTACGAGCAGGCCAGTGCCGACCGCATCGCCTTCTGGGAGGAGCAGGCCCGTCGCCTGCACTGGGACCGCGAGTGGGACACCGCTCTCGACTGGAGCAACGCCCCGTTCGCCAAGTGGTTCGTCGGTGGGCGGATCAACGCGGCGTACAACTGCGTCGACCGGCACGTGCTGGCCGGCAAGGGTGACAAGGTCGCCTTCTACTGGGAGGGCGAGCCGGGCGACACCCGGACGATCACCTACGCCGACCTGCTGCGCGACGTCTGCAAGGCGGCCAACGCGCTGACCGAGCTGGGCGTCAAGACCGGCGACCGGATGGCCATCTACATGCCGATGATCCCCGAGACCGTGGTGGCGATGCTGGCGTGCGCCCGCATCGGCGCCCCGCACACCGTGGTGTTCGGTGGCTTCTCGGCGAGCGCCTTGCGCGACCGGATCCAAGACTGCGACGCCCGGATCGTCATCGCCGCCGACGGTGGCTACCGACGTGGTGCGCCGAGCCCGCTGAAGCCGCAGGTGGACCAGGCGCTGCCCGAGTGCCCCAACGTCCGCAACGTGATCGTGGTCCGGCGTACCGGCCAGGACATCGACTGGACCGACGGCCGCGACCTGTGGTGGCACGACGTCGTCGAGCGGCAGAGCGACCAGCACACGCCGGAGTTCTTCGACTCCGAGCACCCGCTCTACGTCATGTACACGAGCGGGACGACCGGCAAGCCGAAGGGCATCCTGCACACCACCGGCGGCTACCTCACCCAGGTGGCGTGGACCCACTGGGCGGTGTTCGACCTCAAGCCCGACACCGACATCTTCTGGACCGCGGCCGACATCGGCTGGGTGACCGGGCACTCCTACATCGTCTACGGTCCGCTCGCCAACGGCGCCACCAGCGTCATGTACGAGGGAACGCCCGACACGCCGCACCGTGGGCGCTGGTGGGAGATCGTCGACAAGTACAAGGTGACGATCCTGTACTGCGCGCCGACCGCGATCCGCACCTTCATGAAGTGGGGCGAGGACATCCCCGCCAAGTTCGACCTGTCCAGCCTCCGCGTGCTCGGCAGCGTCGGCGAGCCGATCAACCCCGAGGCCTACGTCTGGTACCGCACCCACATCGGTGGTGGCCGCACGCCTGTCGTCGACACGTGGTGGCAGACGGAGACGGGAGCGATCCTCGTCTCGCCACTGCCGGGTGTGACGAGCGGCAAGCCGGGCGCGGCGATGGCTCCGCTGCCGGGCATCAGCGCCGACGTCGTCGACGACTCCGGCAACTCGGTGCCGAACGGCTCGGGCGGCTACCTGGTGCTCACCGAGCCCTGGCCCTCCATGCTGCGCACGCTGTGGGGTGACGACCAGCGCTACATCGACACGTACTGGTCGCGGTTCCCGGGCAAGTACTTCGCCGGCGACGGCGCGAAGAGGGACGAGGACGGCGACATCTGGCTCCTGGGCCGGGTCGACGACGTCATGAACGTCTCGGGTCACCGCCTGTCGACGACCGAGATCGAGTCGGCGCTCGTCTCGCACCCGATGGTGGCCGAGGCCGCTGTCGTCGGCGCCACAGACCCGACCACAGGCCAGGCCGTGGTGGCGTTCGTCATCCTGCGCGGCGACGTCGACACCGAGGGCGTCGACATCGCTCAGGAGCTGCGTAACCACGTGGCGAAGGAGATCGGGCCGATCGCCAAGCCGCGGCAGATTCTCGTCGTCGAGGAGTTGCCGAAGACACGGTCGGGCAAGATCATGCGGCGGCTGCTGCGTGACGTGGCGGAGAACCGCGAGCTGGGTGACGTCACCACCCTCACCGACTCGTCGGTGATGGACCTCATCCGCGAGAACCTCGCCAAGCAGCCACCGTCGTCCGAGGACTGACACGTCCACGCTCGTCTCCCGTGGGTCCCGTGCCACGCTCGTGGCACGGGACCTTTTTCGTC
>DATCKU010000073.1:0-284659 GCA_036564245.1 Actinopolymorphaceae bacterium
CATCTCGGCGGGCTGCAGGTAGGAGACACGCACGCGGTCGATGCCGTCCAACGCGGCGAGCTCGGGCAGCAGCCTCGTCTCGAGCAGCCGCAGGTCACCCAGGTCCTTGCCGTACGACGTGGAGTTCTCGCTGACGAGGAACAGCTCCCGCACACCCTGGTCGGCGAGCCACTGAGCCTCCGCGACGATCTCCTCCGGCGGGCGGGACAGAAACGCTCCGCGAAACCGCGGGATCGCGCAGAACGTGCACCGCCTGTCGCATCCGGACGCCAGCTTGAGTGGCGCCGTGGGCCCACCGTCGAGCCGTCGGCGGTACACCCGCGGACCGGACGCTGGCGCGACTCCAGGAGCCAGGTCGGGTGGGCTGAAGGCGGCTGCCTGAGGCCGGGTCTGGCGGCGGTCCCGGGCCGCCCCGCCGACGGTCGCGTGGCCGGGAACGGCGACCTGGTGTGCCGCGTCCTTTCGGGCTACCGGAGAAAGCGGGAGGAGCGTACGGCGGTCCCGAGGCTCGTGAGCCACATGTCGTCTGCCTGCGAGGATCGCACGCAACCGGTCCGCGATCTGCGGGTAGTCGTCGAAGCTGAGGACCGCATCGGTCTCCGGCAATGCGTCGGCAAGCTCATGGCCGTACCTCTCGGCGAGACAGCCCACGGCAACGACCGCTCGCGGGCGGCCGGACTCCTTCAGATCGGCGGCGGCGAGCATGTGGTCGATGGACTCCTGCTTCGCCGCTTCGACGAACCCGCAGGTGTTGACCAGCACCGCGTCCGCTGCGCTCGCATCACCGACCAGCCGGAATCCCTCTGCCTCGAGCCTGCCGGCAAGCTCCTCGGAGTCCACCTCGTTGCGAGCACAGCCGAGGGTCACCAGAGCGACGGCCGGCTGGCGGGAAGTGGACGCGGACGGGCGATTCATTGCCGCCCATCTTTGCGTACCTCGCCAGTGCCTCCCAACCGCGCCCCCGACAATGACCACCTTCGGTTGGCGCACCCTGGACAATGACCACGTTCAGCGTGCCGTGCCCTCGGCAATGACCACGTTCAGCCGGCCATACCCCGACGATGACCACGCTCAGCTGGCCATTGCCGGCTCAAAGTGGCAGGCAGGCCTTTCCTCGGTACGAATCGACTCGGCAAGCGCGGACGAGGATCAACGCGACGCGAGGGGCGCATCCGTCGCGTCGTGCGTCCAGCCCAGGATCCGAGCCGCCTTGTCGCAGTCGTAGAACCCAGTGGTGCCCGGCAGCGGCTTGCGAATCGGTACGCCGGGATAGAAGCGCTCGGCGAGCTCGGCCGACTCCGTGGTGACGGTCGTCGTCGGCGCGACGACGAAGAACGCCTCGTGACCGGCGAAGTCCGCCTCGAGCGCAAGCAGGAACGCGCGTGCCACGGCCTTCACGTCGACCCAGCCCCAGAGGTGGTTGGCCTCACTGCGCACCGCCTCCTCCGAGCCAGACGGCACCGGCCGCTGCTCCCACGCACCGTGTAACCGGATACTCGCAATCCGCAGCTGCGGATGCTGCCGGACGACCGCCTCGGCCTGCTTCTCGCCCAGCCACTTGGAGAGGCTGTACGCATCCTCGGCATAGCTGGGATGCGCTTCGTCGACCGGGAAGTAGTCGAACCGCGGCGACCGGCTGAACCGGCCGCCGATCGCGTTGATGCTGGACGCCCAGGCGACGCGTTCGATGCCGACCTCGGCCGCCGCGAGAAAGGCGTGGTAGCTCCCGACGACGTTGTTCGCGTGCACCTCGTGTGCCGGCGCCGGCCAGGGGCTCGGGAGCGCCGCCAGGTGGATCAGGGCGTCACAACCGTCCAGCTTGGTGACGAACGATGCGTAGTCGCTCGTGTCCAGATGCTCGACCCCTGGCGCTGCGACTCGATCGAGTCGCAGGACCTCGTGACCGGCGGCGGTCGCTGCCGCCACCACCACGCGTCCCACCTTGCCCTGCGCTCCGGTGACGGCGATCCTCACGACTCCTCCGGATTCTTCGCTCGGGCCAGCCACGCGGCCCAGTCCGGGTTCGACTGCACAGGTGCCCGCGCCAAGATCAGCCGGCGCAGTCGCAGACATCCCACGACTCCGCCGAGCATCATCGTCGGGGCCGCGAAGAGGATAGCGGCGCCTGGCCGCTGGTCACGGTGGCCCGCGATGCCACACGACGCGGGCAGCGCGGCGATGCGTAGGGGCCCGGACACGCCGGCACACTCTACATCCGAGCGGGAAAGTCGCCGCGGCTCACTACCCGTCAGCCGATTCGCCGCGCAGCCTGGCCAGCAGCTCGTCGAGATCTTCGGGCTTCACCAAGACGTCCCGGGCCTTGGAACCTTCACTCGGGCCGACGACACCCCGACTCTCCAGGATGTCCATGAGGCGCCCGGCCTTGGCGAAACCTACGCGCAGCTTGCGTTGCAGCATCGACGTCGACCCGAACTGCGTCGACACGACGAGCTCCGCCGCCTGCACCACCAGGTCGAGGTCGTCGCCGATGTCGTCGTCGATCTGTTTCTTGGCGCCTGGCGCGGCGGTGACGTCCTCGCGATACGTGGGCTCCAGCTGCGACTTGCAGTGGTTCACGACTCTGCGCGTCTCCGCCTCGGTCACCCACGCACCCTGGATCCGGATCGGCTTGCTCGCGCCCATCGGCAGGAAGAGCCCGTCGCCCTGGCCGACCAGCTTCTCCGCACCGGGCTGGTCGAGGATGACCCGGCTGTCGGCCATGCTCGACGTGGCGAACGCCAGCCGGGACGGCACGTTGGCCTTGATGAGACCGGTCACCACGTCGACCGAAGGCCGCTGCGTCGCGAGCACGAGGTGGATGCCGGCCGCCCGGGCGAGCTGCGTGATGCGCACGATCGAGTCCTCGACGTCGCGTGGCGCCACCATCATGAGGTCGGCGAGCTCGTCGACGATGACGAGAAGGTAGGGGTACGGCGCGAGGACCCGCTCACTTCCGGGTGGCGGAGTCACCTTGCCGTTGCGTACGGCCTTGTTGAAGTCGTCGATGTGCCGGAACCCGTAGGCAGCAAGGTCGTCGTAGCGGCGGTCCATCTCCGTGACCACCCACTGCAGCGCCTCGGCAGCCTTCTTCGGGTTGGTGATGATCGGCGTGATGAGGTGCGGGATCCCGTCGTAGGCCGAGAGCTCGACCCGCTTGGGGTCGATCAGCACCATGCGTACCTCGTCCGGCGTGGACCGCATCAGGATCGAGGTGATGACCGAGTTCATGAAGCTCGACTTGCCGGAGCCGGTCGCGCCCGCCACCAGCAGGTGCGGCATCTTCGCGAGGTTGGCCACCACGAAGCCGCCCTCGACGTCCTTGCCGAGACCCACGACCATCGGGTGGTGGTCGCTACGTGCCACGTTCGAGCGCAGCACGTCACCGAGGGAGACGATTTCCTTGTCGGTGTTGGGGATCTCGATCCCGATCGCCGACTTGCCGGGGATCGGCGAGAGGATCCGCACCTCGTTGCTCGCGACGGCGTACGAGATGTTCTTGCTGAGCGCGGTGACCTTCTCGACCTTCACGGCCGGTCCGAGCTCGACCTCGTAGCGGGTGACGGTCGGGCCGCGGGTGTAGCCCGTCACCTGCGCGTCGATCTCGAACTGCTCCAGCACCTCGGTGAGCCGCTCGACGATCTTGTCGGAAGCCTTCGAGCGCGCCTTGTGCGGCGTACCAGGTGCGAGGAGGTCGCTCGCCGGGAGCACGTAGGTCACGTCACCGGAGAGCGCCAGCTGCTCGACGCGTTGCGGAAGCGGTGAATGGGGCGGTGGTTCGGCAGGCGCCTTGCCACGCTTGCTCGCCGCTTCGTCCCGACCGGACGTCGCGGCTGCGGCCGCCTCGCCAGCACTGGTGCCGTCGGACGTGTCCTCCTCGCCATCTGGCCGCTTGCGGGCCCGCTTGGCGATCTCGCGGCCTTCGAGCACCGGGCTGTCGTACGGCCGATCCCCACTCGACTCGTCGCCGTCCTCAGCCTTGGTCATCGCACCGACTCGGCGACGCGAGCGCGGACGCCGCAGGGGCTGGGTCGGCTTCGAGTCCTCGTCGTCGCCGACCTCCTGACCGGTCGCCTTGGCACGTGCGGCGGTGTTGGGGTTGATCTTCGCCCACAGCTCGCGGGCCCGGTCGGGCAACGCGTGCACGGGCGTGCCGCCCAGCACCAAGAGACCGAAGAGCGTGAGCAAGACCAGCAACGGGACGGTGACGTACGGCGTGAGCAGGTCGGACGGCACCGACGACATCACGTAGCCGATGGCGCCACCCGCCTCTACGAGGCCTTCTCGCCCGTCGCCCGGACGTGGGATGCCGTGCTGGATGTGCACCAGTCCCAGAACACCGCCCAGGACCGAGACCCAGCCGATGAACTGCCGGCCACCGGGACCGTTGCGGTCCGGGTGCCGCAGCGTGCGCCACGCCACCAGCAGCAACAAGAGCGGGATCGCCCACGCCAGCGAACCAACGCTCGTCGACACGACGATCCTGATGCCCGAACCCACCGCGCCCTGGATGTTCCACCACAGGGCCGCGGCCACGACGATGGCGAGCCCGATGAACAAGAGCCCGACCCCGTCCCGCCGCAGCTCGGGATCGAGGTCACGTGCGCTCGACCCGATGCGGCGCACGATCGCGCCGACGAGATGGGCAAGACCGAGCCAGATGCTGGCGAGCAGCCGTGCGAGCCCGAGGAGCGCCCGACCGAGCAGTCCGCCATGGGTCGCCCGACCGCGCGGGCGGCGAGCGGGTGTCATCCGGGCGCGGCTCGCTGTCGTCCTGCTTCCCGCGTTGCGCCCAGACCCGCGTGGCCGCGGCGGGGTTGCCGAGCGCGCCTGCGCCCGACGGGTTGGCGACGACGTGCGAGAGGGCATAGGTAGTCAGGGTACGGGATCTCGGGGCTCGGTCGCTGTCATTACACGCCGTTCCCGCCCGCCGATCTGGCGCTCTCAGCAGTGGTGGCGGGCCTTTGCGGTACAGGACGCGTCAGCACGCTGCCTCAACGCTCAAGGCCCGCCACGCCTGGTCATTCGAGAGCCCGCCTAGTCATGCGGGAGGTGGTCGTCACACCTTGACAGCTCCCGGCTTGCCGTCCTCCACCACGAACGACGCGAACGTCGTGACGTCGGTGTCAGGTCGGCTGACGGTAGGCACCATGCGCAGGTCCGTCCGCCACTGCTTCTTGTCCACGACGCAGCGGACGTACCCGCGGCGGTCGCCGTCGAAGAACTTGATGTGCGGGTTCCACTTGATCATCGGGCCGTAGTACGGACCGTAGACGATGTCGTCACCATTCGTCGTGACCGAGGTTCCGACGAACTCGGTCGCGACGACCGGGGAGTCCGGCTGGTCGAAATCCCGCAGGATGTCGTTGACGAACGTCGAATGCCAGTCGCCGGTGATGATCACGGGGTTTCGTACGCGGGCACCGACGAATGCCTCGAGGATCCGGTTGCGTGCCGCAGGGAACCCGTCCCACGCGTCGTGCCACAAAATGTCGCCGGTCGGGCCGTCGTGGTCCAGCCGACCCATCATGACGCTGTTGGCGAGTACGTGCCATCGGGCACGCGACTGGGCGATCCCCTTGTAAAGCCAGCGCTCCTGACGCTCGCCCAGCATGGTGGCTGACGGGTCGTACGCCGCCTCGCACGCGGGTGCCTCACCCCAACCACATGCCGGTGGAGTGCGATATTGCCGCGTGTCGAGGACGTCGAACTGAGCGAGCCGACCCCAGTGGTTTCTGCCGTACAGTCGCAGCGATCCATCGGGCCGAGGAAGCGAACGCCGACGCACCGGTTGGTGTTCGTACCACGCCTGGTACGCGGCCGCACGGTTCGCCGGGATGGTCTCGTCGTACCCGCCGGCGTAGTCGTTGGCGACCTCGTGGTCGTCCCAGGTCACAAGCCACGGGAAACGGGCGTGGGTTCGTTGCAGGTCAGGATCGCTCTTGTACAAGGCATACTGCATCCGCCAACGCGCGAGATCCTGTGGTGCGGTCTGCAGAATGTCCGGCACCGGTGTCTTACGCAGTCCACCGTCGGCCGGAATCGCGTACTCGTACACGTAGTCGCCGAGGTGGACGACGAGATCCAGGTCTTCCTCGGCCATGTGCCGGTAGGCGGAGTAGTAGCCGTGCGACCAGTCCTGACATGAGGCGAAGGCGAACTGCAGCCGCTGCACGTCCTCGTGCCGATCGGGTGCCGTCCGCGTCCGAGCCACCTCCGACACGTGGTCGCGATACCGGAAGCGGTAGTAGTAATGCCTGCCTGGCTCGAGCCCTCGCACCTCCACGTGCACCGAGTGGGCGAGCTCCGGAAGCGCGAGGACCGTTCCAGAACGAACCACGTGGCGCATCCGTTCGTCGAGCGCCACCTTCCACTCGACGGGCACGCGCCGCGACGGCATGCCGCCATCCGGGCTGAACACGTCGGGAACGAGACGTGTCCACAGCACGAAGCCGTCCGGAGTGGGGTCGCCAGAAGCGACGCCGAGCTGGAACGGATAGTTGCCGCCGCGCAGCCGTGGCGCTGCGGCAGCGCTTTCGGCGAGCGGTATCTGGCTCAGTGCGGCGAGCCCACTCAACCCGCTGAGCGTGCCGAGGAAACGACGCCGCTCGAGCGACGGTGCGATGAGAGAATCCACGCTCTTCTTGGCGAATGTCGTGGCGTTCGTGGGTGTCGCTGTCACGCGCCAAATATGACGAAGGCCACTGAAAATTACCACAGACGTCTAGTGAACATTCTTGGCCAGTTTGGGTCGGCCAGCATGCATGGGCCGCGATACTGGAAGGGTGCGCAACGGGGGGAACGCATGGGCTGCTCACGCGGTCAGGCTGGTCAGTGTTCTCGGACTCGTTCTCGTCATGGCTACCGCATGTACCAGCGACTCGCGAGGACGCACCTGTCCCGGTTCAGGGTGGCCCGATCTGTCGCACCGTGACGTCGCGAGCCCCGAGCTGGTCGAGCGCAAGCTGCACTGTGCCAACCTCGAAGAATCCGTGCTCGACGAGCAGATACTGCACAAGGTGAAGCTCAGCCGGGCAAATCTTCACAAGGCCAGCCTTTCCCACACTCTCGTCAGCCGGGCAGATCTTTCGCATACCGACCTACGGGAAGCGAATCTCGGTGGAGCGACTCTGCAGCGGGTCGATCTCACCGGTGCCGACCTGGCCGGCGCCTATCTCAACGACGAGGCGACACTGACCAGCGTCGGTTTGCGTCGAGCGACGCTGCGCGAGGCCAACCTGGAGGGTGCGACCATCAGGCGCTCCGACCTCGCCGGTGCCGACTTGCGCGGGGCGGATCTTTCCGGGGCCTCGATCAGCAACAGCACCTTGCGCGGCGCCCGGCTGGACGACGCAGACCTCGACGACACCACGTGGTCGAACGTCGTGTGTCCGGACGGGCGCAAGTCCAGCGGCAATCCCGAGTCGTGCGCCGACCACCTCACGCCACGCGGCTCGACAGGTCAGGGTCGGTAGGAGGCGGGGCGAAGCGTCCGCCGCCGTGAGCCAGACGACGAGCTAAGCCAAAAGACCCTCCAGCCGCGGGATGCCGCTCGCTCCGGCATTCTCCGCATGCAGAGTCGGTGGCCACCCTGGCAGACATCCCACTCCCCCGGAGTGCCGATTCCGGGTTCGTCCCCGATCCATAGGTAGGCAACCCAGGGTTACCGTGAGCGGCCGATGTTCGATGCGTACGAAAGGCCGACCTGTGTCCACACCTGAACCCACTGGCTCTACGCAAGTGGCGCCATCCGCCACGACCGACGCTCCTGCCGGACCACCCACGTCCGGGCCACGCAAGAGCCTCTGGTTCCTCCGCGTCGTCGCCCTGCTGCACACGGCGTCGATCGTGTTGCAGCCCGTGTTCGCTGGCCGGTACCTCACCGGTGACGTCGACGCCATCGCGGTCCACGAAGTGAACGCACACACGGTGAGCCTGCTCAGCTGGATCCAGATCATCGCGGCTCTGCTCTACGCATGGCGCGGACGCGCTCGGTACTGGCCGCTGTGGTTCACCCTGGCGCTGGCATTCGCCGAGCAAGTGCAGACGGGATTCGGCTACGCGCGCGCGGTCGATTTCCACCTGCCCTTGGGTGTCACGCTGATCACCCTCCAGGTGCTCTTCACCATCTGGGTCTGGCGGGGATCCGCGCGTCGTGGGCGGCCTCACGCGAAGGGAGGTCGCTCGTGAGTCGGTCCGTTGCCCACACCCACCGGGTCGTGCAGCGCGACACCACCCGCCGGAGAGTCTCCCGTCGCGGGTTCCTCGGCCTGCTGGGCGGTGCCGGTGCGGGCATAGCTCTGGCAGGCTGCGGCCTCGGCGGACTGGTGGGTCAGACCGCCGAGCTCCTGCCGAGTCGGGCACCGCTGCCGAAGCCGTTCCAAGTCCCGTTGCCGATCCCTCCGGTGAAGCGTCCGGTGCGGACCGACGGGGATACGGATTACTACGAGATCGTCCAGCGGGTCGGGCGGGTCGAGATCCTTCCCGGCCTGCGTACGACGATCCTCGGGTACGACGGGATCTTCCCGGGCCCCACGCTGGTGACGACCAGCGGACGCCGGGTGGTGGTCAAGCACCGCAACGAGCTGCCGGTGCCGGTCGCCGTCCACCTGCATGGCGGCCACACTCCGGCCGACAGCGACGGCTTCCCCACCGATCTCGTCCTGCCGGTCTCCGGCTGGGACCCGCCGCGGAACGCCCACTCTGCACGGATGCGTGGCGACGTCTCACGCGGCGAGCGCGAGTACGTCTACCCGATGAACCAGCGGGCCGCGACGCTCTGGTACCACGACCATCGGATGGACTTCACAGGCCCGCAGGTCTACCGGGGTCTCGCCGGCATGCACATCGTCCACGACGCCGAGGAGCGTGCCCTGCCGTTGCCTGACGGCGACCGGGACATTCCGCTGATGATCTGCGACCGGTCGTTCGAGGCCGACGGCTCGTTCCGCTACCCGGCACTCGACCGCACGCTCCGCGAGGTGCCGGGCGTCATCGCGGACTACATGGAGGGCGTCGTCGGCGACGTGATCCTGGTCAACGGCGCGCCCTGGCCTGTGTGCGAGGTCGAGGCGGTGCGCTACCGGCTGCGGATCCTGAACGCGTCCAACGCCCGGCGGTACGGGCTCACGCTGAAGCCCGCGGACGGACCGCCTGCGTCGTTCGTCCAGATCGGAAGCGACGGCGGATTGCTGGAAAGGCCCATCCGCCACGAGCGGATCGACGTCGCTCCCGCGGAGCGGTTCGACGTCATCGTCGACTTCTCCCAGTACGCGCCGGGAACCGTGCTGACGCTGCGCAACGAGCTCGGTGAGGGTGCCACCACTCAGGTGATGCGCTTCGTCGTCACCCGGCGGGCGAAGGACGACAGCACGATCCCGAAGCGGCTCTCGACGATCGAGCGGCTCGATCCCGAGCGCGCGGTCGTCACCCGCGTGTGGAAGTTCCGGCGCGGGACCGTTCCGAGCCGGCAGGCACACTCCGACGGCGACACCACGCGCTCCGGCTGGACGATCAACGGGAAGCCCTTCGACCCGGACAGCGCGCACGCGAGCCCGCGCCTCGGCGAGATCGAGATCTGGCGGTTCGTGTCCGACCTGCACCATCCGGTGCATGTCCACCTCGATCCGTTCCAGGTCATCAAGCGTGGCAACCGGGAACCGGGCCCGTACGACGCCGGTTGGAAGGACACCGTCGACGTTCGTCCGGCCGAGCACGTGGACGTGGTGGTGCGGTTCAGCGACTATCGCGGTCCGTTCGTCATGCACTGCCACAACCTCGAACACGAGGACATGGCGATGATGGCGACGTTCCGTACGACGTGAGCCTGCGACGGATCGGCCTGTGACGCGTGCGTGCACGTGTCACAGGCCGACGTGTGACACGCCACCGGCGGTGGCGACCCGAGGGCAACGCATTGACCGGAGCCGGTCGCGGTGAGCAACCGAAGGGTCGGCGGACGATGCGTCGTGGTCGGTGATGCGCACCCCCGCCGGCCGTAGGCGCAGCAAACGCCAGCGCGCGATGTGCCGCATCGGCTCAGAGCAGGGAGGCGACGGACACTCGTTCGCCACCGCGTTCCGCTGAGAGGACCCCGGCACGTAGCACCGCGAGGATCTCGAGAGTCTCCGCCGGGTCGACGGGAGGCTTGCCGGATCGAGCCATCTCGACGGCGGCTTTGAGCTGCCCGGCGTAGAAGCCGTCGAAGTCGGCGACCTGGACGGCGTGGTGACCCCGCTGACCGTAGGCGGTGATGTGGAAGCAGTACGCCGCGTCGCGCAAGGTCTGCACGACGGCCGTGGGACCGCGATCGGCGTACGACAACACCGCGACGTCGCGGTCCGGCCAGGTGAGCCGCTGGACCCACTCCACACCGGGGCCCGCCACCGCGTACAACTGCTCGACCGCGTGGATGCCGTAGTAGTACCACTCACCAGGGCCGACACTCACCACCGACGACAGCGCGCCCAAGTCGGCGAACCGATCCCGATCCGCGGCGAGCTCCACCGCATAGCGAAGCGCCGACGAGCTGGTGACCGGAGTCCTTTTGTCGGCGGCGAGGGTGAAGAGCGTGACGGCCTCGCTGAGATCGACGGCCATCGGCTTGTCGACGAAGGTCGGGACACCGGACGCGACGAACGGTTGCGCGAGCGGCACGTGGTTGGCGCCCTGGCCCGTGTCGTCGACCACGAGCACCAGGTCGGTCTCGGACAGCATCTGCTGCGGCTCGCTCACGACATGGGGAATGTCGTAGGTCTTCGCGAGCGTCGGGGCGTCAGGCTGGTCGGCACGCAACTCACCGCCCCACACCCAGGTGACCCGGGCGCCCGGGGCCACCCCGACCTGGTTGAGCAGGCGGGCGAATGCTCCCGCATGCGAGGTGTTCACACCGACGAGTCCGACCCGCAGGTCGGCCGAACCAGGGCTCATGCGTACGCCACCTTTCGATTGCACGGGAGCCGGCAGCAGTTGGCGACCCGCCGGACCCACACCTGCGTGGAGCGACTAGACCTCGACCACGACAGGAATGATCATGGGCCGACGGCGGTGCGAGTCGCTCACCCACTTGCCGACCGTACGCCTGATCACCTGCTGCAGCTGGTAGGTGTCGTCGATACCCTCGCGCCCGGCGCGGTCGAGCGCCTCCTCGATCAACGGGCGTACCGGATCGAACACCGAGTCGTCCTCGGCGAAACCGCGCGCCTTGATCTCCGGTCCGCCGGTGACCTTTCCGGTTACCGAGTCGACCACGACGATGACCGAGATGAACCCCTCCTCGCCGAGGATGCGGCGATCCTTCAACGAGATCTCGGTGACGTCACCCACCGTCGAGCCGTCGACGTAGACATAGCCGCAGTCGACCTTGCCCGCGACGCGCGCCACGCCGTCGACCAGGTCGACGACCACGCCGTCCTCGGCCACGACGACCCGCTCACGGGGTACTCCTGTCGCGACGGCGAGGTCGGCGTTCGCCCGCATGTGCCGGATCTCACCGTGCACCGGCATGACGTTGCGTGGTTGAACGATGTTGTACGCATAGAGCAGCTCGCCCGCCGACGCGTGCCCGGACACGTGCACCAGCGCATTGCCCTTGTGGATGACGTTCGCACCCCAGCGCGTGAGACCGTTGATGACTCGGAACACGGCGTTCTCGTTGCCGGGGATGAGCGACGACGCCAGCACCACGGTGTCGCCCTTCTCGATCCGGATCTGCGGGTGGTCACGGCCAGCGATCCGAGAGAGCGCCGACAATGGTTCCCCTTGCGACCCGGTGGAGATGAGGACCACCTCGTGGGGCGCGTAGTTGTCGAGCTCCTTCAAATCCAGGAGGGTGTCGGGCGGTACTCGGAGGAAGCCGAGCTCCCCTGCCACACCCATGTTGCGGACCATCGACCGGCCCACGTAAGCGACCTTCCGACCGTGCTGGACGGCCGCGTCCATCACCTGCTGCACCCGGTGCACGTGCGAGGCGAAGCAGGCCACGATGATGCGCCGCTCGGCACGCGCGAAGATCCGGTCGAGTACCTCGGTGATGTCGCGCTCGGGCAGCGTGAACCCCGGCATCTCGGCGTTGGTCGAGTCGACCAGGAACAGGTCGACGCCTTCCTCGCCGAGCTTCGCAAACGTCCGCAGGTCGGTGAGCCGGCGGTCGAGCGGCAGCTGGTCCATCTTGAAGTCGCCGGTGTGCAGCACGAGACCGGCGCCGGTCCGGATTGCGACCGCGAGCGAGTCGGGGATGGAGTGGTTGACTGCGACGAACTCCAGATCGAACGGCCCGAACTGAACCTTCTGTCGTTCACGTACGACGTGCCGTGGGACCTCCTTCAGCCGGTGCTCGCGCAGCTTCGCCTCGACCAACGCCAAGGTGAGCCGGGAGCCGACCAGGGGAATGTCGGGGCGCTCCCGCAACAGGTACGGCACGGCGCCGATGTGGTCCTCGTGTCCGTGCGTGAGCACGAGCGCCTCGACCGCATCGAGACGGTCCCGGATCGGCTCGAAGTCGGGCAGGATCAGGTCGACGCCCGGGTGATGGTCCTCCGGGAAGAGCACGCCGCAGTCGACGATCAGCAACCTGCCCTCGTGCTCGAAGACGGTCATGTTCCGACCGATCTCGCCGAGACCGCCCAGCGGGATCACACGCAGGCCACCGGGCGGGAGGGGTGGGGGCGGTCCGAGCTCGGGGTGGGGGTGACTCATTGTGCGAGACCGGCCTCCCGCAAGTCGCTCGCCAGCTCGCGTACCTGCTCATCGGTGGCTGGCACGAGCGGGGGCCGAACCGCGCGGGTCTGCAACACACCGAGCAGCTCGAGCGCCGCCTTCGCCATGATCGCTCCCTGCGTACGGGTCATGATCGCCTGGAACGCCGGGACCAGTCGCCGGTCGATGGCCCGCGCAGTCGCGAGGTCACCGGCGTCGACCGCCCTGATCATCTCCGCGTACTCCTTCGCTGCCACGTGCCCCACGACGCTCACCAGGCCGACCGCGCCGACCGCGAGCAGGGCGAGGTTCCACTCGTCAGCGCCGCTGTAGTAGGCGAGGTCGGTGCGGGCGAGCACCTGGGTGGTGGCGGCGAGGTCGTTCTTGGCGTCCTTGACCGCGACGATCCGCTCGTGCTCGGCGAGCCTGAGCAGCGTGTCGGTCGCGATCGGCGTGCCCGTACGGCCGGGAATGTCGTACAACATCACGGGAAGGCCGGTCGAGTCGGCCACGGCACGGAAGTGGGCAAGCAGACCGGCCTGGGGTGGCTTGTTGTAATACGGCGTCACGACGAGCAGGCCGTGCGCACCCGCCTTCTCGGCCTGCTGCGACAGCTCGATGGCGTGCTTGGTGTCGTTCGTGCCGGAGCCGGCGACGACCGTGGCGCGGTCACCGACCGCCTCGAGTACAGCGCGCAGCAGTGCTTCCTTCTCGCTGTCACTCGTCGTCGGGGACTCGCCGGTGGTCCCACTGACCACCAGACCGTCGCATCCGGCGTCCACCAGGTGGGTGGCGAGCCGTTGCGCGGCATCGAGATCAAGTTCGCCGTCCGACGTGAACGGCGTGACCATGGCAACGAGGTTCCGCCCGAACGGCGGAGTTCGAGGCGCAGAACTGGGACGCGGATCCATGGAATCTCACGGTACCGGTCCTGCGCCTGCCCAGGGCGTGACGACGCCTACATGATCTTCAGATGACCTAACGTCGTGGGCGCTACCGGCTTCGCCTGGCGCAGACGCCATGGCCGAACACCCACATGGCCTCGTCTGATCTCGATATACTCGCCGGATGATGTTCGCTCAGGTCATGCCGTCGCATGTCACGACGACGCCCGGTCGCTTTCCGGCGACGCGGGCGGCTCTCGTCATGACCTGAGTCAAAAAAAGCCGGCCGCATCGGCCCGGGGAGCGATCTCCGGGCCGAATGCTCGTGGGTCGCTCCTCGCCATCCGTTCGAGACGACAAGGAGCACCCGATGAGCATCAGGCACGACGTATCGATCCGGTCGCGGGACTCGGCGGACCGCGACAAACCTGTCGACCCGGCTGATCATCCACCGTCCGTCCGCACTGTCGATCACCGTCAGGTCGGACGCGACCTCGGCATCTTCGCAAGCGACAAGCTCGCTGGATCCGGGTTCCCGCTGTGGCTGCCGGACGGTGCGGCGATCGTCTCCGAGCTCGAGCAGTACATCCTCGACGTCGAACGCGGGCTCGGCTACCGCCACGTTCGTACCCCACCGGTGGGCAAGCGCGAGCTCTACGAGATCTCTGGCCACTGGCAGCATTTCGGGCCCGACATGTTCCCGCCGATCCCGTTGAGCCGCGCCGGAGACCTTTCCGACCAGCAGGCCGACGACGAGGCTGCCGCCTCCTCCGAATCAGAGGAGGTCGTGCTGCGTCCCGTGATGTGCCCGCATCACTTCCTGGTCTACCGTTCCCGGTTGCGGAGCTACCGGGAGCTGCCCCTTCGGATCGGCGAGCTCGGGCCGCAGTTCCGGATGGAGCGGTCGGGCGTGGTCAGCGGGCTCACCCGGGTCCGCGGCATGCTCCTCAACGACGCGCACGTCTTCTGTCCAGTCGAGCAGGCCGCGGCTGAGGTCGACCTCGCACTCCGCATGATCGACGAGGCGTACGACCTGCTGGGCATCGAACCCGCCTACTACCGGCTCTCGCTGCGTGGGCCACACAAGAACGGCCTGTCGTACGCGGGCAGCGACGAGATGTGGCAGCGCGCCGAGGCCATCCTGCGGGAGGCGTTCGCCCTGCACGGCATCGCCGACTTCCAGGCGACTGAAGGCGAGGCCGCGTTCTACGGGCCGAAGATCGACGTCCAGGTGTACGACGCCCAGGGTCGCGAGTTCACCCTGTCCACCGTGCAGGTCGACCTGTACCAACCGGAGCAGTTCGACCTGAGCTACATGGCGCCGGACGGCAGTCGCCGACGCCCAGCGGTCGTGCACCGGAGCGTGATCTCGACCATGGAACGCATGGTGGCCTACCTCCTCGAGGCATCCGGTGGCGCGCTGCCGCCGTGGCTTGCCCCCGTACAGGTCGCGGTGCTTCCAGTCAGCCCCGGCGAGCACGAGTACGCCCGAGAGGTCGACCGGCTCTGCGCGGGCGCGGGCTTGCGCGTCGAGGTCGACGACCGCGACGAAAGCCTCGGGGCGAGGATACGCGTGGCGCAGCTGCGCAAGGTGCCGTTCATCGCCGTGGTCGGCTCCCGGGAGGTACAGGACGGGTCGGTCGCGGTACGACTCCGCGACGGACGGCAGGCCGGGACCTTGCCGTGCGACCGGTTCGTCGCCGGCGTCCGCAAGGCGGTCCAGAGACGCCAGCGCGACCTGGTCCTTCGCCTCTAAGCGACCCGCCTGGACCTCCGCTCACCGACAGATGCCGACGACCAGGTGTCGACGAGACACCCGCGCGCCACCGTCGCAGGCCAGCGTTCGAAGCCACGATGCTGCCTGGCAGACAGCCAATCCGGGCCGCCCTACCAGGCCACGCTTGCAGGGCGACGTGCCGAGATGGTGGCTCGCGGCGTCTTCCGGCTGCCTGCGGCCACGACGAGACAGTCGTCGCCTGCTCGATCGCCGTCCTCGCTGTTTGCGAGCCGGAGCGGCGATGATCCCCGTGGCCTCGCAGGCTGCTCGCTTACGGTGCGACCCGGCCGTTGCGCTCGAACGCGGCGTGGGCGATGGGCATCAGCTCGGCCCACGCCGCCTCCATCTTCTCGGCCACCATCTCGATCTCGCGCTGCGGATACGACGGGAAGCGGGCGTCCTCACGCCTCACCCGCAGGGAGAGGAAGTTCATGAGCGACCGTGCATTGACCGTGACGTACGCCGACGAGTAGATGGTCAGCGGCAGCACGATCCGCGCCACCTCGCGAGCGATTCCGGCGTCGAGCATGCGGCGGTAGCTCGCGTACGCTTCGGCGCACTGCCGCCGGACCTCCTCCTCCACCAGCTTGTGCTGATCTGGAGTGCCGTCCACGAACTGGTAGTGCCCCGGCTTGCCTTCCTGCACCAGCTTGCGGTCTGGGCCCGGCACGTAGAAGACGGGTCGCAGCTCGCGGTAGCGTCCGGACTCCTCGTTGTAGGACGCCATGCGGTGCCGCATCAGCTCGCGGAAGACGAAGATCGGCGCCTGGACGTAGAAGGTCATCGAGTTGTGCTCGAAGGGGCTGTTGCCGCACCAGACCGGCTTACCGTTGCGCCTGACGTACAGCGTCGAGTTGGGGACCGTTGCGCAGTAGATCTGCCCGCGGTAGTGCTCGACCCGCACCTGCTGTCGCCGGGCCTCATGGGTCCATCCGACCGTCGGCTCCAGGTCTCGATCCCGGTAGAGGGTGACCTGATAGCGCGGTCTCCTGCCGCCGGGTGCGGGAGCATCGCTTCGCTCGGCTATCGCGGCCGCGAGACCAATCTTGAGCGCGACCTCCTGCAGCTGTCCGGCAAGCGTCCTGCTCGTCGTGACGTAGGTCTGCCCGTGTGACGCGGCCTTCCCGGAGTACGCCAGGCCCTCGAGCAGCTCCTGCAGGTGCTGCGGTGCACACTCCAGCATCTCGGGTGGGATCGCCTTCGCCCGGTCTGCGTCGTAGCACTTCTTGGCGAGCAGCCTGAACTCCTCGTCGGCGACGAGGTGGTAGCGGTCGTCACCGACCTGGCGTACCTCGTAGCCGGCCTCGGCAGCCCGGCGACGCAGAAAGTCGATCTCGCGTCTTGTGTGGAGCCGGAAGAACGGCGTCTGTGTCTCAGGCTCGAGGTCCCCGCTGCCGACGAAGAGTCCAAGCAGTGCCGCAACCCCGGCCGCCGGCACGAACGGGTCCCGCGGCGACCAGATCGTCCCACCCACGGTGAGCCGGTGGCCGGCATCGAGCAGCTCACGAGCGGGGACGAGCTGCCACCACTCGCCGTGCGCGTGCCGGCACGGCTTGGCCCACATCTGATGATCCGGTGTCACGAGCAGGTCGACCTGGGCCGTCTCGATCCGCACCATGGGGCCGTCGTAGGGCTTGGCGATCAGCCGCTCGGCGCGTTGATACTCCAGGTCGCCGTCCGGCGAGAGCGTGGCAAACCACTCGTCGCCCCGCACATCGGCCCAACGCTTCCAGCCCTCGCGGGTGAGGACCTCGGTCTGGGCGTCGTAGCACCCGTGACGAGACCGCATGAGGTAGTTGATCAGTCCCTTGGACCGCTCGGGATCAGCCTCGACGTCTTCGAGCGACTGCTCACCCTTCGTCGACACTCGGGCCGCGAACAGGATGTCGGCGTCCCGGGCGGCAGCGCGCACCAGCTCGACCGTGACGTCACTGCGGAACTCGATCTCCTCCGAATGCGGCATCTGCACACCTTCCTGCCGTCCTGCTTCGCAGCCTTGCCTTGCCGTCCATGTCAGCGTAGACCGGCCCACCGACGCTCCCCCGACCCCGACACCGCCGGCCCACAATGACCACGCGCGGCGACTACGCGCCCGCCACGGGAGGAGTCGGCACCGATCGAGGGTGCCGCGCACCAGACGTGGTCCTGCGGGAACCAATTCCGGCACCGCTGGTGGACCGTGCAGTCACGCCCGCGGGATGATGCACGCACCGGCGTCCGAAACGGCCCGGGAAGCAAAACGCGCGAGCGGAGTGGGAGCATGGCAGAGCGCCAACACGTGCGAGAGGTTCGGGGCTGGGACGTCGTACGGCTGGAGTCGGACACCCTCGCGGTCGACGTCGTGCCCGGCAAGGGCGGCGACATCATCTCCATCCGCTGGAAGCCGCGGGACCTCGAGCTCATGTGGCAATCGCCGTGGGGGTTACGGCATCGCGGCGCGTCGTTCGTACCAGGCGGAACCGAAGCCACGCTCATGGACGCCTATCCGGGTGGCTGGCAGACCGTGTTCCCCAACGCCGGTGACGAAGTCCACGAGCACGGCGTGCTGTGGGGTTTCCACGGCGAGGCCTGGTTGGCGGCCTACGACTACACGCCCACACGGCCGGCCGAGGTCACGCTTCGCACCCGCCTCGTCCGCAGCCCGTTCGCGATCGAACGACGAATCGCCTTGCAGGACAGCGATCTCACGGTGACCGAGACCGTACGCAACGAGGGTGGAGTGCCGGTCGAAGCGGCGTGGGGCCACCATGTCGCATTCGGCCCGCCCTTCCTCGACGGCAGCTGCCGGCTCGATACGCCGGGAGCGACCGTCGTGGTGGACGACGAGCGCGACGTGCCGGGATCCGACCTGGTACGGGGCGGCCGCTTCGCCTGGCCGCAGGCCAAGGATCGGGCGGGAAACCCGGTCGATCTCCGGGAGGTCCCTGCAGCCGATCCGGCCCGGCCGGTCGAGCGGCTCTACTACCTCGTCGATCTCTCGGCAGGAGACGTCTCGCTCACCAACCACCGGGTAGGCGTGCGCGCGCGGTTGCAGTGGGACACGTCGGTGATGCCGTACACCTGGATGTGGTACGAGATGCACGCGAGCGCGGGCTTTCCGTGGTACAAGTCGGTCTACGTGCTCGGCGTCGAGCCACACTCCAGTTATCCAGGGCAAGGCCTGCACGCGATCCGCCGCAAGACCGGCACACAGCTTCGCTTCCAGCCCGGCGAGGCCCGCACCGCCACGACGACCCTCACGGTGAGCACCGTGTCCGGTTGACCGGGCACGACGACGGGAGCGTTGGTCACCCGTCACCAGTCCCCTTCTCAGAGGCCCGTCGCGCGACCCGAGCTCGGCGAAGGCGGCCAGCAGTCGGTCGACGTGGGCCTATCCCAGTTCGGCGACTGCAGCCAGAAGCCGGTCGACGTCGGACCGGTCGTTGTAGTGGACGAGACCGGCTCGCACGGCACCGCCTGACTCGCGCAACCCCAGCGCGCCGGTGAGCTCCCACGCGTAGTTGTGACCGCTCCACACGTTGATCCCCTGTCGCGCCAGGTGCTGGGCGACCTCTCGCGGCGCATACCCCGCGACGTTGAAGTACGCCGTCGCGGTGCGTGCCACGGGCTTTCCGTACGTCGTCACGTGGTCCATGGCCTCCAGCCCGCCGATGAGCACAGCGAAGAGGTCGCGTTCGTACGCCTCGACCGCGGCCATCGACGCAAGCACGCGGGCCCGGCGCGTACCGGCACCCGGCTCGAGGTGGACGCCGGCAAGACGCGCGAGATCGGCCAGATGGTCGACCGCTGCCACCACGCCGGCCAGATCGGCGAACGGCGCGGTGCCGGTCTCCATGCGGACGGGGATCTCGTCGGGCGCCGGCAGCAGCTTGTCCGGCCGAAGCTCCTCCAGGATCGACGGGTCGACCACCACGGCACCCACATGCGGACCTGACCACTTGTAGGCGCTCGTGGCGTAGAAGTCCGCGCCCATGGCACGAACGTCGATCGGTCCGTGCGGTGTGGCGTGCACGCCGTCGACGTAGGTCAACGCGCCGACGGCATGCGCCTTCGCGGTGATCGCCGCGACGTCGGGTCGGGTGCCGAGCACGTTGCTGGCGGCGGTGACGGCGACCAGGCGGGTGCGCGAGGTGAGCAGGTCGTCGTACTGCGCGACCGGAAGCTCGCCGGTTGCGAGGTCGACCTCGGCCCACCGCACCTCGACACCGGCGCGTCGCGCCGCCTGAACCCAGGGACGCACGTTCGCGTCGTGGTCGAGCCGCGACAGCACGATCTCGTCACCCGGTGACCAGGTGGCGGCAAGCGTCGCAGCGAACCGATAGGTGAGCGTCGTCATGTTGGGGCCGAGTACGACGCCCGCCGGATCGCCTCCGACAAGATCGGCGACTGCCTGCCGGCACGCGGCCACGATCTCGTCGGATCGCTTGCTTGCCGGGAAGGTGCCGCCCTGGTTGCCGAGACCGGCGCGGTACGCCTGGGCGATGGCGTCGATCACCGACTGTGGCACCTGCGTACCAGCCGCGCCGTCGAGGTAGGCGTGGCCGTCGGCCAGGGCCGGATAGCAGGCACGAACCCGTGCCACGTCGTACGTCACACGCCCACGCTACCCAGTTGGGACGGATGCCTCGACGCCTTGCCCCTCACGAGGTCATTCGAGCGTACTCGTGTGCTGCAGAACGCGTCCGGCGACGCCGGACCTCAGGTGTGACGGCCGTCGTACGACACCTTTGGGACATCCCTCAGGTGTCGTAGTCCACGACGAGTCGCTCGCTCGTCGGATGCGCCTGGCAGGTGAGAACGTATCCCTGGGCGACCTCGTCAGGTTCCAGCGCATAGCACTGGTCCATCCTGACCGAGCCCTCGCGTACCTTCGCCCGGCACGTGCCGCACACCCCGCCCCGACAGGCGAACGGCGCGTCCCGGCGCACGGCCAGGACGCCTTCCAAGACCGGCGGCCCGTCGTACGGATGCGGGAACGTCACCGTCCTGCCACCCAGCGTCGCGGTCACCTCGCAGACCGGACCGGACGCGGCAGACGACCGGACGGCCGCGGCGGGGGTCGACGCGGCCATACCGGTGACGTGATAGAGCTCCGTGTGCACCGACGTCCGCGGAACACCGCGCCCGGCCAGCACCTGGCGAAGCTCCTGCATCATCGGCATCGGACCGCAGAGGTACCACCCGTCGATCGCCTCGGCCGGGATCAGCGTGTCGAGGAACGCCCGCAGCTTCTCGCCATCGATCCGTCCGGCGAAGAGCTCGATCTCCGGCCGCTCCCGGGAGAGCACGTGGACGAGCTGGAACCTGTCGGGATGGCGGTCCTTGAGGTCGGCGAGCTCTTCGAGGAACATGATCGACGAGGTGGTGCGGTTGCCGTAGAGCAGACGCACCGTGCTCTGCTGTTCGACGGCCAGCACGCTGGCACACATCGACAGGATCGGCGTGATCCCGCTTCCCGCCGCGACGAAGCAGAGATCGCGAGCGCGTGACGGATCCGGCCGTACGAAGAACCTGCCGGTCGGCGTCATCACGTCCACGACGTCACCCGGGCGCATCCGTTCGATCGCGTACGACGAGAAGCCACCGCCTCGCACCCGTTTCACACCGATGCGGATCCTGCGTGGTGGCGGCGGATCCGGCGAGTCCCAGGCCGAGCAGATCGAGTAGTTGCGGCGCAGCTCGTCACCGGCCTCGGGAGTCTTCACCGTCACGTGCTGACCGGGGAGGTACGCATACTCAAAGGCGAGCTCGGGTGGAACGTCGAACGTCACCGCCACGGCGTCGTCGGTCTCGCGTTCCACGGCCGCCACGCGCAGCGGGTGGAACACCGCGTGGCGTCTGGTGCCAGTGCGCGGGCGAGGCTTCGAACCGAGGCCGGGAGTGCTCGTCATAGCGTCTTCATCTGCTCGAACGGCTCCCGGCAGGACTCACACTGCCGCAAGGCGAGACACGGCGCCGGACCGAAGCGGGAGACCTCGCGGGTCGAGAGCGATCCGCACTGCGGGCAGCGTACGGAGAGCGGCACGTCCACGCCCGACGCTCGCCCGCGGGTCCGCGGCTCGGGTGGCGCGACTCCATGGGCGGCCAACGTGCGCCGCCCTTCCGCAGAGATCCAGTCGGTGGACCACGCCGGTGTGAGGACCGTGTCGACGTGCACGTCGGTGAAGCCGGCGGTGTGCAAGGCCTGCACGACGTCGGTGCGGATCGCCTCGAGCGCAGGACAACCGGAGTACGTCGGCGTGATGGCGACCTCGACACGGTCGTCGCGGACGCGCACGTCGCGCAGGATTCCCAGGTCCGCGATGGTGAGCATCGGAAGCTCCGGATCCCGGACCTTCGCCACGACGGCGTAGGCCTCCTCGCGGTCGACTCGCTTGCCAGCGTGTGGCGCCTGCTTGCCAGCGTGTGGCGTCACCATGTCGCTCCCGGATGCGAGCGTGCGAGGTATTGCATCTCCGCCAGGAGGAATCCCATCGCCTCGGAGTGGATACCGCGCCGACCGTACGTCGGGCGCACGAGGTGCGCATCAGGCAACTGGAGCGTGGCCTCGGCGACCACCTCGGCGATCGACGCCTCCCAGGCGGGGCGGATGTCGGCCCGGTCGACCGCCACGCCCTCGGCGACCAACGTCTTCTCCAGCTCGTCCCCCTCGAAGAGCTCGGCACGATACGGCCATACGCGATCCAGACCGGCCTGCATGCGTTTGTGGCTCTCCTCGGTGCCGTCCCCCAGCCGCAGCACCCACTCCCGCGCATGCGCCGCGTGGTAGGTGACCTCCTTCACCCCCTTCGCCGCGATCGCGCCGAGGTGCTGGTCGGTCGAGTCGGCCAGGCGTCCGTAGAGCTCGCGAAGGTACGTCGAGACGAGCAGCAGACGCGCCATCGTCTCGGCGAAGTCGCCACGCGGTTGCTCGACGAGCACGACGTTGCTGAAGTCGCGCTCGTCCCGGAAGTACGCGAGGGCGTCCTCGTCACGTCCCCGCCCTTCGAGCTCACCGGCATAGCTCAGCAGCATCCTCGCCTGGCCGAGCAGGTCGAGCGCGATGTTGGCCAGGGCGACGTCCTCTTCGAGCTGCGGGGCGCGGGTGATCCACTCGCTGGTGCGTTGCGCGTAGATCAGGGCGTCGTCACCGAGTCGGCATGCGTACACCGCTGTCGGCGGCTCCGCGACCGCACCGCCCGCGACGCTCGTCGCGCTCATCGCCGTTCTCCTGCGGCCGCGCGCTTGGCCGCGTAGGCCGCCGCGGCCTCGCGGACCCACGCACCCTCCTCGTGGGCACGGATCCGGCGTTCCATCCGTTGCCGGTTGCACGGTCCGTCGCCTGAGATCACGCGGAACAGCTCGTCGTAGTCGGGCTCGGTGAAGTCGTAGTGCCCGCGTTCGGGGTTCCACCGCAGGTACGGGTCGGGGATGCGCAGGCCGAGCACCTCGGCCTGCGGCACCGTCATGTCGACGAAGCGCTGCCGCAGCTCGTCGTTGGAGAACCGTTTGATCCCCCAGGCTGCCGACTGGGCACCATGCGTGGACTGCGCGTCTGGCGGTCCGAACATCGCAAGGCTCGGATACCACCAGCGGTCGACCGCATCCTGCGCCATCGCACGTTGCGCCGGTGTGCCATGCGACAGCGCGTAGAGGATCTCGAACCCCTGACGCTGGTGGAACGACTCCTCCTTGCAGATGCGCACCATCGCACGCGCGTAGGGACCGTAGGAGCATCGGCACAACGGCACCTGGTTCGTGATCGCCGCCCCGTCGACCAGCCAGCCGATGGCGCCGATGTCGCCCCAGGTGAGCGTGGGGTAGTTGAAGATCGAGGAGTACTTCTGCTTCCCGGTGTGCAGGCGCTCCAGCAGCTCGGCACGGCTGACGCCCAGCGTCTCGGCCGCGGCGTAAAGGTACAGACCGTGCCCCGCCTCGTCCTGCACCTTGGCGATGAGGATCGCCTTACGGCGCAGGCTCGGAGCACGGCTGATCCAGTTGCCTTCCGGCTGCATGCCGATGATCTCGGAGTGCGCGTGCTGGGCGATCTGGCGGATCAGGGTGGTCCGGTAGCCCTCCGGCATGTCGTCGCGAGGCTCGATGCGCTCGTCGGCGGCGAGCAGCTCGTCGAAGCGTCGCGTGGTGGGTCTGCCGGGCGAGCTGGTCGCCTCGTCCGGGCCCGCCGGTACGCTTCGCGCAACCGCCATGCGGCCAGACTAACAACGGATCTGAGCCGATTTCGGCCGTTCTGGCCGGCCGCCCTCCCAGCCAACCGTCCAGCGTGTGCCGTCCGCTCGGGTTCCGTGCGCCGTCGGCTGTGCCTCGCGGCCTCCCTCCGCTTCTTCTGGTAGGCCGACGCTACGCGGGCCAGGCGCCATGCTTCCGCCTCCCGGACCCGCTCCTCGTGCAATACCTTGTGCAGCTCGATGCGCAGTCCGTTGAAAGGAACCATGACGTGATCACCGACTCTCCATCCCGACACCTGCAAAGAGGATATGCCGGTTACCACCAGCTCGCAACCAGCATTTGAGGTATGGTGGTGTTGTACGAAGGGGTGATCGACCGATGACAGTCGGCGACAGCCAGCCCAACGCTGGACAGACAGCAGCTGGTCGGCGGAACACCCCCGCTGAGGCCGACCTGCTGTGTGCGTTCGCCAACACGCTGGACGTCGAGGACGACATCGACGAGCTGCGCGAACCAGCCGATCTGGTGCGCTGGCTCAGCTCACGTGAGCTCGTCGACGCCAGTCTGCAGGCGACCGCCGCCGACCTCGAGCTCGCGCTCACGCTCCGGGCAGGCATCCGCGAGGCCATGGCCCAGCACCACGACGGAGCAGGCGGCCGCGAGGTCGCCGAGCTGGACCAGGCGCTGCAACTGCTCCCGCTGCGCGTGAGCTTCGAGGACGGGAACCCTCGGCTCCTGCCCGCCTGTGACGGCTTCCGGGCCGGGTTGGCCCAGCTGGCCGTCGCGATCGTGAGCGCACAGACCGCTGGCGTGTGGCAGCGCCTCAAGCTCTGCCGTGCGAGCGACTGTCAGTGGGCGTTCGTCGACACGTCGAAGAACCGGTCCAGGCACTGGTGTTCCATGGGGGTGTGCGGGAACCGGCAGAAGACTCGCGCCTACCGGGCCCGCAAGCGCGCACAGGCGTGACCTGGGTGGCAGGATGAATCAGGTGAGCGAGCATCCGACCGCCGACCGAAGCGTGCGGGTCGCGTGGGCGGCGGACGCGCCGAAGGTCGCGCAGGTCCAGATCCGGGCGTGGAAGACCGACTACGCCTCGATCCTTCCGGACGAACTCTTGGAAGCGCTCGACGAGCACGCGATAGCCGACAAGTGGCGCCACTCCCTCACGCATCCGCCGGACGCCCGCAACCGGCTCCTCGTCGCGCTCGAGAAAGGTGAGGTCGTCGGGTTCGCGGCGACCGGACCCTGCGACGACCCCGACGCGCAACCCGGGGTCGACGGCGCGATCAGCATCCTGCACGTCGACCCGGATCACACCGGCAAGGGTCATGGCTCACGACTCCTGCAGGCCTGCGTCGACACGCTGGTCGCAGACGGTTTTCGTCGCGCCGTGATCTGGCTCGCCAGTGCCGACGATCCGGTCCGACGGTTTCTGCGCAAGGCGGGTTGGCAGCCCGATGGCGCACATCGGGAGCTGGAGCTCGTCGGCGAGTCCGGCGTACGCTTGAAGCAGGTGCGCCTGCATTGTCTTTTGACCTGACTGCCTTGGCGTGCGGCGAGAGGCCCAGCCGAGGCAGCGTTCTCAAGACCGGCACAATGTCGCAGGCACCGCGTCGATCGTCAACTGCGTGAGGTCGTACGTCATGGGATCCCCTTACCGGGTCATCACCGAAGAGCAAGCCGAGCACTTTCTTGCGAAGGGATTCATCGTCGTCCACGACTGTTTCTCGCCGGAGGCCGCCGCCGAGCTCACTGAGTCGGTCTGGACCAGGCTCGGGTACGACCCGGACGATCCGTCGACCTGGGCCGAGCCGTCCATCCACATGCCTGGCCACCGTCACATCGACGTCGCAGAGTTCGCACCCAAGGCATGGCTTGCCGCATGTGACCTGCTCGGTGGAGAGGAACGGATCAAAAAGCCGTACGTCTGGAGCGACGCCTTCATCGTCAACCTCTGGCAGGGCGCCGACCAGCCGTGGCGACCGGCGTCTGCCGAGTCGCCTGGGTGGCACAAGGACGGCGACTTCTTCCGGCACTTCCTCGACTCACCCGAGCAGGGACTGCTCACGCTCGTTCTCTGGTCCGACGTCCACCATCAGGGTGGTGCGACCTTCGTGGCCGCCGACTCGGTCGGACCGGTCGCTCGGTATCTAGCCCAGCGCCCCGAGGGTGTGCTGCCCACGGACTTCGACATCGCAGGGCTGATCAGCCAGTGCACCGACTTCGTCGAGGCGACCGGACGGGTGGGCGACGTCTACCTCCTGCACCCCTACATCCTGCACGCCAAGTCGCAGAACGTGCTGCGGGTCCCGCGTCTCATCACCAACCCACCCGTCCACCTCGCCGAGCCGATGCGGTTCGACCGCGAGCGCTACTCCGACCACTCGCTTGTGGAGCAGGCGGTTCTGCGTGGCCTTGGTGTGGAGCGGTACGACTTCACGCCGACCGCGCCGCGGGAACGGATCGTTCCAGAGCGGGTACGCCGGCAGGAACGCATGCGGATCGAGGAGGAGCGTCGACTCGCCGCGAACCGCTAGGGTCCGGCATGGGAGGTCCACCCGGCACCGGCACCGACAGTCGCGGCCATGGCATGAGCACGCTGAATCGCGCGTCGGAGCGCACGAGCCATCGGCCCGAGCACGTCGGCGAACTCGCCGAGCCGGACCTTGTACTGCTTGCGATCGGCACGCGAAAGGAGGGTGGGCAGCCCGGCGATCGCGGCGAGCGCAACCAGGGCTCGTTTCCGCGGATCGATTCGATCGACCGGCTGGCCACGACGCACGACCATCGTGAGCTCGGTGGCGTACGAGCTCACCACATGCTCCTGCCGTAGCCGGACGTCGTCGGCGGGGATGATCCTGAGGATGCGACGTCGCTCCACCGCGAGCCAACCGGCCGCTGCGAGCTCGTCCCGGACGATCCGCCGAAACTTGCTCGCCGACTTCTCCACCCAGTGCGTCCACGACCGTGGGCGCCCGGAGGCGACCTCGGAGAACACGGCGGCGAGCACGGGATCGTCCGGCGGTCGGGCATCCGGCGCCACCCGTGCCTTTCCACCCTCGTCGACCACAAGACCGTCCATCTGCAGGTCGACCAGGGCCGCCGCGCGGAGCGCGTGACCGAGGTTCGAGCCCCGGACCCGACCTTTCTGCCGGTCGTACGCCAGCAGGTAGAGCTGGGCGGGAAGAGAGCGCGGAAACTCCATCGTGCTAGTCCTTTCGCGGTCTTCCCCGTGGGCGAATCTCGCCGACGTCGCGTGGTAAACGCCCTGCAGCTGCCAATGCCGATCGCAGGAGGAACTCGATCTGGGCGTTGACGCTGCGAAGCTCGTCAGCCGCCCACCGCGCGAGCGCGTCGTGAACTTTCGGATCCAACCGCAGCAGGATCTTCTTTCGTTCTACCGCCACGACGAATTGGCCTATTGGTAAAGCGTTCCGGTGTTGACCACGGGCTGGGTGTCGCGGTCACCGCACAGCACGACGAGCAGGTTGCTCACCATTGCCGCCTTTCGCTCCTCGTCGAGCGAGACGACGTCGTGTGCTGCAAGCCGATTGAGCGCCAGCTCGACCATACCGACAGCACCTTCGACGATGCGCTGCCTCGCCGCCACGACAGCGTTCGCCTGCTGCCTTCGGAGCATGGCTTGCGCGATCTCCTGTGCGTACGCAAGGTGCGTGATCCGGCTTTCGATCACGCGGACACCTGCCGGCGCCACGCGCGCGGCGATCTCGGCCGACAGCTTCTCGGTGATCTCGTCGGCGTTGTCGCGGATGGAGAGCTGGTCGGTGCCGTGGGCGTCGTACGGGTAGCTGTTGGCGATGTGCCGTACCGCTGCCTCGCTCTGCATGGCGACGAACGCCACGAAGTCGTCGACGCCGAACACCGCCTGCGCCGTGTCGGCGACCTGCCACACCACGACGGCGGCGATCTCGATCGGGTTCCCGTCGGCGTCGTTGACCTTGGTGACACCGGTCTCGTGGTTGCGGATCCGCGTCGAGACCTTGCGCCGATTCGTGAGCGGGTTCACCCAGCGCAGCCCGTCCGCGCGGATGGTGCCTACGTACCTGCCCAACAGCTGCAGGACCCTCGCCTCGTTAGGCGCGACCGCGGTGAGCCCGTTTGCCACGATGGCGGCGGCCGCGAACGCGAGCGCACCGAGAGTCACCTGGACCGTGCTGGGCTCCGCGATGCCGCGGACGAGCACGGCAATGCCGCCCAGCCCGACCACGATGACAAGACCCAGAACCGGCCAACCGTTCACCCCGTCGTGCGCCACCTCGTGCAGGGGCGTCTTGACTTCCTTGCTGTCACCCATGTGAGCGTCTCCTCATGTCCAGCGATGACATGAGGCTAGCAAAGTGATATCACTTTTTCCACGCTCGGGAGCGTCAGGTCAGGCAGACCAGCTCCGCGCTCACCGTCCACAGACGAGCAGCGAGCTCCTCGTCCTGCGCCGCCGGCGCCGGATCGACCTGCCGGTGGCGCTCGAAGTAGCAACCGGTCACGCCGGCAAGCTCCGGGTCGCACACGAGCCGTACCAAGGGCTCGGCTCCCTTCTCGGGGCTCAGGAACGTCGGACGCATGAAGAGCCAGATGATCGGCTTGGCCCAGGTGGGTGCGCCGGACCAGATGTTGGTCGCCACGGCACCGGGATGCATGCTGTTGGACGTCACGCCGGTGCCTTCGAGCCGGCGGGCGAGCTCGTTGGCGAAGAGGACGTTGGCAAGCTTCGACCGGTTGTACGCCGCCATGATGCGGTAGCCGCGCTCGAAGAACAGGTCGTCGAAGTCGAGCGTGCCCGACCGATGCCCGATCGAGGAGACCGTCACCACCCGCGCGGGTGAGCTCGCCACGATGAGGTCGAGCAGCAGATTCGTCAACAGGAATGGTCCGAGGTGGTTGACGGCGAACGTCATCTCCATGCCGTCCTCGGTGAGCCGGCGCGTCTTGTTGACCCCGCCGGCGTTGTTGACCAAAACGTCGAGCCGGTCGTACTTGTCGGCGTACGCCTTGGCAAGTGCCCGGATCGAGGCCTGGCGTGAGAAGTCGCACAGCAAGGAGTCCGGCTCGGCCCCCGTGCTGTCGCGCACGGTCTGCACCGCCGCCTGAGTACGCGAAGGATCCCGGCCCACCATGACGAGCCTGGCACCGCGACTGGCCAGCTGAATGCACGCCGCCAGACCGATTCCACTCGTCGCCCCGGTCACGAGCACGGTCTTGCCCTTGATCGACCATTCCATGCTCGCCACGGTACCGCGATCACGTCGGCGCCGACCCGAGAGACCTCGACGGCTGGGGGCGACCCAACGACCGACGCCGCGCCGTCCGTGGCCAGCTGACCAGGCACGCCTCGGCCGGCTGTGCCGGGTTGCGGCCGGCGCTACTGCGAGATGGACACCTCGGCGAGTCGTACCCCCCTGAGGTCGGCATGCCTCTCTCAGGTGCGAGTGCCCGACGTTACGTGGTCATTGTCGGAGGAAGTGCTCGAGGCCGACAGTGAGTCCAGGGCGGGACGCGACCCGGCGGATGCCGAGCAACACACCGGGCATGAACGACGTCCGAGCCAGCGAGTCGTGCCGGATCGTGAGCGTCTCGTCGTGGCCGCCGAACAGGACCTCCTGGTGCGCGACCAGGCCAGCAAGCCGCACGCTGTGCACCCGGACCCCTTCGATCTCGGTGCCACGCGCACCGGGGCGCTCCTCACTCGTCGCATCCGGCATGGCGCCGAGGCCGGCCTCACGCCGTGCTGCCGCCACCAACTCGGCTGTGCGTGCAGCCGTTCCGGATGGCGCGTCCGCCTTCCGTGGATGGTGCAGCTCGACGATCTCGACGGAATCGAAGTAGGTCGCGGCCTGCTGGGCGAACTGCATCATGAGCACCGCGCCGATCGAGAAGTTGGGCGCCACCAGCACGCCGACCTTCGGCTTGTCGGCCAGCCACTCGCGCACCGTGGCCAGCCGCTCCTCGGTGAACCCGGTCGTCCCGACGACCGCGTGCAGGTCATGGCGGATGCAGAACTCGAGGTTCTGCATGACGGCGCCGGGGTGCGTGAAGTCGACCACGACCTCGGCACCGGAGCGCACCAGCTCCTCCGGCGAGTCGTCGAGGTCGACCTGCGCCACCAGCTCGAGGTCGTCGGCGTTCTCGACCACCCGGCAGACCTCGCGTCCCATGCGGCCACGCGCACCGAGAACTCCGACTGCAATCGTCACCGTCGCCGCCTCCTCGCCAGGGGCCGATTCCCATCCGGAGAGCTCACGCGGCCCGCACGGGCTTCAGATCGCCGTGTCCTGCCGCAGAGGCCTTCCACGCCTGGTCATTCTGTCAGCGAACGGCGCGAGCGAAACGGTCCGGGTCGTCGAACGGACCCACGACGGCGAGCGTCGGCAACGGCCGTAACACCTCTGCAGCGACCTCGCGGACGTCGTCCAGACTCACCGCATCGATCATCCGCAGGATCTGGTCCATGCTGAGCAGCTCCCCATAGACGAGCTCGGCCTTGGCCAGACGTCCCATGCGCGACGACGTGTCCTCGAGCCCCAGCACGAGCGAGCCACGCAGCTGTCCCTTGCCTCGTTGCAGCTCCTCTTCGCTGATCCCGTGTTCGGCGACCTTGGCCACCTCGTGCCGACAGATGTCGAGCACGTCGTCGATCTTGGTGGGCAGGCATCCCGCGTACACACCGAGCATTCCCGCGTCGGCGTAGTGGGCGGCGAACGAGTAGATCGCGTACGCCAGACCGCGCTTCTCCCGCACCTCCTGGAAGAGGCGACTCGACATCCCGCCACCCAGGGCCGCGTTGAGCACACCGAGCACGAACCGGCGCTCATCCGTACGGCTCAGTCCCGGCACACCGAGCACCAGGTTGGCCTGCTCGGTCGTCCGCTCCACGACACGCACCGCTCCCTTGGCGTGTGGCGGGGCGGTCCCACCGATCCGCGCCGGCATCGGCGGGGTGTCAGCAGGTACGTCGAGGAACCCCGCCGCCTCGAACGCCTCGGTGACCAGGCGGACGACGGTGTCGTGCTCGACGTTCCCGGCGACGGCGACCACGGTGGCGTGAGGGCGGTAGTGGTGGCGGTAGTAGTCCACGACCTGCGTCCGGCTGAGCGCCTGCACCGACTCCACCGTGCCGAGGATCGGCCTTCCAAGTGGCGAGTCGCCCCACAGCTCGGCGGCGAAGACGTCGTGCACCGCATCCGACGGGTCGTCGTCGTGCATGGCGATCTCCTCCAGGATCACGCCACGCTCACTCTCCACGTCCTCGGCGGCGATGAGCGACGACGCCACCATGTCGCAGACGACGTCGACGGCGAGCGGAAGGTCGGTGTCGAGGACCCGCGCGTAGTAGCAGGTGTACTCCTTCGTGGTGAAGGCGTTCATCTCGCCGCCGACCGCATCGATCGCCGACGAGATCTGCATCGCGTCTCGGCGCTTCGTGCCCTTGAAGAGCAGGTGCTCGAGGTAGTGGCTCGCCCCGGCGAGCTCCGGGCGCTCGTCGCGCGAGCCGACGCCCACCCAGATCCCGAACGCCACCGACCGCACCTGTGGCATGGTCTCGGTGACGATCCGCAAGCCGCCGGGCAGGACCGTGCGCCGGACCACTCCGCCGTCACCCTCACGCATCAGGGTCTCGGTCGTGCCCGGGGCCTGGGCCGGGCCCCCGGGGCGCCGGGCCGCCACCGGCCCGGCGCCGTCGGGAGAGGACACGTTCTGCGGCGGCTTCTCAGGCGGCATGGCCTCCCTCATCGCTGCGACGCCGGTGTGCCGGACTCCTCCGGAACCGGGGTGAGCGACAGCTTCCCCCGGTCGTCGATCTCGGTGATCTCCACCTGGAGCTTGTCACCTACCCGTACGACATCCTCGACGTTCTCGACCCGCTTCCCGCCGGCGAGCTTGCGCAGCTTGGAGATGTGGAGCAGGCCGTCGCGACCTGGGACCAGCGAGACGAACGCGCCGAAGTTGGTGGTCTTGACCACGGTGCCTAGGTAGCGCTCCCCCACCGTCGGCATCGTCGGCGTCGCGATCTCGGCGATCCTGTCCCGGGCCGCCTCCGCAGACGGGCCGTCGCTCGCCCCGATGAAGATCGTGCCGTCGTCCTCGATGGTGATCTCTGCCCCGGTCTCGTCCTGGATCTGGTTGATCACCTTGCCCTTGGGCCCGATCACCTCGCCGATCTTGTCGACGGGGATCTTCATGCTGATGATCCGCGGGGCGTACGGCGAGATCTCGGCGGGCGCGGCGATGGCCTTCTCCATCACACCGAGGATGGTGAGGCGCGCCTCACGGGCCTGCTGCAGCGCCGACGCCAGCACCTCGGCCGGAATGCCGTCGAGCTTGGTGTCGAGCTGCAACGCGGTGACGAAGTCGCGAGTGCCGGCGACCTTGAAGTCCATGTCCCCGAACGCGTCCTCGGCACCCAGGATGTCGGTGAGCGTGACGTACTTGGTCTCACCGTCGTGCTCCTCGGAGATGAGCCCCATGGCGATGCCGGCGACCGGCGCGCGCAGCGGTACGCCGGCGCTCATCAGCGACAGGGACGACGCGCACACCGAACCCATCGACGTGGAGCCGTTGGACCCGATCGCCTCCGAGACCTGGCGAATGGCGTACGGGAACTCCTCGCGGGTCGGCAGCACCGGAAGCAGCGCCCGCTCGGCGAGCGCACCGTGGCCGATCTCGCGCCGCTTCGGCGAGCCGACGCGACCGGTCTCGCCGGTGGAGTACGGCGGCATGTTGTAGTTGTGCATGTAGCGCTTGGTCGTCTCCTCGGCGAGCGTGAGGCCGATCCGACGTTCCAGCGCCAGCATGTTGAGCGTCGTGACGCCGAGGATCTGCGTCTCCCCGCGCTCGAAGAGCGCCGACCCGTGCACTCGCGGCACGACGTTGACCTCGGCGGTGAGCGGACGGATGTCGGTGAGGCCGCGCCCGTCGATGCGGACGTTGTCTCGGATCACGCGCTGCCTGACGAGCGTCTTGGTGAGCGAACGGAACGCCGCGGCGATCTCCTTCTCCCGACCTTCGAAGTCGGCGCCGATGCGCTCGACGGCGAGCTGCTTGACCTCGTCCAGCCGGGCCTCGCGCTCGGCCTTCGACGCGATCGTGAGCGCCTCGCTGAGCTCGTCGCGAATGGCGGCCGAGACCGCTTCGTACACGTCGTCCTCGTAGTCACGGAAGATCGGGAACTCCGTGGTCGGCTTGGCGGCGTTACGAGCAAGCGTCGCCTGCGCCTCGCAGAGGACCGCGATGAATCCCTTCGCTGCCTCCAGCCCTTCCGCGACGATCTCCTCGGTCGGCGCGGTGTGACCGGACTGCACGAGGTTCCACGTGGCCTCTGTCGATTCCGCCTCGACCATCATGATCGCGACGTCGCCGTCCTCGAGTACCCGGCCCGCGACCACCATGTCGAAGACCGCCCGCTCCAGCTCGCTGACCCGGGGGAACGCCACCCACTGGTCGTCGATCAGGGCCACGCGCACGCCGCCGATCGGGCCGCTGAACGGCAGACCCGCAAGCTGCGTGGAAGCCGATGCGGCGTTGATGGCGAGCACGTCGTAGATGGCATCCGGGTTGAGGGCGAGCACCGTCACGATGATCTGCACCTCGTTGCGCAGCCCCTTGACGAACGAGGGACGCAACGGTCGGTCGATCAGACGGCTGGTGAGGATCGCGTCCTCGCTCGGCCGGCCCTCCCTGCGGAAGACCGAGCCGGGAATCTTCCCCGCCGCGTACGCACGCTCCTCGACGTCCACGGTCAGCGGGAAGAAGTCCAGCTGCTCCTTCGGTTGCTTGCTCGCTGTCGTCGCCGACAGCACCATGGTGTCGCCGTCGAGGTATGCGGCGACCGAGCCGGCCGCCTGTCGGGCGAGCCGACCGGTCTCGAAGCGAATGTGCCTCGTGCCGAAGCGGCCATTGTCGATCGTGGCTTCGGCGCTGAAGACTCGGTGTCGATCAGTTACGGGACCCTCCACGGGGGCTCCCTCCTTTTTGAGCATCAGGGAGCGGCGCCGTGGGTCAGGCCGCGGACCGAGGTCCGCGCGGCGTGCCGGTCTTCGATCGAGGCCCCCGGGCCGGCGTACCGCCTTCCCGAGTGGCCACTACCGAGGACCGGCGACCTGGCGTCAAGATCCGTCCTGGCCCGGGCCAGTGCCGCTCCGGTTTTCATTTTTCGCCGATCCGGCCGTTATGTCGGAGGGGGCAGCCGGTGATCCGACCGCCCCGACCTTTGCCGGTACGATACGCCGGCCAGAAAGACCTGGGCCGGTGTGGTGCCGGACCGCCGCTACCGGCGGAGTCCGAGCCGCTCGATCAACGAGCGGTAGCGCTCGACGTCCTCCCGCCTGAGGTAGTTGAGCAGCCGCCGGCGCTTACCGACGAGGAGCAGCAGTCCGCGCTCGCTGTGGTGGTCGTGCTTGTGGATCTTCATGTGCTCGGTGAGGTACTTGATCCGGTGAGTGAGCAACGCGACCTGGACCTCGGGCGAACCCGTGTCGCCCTCTTTGGTCGCGAACTCGTCGATGATGCGCTTCTTGGTCGCAGCGTCGAGCGACACGATTCTCCTCCCAGAAGGTCGTTGCGCGGCGCCCCAGGGCCGGTTCACCTGGGCACTCTCGATCCGCGGCCGGTAGACGGCATCGGCCAGGCTACCAGCCGCGCAAATCTTCACCGCACGTGACCATGGGAAGCGCCCCGTTGGTGCCCGATGTCACACGGTCACACCCGCCTGGCGCCGATCACTCTGCGGTGAGAATCTGCCTCACCCGTTCGACATCGTCGGTCATCTGCGCGATCAGAGCGTCGACCGTGGGAAAGCGCTGCTGCCCGCGTACCCGGTCCACGAACTCCACGCGCACTGTGAGGTCGTAAAGCTCCAGGTCGTCGCGATCGAGGACGTACGACTCCACCCGGCGCGGCTCCTTGCCGAACTGCGGATTCGTCCCCACCGAGATCGCTGCCGGGAGGGGACCCGCCGGACGAGCGCGCTCACCACTCGTCACCGCGGAGCCGCCGGTCGCTCCTGCGGTCTCCGGCGCACCGGTGTCCCGGATCGTCAACCACCCCGCGTACACCCCGTCGGCCGGCAGCGCCATCCCGGCAGGCGCCGGCACGTTCGCCGTCGGGAATCCCAGCTCGCGTCCGCGGTGTGCACCCTCGACGACCACGCCCTCCACCCGGAACGGGTAGCCCAGCAACCGACGGGCACCCGCGACGTCGCCGCGCTCCAGCGCGCGCCGGACGGCGGTCGAGGACACGGTCGCGGTGTCGACGTCGGCGTCCGACCGAGCCGAGCCCGCGGCGCCACCCGCTTCTGAGTCCGGACCGATCTCGGCGTCCCGGCGGGCCAGGCCCTCCACCTCGAAGCCGAGCTCCGCGCCGAGTCGACGCAGCAGGTCGACGTCGCCTGCCGCCTTGTGACCGAACCGGAAGTCGTCCCCGACCACCACGGCCACCGGCCGCAGGGCTCCCGCGAGCTCCCGGGCGAACGCCTCGGCCGGCTGCAGCGACCGCTCCTTGTCGAACCGCAGGACCAGCACCGCGTCGACCGAGAGGCTTTCGAACCGCTCGAGCCGGTGGTCCAGGCTTGCGAGCAGCAGCGGAGCGGCATCCGGACGCACCACCGCCGCCGGATGCGGATCGAAGGTCACCACGACCGACGTCGCGTTGCGCTGCCGCGCAAGCTCCACCACGCGCCCGATGACCCGCTGATGTCCTCGGTGGACCCCGTCAAACACCCCGATGGTCACGACGGTCGGCCCGACCGCCCTCGGAACGTCGGCCAGGTCGTCCCAACGCAGCATGCACGATCCCCTCGAGTAGTGCGAGCGTGAAGTCGGCCGCGTCGCACAGGCGGCCGAGCCGGGCGGCGCGTGTGCTCAACCAGCGAACACCGCGACCGGTTTGGCACCTTCGTCGGTGTCTTCGTACAACGCGAGAAACCTTCCGTCCGGCGCGAACATTCCGACCAGGTTCCCGCCCACCGTGACACCAGGAAGCTTCTGCCCGTACGCGACGAGTCTCGCAGTCGGCTCGTCCACGTCGAAGCGGGGGAAGTACTCCGACGCCACCTCGGCGATCGGGACGACCGAGAAGGAACGTTCCAGGTCGGCGATGGTACGCGCGGACTCGATGCCATAGGGGCCCACCCGGGTACGCCGCAGCGCGGTCAGGTGTCCACCGACGTCGAGCGCTGCGCCCAGGTCACGGGCCAGGGCGCGCACGTACGTACCGCTGGAGCAGTCGATGGTGACGTCGAGATCGATCACATCGTCCTGCCGGCGCATGTCGAGCAGGTCGAACCGCGAGATGACCACACGCCGAGGCGAGAGCTCGACCTGCTGGCCGGCCTGGACCCTGCGGTAGGCGCGTTCCCCACCTACCTTCACCGCCGAGACCGCCGACGGCACCTGGGTGATCTCCCCGGTCAGCTTGGAGATCTCCCGCTCGATCTCCTCCCGGGTGATGTGACCGGCCGGCTTGCGGGAGGTGACCACACCCTCTGCGTCGTCGGTCTGGGTGGCGACGCCGAGCCGGATCGTCGCGTCGTATGACTTCTCCGTGAGCGACAGGTAACCGAGCAGACGCGTCGCTCGCTCGATGCCAAGCACCAGTACGCCGGTCGCCATGGGGTCCAACGTGCCCGCATGGCCCACCCGCCGGGTCCGTGCGAGTCGGCGCAGTTTGCCCACGACGTCATGGGAGGTCCACCCGGCAGGTTTGTCTACAACAACGATCCCGTCGATCGCCACATTCACTCCTCGTCAGTAACCGCCGAACGGTAAGGGTCGGCGTCACCGGCGTACTTCGCCCCCGCGGCACGGCGAGCCACCTCGGCATCGGATTCACGTGCTTGGCGAAGCAGGTCTTCTATGTGAGCAGCGTTTTCGGGTACGGCATCTGGTACGAACGTGATGCTCGGAGTGTGCCGCAGACCGAGTTGGCGCCCGACCTCCGAGCGGATCATCCCGGTGGCGCTCGCGAGCGCCGCCGCGGTAGCCGCACGCTCTCGTTCGTCGCCGAAGACGGTGTAGAACACGGTCGCGTCCCGCAGGTCGCCGGTGAGCCGAGCCGCGGTGACTGTCACGAAACCCAAGCGGGGATCCTTCACCCGACGTTCGAGCATGGCCGCGACGATGTCACGGATCCGCTCGGCGAGTTGGTTCACCCGTGTCTGGTTCATGGCCATCCCCTTCTCGATGGCAGACCTCCTGGCCCGGCTGGCTCAGGTTCAGCTGGCCCGGGCCGGCACTACAAGCTCGACGTTAGCCACCTCTAGCTCGACGTGAGCCACGTCCGGTCGACCCGCTCGAGGTCGGCCACATCGTCGCCGTCGGCGAACAACTGCCGCCGTACTTCCAGCAGTTCCACCTCCGGGCGCTCGGCTAGCATCCGCTCGATCGCGTCGAGGACGTCGCGGCATCGCCGGCTGTCACCGCTCACCACCGCGACGCCTATCTCCGTCCGACGATAGAGGTCGTGGTAGTCGGTCTCAGCGACCGACACCGCGAACTTCCGCTGAATCTCGGCGATGATCGGGCGTACGAAAGATCGCTTCTGCTTCAGCGAACGCACGTCGCCGAGGCGCAGGTCGGCCTGCAAAGTCCCGGTGAACACGTCGTCCCCTCTTGCAAGGTTGCGGCCGCCTTGGCTGGTCCACGTGACCAACCTGCCGGGGTGAGAAGGCAAGGCCTTCGTACCCCGGCAGGTCGTGTGCACTACGCCTGTCGGAAATGGAGCACGAGCCGGGACGTCTTGCACGTCGGGCTCACGTAGCGCACATGGTCACGTGCGAACGTCGTCAGGTGCGCGGCTTCTCCCTCATCTCGTACGTCTCGATCACGTCGCCGATCTTGATGTCGTTGAAGTTCTGCAACGTCAGACCGCACTCGAAGCCTTCGCGCACCTCGGTCGCGTCGTCCTTGAACCGCCGCAGCGACCCGATCTCCGTGTTGTCCTGCACGACCGAGCCGTCCCGGATCACCCGGGCCTTGGCGTTGCGCCGGATGACACCGCTGGTGACGAGACAGCCGGCGATGTTGCCGAACTTGCTTGAACGGAAGACCTCGCGCACCTCCGCAGTTCCAAGCTGGACTTCTTCGTAGATCGGCTTGAGCAGGCCCTTGAGAGCCGCTTCGACCTCCTCGATCGCCTGGTAGATGACCGAGTAGTACCGGATCTCGACACCCTCGCGTTCGGCGAGGCGTTCGACCGAACGACCCTGCGTTCGAACGTTGAACCCGATGATGATCGCGTTGTCGATCGTCGCAAGGTTGACGTCGTTCTCGGTGATCGCGCCGACGCCACGGTGCAGGATCCGCAGCTCCACCTCGTCGCCCACGTCGATCTTGGCGAGTGCGTCTTCCAGCGCCTCCACCGAGCCGGAGACGTCACCCTTGATGATCAGGTTGAGCGCCTGCCGCTCCTCGAGCAGCTTCGACAGGTCGTCGAGGCTGACCCGCTTGGTGCGCTGGGCCATCGAGGCGTTGCGCTCCAGAGCCTGGCGCTTCTCGGCGATCTGCCGCGCCACCCGGTCGTCGGGCACCACGATGAAGTTGTCACCGGCACGCGGCACGCTCGACAGGCCGAGCACCTGGACCGGACGCGACGGCGGAGCCTCCTCCACCGGCTTGCCGTACTCGTCGAGCATGGCGCGCACACGCCCGTACGCGGGCCCCGCGACCACGGAGTCACCCACCCGAAGCGTTCCGCGCTGCACGAGGACGGTCATGACCGGGCCGCGGCCCTTGTCCAGGTGCGCCTCGATCGCGATGCCCTGCGCATCCTGCTTCGGGTTGGCCCGAAGGTCCAGAGCCGCGTCGGCCGTGAGCACGATCGCCTCGAGGAGCCCGTCGATGTTGATCCGCGCCTTGGCCGAGATGTCGACGAACATCGTGTCACCGCCGTACTCCTCAGGCACGAGGCCGTACTCCGTGAGCTGGCCGCGCACCTTGGCCGGGTCGGCGTCCGGCACGTCGATCTTGTTGACCGCCACGACGATCGGCACACCTGCCGCCTTGGCGTGGTTCAGGGCCTCGACCGTCTGCGGCATCACACCGTCGTCCGCCGCGACCACGAGCACCGCGATGTCGGTCGACTGAGCACCCCGGGCACGCATCGCCGTGAAGGCCTCGTGACCAGGCGTGTCGATGAAGGTGATCTTGCGTTCCTCGCCATCGACCTCCGTGGACACCTGGTACGCACCGATGTGCTGCGTGATGCCGCCGGCCTCGCGAGCGACGACGTTCTCGTTGCGGATCGCGTCGAGCAGCTTGGTCTTCCCGTGGTCGACGTGACCCATCACCGACACCACGGGCGGCCTGGGCTCGAGGGCGTCGGCGTCGCCTTCGTCCTCACCGAACTCGATCGAGAACGACTCGAGCAGCTCGCGGTCTTCGTCCTCAGGCGAGACCACCTGGACCTCGTAGTTGAGCTCAGCGCCCAGGAGCTGCAGCGTCTCGTCGCTCACCGACTGGGTCGCCGTGACCATCTCGCCCAGGTGGAGGAGCACCTGCACCAGCGCCGCGGGGTCGGCGCCGATCTTCTCCGCGAAGTCGGTGAGGCTCGCGCCACGACGCAGCCGGATGGTGCGGCCGTCACCCTGGGGAACCCGCACGCCGCCGATCGTCGGCGCCTGCAGGTTGTCGAACTCCTGCCGCTTCTGCCGCCGCGACTTGCGTCCCTTGCGGGTCGGGCCACCGGGACGACCGAATGCGCCAGCGGTCCCACCACGACCACGACCGCCGCGAGGTCCGCCGCCCAGTCCGCTGCGCGGCGGGGCGCCTGCGGGTGCGCCGAGGCGACCGCCGCCACCGGGACGACCGCCGCGCCCTGCGGGGCGACCACCACTTGGAGCGCCGGTTCGACCGCCAGCTCCGCGTGTGCCGGGCCCGCCACGCGTGCCCGCGCCTCCCGGGGCGCCGCGGCCACGGCTCAGTGCACCGGGACGAGGCGGCATCATCGCCGGGTTCGGACGCGGACCTCCTGCGCCCTCCCGCCGGTCGGGCATCATCGCCGGACTCGGACGCGGTGGACCGTCCTGCTGGCGACCGCTCGGGCGCTCAGTCGCGGGGCCGCGCATGCCGGTGGTCGAGGTGAAGGGGTTGTTGCCGGGACGGGGACCGGATCCCGACCGCGGAGCCGCAGGACGCGGCCGGGTCGTGCCGGCACCCTGCCGCCCAGCGTCGCCGCCAGGCCCCGGCCGGCCAGGCCTCGGAGCGCCCGGTCGAGCCGACGCAGGACCAGGCTGTCCAGGCGGACCCGGCGGTGGGGCGGGACGCGGCGCCCGATCGGACGGAGTCCTGAGGTCGGACGGGCGCGGTGCGGGCCTCACGTCGCCCGGGGTGGGTGCTGTCCGCTGCGCTGGACTCTCCTGTGGCGCAGCCGCCTTGTCGGCAACCGCCTCCGCTGCCGCCCGGTCGACTGCCTCGTCGGCTCGGCCAGCGGATGGTTTGCCAGCCTTGTCGAGGGTTGCCGGTGTTGGCGCCGCAGCCTGCTGCGCCGTGTCGGACTCCTTCTCCGCCGTCGCAGCAGCCGGCTGCTTGGCAGCCGACTTCTTCTGCGCCTGCTTCTTCGCAGCTCCCTTGCCGTCGGACTTCGCCGCAGGCGGAGGCTCGGCCGCGAACGATTCCTTGAGTTTGCGTACGACTGGCGCCTCGACCGTCGACGACGCCGAACGCACGAATTCACCGAGTTCCTGCAGCTTGGCCATGACGGCCTTGCTTTCGATGCCGAACTCTTTCGCGAGCTCGTAGACCCGGACCTTTGCCACTGCTCTCCTTCGCCGGCCCGGGCCCCGTCGGGTCCAGGCCGCTAGTTCCTGTGCGTGCTCATCGCTCGGTTCTCATCGAGTGCTCATGAGCCGCTCGACCCACTTCCTGTTTCCTTGGCGGCCCCGCCGGTGTGGCTGGACGCGCCCTGTCGCTATCGGTCTGTCGGTGAGTTACCGCGTCCAGGGCCTCGATGTGGCGACGAATGTCGGCGACATCGACAGGCCCTTCGATCCGCAATGCCCGCGGAAACGCGCGTCTCCGCTCGGCCTGCCCCAGGCAATCCCGCCTGGGATGCACGTGTGCTCCGCGCCCTGGTGCTGAACCAGATGGATCTGGTACGACCCGCACGGTGTCGGCGTCGCGCACCACGACGACTCGGAGCAGTTCGGACTTGGATGCACGAACTCGGCAACCCACACACATCCGCATCGGCTGCGGACGTGTTTTCGGCTCCCGACCCGTACGACCCACCTTGGGAGAGTGTACCCAGCGTTCCCAGGCAGCCGGGTTCGGCCGCCGCCGCCGGCCCTGGCCAAGGTCTGCCGACATCGCAACGGCCCGAAAGATCGACGTCTCGACGCCCTACCCGGTCGACGAACCTGCCGGTGTCTCGGGGCCCGCGTCAGGCGCCGACTCCATGCCGGGCTGGCCCGCCGCCGTGTCGGGTCGGATGTCGATCCGCCAACCGGTGAGCCGAGCGGCAAGCCGTGCGTTTTGCCCTTCCCGACCGATCGCAAGGGACAGCTGATAGTCGGGCACGATGACCCGGGCGGACTTCGTCGCGAGATCCACCACTTTGACCTCGGTGACCCGCGCAGGTGAGAGCGCCTGCTTGACGTATTCGGCCGGATCCTCCGACCAGTCGACGATGTCGATCTTCTCGCCGTGCAGTTCGTTCATCACGTTCCGCACTCGCGAGCCCATCGGTCCGATGCAGGCGCCCTTCGCGTTGACCGACGGGTTGTGCGAACGAACCGCGACCTTCGTGCGGTGTCCGGCTTCCCGCGCGATCCCGGCTATCTCGACGGTGCCGTCTGCGATCTCCGGCACCTCGAGCGCGAACAGCTTCTTGACCAGGTTGGGATGGGTGCGAGACAACGTGATCTGCGGGCCGCGGAAGCCCTTGCGTACCGTCACCACATAGCACTTGAGCCGCTGGCCGTGTTCGTACCGCTCGCCCGGCACCTGCTCCTGTGGCGGCAGCACGCCCTCCACGCGCCCGAGGTTGACGTGGACCAGCCGGGGATCCTTCCCTTGCTGGATCACACCCGAGACGATGTCACCTTCACGGCCGGCGAACTCACCGAACATGTGGTCGTCTTCGGCATCACGCAACCGCTGCAGGATCACCTGGCGAGCCGTGGTCGCCGCGATGCGGCCGAACCCGCTCGGAGTGTCGTCCCACTCCCGCCTGACCTCACCGTGCTCGTCGAGCTCGCGGGCCCACACGGTGACGTGACCGGTGCGGCGATCGAGCTCGACCCGAGCATGCGGTTGCGCGCCTTCGGTGCGGTGATAGGCGATGAGCAACGCCTGTTCGATCGCCTCGGCGACAGCCTCGAGCGGAATGTCCTTTTCGCGTTCGAGGGCGCGCAGGACCGCCATGTCGATGTCCATCGTTCATCCCTCCCCGTTCGCGCGCCCTCCGGTGGGTTCGGAGAATTCGACCTGGACCCGAGCCTTGGCGACCTGTGCGTACTCGACCCTCTGCAGGCGCCCGGAGACCTCGACGTCGGCGGCTTCGTGATCGGCGGCCTGGATCCGTCCGACCAGCTGCCGGCCATCAGAATGCACGATCTTGACGAGGCGTCCGATGGCGCGTCGCCAGTGGCGCGGCTCGGTCAGCGGGCGGTCGACGCCACGCGACGTGACCTCGAGGGTGTAGGGACGGTCGCCCAAGACGTCGCTATCGTCGATCGCCTTGCCCACCATCGGGGAGACGTCCGCCAGCTGGTCGAGTGTGACCCCGCCGTCGGCGTCGACCACGACCCGGACGAGGGTCCGCCGGCCCGCGGGCACGAGCTCGACCGCCTCGAGATCCAAGGCGACGTCGGCAAGGAGAGGTGCGAGGAGGTCAGCCACCCGGTCACGGGCTGCGGGGCCATTCACTGTGGTCGCCTCCTCTCTCCAGTTATCACGTGAAGCTCGGCAGGTATTCGGTCGTGGCGCTCGTCCCAGGCTCGTGCCGCTGACCTGGACGGAAACGGCCCGGACCAGCATCTCGCCCGGCGAGGTCAGCGTACCTTCCGACAGAAATACCGATCAAACGACGCCTCGGCGCACCGCGTGGGCAGGTCGGTTCGCGCGAACCGCAGGTCGATTCGGACCAAACCGACATGATGCGCCGCATCAGGCAAGAATCGTCGGTCGCTTCGCCATCCCGCGGCGAATGCGTCCGCTCGAAGGCAAGCAGGCGCCGATCCGTACGACACCGACAGCCCATGACAAGGCACGTGTTCGCGACGTGTCGCCGACTCTGCTCAGGTAACCTCACGCCGATGAACGCGACGGGCGGTGGATTTCCTCGACAACCAAGCAGGTTCGCTGGCAGGCCGGTCACGGGCGACAGCGCTTCGACCGGGTGTCCTGCCTCCCCCGGGCGGACCTCCGGTGGCCCACCTCGGCACGCCGGCGCGGCCAACGATCATTCACCAAAGCTCGTCCGCCCATCGCGCCGGAAGGTCCTGCAAGCCGTGACGCGAGGGGTCTTGGCCATTCCCGCGTACGCCGGTTTGGGAACACTGCTCGGCACCAACGTCCTGACCGGGTGTACACCTGACAAGACCTCGGGATCTCCTCACCGCCGCAAGACCGCGGCCGCCGAGCCGCCCCGACCCGACCCGGATCGGCCCATCCTGAATGCCGCGGCTGCGGACGAGGAGCGCTTGATCGGCCTCTACCGCAAGGCGCTGAGCTCCGGATCGATCGGCCGGGACTCGACACTGCGTGCACGGCTCAGCACGTTCGTACGCCACCACGAGGAGCACCTGGAGGCGCTGCGTACGGCCGCCGGAGCGACTCCCGAGGCGGCCGCGGGCGACATCGAGGCGCGGGTGGCCCCCGACACGGAGCCCACACGCCAGGCGACAGCATCCGCATCGCCATCCGCATCGCCGCAGGCGACTCTCGTCTCGTTGGTGAGAGCCGAGCAGAAGGCCGCTGCCGACCGAGGGGCCGTCGTCGGTGCGGTGAGCGGCGAGAACGCCCGCCTGCTGGCCTCGATCGCTGCCAGCGAGACGATCCACGCCCACCTGCTCGACCCCGACTCGTGAAGGCCCAGGACATGACTCGTCACGCCACGAAGGATGAACGGGAGCTCGCTGCTCTCCAACGCGCCTTGGCCGGCGTCCACGCGGCGCTCTGGGGGTACGGCGTCCTCGGGCCACGGCTCGGCGAAGACCTCGACCGTGGACTGCGGATCTACCACACCTACCGACGGCTGCGCGACCAGCTCACCGAACTGATCCGGGATCAGGGAGCCTCACCGGTTGCGGCAGAACCGGCCTACGCCCTGCCCTTCCACGTCGACGACAGCGCCGACGCCCGACGGCTTGCCGTGCACCTCGAGGAACGCTGCGCCGCCATCTTCGCCGATCTCGTGGCCGACGCCACCCAGCCCCGGGTGTTGAACCTCGCCACCCGCACGCTCACCGACTGCGCTGAACGCCGGGTCGCCTGGGGTGCGGAGCCTGTCGCCTTCCCTGGTCTGCCGGAACGCCGGTAGCGGCCTGCTGCGACCGACGTCACCCGCATCCCGGCCTACGGTCGGCTCCAGTCGTCCACCAGCTGCAGCAGATCGGCCAGCCGGTCGACCACCGCATGCGGCTCGCCGATGTGCGGACCACGCTGCCATGCAGGTATGTCGCTGTGTGGGACGTGGACGGCTCGCATACCGACCTGGCGCGCGCCGTAGATGTCGTCGAAGAGCCTGTCGCCTACATACACGCAGCGATCCGGCCGATCAGCTCCGACGGCGGCCATCGCCGCGTAGAACGCCTCCTGGTGTGGCTTGGTCCATTCGAGCTCGCTCGAATACACGGCACCGTCGATCAGATGGAGTACCTTGTCGCGCCGGAAGACCGACTCGTGAAAGTCGCGGGACCACAGCGTGTTGGACAGCACGCCGACGGCGATGCCACGGTCACGCAGGCTCGTGAAGAGCGGTACGACATCGTCGTGGGTGTAGGTGTGCGGCTCCCAGTAGGCGTGGTAGGCAGCCAACGCACGTTCGTGTGCGGGGCCCGACGGGTCGAGCCCAGCCGCACCCACGATGGCTTCCAAGGTCGTCGCCCGATGCTCCTCTCGCGCGATCCGCCATGCCTCGGTCTCCGCTGCGACGAGTGCGGCGACGACCGCCTCGTCGTGGTCGGGGTCGTAGGCCTTCGCATACACGCGCCACTGCTCGCCCCAGTCGATCGCATGCCATGGGGTCAGCGTGCCGCCCCAGTCGAAGATCACCGCGTCAATGGCCATGTCGGCAATCCTGCCAACCACGGCCGACACGAAAGCGCGTCGTGAAGCCAGCCCTCTGTCCCCTCATCGGCTGGCCAGTTCCGGAAGCGTCGGGACCCGATCTGGCCAGCGGCCCGTCTTTTCAGCGCTCATGCACGTACATATGCGCGTGGCACACGTTGACCAGGCGGAGATGGCCGCTGCGGGGCGTACTCGGCGTCAGCCCCTTGCGACACCCACCGCAGCCTTCCACGCCGGCCTTCCCCACCTGGCCTCTTGTCATTTCGATCGGAATGAGCTGAGGTACGTGCGAAGATCCGCACGCACGTACCGCGGGTCGGCGCACTGCACCCGCCAGGGCGGCGTCCCCGGCATGACCACCACATTCGAAGCGACCAACAGGATCGGGGTGGCACGACATGGGTCGGTACGCACCGTCGGTGCTCACACGACTTCTCCCACGTCTTCTCGCAGCGGTCGCCGTCGGCGCCGTTGTCAGCGCAGGGTGCGCGCCGGTCGGACAGGAGTCCGATACCGGCTCGGGTGGGCCGGCTGCTCGTTCCGGTGGCGCGACGCCCACCGAGCGTCCGGCCAACGTCGGTGAGCCGGCCGATTCGGCGAGCGTACGCGAGGGCGGCGAGCTCACGATCGCCCTCTCGGCCGAGCCCGACCTGCTCGACCCGACGCTTGCGCGTTCCCTCGTCGGGCGCTACGTCTTCAACGCCACGTGCGAGAAGCTCTACGACACCAACGCCGAGGCCGAGATCGTGCCGCAGCTCGCGACCGCCCTGCCGGAGGTCAGCGAGGACGGGAAGACGGTCACCATCAAGGTGCGCACGGGCATCAAGTTCGGCGACGGCACGCCGTTCAACGCCGCCGCTGTGAAGAGGTCCCTGGAACGCCACCTGAAGCTGCCCGCCTCCGCCCGGGTGAGCGAGCTCGGGCCCATCACCCGGATCGACGCGCCGGACGACGAAACCGTCGTGATCCATCTGTCGGCACCGTTCGCCCCACTGACCGCAGCCCTCGCCGACCGGGCCGGCATGGTGATGAGCCCGGCGGCGTTGGACCGGCTGGGTGACAAGTTCGCCACCGCGCCGGTCTGCGTGGGCGCTTTCAAGGTGGTGCGGCGCGTCCCCCAGAACTCCATCGAGCTGGAGAAGGACCCGAACTACTACGACGCCGACAAGGTCTATCTGGACCGGGTCGTCTTCCGTATCATCACCGACGCGAGCATCCGCGCAGCCAACGTGCGGTCCGGTGACGTTCAGGTGGCTGACAGCGTGTCCACCCAGGACGTCTCCGCGCTGGAGCGGGAGCCGAACATCACTCTGCTCGAGTCGGAAAGCCTGGGCTACCAGGGCGTGACGTTCAACGTGGGGAACGTGGACGGGGTCACCCAGCCGCCCAAGCCGATCGACAAGCCCCACGCACAGGACGCGCGGGTACGGCGAGCGTTCGACTACGCCCTCGACCGTGAGGCGCTGGTCAAGTCCGTGTTCAACGGCATCTACTCGGTCGCCTGCTCACCGATCTCGCCGGCCAGCCCGTTCAGCACGGACGAGGCGCAAGAGTGCACGCCGCACGATCCGGAGCGGGCCAAGGAGCTGCTGCGCGAGGCGGGTGTGAAGACTCCGTACCGCATCGAGATGCTCGTCACCAACACGCCGGACGCGCTTCGCATCGCACAAGCGCTGCAGGCCATGGTGAAACCCAGCGGGTTCGAGCTCGTGCTCCAGCCGACCGAGTTCGCCACGCTGCTCGACCAACAAGACCGCGGTGACTTCGAGCTGTTGCAGCTCGGCTGGTCGGGTCGGGTCGATCCGGACGCCAACATCACCAACTTCGTCGGTACCCAAGCCAGCCAGAACGTCGCGGGATTCTCCGATCCGGAGCTCGACGACCTGCTCACCCAGGCCCGGCAGTCCACCGATCAGGCAGAGCGCGCCCGACTCTACGGACAGGTGGCGACGAAGATTCGCGAGGAAGCTCCGTTGATCTACCTCTACAGGCAACGCAACCTGACCGCGGTCTCGAACGACGTGAAGGGGGTGCAGGTGTTCCCCGACGGCGTCCTGCGCGTCGCACGAGCCGGTTTCGCCAAGTAGCCAACCCGGGGTCGAGACGTGGCGAGGTATCTGCTGCATCGACTGTGGCACTCGGTGGTCACGCTCGTCCTCGCGACGATCGTCGTCTTCCTCGGCATGCGTGCCTTGCCGGGCGATCCCGCACTGGCGCTCGCCGGGGAACAGCGCGACCCCGCGTCGCTCGCAGCGATCCGGGAGAAGTACGGCCTGGACGATCCTCTGCCGGTGCAGTACTGGCAGTTCCTCGCCCACAGCGTGCGAGGTGACCTGGGCACGTCGATCCGTACCGACCTCCCGGTCGCCCAGATGATCGCGACCGCGTTGCCGGTGACGCTGGAGCTGTCGTTCCTCTCCCTCCTGGTCGCGGCGCTGATCGGTATCGCAAGCGGCGTGGCGGCGGCGGTGCGACGCGGCCGGATCACGGAGTGGATCGCCAACATCTGTGCCCTTGCCGGACTGTCGATCCCGAACTTCTGGCTCGGGCTGGTCGCGATCCTCTACCTTGCCGTGGCGGTTCGGCTCTTCCCGGCCTCGGGATATGTCGCGTTCCGCGAGGACCCGCTGTCCAACCTGCACCACATGGTGCTTCCCGCGTTCGTCATCGGGACCGGTCTCGCCGCGGTGATCATGCGACAGACCCGGTCGTCGATGCTGGAGGCGTTGTCGACCGATTACGTACGAACGGCCCGGGCCAAGGGCCTGCCGCCGCACACCGTCATCATCCGGCACGCCCTGCGCAACAGCCTGATCGTCGTCGTCACGATCGTGGGTCTGCAGCTCGGGGCGTTGATCTCCGGAGCGGTGGTGACCGAGCGCATCTTCGGGCTTCCCGGCTTCGGCAAGCTCACCATCGACTCGGTGTTCCAGCGCGACTACCCGGTCATCCAGGCCGTCGTGCTCGTCACGGCGACGGCGTACATCGTCATCAACCTGCTGGTCGACCTGCTCTACTCGGTGATCGACCCGCGGATCCGGATCAGAGGACGTGAGCCGGCATGAGGCATGCGCCACGAAGACCTCGCACGAGCGGTGCGGCCCGTATGCCACGGTCGACGTCAACTCCGGCTTGCTCGCTGTTTCCCGCTTGCAGCTTCTCAGGAGGTGGGGTGCGCTTGGCCCGCCCGACGATGGAAGGGCTTGTCGCTGACATTCGTCGCCACATCGAGGCACACGAGAGCGCGGAGGAGGTGACGCGCGGGCGTGAGCGGAGCTGACCCGACCCTCGCCGAGACCGACTGGTCTGCAGGCACGGCGCCCGCCACCGGGGCGAGTCTGCGCGGCCGCCGCGTCGTCCGGCGGCTGGCGCGCAACCCGCTTGCGGTCTCCGGTTTCGTGGTCTTGTGTGCGGCGCTGCTCGGTGGCGTGCTCGCCGGCGTGGTCGCGCCCTATGCACCGGACCAAGTGCAGTTCGACGCAGCGTTCTCACCGCCCGGAACACCCGGCCACCTGCTGGGAACCGACGACCTGGGCCGCGACCTCGCGTCGCGGATCCTCTTCGGCCTGCGCTCCTCGCTCGAGGCGAGTGTGCTGGCGGTTGCGGTCGCACTGGCCGCCGGCGTGCCACTCGGCCTCGCCGCCGGCTACCTGCCGGTGCTCGACGCTGTGATCTCCCGCCTCACCGACCTCGTGCTGGCGTTCCCGTTCCTCATCCTCGCGGTCGGGCTCGCCGCCATCCGCGGGCCAAGCCTCACCAACGCCGCCCTCGCCATCGGGATCGCCCAGATCCCCGGCATCGTGCGGGTGGTACGCGGCGAGACGCTCCGGTTGAAGGCGCTGGACTTCGTGGCCGCGGCCATCGCGTCCTCAGCCAGTGACGCGTGGGTGCTCGCCCGGCACATCCTGCCCAACGCGATGTCGGCCATCATCGTGCAGGCCACGGTGGCCATCCCCGTCGCGATCCTGGGCGAAGCCGTGCTGAGCTTCCTCGGTCTGGGCATCCGGCCACCGCAACCGAGCCTTGGCACCATGCTGGCCGACGCCCAGCAGTACGCCGAGCGCGCGCCGTGGACTGCCGTCGTCCCGGGTGTCGCGATCATGGTCGTGACACTGGCGTTCAACCTGTTCGGGGACGGCCTGCGCGACGCCCTCGACCCGCGAGGTGGTGGCAGATGACACCGACTCGTGGGGCCGTACCGCCGCCCGCCCACCCGGGACCGGCCGGCGCGGACGCGTCGACTGCCACGCCGCCTGCACCGGCGAGTGGTCCTGTCCTGTCCGTCCGCGAGCTGTCGGTGCGGTTCCACACCGAGGACGGAACGGTCTCTGCGGTCGACCGGGTGGACCTGGACGTCGCTGCTGGCGAGATCGTGGCGATCGTCGGCGAGTCAGGGTGCGGCAAGAGCGTGACGTCGCTTGCGCTGGCCGGCCTGCTTCCACCGACCGCGCGGGTCGAGGGCTCGGTACGCCTGCGCGACCAGGAGCTCGTCGGTGCACCGGAGCGGCTGCTCCGCCCGCTGCGCGGCCGCGACATCGCGTACGTCTTCCAGGAGCCGATGACCTCGCTCAACCCGGTGCTCACGATCGGCAGGCAGATCACCGAGGTGCTACAGGTCCACCAGCGGCTTGGCCGGGCAGCGGCCCGGGAGCGCGCCATCGCGCTGCTCAAGCTGGTCGGCATCCCGTCGCCGGAACGCCGGGTGGACGAGTACCCGCACCAGCTGTCCGGCGGTATGCGGCAGCGGGTCGTCATCGCCATGGCGGTGGCCTGCGATCCCACGGTGCTCGTGGCCGACGAGCCGACGACAGCCTTGGACGTCACCGTCCAGGCAGGAATCCTCGACGTGCTCCGCGACCTGCGAACCCGGCTCGGCACCGCTGTCCTGCTCATCACCCACGACCTCGGAGTGGTCGCCGACATCGCGGACCGCGTGGTCGTGATGTACGCCGGACGCGTGGTGGAGCAGGCACCGGTTCACCAGCTCTTCGCCCGCCCGCGCCATCCGTACACCCACGCGCTGCTCGGCGCGATCCCCACCGCACGCCGGGGCAGCGACCACAGGCTGCGCGAGATCCCTGGCCTCGTGCCGGTGTTCGCTGAGCCCTCGGACAACTGCGCGTTCGCCGATCGCTGTCCGAACGCCGACGAGCTCTGCCGATCCAGCACGCCGCCGCTGGAGCCGGTGAAGGGAGGACAGACCACGAATCCGTTGCACTCGCATCAGTTCGCATGCTGGCATCCGACGACACCACCCGTGGAGGCGCGATGACCACGGCGACGCCTCGATCGACGGCTCCGTCGACGCCTGGGTCACGCCAGCCCGTCGAGCCGGCACCACCCGTGCTCGAGCTCGACAACCTCGTCATGCACTTCGGTCCGGTCCGTGCCGTCGACGGCGTCTCTCTCACGATCCACCGGGGCACGGTGGTCGCGCTCGTCGGTGAGAGCGGGTCGGGGAAGTCGACGGTGGGGCGTTGTGTGGTACGCCTGCACCGGCCGACGTCGGGCACGATCCGCCTGAACGGCACGGACATCACCCACCTCGGTCGCCGCGCGCTGCGGCCGCACCGGCGCGAGCTCGCCATCGTCTTCCAGGATCCGGCGAGCTCCTTGGACCCGCGACTCACGGTGGGTGCGATCGTCGGCGAACCGCTGCGTCTGCTGCGACTCGCTGCGAACCGGCGCCAGCGCGAGCAGGCAGTCGTCGAGGCGTTGCGCAAGGTGGGTCTCGGGGTGGAGTACCTCCATCGGTATCCGCACGAGCTGTCCGGTGGTCAGCGACAACGGGTGAGCCTCGCCCGGGCTCTCGTGTCGTCACCGTCGCTGCTCATCGCCGACGAACCCACGAGTGCGCTCGACGTGTCGGTCCAGGCCTCGGTCCTCAACCTGCTCACCGACCTGCAGCGCGACCTCGGCTTCGCCTGTCTTTTCATCACCCACAACCTGCCAGCCGTCGAGTACCTCGCCGACGAGGTGGCGGTCATGTATCTCGGCCAGCTGGTCGAGCACGGACCGGCGGCGGCGATCTTCGCCACGCCGATGCACCCCTACACCCAGGCGCTGTTGTCGGCCGCTCCGCTGCCGGATCCGGTCGAGCAACGGGAACGCACGCGCGTCGTACTCCGCGGCGACATCCCGTCCGCTGTGGAACCGCCATCGGGCTGTCGGTTCCACACCCGCTGCCCGGTCGCCGTGAAACGGTGCGCGGTGGAGGTCCCGGCGGCACGTCAGGTCGCGGGCCGCAGGGTCTCCTGCCACCTGGTTGACGCCGATGGCTCGGGACCGGATATTCGTGTGGCGGGGCAGTCCGGTACGGCTGGGGTGCCGGCCCTGCGTCGTGAGGAGGCATCGCCATGACGTTCACGACTCGCCCAACCCTGCGCGGCACGTTCGGAATGGTGGCGTCCACACACTGGCTCGCCTCGCAGTCCGCGATGAGCGTGCTCGAACGCGGCGGCAACGCGTTCGACGCCGCGGTCTGCGGTGCGTTCGTGCTGCACGTCGTCGAACCTCACCTGAACGGCCCGGGTGGCGAGGTGCCAGCCATCGTGGCGACCGCCGACGACCACATCCCCAAGGTTCTGTGCGGGCAGGGACCGGCTCCGGCCGGAGCTACCATCGCCCACTTCCGCGACCTCGGTCTGGACCTCATCCCTGGATCCGGGCTCCTGGCGGCGACCATCCCGGGAGCCGTGGACGCCTGGCTGCTGCTGCTCCGTGACCACGGCACCTGGCGGCTTCGCGACGTCCTGGAGCCTGCCATCGGCTATGCGAGGGCGGGTCATCCGCTCGCCGCTGGCGTCCCTCGCGCGATCAGCCAGGTCCAGCAACTGTTCCTCGAGCACTGGCCGACGTCGGCGGCGCTGTGGCTTCCGAACGGCGAGCCGCCCAAGCCCCATGCCCTCTTCGCCAACCCGACGTACGCCGACACGTTGGAGCGGCTCGTGACCGAGGCCGAGGCGGCCGAGTCAGGGCGCGAGGCGCAGATCGAGGCGGCGCGCAACGTCTGGCGGCAAGGCTTCGTGGCGGAGGCCATCGACGCCTTCTGTCGCAAGGCGTTTCGCGACTCCAGCGGGCGCGACCACAGCGGCGTCCTCACCGGGCACGACCTCGCCACCTGGTCGGCCAACTGGGAGCTCGCCACGACGATGGAGTGGCACGGCCTCACGATCGCGAAGACCGGCCCGTGGGGACAAGGCCCAGTCCTGCTTCAGGCGTTGGCGATTCTCGACGCGCTCGGCGACGTCACCGACCTCGACCTCACGAGTGAGCGGGGTGTCCACTTCGTCACAGAGGCGGTCAAGCTCGCGATGGCGGACCGCGACGCGTGGTATGGCGACGTGCTCGACTCGGCACTGCCGGCCTTGCTGTCGCGGACGTACGCGTCGAGACGGGCGAGTCTCATCGGCGCGCTGGCATCCGACGAGCTGCGGCCAGGCTCGCCGCAGGGCCGCGCACCCAAACTTCCCCAGGCGTACGAGCGATATCGCGCAAGCAGCTGGAGTCGCGGCGAGCGGATCGGCCCGGCAGGACGAAGCGGCGACACCGAGCAGGCATCCCGAACGACCGCAGGCCTCGGCGAGCCGACCGTCTCCCCCAGCGGTCTCGTGAGCGGCGACACGTGCCACATCGACGTCGTGGACCGGTGGGGCAACATGATCTCGGCGACACCGAGTGGCGGCTGGCTGCAGAGCTCGCCGACGATTCCCGAGCTCGGCTTCTGTCTGGGCACCCGGGCGCAGATGTTCTGGCTCGAGGAGGGCCTGCCGTCCTCGCTCGCACCCGGCCGACGGCCGCGGACGACTCTCTCCCCCACCCTGGTGATGGACGCGGGACGACCCGTGCTCGCCTGCGGCTCGCCAGGCGGTGACCAGCAGGACCAGTGGCAGCTGTTGTTCTTGCTGCGGCACTTCCTGGGCGGCATGTCGTTGCAGGAGGCGATCGACGCGCCGGCGTGGCACACCTCCAACCTGTTGAGCTCGTTCTACCCGCGGGAGATGCAGCCACGCAGCTTGATCGCTGAAGACCGGTTGGGCGAGGACGTGCTGACCGGACTGCAACGACGTGGCCACATCGTCACCCGCTCCGGCCCGTGGACCCTCGGGCGACTCTGCGCCGTGGCTCGCGATCCCGAAACCGGCGTCGTCTCGGCGGGCGCCAACCCCCGCACCATGCAGAACTACGCCGTCGGCCGCTGACCATTGCCCGACCGACATGCCCCCGCCACGTCGACTGAAATGACCACGTCACGTCCGCTGAAATGACCACGTGACGTCGGGAACTGCCTTCTGAAAGTGGCATGTACGCCACAGGAAGGTCCAGATGACCGCGGCCTGCCTCCGACAATCGAGTGCCTGTGGGATGCGAGGAAGGCGCGACACGAGCGCTCGAGGCCGCGCCCGGGCGGCCGGCGACTGGAAGCCGCCGACCTACTCGCGGACGGCGCCCTCGAGCATGCCGCGGATGACGTGGCGCTGCAGGACGATGTAGACCACGAGGACGGGCGCGGCCACGATCACCGCTCCGGCCGCGAGCAGCGTGAACCCCGTCGTGTACTGCCCTTGGAAGAACGCCAGACCGAGCGGCGCGGTCCGCAGGTGCTCACTCGTCGCCATGACGAGCGGGATCAGGAACTCGTTCCACGTCCACAAGAAGGTGAGGACGACGAGGGTGACGATCGCCGGGCGGCCGATGGGCACGAGGATCAGCCAGAGGACCCGCCACGACCCGGCTCCGTCGAGCCGCGCCGCCTCGACCAGCGCGAGCGAGCTCGTCCGGAAGTACGCCCGCATCCAGAACGTCCCGAACGCCACCGACTGGGCGACCTGCGGCAGCGCGATCGCCCAGAACGTGTCGGTGAGCCCCACGCTGCGCAGGTCGAAGTAGAGCGGGACCACGATCGCCTCGGTCGGCACCATGAGGCCGACGAGAAACGTGTAGAACAAGGCGTTCTGGCCGCGGAAGCGCATGGTGCCGAACGCATATCCGCTCATGATCGACAAGACGGTGGCGGTGGTCACGACGAACGTCGAGACCGCCACGCTCGCGAGCATCGCGGGGCCGAACCTGCCGACGTTCCAGGCGTTGACGAAGTTCTCCGGGTGCAGCCCGAGGAAACCCGTGCCCTGCTCCGGGGAGGCCGCGCTGTCGTCCGGGCCGACCGCGAGCACCAGGATGGTGAGGATCGGCCACAGCGCGAACAGCGCGAAGGCGCAGAGGATGACGTAGTTCGCGAGGCGCTCGCCGCGGCTGATCCTCATGAGGCGCTCCTTCTCCGGCTCACGCCGTCTCCCGGTCGCCGAGGCGGGTCACGACGAGGTTGACGAGGAAGATCACCACGGTGAGGGTGACCGCGACGGCGGCCGCCGAGCCGACCTCACCGATCATGAACGCTCGGCGATAGACCTCGTACGACGGCACCGACGTGGCGTCTCCGGGTCCTCCGCGGGTGGTGACGTAGACGAGGTCGAACGTCTTCAACGCCGCGATGATGGTGAGGGTCAGCGCGACGGTGATCTCGCCCCGGACCGCCGGGAGGGTGATCGCGAAGAACTCCCGCACCGCGCCGGCCCCGTCGAGGCGGGCCGACTCGTACAGCTCCGGCGGGATCCTGCTCATCCCGGCCATGAGCAGGACGGTGACCAGCCCGGTCTCCACCCAGGTGCCGACGAGTCCGACCGCGGGGAGGGCGAAGGTGTAGTCGCCGAGCCAGCCGCGCGTAAGCCCACCGAGGCCGATCGTCGCGAGGGCTCGGTTGAGCGGACCGTCCGGCGCGTAGATGTGGCGCCAGGCGACCGCCACCACCACCATCGCCACGACCTGCGGGACGAACACCACGGAGCGGAAGAAGCCGAGCCCGCGCACCTTCGCCCGGTGAAAGATCGCGGCGAGCAGGAGGCCGATCAGGAGCGGGAGCACGGCATAGAAGAGGGTGAGGACGAGCGCGTGGCCGAACGCCGCGCGCAACGCGGGGTCGGTGACGACCGCCACGTAGTTGTCCAGGCCGACGTACGTCCCGAGGGTCAGCCCGTCCCACTCGTACAACGACAGGTTCGCCGCGCGGAGCACCGGGTAGAGCAGGAATACCGCGTAGACCGCGAACGCCGGCAGCAGGTAGGCGTACGGCAGCCAGCCGGGCTGGCCAGGCGGGCGGTGCGTGGAACGCCGCGCCGCCCGCGCCAGCCGGTCCGGCCCGGTGCGTGTCGTGGGCTCAGCTGTTCTCAGCAACGAAGGCGCTGTAGTCGTCTTCGAGCCGCTGCAGGAACTCCTCGGGCGTGGCGCGCTTGGCGATGAGGTCCTGCAAGGCGGCACCGATGGTGTCGGACATCGTGGGCGTGGCGTAGTCGAGGTACGGAAGCAGTCCGTTGGCCTCGCTCACCTGGCCGAACGCCTGGAAGATGTCGGCCTGGACACCCTCCGGCGCCTCCTGGTCGGCCGTGTCGAGGACGGGCAGGTTGCCGGTCTCGGCGAGGATCTTCATGGCTTCAGGGCTCGTGATGAAGTCGATGTAGGCCGCGGCGGCGTCGGGGTTCTCCGCCTTGCTCGTGATGGCGAAGGGGATACCGGTGCCGCCGGTCGTCGCCACCGTGCCGCCCTCACGGGGCGGTGGCGCAAAGAAGCCCACGTCGTCGCCCATCGCCTTGGCGAGGTCGGCGCCGAGCCAGGAGCCGGCAATGAGGAAGACGCCGCGTCCCGCCGCGAAGTCCTGCCACGCCTTGTCGTAGTCGGTGCCGTTCGGGCTGTCGTTGAAGTAGCCGGCGTCCACCCAGCGGACGAGCTCCTCGGCCGCGGCGGTGTTCTCCGGTGTCGTCCAGGAGGCGCCCTCCCGGCCGAAGCCGAGGTCGGCGACGGTTTCGACCGGAACGTGCTGGCCTTGGATCACCCCGAACACGTGGATGGCGGGCCACTTGTCGACGTTGCCGAGCTGCAGGGGGATCTCGCCGGCACGCTTCGCGGCCGCCAGAGCCTTGTTGAACTCCTCCCAGGTGGTGGGCACCTCGAGGCCGAGGTCGGCGAGCTTGGCCTTGTTGTAGAAGATGCCGACGATCTCACCCACCTGCGGCAGGCCGTAGATCTCGCCTTCGCCGAACGTCGAACCGTCCGGTGTGTAGCTCACGTACTGCAGCACGCTCTCCGGGAAGCGTTCGGTCCAGCCGTACGCCTCCGCCCAGGGCTGCAGGGAGATGAGCTGGCCGGCCTTGACGAACTGACCCATGTCGGCGCGACCGTTGTTCGCTTGGACGACGTCGGGCGCGTCGTTGCCGGACAGGGCGAGGCGCAGGGTGGTCCCGAGGTCCTCGAAGGAACGCGACACCCGCTCGATCGTGATGTTCGGGTACTTCTCCTGGAAGGCGGCGTTGAGCGCCTCCATCTGTTCGTTCTGGCCGCCCCGAACCTCTTGGTCCCAGACCGTCAACGTGACTTCGCCGAGCGTGGAGGGGTCGGTCCGGACCGTGGCGGTGGACTCAGGGGTGGCCTCGGGCGACCGGGTGTTGCTCGCACTCGTGTCGCTGGAGCCGGGCGCGCAGGCGCCGGCCGCGATCAGGCCGAGGAGGCCGACGAGGACCACCGTGAGGCGGACCCGTGCCGGTCGTGCGGTCATGGCTCCTCCTTGTCCTTGGCTGACGTGGTGTTTCGCGCGACAGCGACGCTCCGACCGAGGGTCGCATGGGCGCGGTTGACGGCTTCCACCGGTGTCGGGGGCAGCAGATCCTCGAGGAACCCGTAGCTGGCGGCGAGCTCGCTGGCGGTGCCGTCGCCTGCCCTCGCCCGGCGCCGGGTGTCCTTCCACCAGCAGACGATGTCGGCCCAGCCGGGCGCGGCAAGGGAGCTGCCGACGTGGGTGACCGCCAAGGCGGCGCAGAGGGTGGCGAACAGCAGCCGTTCGCGAAGCGGCCAGCCGGCGAGGGTGCCAACCATGAAGCCCGCGTCGAAGACGTCGCCGGCGCCGGTGGGGTCGATCGCGTCGACTCGCGGGGCCGGGACGCTGGCTTGCTCGCCGGTCGTCGCGTCGATCGCCATCGCGCCGTCGGCGCCCCGGGTCACGACGGCGAGGGGGACCCACTCGGCGAGCACCCGGAGCGCGTCGTCCGGGCTCTGCGTCCTCGTGTAGGCCATCGCCTCGACCTCGTTGGGGAGGAACGCGTGAACACCGGCGAGCTGCCTGGCGAGGTCGGGGTTCCAGAGGCCGGAGGGGTCCCAGCCCGCGTCGACGAACACGAGCGCGCCCTTGGCCCCCGCGCGGCGGGCCCAGCCGGGGAGCCCGATCTCCCCCGACCCGCTGGCGAGGTCGGCGAAGACGGCCAGCGAGGGCGGCGGGTCGCCGACCAGGTCGTCGACGCTGATGGGCAGCTCGTGGCCGTGGGTGATCATGCTGCGGTCGCGATCGACGGCGATCGAGGCGGTGACGGGCGAGTGCCAGCCCGGGAACCGTCGGGAACGGGACAGGTCGACGCCCTCCTGGTCCTGAAGGGTCCGCCAGCAGTAGTCACCGTAGATGTCGTCACCGAAGCCGGCGGCGAGGCTGGTTCGCAGGCCAAGACGGGCACTCGCGATCGCGAAGTTCGCGATGCCACCGGGCGCCGATCCCATGCCGGACGTCCACACCTCGGTGCCGGCCTTCGGCGCGGTGGGGAGCCCGGTGAAGACGATGTCGAGGAAGACCATCCCCGACACGAAGACGTCGATGTCTGGACCGTCGGCGGCGCGCAGGCCGGCGAGGGGATCCCAGCGGCGTGCTGCATGCGGTGAGGACGGCGGAGCGGCCGCCTCGAACCCATTCCCGCCGGTCGGCACAGTCGTAGTCACATGCGCTCTCTTTCGAAGGCGACGGTCGGTCGGCCTCCCCTCCGGACCACCGACTGTGTGTCATGCTGCCAGCGCCGTCGCAGCCGACGCAAGCGATCCTGCAAGGTCTTGTTCGAAGATGACCGAATGTGAGCGTATACTCGCGGCAAGCCTCGGGTGTTGGTGCTCGATTCGGGCGGACATGTGGGAGGTCGCGCGCGATCGTGAGCGTTTCTGGCCTGCTAGCATGCAGTTGTGCTCGCGGAACAGCGGCGTCGTCACATCCTGCGAATGCTCCGCGCGGAGGGCGGGATCGATGCCCGCTCCGTCGCCGAGCGGTTGGGTGTCAGCCTCGCCACGGTGCGGCGCGACATCTCGCTGCTCGACCGCGACGGTCTTGTCCAACGAGTCCACGGTGGGGCACTGCCGTGCAGTGAGGTGGCCGAGCCCTCGTTCGAGGACATGGCGGTCACCCGCTCGGAGACCAAGGACAAGCTAGGTCGGGTCGCGGCCGAGCTCGTGCCCGACGGCGCGGTCGTCTTGTGCGACATCGGCACGACGATCCACCGGGTGGCCGCCCATCTCCACGGGCGCCGGCTGACGGTGGTGACGAGCAACCTCGCTGTCTACCAGGAGCTGATCTCGGACGACGCGATCGAGCTGATCCTGCTCGGCGGCCAGGTGCGTCGGAACTACCGCTCGATGGTCGGGTTCCTGACTGAGGACGCCCTGAGGCAGGTTCACGCCGACCTGCTGTTCCTTGGCACGAGTGGCGTCCGTAAGGACGGCTCGGTCATGGACACGACGACGATCGAGGTGCCGGTGAAGCGCGCCATGCTGCAGGCCGCCGACCGCACGGTCCTCGTCGCCGACGGCTCGAAGTTCCCGGGCACCGGCCTCGCCCGGGTGTGCGGGCCCGAGAGCCTGTCCACCATCGTGACCGAGGACGCCGCGGACCGGGCGACCCTCGACACACTTCGAGACGCGGGGGTCGAGGTGGTCGTCGGATGAGGTTCTCACCCCCGCGCGGCCAGACGAACGTTGCCCTATGAAGACGGACGTGGTTGCCGGATGAAGCTGACGGTGATCGGCGGGGGTGGCTTCCGGGTCCCTCTCGTCTATGGCGCGCTGCTCGAGGATCGGGAGCGACTAGTCGACCAGGTGATCCTCCACGACGTCGACCCACGGCGGCTGCGGGTCATCACGGCCGTGCTCGACCAGCTCGCCGCGACGCGCCGGCGATCGCCGCGCGTCACCGCCACGACCGACCTCGACGAGGCGCTCGACGGAGCCGACTTCGTGTTCTCCGCCGTACGACCAGGCGGGCTCGCGGGACGCGAGGTCGACGAGCGGGTCGCGCTCGACCACGGTCTTCTGGGCCAGGAGACGACCGGCCCCGGCGGCGTGGCGTTCGGCCTGAGGACGGTCCCCGTGGCCCTGCGCATCGCCGAGCGGGTCCGGAGCGTCGCGCCAGGCGCGTGGGTCATCAACTTCACCAACCCGGCCGGCATGGTGACCGAGGCGATGTCCCACGTCTTGGGCGACCGGGTGGTCGGGATCTGCGACTCGCCGGCCGCACTGTGTCGCCGGGCGGCTCGAGCGCTCGGTGTGCCGCTCGAGCGCGCGTGGTTCGACTACGTGGGCCTCAACCACCTGGGTTGGCTCCGCGCCATCCTCGTCGACGGCCGTGACGAGCTGCCCGCCCTGCTCGCCGACGACGCGAGGCTCGCGTCCATCGAGGAGGGACGGCTGTTCGGCGGTGACTGGCTGCGCGTGCTCGGGGCGCTGCCGAACGAGTACCTCTGGTACTGGTACTCCCAGCACGAGGCGACAGCCGCCCTGGCCGACGCGGGCGGCCGCACCCGCGGCGGTTACCTGCGGAAGCAGCAGGAGGAGTTCTACGCCACGGTCGACCGTGACCCGTCGCGCGCGCTGGCTGAGTGGCGCCGCGTTCGCCGCGACCGGGAGGCCTCCTACATGGCCGAGAGCCGACCTGACGACTCGCCGCGCGACGACGACGACGTGGAGGGCGGTGGCTATGAGCGGGTGGCTCTCGCGATCATGGCGGCGATCGGCCGGAACGAACGCTCGGTCCACATCCTCAACGTCCGCAACCGTGGCGCGGTACCAGGCTTCGACGACGGCGCCGTCGTCGAGGTGCCGTGCATCGTCGACAGCAACGGCACCCACCCGGTCGCGACCGGTCCTGTCGCGGCGGACCAGCTCGGGATGATGCTCAAGGTCAAGGCGGTCGAGCGTGAGACGATCGCCGCCGCGGTCGAGGGGTCCCGCGCACGAGCGCTGCGGGCCTTCGCGTTGCACCCGATGGTGGGCTCCGTCGAGGTCGCCCGCAGGCTTCTCGCGAGCTACCTGGGCGCGGTACCCGACCTCGCGAGCACCCTGCGCTGATCCTCGCCCGTCGGCGGCGACGGCGCCGGAGACCGTGGTAGGCCATGGGCGCCGGGGAGGCTCGCCCCGGCGAGGGTGAGCCTCAACGCGTCCAGAGGACCGCCGACGACCCTTCCGGGGTCAAGGTGGCCTCACCGCTCCAGGAGAGGAACGACTCCTAGGGGAAGAAGTCGTCCCCGAGGAGGAAACCACGGTCGATCCCGCTCACGTGGATCGTGGCGCCGGTGTCGGTGCCCACGACCACGCGGTGGATGGAGGCTTCGGCGATGTCCCGGGCCTTGGTGTCCGCCGGCAGCCCCACCGTCGTCGCGGCGGGGATGTCACGTTGCAGCGACCAGGTGGGTCGCGGTGGCGGGAGAAGTAGGTGGTCGCGCGAACGCGCGAGCTCACCACCCGAGGTGTCGACGCATATCGAACCTCTCGGCGCCATGCCGACCCGTCCGCTCGTGAGACTTCTCGCGTCTTGAGGGCCGCTCCCGGCTTCTCGCGCGGCATCCCCCGCCGTCGACGTCGTGCGTAGTTCGTGGCCGCGGCGTCGTGATCATGGATTCGCTCAATTCTGGTCAATATCTAGCATTCCCAATCAGAAACGAGTACATTGCAGCCGTCTCACGGCGCGCCGGCGCGTGTCCGCGCCGCCGCCCGAGTGACAGCGGACCCAAGCAGCTGGGCACCGGCCCGGCGTTGGCCTGCCTTCCCTCGAGTGAAGGTCCCCTGGCGCGAGGAGGTCCCCGTGAAACGCTTCGGGCTGATGCTGGCGGCGATGAGCCTGATCGTGACGGCCATCGCCCCTATGGCCACCGCGGCACCGCGCGACCACGACGACGAACGCACGGTGGCCGCGCAGAGCGACGACCCGACCAAGATCCACGTTCTGGGGGTGTGGGCCCACCCCGACGACGACACGAGCATCATCGGGCCCTGCGGCGTGTGGCGGGAGCGCTACGGCATCCGCTGCGGCATCATCATGCACACCCGCGGTGAGGGTGGAGGCAACTCTGTCGGTGACGAGTCCGGCCCCGACCTCGGTCTGCGGCGTGAGAACGAAGACCGTGCCTCCCACTTCCGGTCGGGCACCGTCGACATCTTCAACCTTGACAGGGTCGACTTCTTCTACAACACGAGCGCCCCGCTCACCCAGTACTTCTGGGACCACGACGAGACCCTCGCCCGGGTCGTGCGGATCATCCGCCAGACCCGGCCTGATGTCATCGTGGGCTTCAGCCCGCTCGGCTCCGGTCACGGCAACCACCAGTACGCCGGCCGGATGATCTGGGAGGCCATCAAGGCGGCGGCCGATCCGACGAAGTTCCCCGAACAGCTTCGCGGTCCGAACGCCCTGAAGCCGTGGCTCGTCAAGAAGACGACGTCCGGTGGGCTCACCGCCGGGACGGGAGGCACGGCCGGGCCGAACTGCACCGTCAGGTTCACGCCCGCGCCGAACAACCCCTACACCGTGCACGGGGTGTGGCTCGGCTACGAGTCGCCGTACACCTGGCCGGCCGGAAACGTGCAGGGCATGCCCGCCGGCACTCACAAGACGTGGTCCCAGGTCGCGGCCGAGGGCGCCCGCGCCCACCCGACGCAGGCGCGTCTTATGTACCAGGATGTCGCCAGCCCCTCTTGCTCTCGGTTCGCCGTGACCCAGTCGTTCGTGCCGTTCCAGCCGAACACCTCAGAGGCAGGCGGCCGTGACGAGGCGCTCTTCTACGGCGCCAGCATCCCGGACCCGGGCGGCATGCCGCTGGGCTCGCTCTTCTACCTCACCTTCGACCGCTTCTTCAACGTCGCCGGCCAGCCGTTCCAGGTGACGGTCCACGCCCGCTCCGGCAAGGGCACGCTGCCGGCCGGCTCGGTCGAGCTCTCGGTGCCCGATGGGTGGAGCGTCTCACGCGCCCAGCCGATCGGCCCGATCCGCGACTCTGGGGAGACCACGGCGACGTTCACGGTCACCCCGAGCGCCTCGGCCGCGGCCGGAAGATACAAGATCGCCGCCAACCTCACGGCCGGAAGCGTGACCGCCTACACCGACAACGTCGTGGAGATCGTGCCGGCTGTCGAGGGTCGCTTCAAGCGTTGGGGCAACTTCGCGGAGTACGACGAGTGGGCGGCCGCGAACACCTTCGTCGCCGGCCGGTCCGCGGCGGTGGCAGAGATCGGCGCCGGTGAGACGATCAGCCTGCCGGTGGTCGTCCACAACTGGAGCGACCAGACGCAGAACGGCACGGTGACCCTCGACGTCCCGGAGGGTTACGAGGTCGACACGACGGCCAAGTCCTACGAAGGCCTCGCCGCCGGCGCCGAGACGACCGTGACGTTCCGGCTGACGCACACCGATCCCGACGCGGCGGCGGGCCGGACCGAGACCGTCCGGATCACCACGACGTACGACGCTCCGGCCGGGTCAGCTGCGGAGGACCTCACGCTCACCCTCGTGCCGACCGCCGTCATCGGCGAAACGCCGGCGGCGCCCAAAGTTGACGGCGTCGAGGGCGACGGTGAGTACCCCGGACCGACGCTCGACATCAGCCGTCGCTGGGAGGGCCAGCAGTGTAACCCGAACGGCGTCGACTGCGGCGAAGGCAGCTACGCCAAAGTCACCTGGCATGGCGACGATCTGTACGTGTTCGCCCACGTCGTCGACGACGTGCAGAGCGCGGCGGCGCCACCAGAGCGGTGCTTCGGTCACTGGCTCGTCGACTCCGTCGAGATCCTCCTCGACCCGCGCGGCGACTCGCTCGACACGTCGAGCACGTTCAAGCTCGGGGTGTTCCCGTTCACCGATGACCCGACGGGGAGCGCCGGCAACGGCGTGAACGGCCCCTGCTGGACCCGCGACGCCGACAACCACCAGGGTTTCTCCTCCGGTCCTCTCGCCGACACGGTGAAGGGCGGCCCGAACGCCCCGGGTGTCGAGGTGGCGACGAACGCCGTGCTCAACCCGTCGAGGACCTACGAGGACGGCTCGTACAACATCGAGGTGAAGATCCCGCTCGCCGTCTTGCCGGCGGCGGTCGGGCCGACCAGCCCGGCGCCGCGTGGTGACGCGGACACCAATGCGGAGAACCCACGTGTCTTCGGCCTGAACATCACGCCGTACGACTCCGACACCCAGAACTTCGTGGGCAAGACCCGGCTCGCCTGGTCGCCGTTCGGCAGCCAGCAGTCGGAGCCGTACCGGTGGGGCCACGTCTACCTCGACGGCTACGAGCCCCCGGCCGACCGGCCGACCACGCCCAAGACCCCGATCATCCCCGATTCGGCGCTCCAGGGTGTCGACTCGCCGCAGACGATCTACCAGTCGGCGACAAACGGCGTGCCCATCTCCGGTCGGGCTCCGAGCAAGGCGGTCCGGATCGGCAAGGTCGAGCTCGGGAAGTCGGCGGTCACGCTCGACCTCGAGTCGAGCGAGGAGGGCACGGCGCGGGTCTTCCTCTGGTCGGGTCCGCACGGCTACATCCCCGTCTTCACGTCCAGCTGCCCGGACGACTACGACGGGTTCACCGCCTGCGCACCGACTGACGGCAGCCCGCCGCCGTGGGGTACCGACATGGGTGGACGGGTCATCGACAAGGCCACGACCGACGTGGAGGTCGGCCGCCAGAAGGTGACGGTCCCGGTCGACCAGGCCGCCTACCGGACGCTCCGCGCGAACGGCTCTGTCCTCGTGTCGTTCGAGGCTCGGTCGGGCGGGGTCCAGGCCTGGTACTTCCCGGTGGCGGACAGCTTCGGTCCGCCGCTCAAGAACGCCCCAGCCGTCACCACGGTCAACGCCGGCTCGACGGTGCCGGTCAAGCTCGCTGACGGCGGTCTCGCCGACCTCGCCGACGGCTCGCCGACCCTCACCCCGATGGTCTGCGGGCTCGGGGCGGCGACCGCCGGCGCCAAACCGACGACCGGCACGCTCAACGGGCGGAGCGGCGTCTACATGTGGAAGACCGCCAAGGAGCTCAAGGGAACCTGTGGCCGGCTCGACGTGCGGCTGCGTGACGGGACGGTCCACCAGGCCTTGATCCAGTTCCGGTAGGCGCGTCGGCTTGGCGGCGCTGGTCCGATCCAGTGGCAGGCTGCGCATCTCGTGGCCCCGACCGCGAGATGCGCGGCCTGGTCTCGTACTCGCCACGGTGGCCTCGCTCAGCAGGCCCGGCGCCGCCACCTGGTCGCCGACGAGATAGACGCTGTCATCACAGTCGACCGCGGGACGGCCCGGCCAGGTGGCTGCCGGAAGGTCGAGAGCGGGCTCTCCCAGCGCAGGATGTCGTCGCCGAGAAGACGGCGTGCCGCGTCGAGCGAGGTCGCCACGATCACCGGGTGAAGGTTGGGAGGGCGTCGACCCGCGCTCCGATTTCGATGCGGACGGCGAGCTCACGCGCCCGCGCCGCGAGCTGGTCGACGACGGCCTGCTGGCCGCCGATGACGTAGTTGGTTGTCGCGTGCTCCTCGACGTCGGTCTGCTGGCCTTCGACGACTCCGGTGTCTCCGTCTGGGGTGTGAGAGCTTCCCGCGATGATGCTGTCGGTGTCGCTGTCGACCCGCGGGTCCGACGCTCTCCTCTCAGGCGGTGTCGTCCGCCACCGGCGACCGTATCGTCCCGACACGGGTATGGTCGGACTGGGCTCGCGCCTCGCTGTCGAGCGGGCTGCCCAATCCCGCGATTCGAAGGGACTCACGTGAGCATCCACGACATCCCCATGCGCACCCTCGCCGGCGAGCCCACGTCGCTCGCCGCGCTGGCCGGTTCGACTCTCCTCATCGTCAACGTTGCGTCCAAGTGCGGGCTCACCCCGCAGTACGCCGGATTGGAACGCCTGCACAAGCGTTACGCCCCGCGCGGCTTCTCGGTTGTGGGCTTTCCGTGCAACCAGTTCGGCGGACAGGAGCCAGGCACACACGAGGAGATCGCCGAGTTCTGCTCCACCACCTACGGTGTGACGTTCCCGATGTTCGAGAAGATCGAGGTCAACGGTCCGGGACGACACCCGATCTACGCGGAGCTCACGACCACGCCGGACGCCGACGGTGTCGCGGGTGACGTGAAGTGGAACTTCGAGAAGTTCCTCGTCGACCCGCGGGGCGAGGCGGTGGCGCGCTTCCGGCCGGAGACCGGGCCGGAGGATCCTGCCCTCGTCGCCGCGGTCGAGGCGCATCTTCCGCGCTGACCTCGCGCACCGACTCGCGGCGTCGGCCGACTCGCACGGACTCGCGGCCTCGCGCTTCCCCTACGCGAGTCTCCCCGCGATGTCTCCCCTCGACGCCGTTGTCTCGGCGGCGTCACGGCACGGATTCACCCGCCGACTCCCGCTTTCGCGCTTCTTCACCCACGTTCCAGGCTCGCGTGGCTCGCCGCGTCTGTCGCGTGTCGTCACGTCCGCGCGGACTGGTGACGTCGCAAGCCCGCCCCGATCGCCGCGCAGTCCAACGACTCCCCTGACCGACGCCATGACAGGCATCGCCAGTCTGCCGCTCGGCAGGTGGTTCCTCGGCGAGGAGCACGACCGGGCCGGGGCGCGCGGGTACGTCCGCAGGGCGGAGCGTTCGGACAAGCTGCCGGTGCTCGTCGCGTACAACATCTGGCCGGGACTCCGGGTACTGCCTTACGCTAACCCCTGGCGGACCACCACGCCGAACCTCCACGATCCGCCCCAGCCGGATCTGCCACGGAGGCAAAGGGGAACGACCTCGGTGGTGAGAGTGTGGTCACCTGTCTGTGCGGTCGCGTCCGCATCGCTGGGGGATGTCTGACGCCGACCAACAGAAGGACAGGTCGACATGACCAGAGAGTCTGGTTTCAAGAAGCGGGTCCGCGCTCGAATGCGCAAGACCGGCGAAAGCTACGCGACGGCACGGGCTCACCTGGACGAGCACGACACTCGGCACGGTCCGAGCCAGCGGCAAGAGCGGAGACCGCACGCCACGCTTCACGTCACCAACGGCGACACGACCGTCGACGTCCTGCGGAGCGCGGGCCTTGGCGACCCCATCCTGCCCTGGCGCGATGTGCTGCACGAAGGGCCGGTGCCAGCGGCTCGCAGCGACGCCGAACTGAGAAGGATCCGCGCTGCATTCCTTGCGGGCGTTCCTACCGAGACCAGCGCCGATGCTGGCGCCAGTGCCACCGCCGACACTCCAACTCCTGCCAGCACCCTCGATACCAGAGCTCACGGCTTCGCCACGATCCTGCGCGAGTTCGAGGCACGCGACCGGCTCCTGCACGACCACGCCAATGCAGGCAGCGAGATCGTCTTGTGGTTCGAGGCGGATCTGTACGACCAGTTGCAGATCATCCAGATCCTCGACCGGCTGCGCCGTCTGGGCACACCACCCGAGCGACTTTCCCTTGTCTGCGTAGGCGAATACCCCGGCGTCGCGCATTTCGGCGGCCTCGGGCAGCTCGCGCCGGGCGACCTGCTGAAGCTTCGGGACGATCAGGTCAGCGTCACGCAAGAAGCCCTTGACATCGCGACGTACGCATGGGAAGCCTTCACGGCTCCGGATCCGTCCGGCCTCGCAGAGATCGCACGGATCTCGTCACCGGTGTTGCGACATCTCGGGGAGGCCTTCGGCAGGCTCATGCAGGAGTACCCGTGGACGTCCGACGGGCTGTCGCTCACCCAGCGACGCCTCCTGCTCGCGGTCGAAGCGGGCCCATGCACGGCCGGCGACGCGTTCCGCGAGCTCGGGCGGCGCGAACGGCGCCCATACCTCGGCGACGTCTGGTGCTTTTCCATCCTGGAGGGTCTCACCACCGCTCGGCGTCCGTTGATCACCCTAGGGGAAGGCGAGCAGTTCGCCGACCGATCCGTCACGCTGACCGACACGGGTCACGAGGTGCTCGCAGGTCGCGTGAACCACGTGGAGATCAACGGCATCGACCGGTGGATCGGCGGCGTCCACCTCACGGACACCGGTCCAGTGTGGACGTACGACGAACGCCGCGAGCATCTGCTCCCCCAACAATGACCAGGCGTGGCGACTGCGCACCAGCCACGGCATGGGCCGGCACCCAGCGGGGGTACCGGACGCCGTCTCACGCGTACGCCAGCAACGGCTGACGACGAAACTCACACGTTCCGCGCTGGACGCCGGCCGACGCGGCATGAAAGCGCTGGGGAGTCACCGTACCGCTCAACTGACCGCGATCAGTCGTACCCTCCCGCGGCATACAGGCCACAGTACGAGGGCAGTAGCCGACGTAACGTGGTCATTTCGCCGGGGGTGGCGTCAGCGCTCGCGGCAGACCTCGACGATGTGGGAGGCCGCCTCGTCGATCGGCAGGTCGATCCGTTCGCTGGTACGACGGTCCTTGATCTCGATCTTGCCGTCCACGATCCGGCGACCACAGGTGACGATCGTGGGTACGCCGATCAGGTCGGCGTCGTTGAACTTCTCGCCAGGGCTTGCCGAACGCCGGTCATCGAGCAACACGACGAGTCCCTCAGCCTCGAGCTGGGCGGCCAGTCGCTCGGCGACCTCGAAGGGCTCGTCGGTCTTGCCGGTCGCGACGATGTGGACGTCGGCCGGGCTCACCTCGCGCGGCCAGATGAGGCCCTTGGCGTCGTGGTTCTTCTCCGCGATCGTCGCGAGCGCCCGGTCGATGCCAAGGCCGTAGCAGCCCATGGTGACGTACACCTGCTTGCCCTGGTCGTCGAGGACCTTGAGGTCGAGCACCTCGGAGTACTTCGTGCCCAGCGCGAAGATGTGTCCGATCTCGATCCCCCGCGCCATCGTCAGCGCAGCACCGCACCGCGGGCAGGGGTCACCCTCGCGGACCTCGGCGGCGAAGATCGTCCCGTCGGCCTCGAAGTCACGCCCGGCCACGAGATCCACCACGTGGCGGTCCAGCTGGTTGGCCCCCGTGACCCACCGGGTGCCGGTCACGACGCGCGGGTCGAGCAGGTAACGAACCTTCGAGACCTTGGTCTCCCCGAGCACGTCAGGTCCGATGTACCCCCGGACCAGCTCCGGATGAGCGGCGAAGTCCTCGTCGGTCGGAGCCTCCACCGTCGAGGGATAGACCTGGGCTTCGAGCCGCTTCAGGTCGACCTCACGGTCGCCGGGCACGCCGATCGCCAGGAGCTCGGTGTCGCCAGTCGGGTGGACCAGCTTGACGATGACGTTCTTCAGCGTGTCGGAGGCCTGCCACGGCCGGTCTGCGCGCCGCAGGTCCGACCGGCTGTTCAGCAGGTTGACCAGCGACTCGATGGTCGGCGTGTCCGGGGTCTCCTCCACGTGGGCGGCCGGCACGTCGTCGTACGGGACGGGGTCGGGTGTCGGCACCTCGACCGCCTCGGTGTTGCTCGCGTAGTCGCACGACGTGCACTTGACGTAGGTGTCCTCCCCGACCTCACAGGGCGACAGGAACTCCTCGCTCAAGGAGCCCCCCATCGCACCCGACGTCGCCTTCACGATCACGTAGTCGAGACCGAGCCGGTCGAAGGTCCTCTGGTAGGCGATCCGGTGCTTTTCGTACGACTTGGCGAGGCCCTCCTCGTCGATGTCGAACGAGTAGGAGTCCTTCATCGAGAACTCCCGCCCCCGCAGCAGCCCGGCCCGCGGCCGCGGCTCATCGCGGTACTTCCACTGGATCTGGTAGATCGACACCGGAAGGTCCTTGTACGAGGAGAAGAGGTCCTTCACGAGGAGCGTGAAGATCTCCTCGTGGGTCGGCCCCAGGAGCATGTCGTTGCCCTTCCGGTCACGAAGCCGGAAGAGCAAGTCGCCGTACTCCGTCCAACGGCCGGTGCGATCGTAGGGCTCACGGGGCAGCAGCGCGGGGAGGTGGATCTCCTGGAACCCCGCCGCGTTCATCTCTTCCCGGACCACGCGCTCGACGTTGCGGTACGTACGCCAACCCAGCGGCAGCCAGGAGTAGATCCCTGGCGCCACGCGGCGGATGTATCCCGCACGCACCAGCAGCCGGTGGCTCGGCACCTCGGCGTCCGCGGGATCCTCGCGCAGCGTACGAAGGAACAGCGTCGACATCCGGAGGATCACGGCAGTTCTCCTAGGTACAGGACATGGCGTCGTCGCCACTGGTTCGAGATCCAACCGAGGATACCCAGTCGCGACGACCGCCCAGCAACCGGATTCGCGGCGCGTCGCCTGCGTACCGCCTGGCCTCGACAATGATCGGATACGTGCCTGGGTGAGTGATGTCGCGGTGAGCAACGATGTCGCGAACGACCCGCGTTACCTCACCAACCAGGACGACTCGGGCTCCGAGCTCATCGTCCCCGTCTGCGACGGCGTCCGGGTCGTGGGGACGCTCGACGTCGAGAGCGATCACGTTGGTGCCTTCACGGGCGACACGATCGCGTTCTACGAGCGCATCGCACGAGCGCTGCAGCCGTTGTGGACTGGGCGATCCAGCTGAGCACGTCGGCGACCGGAGGCCGGCCCTGCGTCAGGCTCGAGCGACACTGCGCACCGACCGGGCGGCGCCCTTCTGGACCAGCAAGGTCAACACGCCTGCCAGGATGATCGCGACCACGTTGATCCCGAGCTGCGCGGCCGAGCCGGCCATCTCCCGGGGCTGCCACAACGCCAGCGCCAGCGAGAAGTTGCCGATCGCCGGCACCGTCGTGACCGAGATGAAGACGCCAACCAAGGCACCCGACTTCGCCATGGTGAGCGACAAGGTCCCGGCGATGCCCGCGACGAACGCCACCACGAACGACCACCGGTCCGGCGTCCAGATGAACCCGGTGAGCGGTCGTGGCTGGTCGAGCACCGACCCGTCGATCCATCCGACCCCCTCGGCCAGCAAGGCCGCAGCGGTCGCGACGGCGACCGCTGCGCTCACACCGACGGCCAGCGTCGTGAGGGACTGCCTGATCATGCCGAACCGCCGGTGAACCAATCCCACCGCGATGGCCGCCAGCGGACCGAACTCCGGCCCGACGACCATGGCGCCCACGACCAGGATCGACGAGTCGAGGACGACCGCGATCGCCGCGAGCATGGCGGCCAGGCTGAGGAAGCACACGAACGTCGTGGAGAGGATGGCGTCCGCCTCCGTACGCCCGACGACCTCCTCCCAGATCACCGCATCGGCACTCGCTCCGGGCGCCGCCTCCTCCGCCCGCTCGGCAGCTTCGGAGACCGCGGTGTCGATGGACTCGAGCGTGATCGTGCCGCTCGCGTCGATGCCCAATCCCTGCAGGCTACGGATGATCTCCTCGACCGACTCCCTCACGACGTCTGCGAGGACGAGATCACCGACCGGGCGCACCGAGGCGCCGGGGATCGTCGCGACGTTCGCCACCCCGACGCAATCGTCGAGCAACTCCACGACTCGTCGAGTCTGCTCGGGCGGCGAGGTGATCCGCAGGTGCATCATCGCCGATGGACCTCAGGTCGACGTCTTCTCGGACGGCTGATCGGACGCCAGGTAACGCTGCAACGCCCGCTCCACGAGCGAGCTCAGCGAGATGCCGTCGTCGACCGCCCGGTGCTTGACCGCACGTACGAGATCGCGCGGCAGGTAGACGTTGAACTGGACCTTCTCCGATTCGGAGCTCATGCGGCTTGATGCTAGCAAGCTAACCAGCACCGCATGACCGCACGGCTACGCGGCGTCGACCGGCTTGCCGTATCCGCCACCGCCCGGCGTCTCGATGACGAGCACATCGCCCGCTCCGCACTCGACGGAGTCGGCACCTGCCATCTCGACGATGGTTCCGTCCGCCCGCTCGACGTAGTTGCGACCCAGAGCTCCCGGCTCTCCACCCGCCATGCCGTACGGAGGAACCCTGCGATGGCTGGAGAGCGTGGACACCGTCACCGGCTCGGTGAACCGCAATCGACGGATCGCCCCGTCACCGCCTCGCCACCGGCCGGCGCCGCCACTACCCCGCCGGATCGCGAACTTCTCCACCACGACAGGGAACCGCCACTCGAGGACCTCCGGATCGGTGATCCGGGAGTTCGTCATGTGGGTCTGGACGACCGACGCGCCGTCGAATCCCGCTCCTGCGCCGGATCCCGAGGCGACCGTCTCGTAGTACTGGTACCGCTCGTTGCCGAACGTCACGTTGTTCATCGTCCCGGACCCCTCGGCCTGGATGCCCAACGCCCCGTAGAGAGCACCGGTCACCGCCTGCGAGGTCTCGACGTTGCCGGCGACGACGGCCGCGGGGAACTCCGGTGCCAGCATCGACGGCTTCGGTACGACGATGCGCAACGGACGCAGACATCCGTCGTTGAGCGGGATGTCGTCGGCGACGAGTGTGCGGAAGACATACAGCACCGCCGCCTTCGCCACGGAGGCCGGCGCGTTGAAGTTCGTCTCGAGCTGCGGCGAGCTTCCCGTGAAGTCGATGGTCGCCGTACGCTCCTCCCGGTCCACCGTCACCTTGACCTTGATGATCGCGCCGGAGTCCATCTCGTACGCGTACTCGCCGTCGTGCAGCGCGTCGATGACCCTTCGCACGGACTCCTCGGCGTTGTCCTGTACGTGTTTCATGTACGCCTGCACGACGTCGAGACCGACCCGCTCGATCATCGCCCGGATCTCCTGCACTCCCTTCTCGCTCGCGGCGATCTGCGCGCGCAGGTCGGCGATGTTGGTGTCCGGATCGCGTGACGGGTAAGGCGCTTCGGTGAGAAGCCGGCGAGTCTCCTCCTCTCGGAACCGCGGCCTGCCGTTGTCACCGGTGCCGTCGACCAGCAACCAGTTGTCGAACAGCACGCCTTCTTCTTCGACGGTTCGGCTGAGCGCCGGCATCGAACCAGGACTGATCCCACCGAGCTCGGCGTGATGTCCGCGAGACGCGACGAAGAACAAGAGCTTGGGCTTCGACGGCTGGGCGTTGGCAGCTCCCGCCAAAGACTCGGACGTGTCCGAAGGGGTCGCATCGGCTTTCCCAGCGGATGACGAGTTCTCGGCTGCCTCGTCGAAGACCGGCGTCACCACCGTGATGTCGGGAAGATGCGTGCCGCCGCGGTACGGATTGTTGACCGCATAGATGTCACCGGGCTTCATGGTGTCGCCCCGGTGCTTGATGACCTCCTGCACGCTCGCACCCATCGACCCCAGGTGCACGGGGATGTGGGGGGCGTTCGCCACCAGGTTGCCCTCGGCGTCGAACAACGCGCAGGAGAAGTCGAGGCGCTCCTTGATGTTCACCGACTGCGCAGTGGCCTCCAGCCGTACGCCCATCTGCTCGGCGATCGACATGAAGAGGTTGTTGAAGATCTCCAGCATCACCGGGTCGACCTCGGTCCCGAGCTCCTCGGTCTCGACCGCTTCCCGAACCCGCTCGATCTCCAGGTGGCCAAGCTCGGTGAGACGGGCGGACCACCCCTCGTCCACCACCGTCGTCGCGTTGGCTTCGGCGATGATCGCCGGTCCGGTGACGACCTCGTCCGGGTGCAGCTGCTCGCGCCGGTAGAGCGGGACGTCACGCCACGTTCCGCTTGTGTACATGCGTACCGTGTCGACCGGACCACGCGCGCCGGGTTCACGTTCAGCGATGCTGGAGAGGTCAGGCTGCTCGCTCACCCCGATCGCCTCGACCGCCACGGCCTCCACGATCAACGGCTGGTCCATGAGGTAGGTGTAGGTGCGCCGATAGTGGGCCTCGAACTCCTGCACCATCTCGTCCGGCGAGGCGAGGAGCACCGGAATGGCGGTGTCGGTGCCCTTGTAGCGCAGGTGGGCCCGACGAACGAGCTTGACCCGCTCCTCCGGTATCCCCTGGTCGAGAAGCTCGTCGCGAGTCTGCTGGGCGAGCGCGTCGGCGACCTGGGTGAGCCGCGGCATGACCGCTTCGTCCAGGAGTGCCTCGATCGACTGCTCTCGCATCGTCGTCGTGTCGGCGAGCCCGATTCCCAACGCCGACAAAACTCCCGCCAAGGGTGGGATGAGGACCCGCCGAATGCCCAACGCGTCGGCCACCGCACAGGCATGCTGCCCACCGGCCCCACCGAACGTGGTGAGCACATACCCCGTCACGTCGTGACCCTTCTGCACGGAGATCTTCTTGATCGCGTTCGCCATGTTGGCGACCGCGATGGCGAGGTATCCCTCGGCCACCTGTTCCGGCGTGCGGTCGTCGCCGGTCGCCGCCCTGATCTCTCGGGCCAGCTCGGCGAACTTCTGTCTCACCACGGCAGCGTCGAGCGGCTGGTCACCGGAAGGTCCGAAAACCTTGGGGAAATGCGACGGCTGGATCCTGCCCAACATGACGTTCGCGTCGGTCACGGTGAGCGGACCACCGTTGCGGTAACAGGCCGGTCCCGGATCCGCGCCGGCCGAATCGGGTCCCACGCGGTAGCGACTGCCGTCGAAGTGCAGGATCGACCCGCCGCCTGCGGCGACCGTGTGGATGTCGAGCATGGGGGCGCGTAGTCGTACGCCTGCGATCACCGTGCTGAACACACGCTCGTACTCCCCCGCGTAGTGCGACACATCGGTCGACGTCCCGCCCATGTCGAAGCCGATGACGTGGCGATAGCCGGCGAGCTCGGACATCCGTACCATGCCGACGATCCCGCCGGCCGGACCCGAGAGAATCGCGTCCTTGCCACGAAAATGCCCCGCTTCTGCCAGACCTCCGTTCGACTGCATGAACGCAAGGCGTACACCGGAGAGCTCGGTCGCCGTCTCGTCGATGTAGCGACGCAGCCCGGGCGAGAGGTACGCGTCGATCACGGTGGTGTCGCCCCGCGGCACGATCCGCATCAACGGGCTGACCTCACTGGACAACGACACCTGCGGAAAGCCGATGCACCTGGCGAGCTCGCCGATCTCGTGCTCGTGCTGCGGATACAGGTGACTGTGCAGGCAGACGACGGCGACCGCTCGGATGCCGGCGTCGTACGCCTCACGCAGCTCGGGTTCCAGTCGGTCCAGGTCGGGCGGGCGTACCACGGTTCCGTCGGCGAGGATGCGCTCGTCGACCTCGATCACGCGTTCGTAGAGCAGGTCGGGCAGGACGATGTGCCGGTCGAAGATCCGCGGCCGGTTCTGGTACCCGATGCGGAGTACGTCGCCGAAACCTGCGGTGATGACCAGCACCGTGCGCTCGCCGGTGCGTTCCAGCAGAGCGTTCGTCGCCACTGTCGTACCCATCCGGACCGACTCGACGAGCTCGGCAGGCACCGGTTGGTCGGACGGTACGCCGAGGATCCTGCGGATGCCCTCCACCGCAGCGTCGCGGTATCGAGCGGGGTCCTCGGACAACAGCTTGTGGGTACGCAGCGTCCCGTCGGGTGCGCGCGCCACGATGTCGGTGAACGTGCCACCTCGGTCGATCCAGAACTGCCAGCGGCCACCCTCCCAGTCGCCTCCTCCGCCACGACCCTCGGCTGGTCGCGCGGCTTCGGCTCCCCGTCGGGCCGCTCCGGCGTCTCCCCTCTCGCTCACGTTCCTTAGTGCAACACACACCAAACGGCAGGAAGAACTGCCCCGTCGGCGGGTCGAATCGGGCCTTGGTATACAAAGCAGGCTGTGCTCGGGAGCACCCAGAGTCCCGAGACGTTCACCCACAGCGTGTTCGACCATGGGGGGTATGCATGTCGGCGACACATCATCCGGGCCCGGAGGACGAGCTCGAGCCGTCCATGCCAGGCCAGACGTCGGAGCCGGGCCCAAGACGAGTGAGCAGACGACATCTGCTGGGAGGCGTCGCGGTCGCGGCAACCGGCGCCCTGGCTGCCACGGTGGGGTGGTCCTTGCGGTCTCGCCACTCGACCGTGCATTCGACGTCTGCACCGCCACCCGGATCCCGTGGACTCGGCGGGCAGCGACCGAACGTGCTGCTGATCGTGACCGACGACCAGCCGAAGCACACCGAGTGGGCGACGCCAACGGTGCGGAGCTGGCTGGGCGACCACGGTATCCATTTCACTTCGGCCTACGCCACGACGCCGCTTTGCTCTCCGTCGCGAGCGTCGATCTTCTCTGGCCGGTACGCCCACAACCACGGCGTACGCGACAACGGCCATCCGTACAACCTCGACCAGCACACCACCGTGCAACGCCACCTGAAGGACGCAGGCTATCGGACCGGGCTCTTCGGGAAGTACCTCAACTCGTGGCACCTCGCCGACCATCCGCCGCACTTCAGCGAGTGGGTCATGCTCCGGCCGGGATACGTCGACTGCGATTACAACGTCAACGGCGAAGTGCAGCAGATCCCCGGCTACAGCACGACGATCCTGCGCGACCACTTGCTCGACTTCCTCGAGCGGTCGGCATCCGACGACACGCCGTGGTTCGCGATCTTCACGCCGTACGCATCACACGAGCACAACATCGCCGAGCCGGCGTATGCAGACCTCGACGTGCCGGACTGGTCCGGCAGGCCGTCCATCTGGGAGACGGACTTAAGCGACAAGGTCGCGTGGGCCGACTACGCGGTCCCCCGCCCTGGCAAGGGCAGGGCGTTTCGGACGAGGCAGCTGCGCACGCTGCGTTCCGTCGACGACGCGGTGCGGGCGATCCGGAGGAAGCTCGAGGAGCTCGGGCAGCTGGACAACACCCTGGTGATCTACATCTCCGACAACGGTTTCTCCTGGGCAGATCACGGCTTGGTGGGAAAGGCTGTGCCGTACCGCCCGGTGTACGAGGTGCCGCTCTACATGTCGTGGCCGCGCGGTGGACTGAACTCAGGCCGGGTCGACGACCGGATCGTCGCGAACATCGACATCGCCCCGACGATCCTGGAGGCCGCGGGGGTCGAGCCGGAGACGCCACAGGACGGTATGTCGCTGCTGTCGAACGCTCGGCGCGACCACATCCTTCTCGAGTGCTGGCGCTGGGGTGGCGGTACGGGCATCCGCAAGACCTGGGCGTCGTACGTCAGCAGGACCCAGCACTACCTCGAGGTGTATGACCTGCACACCGACAACACTGGCGACGAGGTGGGAACCGGGCGGGTCCTTGCCCGTGAGTACTACGACCTCGCTCGGGATCCGTACCAGCTTCAGAACCTGCTCTGCAAGGCGACGCCGGCGCGGGAACGCGAGCTGGGAATTCCCGCGCTCGCCAAGCAGCTCGCCATCGACCGCGCCAGCTGAGCGTGCGGCTCAGTGGGCCGGCCCTCGTCGAGCCGCAGGTCGTCAGCGAGCCGCAGGTCTTTGGGGGTGCACTACGTGTCGGCAGGTGTTGCACCCCCACATGACCTCGTGGAGGCCCACCAGGGTTCAGGCACGGCACTTTGACCACCAGGTGATTTGGGGGTACGACACGTGTCGGTACGTGTTGCACCTCCGAATGATCTGGTGGTCCCCTCGCCGTCTCACATTGCGTACATATCGATCTTCCACAACCTGAGAAAAACGATCAATTACGGTGGTTCGGCCAAACCGCGGGAGGTGGCTCATCGGCGCAGCGGCGCCCGCGCGAGTTCCTCACCGGTGAGCTGACTCCTCCTGAACAGCCGGCCGCTGCAGGACCGCAGGCCGCTGTAAGGAGCCCCCTGGTACCTGCAGGAAGCCGCCGACCACTGCGGCAAACAGCCGACCGCTGCAGGAGGCCTCCGTTGCCGGAAACTGCCGGATCTGCCGGAAGCCAGCAGTCGCTGCTGCCGGTCCGTGCAGGACCATCGACCGCTTCAGAAGAGGACCGTCATGAACGTCGTGGCCTGCGTGAAGCCGACCCGCGCGTACGCCCGACGGGCGGCGATGTTGAAGCTGTTGACGTACAACGTCGCCACCGGGGCCACCTCACGCAGTCCGGCCAACACCACGGCAGCGACCCCGGGAGCGGCAAGACCCTCGCCACGCCGGTCGGGGCGCACCCACACCCCCTGGATCTGGAACGAATGCGGCGTCGCGATTCCGATGTCGGCCTTGAACACGACGCGCCCGTCCTCGATCCGTGCAAACGACCGGCCGCTTCGCAACAGCTGGGCGACCCGCGCGCGGTACGACCCGTCGCCTTCGTGAATCTCCGGCGACACGCCCAGCTCCTCGGTGAAGAACGCGACACTCGCCTCGTAGATCGCATGGAAGTCGTCGAGACTCGCCCTGCGCACCAACGGATCGGGCTCCACCAGCGGCATGTCCCGCATGACGAGGAAGGGCTGCTCTTCGCGCACACCACGGGCCGGACCCCATTCCGGCTCCAGCTCCTCCCACAACGGAGCCACGGCATCTCGTGGCCCCCACAGCGAGGAGCAGTGTCGGCCGGTACGAATGGCGCGCTCGGCGAAGGCTCTCACCGCAGCCGGAGTGGCACAGACCGGTACGAGGTTCGCGCCGGAGTAGCACAGCGAGACCAGCCTGCCGCGTTCGCTGTAACCCCAGAGCTCGCCGCCAATGCGGCGGACGTCCGAGCCGGCCGCCCGGATCCGGGCGTCGACGAACGCGTTCGTCACCGGGTCGGCGTCGACGACCCGGCGGATTGCCCGCATGTCCTTCTGTCGCAGGAGACGCGCCCGCTCAGTCGCCTGAAGCATTCCGCCCCCTCACGCGGAGGTACGCCACGCACCAGGGGCTCATCCCAGGGCGTCGACTACACCACCTCGACGCTTGGGGAGCCGGACGGCACCCCGGCACCTTCCATCTCCTTCGCTATCCGGGTCGCTTCCTCAATCAACGTCTCCACGATCTCGTGCTCGGGCACCGTCTTGATGACCTCGCCCTTGACGAAGATCTGGCCCTTGCCGTTGCCGGAGGCGACACCGAGGTCGGCTTCGCGGGCCTCGCCTGGACCGTTCACGACGCAGCCCATGACGGCGACCCGAAGCGGCACCTGCATACCCTCCAGGCCAGCCGTCACCTCGTCGGCAAGCTTGTAGACGTCGACCTGCGCCCGGCCACACGAAGGGCACGAGACTATCTCCAGTCTGCGCGGGCGAAGGTTGAGTGACTCGAGAATCTTGATGCCGACCTTCACCTCTTCCACCGGAGGTGCGGACAGCGAGACCCGGATCGTGTCGCCGATGCCCTTGGACAACAGCACCCCGAAGGCGACCGCGGACTTGATCGTGCCCTGGAAGGCGGGGCCGGCCTCGGTCACGCCCAGGTGGAGCGGGTAGTCGCAACGCTCGGCCAGCATCTCGTACGCACGAACCATCACGACCGGATCGTGGTGCTTGACCGAGATCTTGAAGTCCCTGAAGCCGTGCTCTTCGAACAGACTGGCTTCCCACAGCGCCGACTCGACGAGTGCCTCGGCGGTCGGCTTGCCGTACTTCTTGAGCAGCCGGGGATCCAGCGAGCCCGCGTTGACCCCGATCCGGATCGACACACCGGCCTCGGACGCGGCCTTGGCGATCTCGGCCACCTTGTCGTCGAACTTCTTGATGTTGCCCGGGTTGACCCGGACGGCGGCGCAACCGGCGTCGATCGCAGCGAAGACGTACTTCGGCTGGAAGTGGATGTCGGCGATCACCGGGATCTGGGACTTCTTCGCGATCGCCGGCAGCGCCTCGGCGTCGTCCTGACTCGGCACCGCGACTCGTACGATGTCGCACCCTGCGGCGGTGAGCTCGGCGATCTGCTGCAGCGTGGCGTTGACGTCGGTCGTGGGCGTCGTGGTCATGGACTGCACCGAGATCGGCGCATCGCCTCCGACGAGCACCTTGCCCACGCGGATCTGCCGCGTCTTGCGACGCGGTGCCAAGGTCGGTGGCGGCGTGGCCGGCATCCCAAGATCAACGGCAGTTGTCACGATCGCCCTCTCCCTTGTCGTTCCTCATGACCGTGTCGTGTGGCCATTGCGAGCCGCGCATGGCGCCAATGCCATGTCTCGGTCGCACCAACGCTCCACACCTGGTCATTGTCGCCTTACCTTCAGCCAGGCAACCGCACCGGGTTCACGATGTCGGCATAAATCAGCAAAACCCCCATGACGACGAGGACACCTGCGACGGCGTACGCGATCGGCAGCGCCTTCGCCACGTCGACGTAGCCCGGATCCGGACGTCGGAAGAGCCGCGCCACGGCTCGCCGCAGCGCCTCGTAGATCGCCCCCGCAATGTGCCCACCGTCGAGTGGCAGCAGCGGGATGAAGTTGAACAGGGCGACGAAGAGGTTGAGGGCGGCAAGCCATTGAATGAAGCCCGCGATCCGGTTCTGCACGGGCACCTCGTCTGCCGTGGCGATCTCTCCCGCGACCCGGCTGGCACCGATGATGCTCATCGGGCTGTCCAGCTCACGCTCGTCGCCGAACGCCGCACGGGCCACCCCGACCATGCGTTCGGGTATGTGCAGCATGGCCTCCGCCGTGCGAGCAGTGAGGTCGCCCATCGTGGCGAAGACCGCGCCCACACTTTGACGCTCGTGGACCACCAGAGGGCTGATGCCGAGGTAGCCCACGCGCTCGGTCTCCGACGGGTTGTCGAGCTTCGGCCGGTCCTGCGCGATCAGCGTCGCGTGCAGCGTGAGCTCACGGCCATCGCGCTCGACGACGATGCTGGCCGGTCCGGCACCCTTCGACCGGATCAACGTGGAGACCTGTTCCCACGAGGTCACCGGCGTGCCGTTGAACGCCACGAGCCGGTCACCCGGCTGGAACCCCGCCTGCTTGGCAGGTGAGAGCTGGTCGCCTGGCCGGCAGTTGCGTCCCTGCTCGGACACCGGGATCACGCAGTCGGGCACCCCGTTGACGATCGGCTTGGGAACGTTGATGCCGAAGCCCATGAGCACGATCGCGAAGAGCAGGATCGCCAGGAAGAAGTTCATGAGCGGTCCACCACTCATGATGATGAGCTTCTGCCACCACTTCTTCCGGTAGAAGAGCCGGTGCTCCTCACCCGGCGGCGTCTCCTCTGCCGACGACTGCCGAGCCTCCTCGATGAGGGTCTGGAACGGACCGGTGCTCGAGCGTCGCACCCTGCCGTCCTCCGCCGGAGGGAACATCCCGATCATGCGGACGTATCCACCGAGCGGGATCCACTTGATGCCGTACTCGGTCTCCCCTCGCCGGCGCGACCACAGCGTCTTGCCGAAACCCACCATGTACTGCGTCACGCGTACGTCGAAGAGCTTCGCGGGCACCATGTGCCCGACCTCGTGAAGCGCGATGGATACCAACACGCCCACGAAGAACACCGTGGCTCCGGCAAGCGCGATCAGGTCCATGTGCTGCCCTCCCCGTCGGTGGTGCGCGGCCCGGCAAGGTCCGATCCGGTAGCGCGTGCTCCAGTCCTGCTCCCAGCGGCGATGATCTCGCCCGCACGTTCGCGTGCCCAAGCCTCGGCGTCAAGTACGGCGTCGAGGGTCAACTCCGAATCCACGCCGGAGGAGCTGGCAGAGCCGGCGTGGTGAGCGTACTCCTCGACGACCTGCGCCACGGTGTCCACGATGCCCAGGAACGGCAACCGACCCGCGACGAACGCTGCCACACACTCCTCGTTGGCCGCGTTGTACACAGCCGGAGTCGCCCCACCACGCTTACCCGCCTCGCGAGCGAGCCGGATGGCCGGGAAGACCTCCTCGTCGACCGGCTCGAACTCCCAGCGCGTCGCCGTGCTCCAGTCGCAGGCCCGCGCGGCGTCGGGTACCCGGTCAGGCCAGCCGAGCGCGAGCGCGATCGGCAGCCGCATGTCCGGCGGGCTGGCCTGCGCGAGCGTCGACCCGTCGTGGAACTCCACCATGGAATGGATCACGGACTGGGGGTGGACCACGACCTCGATGTCGTCGTACGCCATGTCGAAGAGCTCATGCGCCTCGATCACCTCGAGCGCCTTGTTGACCAGCGTGGCGGAGTTGATCGTGACGACCGGCCCCATGTTCCAGGTGGGATGGGCCAGAGCCTGCTCCGGCGTGACGTCGGTCAGCTCCTCACGCTTCCTGCCGCGGAAGGGACCCCCACTGCATGTGATCACCAACCGGCGTACCTCCGAGTGACGCCCGCCGCGTAGGCATTGCGCCAGGGCGCTGTGCTCGGAGTCGACCGGCACCAGCTGGCCCGGCTTGGCTTTCGCCTTGACCAGCGGTCCGCCCGCGATGAGTGACTCCTTGTTGGCGAGCGCGAGCGTGCGACCGGCATCGAGAGCGGCGAGCGTGGGGGCCAGGCCGACCGACCCCGTCATGCCGTTGAGGACGAGGTCACAGGGCCACCGCGCGATCTCGACCGCCGCGTCAGGACCGGCGATGATCTTGGGGACCTTGGACTCGCCCTTGTCGTACCCACGCTTCTGCGCCGCGGCGTAGAGCGCGAGCTGGAGGTCCTGTACCACGCTGGCGCGCGCGACCCCGACCACGTCGACGCCGAGCTCCACCGCCTGACGGGCCAGGAGGTCGACCTGACCGCCGCCGGCTGCGAGTCCCACGACGCGGAACCTGTCCGGATTGCGGCGTACGACGTCAATCGCCTGGGTCCCGATTGAGCCAGTCGAGCCGAGAATGACCACCTCACGCACGTGCCCAGTCTCTCATCGAGCGCGGGCCGCGTGTCGGACGTGCTCCATGGCGGCCAGAGCAACCACTCCCCGTGGGCTCCTGGGTTCGATCGGACGATGGCAGGGACCGCTGGGCAGCCATCGATTGATCAGCCGGCAGCCGCCTCGGCCGCCTCCACGACGTTGGTCAGCAGCATCGCGCGGGTCATCGGGCCGACGCCGCCTGGCACCGGTGCCAGCCATCCGGCCACCTCACGCACTCCGGGATCGACGTCACCGACCAGCCCGGCATCGGTGCGTGTGATGCCCACGTCGACCACGACCGCACCGGGACGCACCATGTCGGCCGTGATCAGCCCGGGCACACCGGCGGCTGCCACCACGACGTCGGCTGACCGCACATGCTGTCCGAGATTCTTCGTCCCGGTGTGGCAGAGGGTGACGGTCGCGTTCTCGGTACGCCGGGACAGGATCAGGCCGAGCGGCCGACCGACCGTGATGCCGCGACCGACCACGCAGACTTCGGCGCCGGCCAGCTCGATGTCGTACGCCCGGAGCAGCTCGACGATGCCGCGAGGGGTACACGGCAGCGGTGCTGGCACGCCGTGCACGAGCCAGCCCAGGTTGACCGGATGCAGTCCGTCGGCGTCCTTGGCCGGATCCACTCGCTCGAGGACGCGTCCAGCGTCCAGCCCGGCCGGGAGCGGCAGCTGCACGAGGAACCCTGTGCAGGCGGGGTCTGCGTTCAGACGGTCGACCGCGGCTTCCACCTCGGCCTGGGTCGCGGTCGCGGGCAGGTCGACGCGGATGCTCTCGATCCCGACCTTGGCGCAGTCGCGGTGCTTTCCGCGTACGTACGCATGACTGCCCGGATCGTCGCCGACCAGGATCGTGCCGAGACCGGGCCGGATGCCACGCTCGCGCAGCGCCTGCACCCTGGCCGTGAGGTCGGTACGAATGTCCGCCGCGATCTTCTTGCCGTCGAGGATCTGTGCTGTCATGCCGCTCCCTGGCTCGTGCTCGTGGTCACCGGAAGACCACCGTACGCCCTCCGTTGAGGATCACGCGGTGCTCCAGGTGCCAGGTCACCGCCCGGGCGAGAGCGAGACATTCCAGGTCGCGTCCCACCGCCGCGAGCCCAGCAGGCGTGAACGAGTGGTCGACCCGCGCGACCTCCTGCTCGATGATCGGTCCCTCGTCCAGCACTTCGGTCACGTAGTGCGCGGTCGCGCCGATGAGCTTCACACCGCGTTCGTACGCCTGGTGGTAGGGCCTTGCCCCCTTGAAGCTCGGCAGGAACGAATGGTGGATGTTGATCGCCCGGCCCGCGAGCTTCTCGCAGGTCTCGTGGGTGAGGATCTGCATATAGCGGGCAAGCACGACGAGATCGATCCGCTGCTCGGACACGAGCTCGAGGATCCGCTCCTCCTGCTCCCGCTTGGTCTCCGGGGTGACCGGGAAGTGGTAGAAGGGCACGCCGGCCGCTTCCACCAGCCGACCGGCGTCGGGATGGTTCGACACCACCGCGGCGACGTCTGCTGGGATCGCCCCGATCCGGCAGCGGTAGAGCAGGTCGTTGAGACAGTGATCCTGCTTCGAGACCAGCACCAGGAGGCGTTGCCGCACCGCGAGGTCGTGGATCTGCCAGTCCATCCCGAACGCCTCACCGACGGGCGCGAATCCGCTCTCCAGCTCATCGAGGGTGGTGTCGGGCTCGGCCTCCACGTGCACCCGCATGAAGAACCGGCCGCCCTGCCGGTCGCTGAACTGCTGGCTGTCGACGATGTTGCAGCGACGCTCGGCGAGGAATCCGGAGACGGCGTGCACGATGCCCAGCCGGTCGGCACAGGACAGGGTGAGGACGTACTCGCGAGGACGGTCCCCGGAGCGGTCGTCACCGCGGTGGCCGCCTGCCTCGCTGGGCGTTTCGGACGGCATGCGGCTCTCGTCCGGTCTGCTCGTCTCGCTGGCCATACCACCACCTCGTCGATCGGGCTCGTCGATTGGGCTCGTCGATCGGGTCCGCCTGGGCCGGTCCGCACCCGATCCGGCGGACGCGGCGATCTTTCCGGCGTTCTGAGGTTCCGGCTTGCCGGGGACCCTCCGGGCCGGGTTCTCGGACCGCCGGCCATTGTCGCGCGAGCCGCTCTCCTATCCTTCCCATACCCCGGGAGTGGCCCTCCGAGGAGCGATCACGGCGCCTTCGGTCGTCATGCGTCGCCGTAGCCGAGGTCCGCCGGCGGTCCTTGCGACGGGGGTGCCTCCTCCCGTATCAGGGGTACTAGAACACCAACCGAACCTGGTCATTCCAAAACGGTGATGGGCGTGCGTCCGGAAGCATCAGTTCCTGCTGGCATGATGAAGACCGTGGAGGCCGACGACTGGCGTGCGAAAGCGAGGGGCGAGACTCCCTTGCAGCGCGCCGATCGGAACTTCCAGGAGCTGCTCGCCGAGCTCCGCGTGCTGCAGACCGGCGTCCAGATCCTCTTCGGTTTCCTGCTCATCTTCGCCGTCCAGCCGCGGTTCGAGCAGATCTCCGCCTTCAGCAAGGTGATCTACCTGGCCACATTGGTGCTGTGTTGTGTCGCCACCGCCTTCTTGATGGCGCCGGTCGCCTATCACCGCACGCTTTTCGCCCGCGGGATGAAACCCGAGATCGTCCAGAGCTCCGACCGGCTCGCCCACGGTGGCATCGCGGCGTTGTTCCTGGCCATCATCAGCGCCCTGCTGCTCATCCTCGACCTGGTCATCGACAGCCGCGCCATCGCTGCGGTGCTCACTGGCTGCGTCGCCGTCGTGTTCGCATCTTTGTGGTACGTGCTGCCGCATCGGCTGCGTCGCCGCGGTGGCCGCGCGGGAAAGCTGGGTCCTTCGAACTCGGCTGCTGACTCGCCGCCCCAATGACCAGGGCACGACACCAGCCGTGCCTCTGACCGGTGCGCGCTGCGCCTCGAGACCAGCCGCCGTGTCCGTCAGGACGTACCGTTCCCGACCGTGGGACACTATCCGCGCAATGGCGCGGAGACAGGTGGGGGGACACCATGGCGAGGTCGGACGACTCCAGTGCATCTGCCAGCCCGACCGAGGTGGTCACCGCAGCGGACCAGCCCGCGACGGGCGGAGCGTCGACCCCGGTCGACGAGCCTACGCGCGAGATGAGTCCGGTGCTCGTCACCGGCCTGCCACGCAGCGGCACCAGCTGGGTCGGGAAGATGCTCGAGTCGAGCGGTGAGCTCGTCTACGTCAACGAGCCGCTCAACCCGCGACATCCGCCAGGCAGGTCGCCGGGCGTCCTGAATGCCACGGTGACCCACTACTTCCAGTACATCTGCGCAGACAACGAGCCGGCATGGCTCGATGCGTTTCGCAAGACAGTTGCGCTGCGCTACGGCGTGGTCGCCGAGCTGCGACGTAACCGCTCACCATATGACCTCGCGCGCATGGTGAAGTACCTCAGCGCGTTCACGATCGGACGGTGCCGCCATCGGCGAGCGCTTCTCGACGATCCCTATGCGCTGTTCTCCGCGGCATGGTTCGCCGAACGTCTCGGCTGCCGGGCAATCGTGCTGGTGCGCCACCCGCTGGGCTTCGTCGGCAGTTGGCGACGACTCGGGTGGACGGTCGACCCGGGTGAGCTCCTCGACCAGCCGTTTCTGCTCCGTGATCTGCTGGAGCCCCACCAGGATGAGCTCGAGGCGCTGCGCGGCGGTACCGGCGACCTGGTCGAAACCGCCGCCGTGCTCTGGCGGGTGGCGTACGCAGCGGTCGACCAGATCCGCGCCCGAGCGTCGATCTGCGTGGCCCGGTACGAAGACCTGGCCCGCGAGCCACTCGAGGGGTTCCGCAGGTTGTACGAATTCGCGGGCCTGTCGTGGAACGAACGCGTCGCCTCGCGCATCGGCGCCGCGACCACGAGAGGCCAGGGCAGCGAATCCGGTTTCCGCTGGAGCCGCGACCTGTCGCGTACCGCCTTCCAGCCAATGGACTCACGCAGCACACTCGAGTCGTACCGCAAGCGACTGACCGCCGAGGAAATCGAGCGGGTCCGCGAGCTCACCGCAGACGTCGCCGCCCGCTTCTACGACGATGACAGTTTTTCCCTCACATGAACGTACTGAAAAGCCTCGCATGAACGTGCTGACGAGCTTTGCGGCGGCTGGATGCGTCGCATAGCTTGGTCAACGTGTCCGGGATCTCCGCAACTCTTGCCATCAACGAAGCCGTGCGTGCTCGCATCGCGTCCGGCGAGGACATCCTCCACCTGGGGTTTGGAGAAGCTGGCCTACCCGTTCCCCCTCCAGTCGGCGAGGTGCTGCGTCGGCAGGCGCATGGACGCAACAGCTACCCGTCCGTGGCCGGAGATCCGTCGGCCCGGGAATCCGTCGCAGGTTATTTCAGTCGCCGCAACATCCCCGCGCACCCGCAGCGTGTCGTGCTCGGTCCCGGCAGCAAGTCCTTGCTCTACGCGCTGCTCGCCGTGCTGCCGGGCGACGTCATACTGCCCGCGCCCAGCTGGGTCAGTTACGCCGCTCAGGCGTCCCTGCTCGGCAAGCGGGTCATTCCTACGCCGATTCCGTCCCATGTCGGCGGCGTGCCCGACCCGGAAGCTCTCGAGCACATCCTCGACCGTGAGGCGGGCACGGGAGGTCGACCGCGCGTGCTGCTCCTCACGATCCCCGACAACCCCACCGGAACGGTCGCCGACCACGCACTGCTCGAACGGCTATGCCAGATCGCGAACGCACGCCAGCTCGTGATCGTGGCCGACCAGATCTACGCGGACCTTGCGCACGACGGACGCCGCCCGACCAGTCCGGCGCAGATCCTGCCTGAGCGCACCATCGTCACGACCGGGCTCAGCAAGAGCCTCGCCCTCGGCGGGTGGCGGATCGGCGTGGCCCTGCTCCCCTCCTCGCGAATCGGCGACGAGATCGTGGACCGGCTCCTGCAGTTCGCAAGCGAGGTCTGGTCAGCCTTGCCCGGCCCCATGCAAGACGTGGTGAGGTACGCCTTCGCCGAGCCACCCGAGCTCGTCCGGCACATCCAGAACGCGCAACGCCTGCATCGCGAGGTGGCGCGCGCCGTCCACACCATCGTCACAGACGCAGGAGCGAGCTGCCGGCCACCGCAGGCGGGCTTCTACCTCTATCCCGACTTCTCGGCGCTGGGTGTGGCATCGAGCTCTGAGGAGCTGGCCTGGCTCCTCCTCGACAAACACCGCGTCGCCGTGCTTGCCGGCTCGGCATTCGGCGACGATCCCCAACGACCCACGGTTCGCATCGCGACGAGCCTGCTCTACGGCAGCAACGACGAGCAACGCTGGACGGCACTCACGAGTCGCGAGCCGACGCGGCTCCCGTGGATCGCGGCAGCGCTCGACAAGCTCCGCACGACCATGGCGGCGCTGTCGGAAACCGGCTCACTCTCCGCCGGCGTCTCCCACTGAGTCGCCGCCACCTTGCAGAACTCCCCACGAACCTCCGGGCGGTCGCGGATGACGTGCGACCGAATCGCCAGAGGAGACGGCCCGTTCGCCGCGTACGTCCCAGGAGGTCAGCTCGTTCTTCTTGCGCTGGCGCATGGCGACAAAGCCGAGCACGGCAAGGACCACCACGACTCCAGCGAAAACCCAGAGCACCATCATGACCTCGAGGGTCGCATTCGCGTGGACGGAAAGTCCAGGCGAGATGTCGCGAAACCCGTGACATGGGACGAAATTCCCACCAGGCTGCAGAATTCAACGCAGTCGGCGGGCCAACGTGGGATCGAGCGGAAGACCTGACTCCGGGTGCAGCAGCGCTGCCAGGGCCTCGACACCGTCGACGATCCGCGGGCCGGGCCGGGCGTACGACGCGTTGGCGTCGACCGCCCACAGCTCGGTCCCGTCGCTCAGAACCTTGTGGCTGGCCACGAGTTCGGCAAGCCGCATCGACTCCTGGAGGTTGTAGCCGCAAGGAGCGCAGACGACGACCTGTGGCTCCGCCTCGGCCACCGCGCCCCACGTCGTGCGGTACGAGCGCTCGCCGGCCTGCCCCAGCACCGGTGTGCCGCCAGCAACCGTCACCATGTCAGGAACCCAGTGTCCCGGGGCGTACGGCGGATCGGTCCACTCGAGCACCATCGTCGGGACCCGAGGCCGCCCACGCACAGCGCGGGCGACGGCGTCGAGGCGAGCGTGCAGCGAGGACACGAGCGCCTGCGCGGCAGCGTCACGTCCCACCGCCGCGCCGACGTGCCGCACGGAGTCCAGTACCTGCCGGAGGTTCTGCGGATCGAGCGTGAGCACCTCGGCACGGCATCCCAGGTAGTCCAGCGCCTCGTCGACCGCTGAGATGTCGACGGCACAGACCGCACACAAGTCCTGGGTCACGACGAGGTCCGGGTCGAGCTCGCGCAGCGCACCCTCGTCCAGGTGGTAGAGGTCCTCGCCCGCCTTCATGCGGGCGGCGACCAGCTGGTCGATCTCGGACGCGGAAAGACCGTCAGGCAGCGCACTCGTGGACACGATGCGACGCTTCCGGGCCTCGGGTGGGTAGTCGCATTCGAACGTCACGCCGACCACGTCGTCGCCGGCACCGACGGCGAACAGGATCTCGGTGGCGGAAGGGAGCAACGACACGATCCGCATGGTTTACCCAGGTTCGACGGCTTGTCCCACGAGGTCACGCCCTGGAGGAGCCACGACAGGTCAGGCGCAGGGCGCGGAATCCACGCTAGCGCGCCGGGCGTCCAGCGAGAGCCAATCCCGGTACACCCGAGCCCGTCGAGTCTCGTAGACCGTGAAGCCCGCGGCAGCGAGCGCCCGGGTGAGCTCGGGCTCCCGGTGGTACGTGAACCAGCGACGCCGCTGCGACCCGTAGTTGGCTGCCACCTCCCAGCCCTCCCCGTCGCCCTCGGCGACCCCCAGGAAGAGCCAGCCGTCGGCTCGTACCACCCGGGCGAACTCGTCAAGCACTGCGGGCACCATCTCGCGAGGCAGGTGGAGGAGAGCCGCCTGGCACCAGACGGCGTCGACGGATGCGGTACGCACGGGCAGCCAGCGCATGTCCGCCTGGACGAGACCGGCGAGCCCACCCGTTCGGAGCTGACCCACGACAGGTCGAGACCGAAGACCCGAAAGCCCAGCTCGCGCAGCACAGTCACGTCTCTGCCCGGCCCGCAGCCCACGTCGACCACGACGGCACCCGGTGGCAGACCGGCCGTCACCTCCGCGACGCTGGAACGCAGCTCGTCGTCGATGATCGACGTGCGGCGCGCGAACTCCGCGGTGATCATGTCGTAGGTCTGCCGCGTCTCGCTGATGATGCGCTCCGACATGTCTTGCGAGGCTACTGCCGTACCGCCGCCGCACCGGCCGGATGCGTTCGCCGCACGCCGACCGCCCGGCCATCCCGGCTGCCACCTGCATCCTCCCGAAGCGACCCGTCCGACCCGGGCGAGGGACCTAGGTCGATGGATCGATCCGGCACCGGTCTCGCGGTCCTTGTTCGGCGATCGACGAGCCTCGTAACGTCGCTCGCCGGACGAGCGATGAAAGGGAGGAGCCGCATGCCGGTCTGGATCTGTGCCACGTGTGCCGTCGAGCATCCCGACACTGAAGAGCCACCAGCGATCTGCCGGATCTGCACCGACGAGCGACAGTACGCCCGTCCCACCGGGCAACGCTGGACGACGTTGCGCGACCTCCAGGCCGCCGGCCATCGCTGCCAGGTCACCGAGGTGGAGCCGAACCTGCACGGGATCACCGTCGAACCGGCCGTCGGCATCGGCCAGCGTGCGCTGCTTTTCCGCACACCGCACGGCAACCTGCTCTGGGATCCCACCGGGTTCGTCGACGACGACGTGGTCCAGGAGCTCGGCGAGCTCGGGGGCGTCCACGTCATCGCCGCGAGCCATCCCCACATGTACGGCGTGCAGGTCGAGTGGAGCCTCGCGTTCGGTGGAGCACCGGTATGGGTCGCCGAGGCGGACCGGCAGCATGTGCAACGCCAGCACGACGTGATCCACTACTGGTCGGGGGTCGCCGAGCCGCTGCCCGGCGTGACGTTCGTCCAATGCGGCGGACACTTCAAAGGAAGCGCGGTGGCGCATTGGGTCGGAGCCGACGGACGCGGTGTCTTGCTGGCAGGCGACACCATCAGCCCGACACCCGACACGCGTTGGGTGTCGTTCATGCGGTCGTACCCCAACTACATCCCACTCTCGGCGGCCGCGGTCCGGAAGGTCGTGCAGGCGGTCGAGCCGTACGACTACGACCGGATCTACGGCAACTTCGGCAACTACGTCGGCGCGAATGCGAAGGCAGTCGTCCGGCGCTCGATGGAGCGCTACATCAGCTGGATCCGTGGCGACTTCGACGCCGACACCTGACCGGCCACGCCGACAGCTGACCGATGAGGATGGCGACCGGCCGGTGTCGCGGAGATGGACGGGGTGGCCGGATCCGGCCCACGACACATGCCCGAACCTTGACAGCCTGCTGCGTCCAGCGGAACCGTTACACCGTTAGGTTAATCGTCTAACCAATGCGCACCTGCGACGAGGACCGCACGGTGCGTGACGATAGGCGGTCAAGTCGAGGCCCAGGGGGTCGGCGATGATGCGTCCCAGCCAGTTCGGGGTAACGGCGGGCATTGCCGGAGGAGGCCTGTCACGGAGGCAGCTCCTTGCCGCGCTCGGAGGCGCCGGCGTAGCGATCGGCCTGAGCAGCTGCGAGGTGGTCACCGACCCCGATGCCGACCGCGCCAGCCCAAGTCCCTCGCGCCGATACAACATCCCCGACAGCGGCGCGAAACTGCCGACCGGCAAGGTCACGTTCCGGTGGATGGACTCCGGCGACCTGAAGGCGCTGTTCGAGGTGCCGTTGTTCCGCGCGTACGAGCAGAAGCACCCGAACATCACCGTCGACTACCAGGACTCGCCGTGGGACCGGATCAACGAGGTGGTCCCGCTCGGGGTTCGCAACGGCACCGCACCCGACGTGTTCGCCAAGCCGAACAACGTGCCCGTCCAGGTCATGATCAACGAGGGCTGGGTGGCGCCCATCGACGACATCATCCCCGACTTCGAGACGTGGAAGTCGCGCTTTCCCGACAACGCCTTCATCCCGGGCGTGCACATCTTCAACGACCGCACGTACACCTGGCCGGTGACCTCGAGCAAGCGGTACGCGCACATGCTCATGTACGACCGTGAGTACCTCGAGGACGCCGGCTACGACCCGGAGTCCGAGCCGCTGAGCTGGGACGACTTCCGTGCGGCCGCGAAGAAGGTCACGCAACAAGGCGACGGCGACTACTACGGCCTCATGCTCAACGGTCAGGGCCTCGCCGGGGTCGTCGGCGCACTGGCGCAGGTCGCCGGCGCGCGAGGTGCCGGTGGTCCGTGGATCGACTGGAAGACCGGCGAGTACGCCTACACGGCGCCACAGGTGAAGCAGGCCTTCGAGCTGCTCCTCGCCATGAAGTCCGACGGCAGCATCTTCCCCGGATTCCTGAGCCTCGGCGATGCCGACGCGCGAGCCCGGATGCCGCAACGCGTCGCCGCCATGGTCTTCGACGGGCCGTGGGACATCCCGGAGTGGCCGACCATCAACCCCGACTACGACTTCGGCGTCGCGATGCCGCCGAGCCCGACGGCCGGGACGTGGGCACCGGCCAACTACCAGGAGACCGGATCGAACCAGGTCTTCGTGTACGCGAAGAGCAAGTACAAGTCGATCGCCGGTGACCTGTTCTCGTACATGGGCAGTCTCGAAGGCCAGACCAACATCGTGATCGCGTCAGGCGGCAACCTCGGGTCCCAGTGGCCGGAGGCGAACGACCGGGCGCGCCGCACCGACGTGCTCACGGATCGGTCCAAGGCGGCATGGGACATCGCCGAGCGGTTGATGCGCATGGCGCCCATGGTCGAGGTGCGCTCCTCCGAGGTCGTGAAGGTCATCCTCGAGCTCAAGCCCGTCACACCGACGCTCGCCGACATCGCGCAAGGGATCATGAGCGGACAGCTCGACGACATCGACCGCGCGCTACAAGACCTCAAGGACAGAAGCGAGAAGAACTTGGACGACGCGGTCGCGGCTGCCCGTGCCAAGGGCGCAGACGTGTCGCGTGACCTGTGGGTGTTCCCCAACTGGGATCCCACGAAGGACTACACGCCCGACATGTACGCGGACCTCGCCTGATGGCCGCGACCGACCTGGCACGAGTCGGTCGCGGCGGATCCGAGCAGATAAGCGGTTCCGGCCGTGGGCCCGGTTCCGGCACGACCTGGCGACGGATCGTCTCCTCCCGCTGGTGCTACGCGTTCATGCTGCCGTCGTTGCTGCTCGGCGGCATGTTCACGTTCTACCCGATGGTCATGTCGTGGTACTTCTCCTTCTTCAACTGGAGCGGGTTCACAGCGGAGATGTCGTTCGTCGGGCTCGACAACTACCGCGAGCTCGTCCGCGATCCGTTGTTCTGGGACGCTTTCGGCCGGTCGTTCCTGTTCGTCATCGTGGCCGTGCCGATCCGGTTGGTCCTGTCGTTGCTCGTGGCGATCCTGCTCAACAACCAGGCGCTGAAGCTCGCTCCGGTCTTTCGTACGTTCTTCTTCCTGCCGGTCGTCACGACCGCCGCGATCGTCGGGATCGTGATGACGTTCGTGCTGAGCCCGTTCCACGGCCCGGTCAACCAGGCACTCACCGGTCTCGGCTTGGTACCCGAGCCGGTCGACTTCCTCGGCGACCCCGACACCGCACTCTGGGCGGTGATGGGCGTGGAGATCTGGAAGAACTTCGGCATCACCATGATCTACTGGCTGGCGGCGCTGCAGACCGTGCCCCGGATCTACTACGAGGCGGCGAAGGTCGACGGCGCCGGAAGGTTCCAGCTGCTGCGTCACATCACGATTCCGGTGCTGCTGCCGTTCGCCGCCATCATCATCCTGCTGACCGCCAACTCCACGCTGCACGTCTTCGCGATCGTGCAGGCCATGACTCGCGGCGGTCCGTACTTCTCCACGCAGGTGATCGAGGTGTACATCTACCAGACGGCGTTCGCCGCTGACCAGGTTGGCGGCGTTCCCCGGCTGGGTTACGCGTCGGCCGCCGGATGCTTCTTCGGCGTCGTCGTGATGCTGATCGCGCTCTTGCAGGTCTTCGCCGCACGGAAGGCGGCCCAAGTGCGTTCTCAGTTGGTGAGTGGGTGATGACGCGGTCCCGAATTGCCCGCAACGTGCTGCGGTCCACGCTGATCTCCGTCGTCCTGCTGCCGATCTGCATCGTCTGGGTCTACCCGTTCCTCTGGATGGTCTCCTCCTCCATCAAGACCAACGCGGAGATCTTCGCCGGCCTGGGGTTGTTCCCCGAGGCGATCCGGCTCGACAACTACGTGCGGGCGTGGAACGAGGCGAAGGTCGGCGACTACTTCGTCAACACCGTTCTCGTGACCGGTGGCTCGATCGTCATCTCCGTGCTCGCCGTGTCGATGATGGGGTACGTCCTCGGCCGATATCGTTTTCCCGGCAAGCGGATCATCGTCGGGCTGCTCGCAGCCGCGATCTTCCTGCCGGAGGGCTACACGATCATCCCGGTGTTCGACCTCATCAACAGGCTGAACCTGCAGGGATCGCTGTGGGGACTCACGCTGGCCGAAGCCGGGGGCATCCACGTCATCGCGACCCTCCTCTTCGCCGGCTACTTCAGCCAGCTGCCCAAGGAGCTGGAAGAAGCTGCCATGTTGGACGGCGCAGGCTTCCTGCGCATCTTCTGGCAGGTCTACCTCCCGCTCGCAAAGCCCGTGACCGCCACCGCGATCATCCTGCAGTTCATGCACTCCTGGAACGACTTCCTGCTACCGCTCGTCCTCACGCTCAACCAGCCCGAGCTTCGCACCTTGTCGGTGGGCATCTACTCGTTCCAGGGCGAGTACTTCACCGACTGGTCGGGCATGGCGGCGGCCGCGACCATCGGGCTGCTTCCCATCATCGTCGTCTTCCTCTTCCTGCAGCGCTACTTCGTCGAAGGGATCGCCGGTGCCGTCAAACAGTGAGACCTACGATGTAAACGCCTTCGCCACGGAGAGCCGACGCATGGACGCTCACGGCCGGACCAACGTCCTCATCCTCAAGTCCGACGAGCACAATCCCCGGATCGCGTCGACCGACGGCCACCCGTTCATCGAGACCCTCAACCTCGACCGGTTGGCGGCGGCCGGCGTCGTCTACGAGAACGCCTACTGCCCCTCTCCCCTGTGCTGCCCGTCGCGGTCGTCGTTCATCTCCGGGCTACCGGTGCACCGCATCCAGGCGTACAACAACTCGATGGTGATCGAGCTGCCCGACTACCCGTCGTACGGGCGACTCCTACGCGACGCCGGCATCCATACGGTGCACGTGGGCAAGGTCGATGCCTACCGGCCGCCCGACGAGCTGGGCTTTGCCGAGATGCTGGGCGAGGGGTACCGGAAGGTCGGCGACACGGCGTTCTCTCGTGACCCGTTGACGATTCGCGACGACGCACAGGAGCGGATTCGCGGCGTCGGCGTCGCTCGCGATCCGTTCGCCGGCGACGATCGACGGATCGCACAGGCCGTGAGCTTCATCGAGCGTGCGGCTTCGTTGGACCGGCCCTGGACGATGGAGGTCAACATCGTCGCTCCGCACTTCCCGCACTATGTGACGCAGGAGCTGTGGGATCGTTACGCAGACCACGCTGACCTGCCGGAGGCCGATGCCACCGCGGCGTCGGCTCAGCATCCGTACGCCCAAGACCTGCGTCGCCACTTCGGCACCGACGCCTTCACCGAAGCCGACGTCCGCCGGCACCGGCGTGCGTACTACGGCCGAGTCACCTATGTCGACAACCAGCTGGGCGTGCTGCTGGATGCGTTGGAACGCACCGGGCAGCTGGCGAACACGGTGGTCGCCTACACCTCCGACCACGGCGAGATGCTGGGCATGTTCGGGATGTGGTGGAAGTGCAGCATGTACGAAGACTCGGTGCGGGTGCCACTCGTCGTCGCCGGCCCGGGGTTCCCGCAGGGGGTCCGGGTTCGTACGCCGGTGACGCAGTGGGACCTGAACGCCGCCATCTTCGCCGCGGTCGGTGTGCCTCGACCTTCTGATCTCGCCGGCGTCCCGCTGCAGACCGTGGCGCCCGATGATCGCACGCGCGCGGTGTTCGCGGAGTATCACGGACACGGCACGCAGGGCAGCTCGTTCATGGTGCGACAGGGCGGATGGAAGCTCATCTACCACGCCAAAGCACCGCACCAGCTGTTCGACCTGGACTCTGACCCGCTCGAGATGCGTGACCTCGCCCCCACTGAGCCGGCGCGGGTTCGGGCGATGACAGCGCTCCTTCGCGAGGAGTTCTGCGACCCGGAGCGGGAGCAGGAGCGTGCCGAGGCGTTCATCCGACGTCAGCTCGCCGCCGTCAGCGCCACATCGTCCTCGGTGCCGGAAGCGACGCACACGTAGTCGGCGTTGTGCCAGGCGTCCTTCGCCCACTGACCCGTTCGTCAGGACATTCGTTGTCGAGCAACGCACAAAGGTTTCACGACGCTACCGAAAGCCTAGAAACCCCGACAGCGAGTTGCCGACACTCGGTGGACATGTACCTCACGCAGAGCTTGCACCGGTCCATCCAGTGCCTCCCTGAGGCGCCCGCGACGGTTTTCGGTGGGCGCGTCCGCAGTTTCGGTGAACTCGGCGACCGGGTGTCCCGGCTGGCCGGTTCCCTGCGCCAGTTGGGCATAGACCACGGTGAGCGCGTGGCGATCCTGTCCCTCAACTCCGATCGATTCGCCGAGTGGCTGCTCGCGGTTCCGTGGGCGGGCGGCGTCGTCAACCCGATCAACGTTCGCTGGAGTACGTCGGAGATCGTCTACTCGCTCGACGACTCCGGAACGCACGTCCTGTTCGTCGACGACACGTTCGCCGCGCGAGTGCCCGCCATCAGAGAAGGCCACCCTGACCTGCGGGCGGTCGTCTACATGGGTGACGACCCTGCTCCCCACGACATGCTGAGCTACGAGAAGCTCATCCGTGACGGAGAACCCGTCGACGACGCACGACGTGGCGGCGACGAGCTCGCCGGGCTCTTCTACACGGGCGGGACGACCGGTTTCCCGAAGGGCGTGATGCTGAGCCATGCCAACCTCCTCATCTGCACGATGGGAGCGGAGGCCTCGAGTCGGTCCGGCGCTGGGCGAAAGCACCTCATCGCGGTCCCCATGTTCCACCTGGCCGGGATTTCCCGCTGGCTGAACCACCTCCTGCTCGGGAACACCCAGGTGATCCTGCCGGCGTTCGAACCCGTCGCCGTCATGCAGGCAATCCAGGAGCACCGGATCGGCGACCTCGTGCTCGTGCCCACGATGCTGCAGATGATCGCCGACCACCCCGAGCTGCCCAGTTTCGACCTGTCGAGCGTGAACTCGGTCGTCTATGCGGGTTCGCCGATCACGACGAGCCTGCTCGAACGCGCGATGCAGGCCTTCCCCGAGGCGGAGTTCACGCAGTTCTACGGCCAGACGGAGCTCGCCCCCATCACGACCGCGCTCACCGCAGAGGATCATCGCGAGGGCACCAAGCTCCGGTCGGCGGGTCGCGCGGTCGTCCACTCCGAAGTCAGGATCGTGGACTCCGACGACAACGAGGTGCCCCGCGGGACCGTCGGCGAGATCGTGAGCCGTGGCGCCCACGTCATGCAGGGCTACTGGAATCGGCCGGAGGAGACCGCCCAGGCACTGCGAAATGGCTGGATGCACACCGGTGACGCGGGCTACATGGACGACGACGGCTATGTCTACGTCGTCGACCGGCTCAAGGACATGATCATCACTGGCGGCGAGAACGTCTACTCGGCCGAGGTGGAGAACGCGCTTGCCGACCATCCCGCTATCGACTCCGTCGCGGTGATCGCTGTTCCTGACCCAGATTGGGGCGAGCGCGTGCACGCCGTCGTCGTCTGCAAGCCAGGACACAGCATCGACCTGGAGCAGATCCGCGAGCACTGCAGGAAGTCGATCGCACCCTACAAGGCTCCTCGCAGCTGCGAGGTCGTCGACGCGCTACCGCTCTCGCCTGCCGGCAAGGTTCTCAAGCACGAGCTCCGCAAGCCGTACTGGGAAGCATCGGGGCGCCAGGTCCACTAGATCGGACGACACAGGCCGACAAGAAGCCGCGGTGCGGGCCAGATCCGGAAAATCCCGCACCCGGCAAGGTCTTGCATACTAGCATGCAGTTCCGAGTTGGTCTCCCACGCGCTTCCTGGCCAGGCGCGCGCCGCGCGACGCCCCCCGCGTCGGTGACCCCAAGGAGCTCGCATGCCGCGATATCGGTCCTCCCTACGTGCAACAGCGCTGCTGCTCGCAAGCGGCGCACTCCTCGTCGTCGGCGCGGTTGCCGCGCCGGCCGGCGCCCACCCGAAACCAGAACGCGGACCCAAGCCGGGAGAGGCACCGCCACTTCCCGCCGTGGAGTCCGCGGTGACGTTCGCCGAAGGTCCGGACTACGCCACGGCACCCGACGGCACGATCTACAGCCCGCTCGACGAACCCGACGTCATCCTCGGCCACGACAACGGCCAGAGCACGTTGTACGACAACGGCAAGGGACTGCGGTTCTCGTACTGGTCGTTCGGCGACACGGGTCTCGCGCAACCCAACGGCGATGGGAAGAACTTCCTCGGCAACACCGCCGCCAGGACCACCGACCTCGACATGAGCGACAACGTGAGCGAGTGGCTCTACGACGGCGGGCCCGACGGCCCTCGCGAGGCGTGGCGGCTCACCGCGGAGGAGGAAGCCTGGAACGCGACACGCCGTGACACCGACCCGAACACACCGGGCTGCCAGCCAGGCCCTGGCATCACGTGGATGGAATGCGGCGACGAGTACGCCATCTGGGGTTCCGGCATCGTCGCCGATCCGAAGAACAAGCGGATCGTGGCGTTCTACAACCTCATCAAGCGGTACCACGCCAAAGCGGAGTCGCGTCCAGACCCCGACAACCCGGGCCAGACACTGCCCTGCACGGACGAGGACATCGAGAACCGCGTCGAAGCGTGCCGCGTGTTCCTCTTCGACGGCGTGGGGCAAGGGGTCGCGATCTGGACGGAGGACCTCTCCGATGGCGACGACTGGGAGCGGATGACCATCACCAACGCGACCGATCCGAGCAAGCCCACCGCCTTGTGGCCGTACGACGACGACCCGACGACGCCCGACACGAGGTTCGACAACGCCTTCTTCCGGCACGGCAACTACCTCTACGCCTACGGCTGCCCGGGCTTCCTTGCCACGCAGTGCCAGGTCAGCCGGGTTTCGCTGGCCAGGCCGGGTGACGTCTACGACCGCGCGGCCTGGCGCTTCTACGCGGGAAAGGACCGCGACCGGTCACGGTGCCCGACGCTCTGGTCACCTGACGTCGCGTGCGCCGCGGCACTGAAGGTCGACACCGACGGAGGGCCGGAGGAGAGCCTCGGCGGCGGAGCCGCCGGCACGTCGGTGTTCTGGAACCCCGCGCTGAAGGTCTTCATGTGGATCTACAGCCAGCCGCTCAGCAACGAGATTCGCTACCGCGTCGCCTACGCGCCGGAAGGCCCGTGGTCGCGGTCGGAGCTTCTCGGCATGGCGCTCCCGGCGGCGGGTACCGGGCTCGGCTCGGTGAGCTACGCGGGCTTCGCGCACCCCGAGTACGCCGAACGCAACGGTCTCGTGCAGTACATCACGTACGCCCACACGACCGGTTTCCTGCGTGGCGACCTGCCCATCATGAAGGTGACGTTCCGCGAACCACGCCGCTGACCCGGCTTCGCGCAGGTGAGGCCCCTGCAGCAGGTTCGGCTGCAGGGGCCTCTCGTGTGCTCGAGTGTGAGTACGACGTGCGTGCTGCACCACAGCTGGGCTGTGCGGAGGCGACGAGCGGACACGCTGGGACTGCGCAGGTATGCGCCGAGCTGGGTCAGCGGACCCCTTCGCCGCGTGCGAGCGCGCGAACCGTCGCCTGCTCCGCGGCTGTCAGCGCTCGACGGCTCCTGGCCTTCGTCTCCGCCGGGCCATCGAGGGTGATGTCGATCACGTTGATGCCGATACCGGTGGACAGCGGGTTCTTGCGGCCGCTGTTGCGGAGCACGACGGTGTGCCTTCCCCGTGGCAGGTCGGTGACGGCTGTTTCCCGGATCGTCCCGTTCGCGGGCCCGTACTGGTCGATCTCGAGGGCAGGCTCGCCGTCGACGTCGACCTCGACGATGCCGGCGCTGTCGAGCTCGAACCACGCGACCCGGACGCCCGTCCCCTCGAACTCGCAGGTCGCCGTATCGCCCGGGTAGCTCGTCACCGAGACAAATGGCAGGGAGCCCCAGTCGCCGTCGAGGCCGATGTAGAGACCGGCGTCGGGATCGAGATGGAGGAAGTACCGCTCACCCGGACCGAATGCGAAGTAGGGCCGCGCCTTCAGCGACGTTCCGGCGACCTGCCAGCTGAGCTCGTCCTGGCGGTGCCGCCGGCTGCGCGCCACGAGCTGCTCGGGTCCCATGTCAGCGACCGGGTTGCGGGTCCCGGCGTACGCGACGCTCACCGGCCCGTACGTGACCGCCGCGGGAGCTGCCTGGTCTTCGAGGACGCGATGGACCCGCAGCGCCATCGGGAGGTCGACGGCCACCTCGTCGCCGGGTCGCCACGTGCGGGTGGCGGTCATCCATCCGTGTGCGTCGGGTGCGGCCTTGCTCCCCCTGCCGTTGACGGTGAGCCGGGGCCGCCCAGCCACCCATCCAGGGACGCGAAATCCCAGCGTGAAAGGCACGTGTGGTGCCGCGTCGACCACGAGCCTCACCCGATCCTCCGTGGGGAACCTCGTGACGACGCGGGCGACGAGCAGGCCCTCGTCTGTCGGCCACTCGACGCGAGCCGGCAGAAAGAGGTTGACGAGGAGCTTTCTGTCTCCCCGGAGGAACACCTGGTCGGTGTAGTCGGCGACGCCCTGCGACCTCGTGCCGGTACAGCAGGACCACGGGGCGGAGTTGACCTTACGACCGCCACGTGGCGAGTAGGCCGAGTAGTACTGCACTCGTCCGTCCGGCGACATGCCGATGCTGGCGCCCACGCCGTTGTAGAGCATCTGCTCTGCCCAGTCGCCGTACCTCGCCTCACCCGTCGCGGTGACGAGGTACTTGCTCACCTTGAGCGCAGCCCACGACCCGCATTGGGTCTCGAAGTGGTTGTGCCACGGCTCCAACGTCGCCGCGATCGCCGCGCGCTCGGGAAGCAGCTGCTCGAAGGGTCCGTAGCCACCGGTCGCCCAGCACTGCGTGACCCGGATGACGTCGTAGGCGTTGCGCAGCGCGGTGAGGTAGTACTCGTCGCCCGTGACCCGGTAGCCCGCGCCGAGGCCGGACAGGGAGTTGACGTGACTGTAGGCGTGGTAAGCGGCTACAGGTTGGCCATCCGGCGTCTGGAAGTAGTCCTCACCGGCGTAGAACCTGTCCCACAGACTGCGGTACTCCCAGACCTGGGCGAAGTCGCGGTAGGTGGTGTCACCGGTGGCGAGGTACGCGCGGTAGAGGTTCTCGCTGAGCGTGTACCACTCGCCTTCCCATCCGCCACCGTGCTCGCGCACCCTGCCGAGGTGTGCCGGGTCGATTGCCCACGCGGTGACCCTCTCCAACGCGGGCAGGGCATCCGTGACGCCACAGTAGAGCCACGCGTCGAGCAGCCCGCACACGACCTTCTCGTAGACGTAATGCGGCGAGTTGGGGTGCCGGGTGTAGAAGAAGTACCCGTCGGGCTCGATGCACTCGGCGAAGCCCGTGACGAGCTCGGCGACCTTCTCCGCAAGGTCGGTGCGCCCGGAGCCCGCATGGAATCGCGCGAGGCCGGACACGATCTGCCCGAAGTTGTGGAAGATGTCGTCGGAGTACCACCCGCCGAGCTCTTCTCCCGGTGCCGGCAGTCCTGCCCGGATCCGAAAGCCACGCAGGTAGTTGTCGCTCGGCACGCGGGCGAAGTCGTCGGCCACCTCGTCCTGTTGCGCTTTCCACCGCGAGGGAAGCAGGCGGACGCCTGCGTAGTCGAAGGTCTCGAGCGCGGCGTGATCGGCAGTCGCTGACGTCGAGGCCGCTGCAGGACCGGACGTCACCACGTGGACGCCGAGCGCGCCCATCGTGCCCGCGAGCAGCTGACGTCGCGACACCGTCGGTGTGGGAGCGGATCGTGCCATCGTTCACCTCGGGTTCGTGGCCGGGTACGGCAAGCACAGACGCGGTGGTCGGAAAATACTTGTATGCTAGTACTCCATTGCTGCTCTGCGTCGATCCGTCCGCTCCAGGCCAGTCCAGGATTCGACGATGGTCACCGCGACGAAAGGCACGGGTCATGAACAACCGCGTCTCGCGACGAGGTTTCCTGGCGACAAGTGGCGCGATCGCGGCAGGCGGTGGACTGTTCTCCGGCATGGCGGGGGTCCTCAGCTCACCAGCGTGGGCCGACCAGGCTGACGAGGACGGCTACGAACTCTGGCTGCGCTATCGCCGAGTCGACGACACCCACCTGCTTCATACGTACCGCACAGCTTTCACCCACGTCGTGACGCCCGACGATCCGACCGGCCCCGAACGTTCCGCCGCGCAGGAGCTCACGACCGGACTGTCCGGCCTCCTCGGCAAGGTGATCCGGCAGCACTCCCGAATCCTCCGCGACGGAGCGGTCGTCATCGGAACGCCGTCCTCATCGCCCCTCGTCGCCCACCATGTCGACCCGAACGAGTTGGCAGCCCTCGGACCTGAGGGCTACGTCCTCACGACCACGCGGATCGCAGGGCGAAACGTCATTCTCGTGGCGAGTAGCGGCCCGAGCGGTGTCCTCTATGGCGCGTTCCACCTGCTCCGACTCGTCCAGACCCGGCGACCCGTCCATCCCTTGCGCGTCGTCGAGAAGCCCGCCAATCCGTTGCGCATGGCGAACCACTGGGACTACCGCGACCGGGTCGTGCAGTGGGGGTACGTCGGTCGGTCCATCTTCCGCTGGGACGACCTGCCAGAGCTCGACCCTCGCTACACCGACTACGCTCGCGCCCTGGCCTCGATCGGCATCAACGCTTCGGTCGTCAACATCATCAACGCCGAGTACGAGTTCCTCACGACGTCGATGATCCAGCGCCTCGCGAGCCTCGCAGGCGTCCTGCGCGCGTGGGGCGTCCGGCTCTTCCTCTCCCCCAACTTCTTCAGCCCGCGCGCCCTCGGCGGCCTGCCGACGGCCGACCCACTGGACCCGGCCGTGCGCGCGTGGTGGCGGGACAAGGTCGACGAGATCTACGCCACCATCCCGGACTTCGGTGGCTTCCTCGTCAAGGCTGACTCCGAGGGACAGCCGGGTCCGCTCACGTATGGCCGCACGCACGCCGACGGCGCCAATGTCATGGCGGAGGCGTTACGCCCGCACGGTGGGATCGTCATCTGGCGGGCGTTCGTCGGTCACGAGGCAGGCGGCGATCTCCTCAGAGCGGCGTACGACATCTTCACCCCACTCGACGGGGACTTCGCCGACAACGCGATCGTGCAGGTGAAGTACGGGCCGCTCGACTTCCAGATCCGCGAGCCGGCGCACCCGCTGTTCGGTGCGATGCCGCAGACGAACCTCATGCTCGAACTGCAGATCACCAAGGAGTACACGGGTTCGGTACGGCACCTCGTCTACCTTCCGCCTTTGTGGAAGGAGATCTACGACTTCGACACCCACGCGAACGGTCCGGGCACGACGGTCGCCGACGTCGTGAGCGGCCAGGCGTCCAACTCGTCCGTCGGTGGCGTCGCCGGTGTGATGAACGTCGGGTCGGTCACCAACTGGACGGGCCACCACCTGTCGGCCGCCAACACCCACGGCTTCGGGCGTCTCGCCTGGGATCCCGCACTCGATCCCGCTGAGCTCGCCGAGGAATGGACGCGGATGACGTTCGGCCACGACCGCGAGCTCATCTCGACCCTGTCCCGCATGCTCCTGTCGTCGCGCGAGATCTACGAGTCCTACACCGCACCCGGCATGTGCGGCATGACAGGACGCAACGACCCCACCCCGGAGTGGGGCATCGGCGTCCTGCCCGACGCCACCCACATCGGCTTCGACCGCACGGTCGCGACCGGAACGGGATCCGTCGAGGTCTACCCACCTCCCGTCGTCGAGCAGTTCGGTCAGCGCGACACGTGTCCGGACGAGCTGCTGCTGTTCTTCCATCGCGTGCCGTACAGCTACCGCCGGCCGTCCGGCGAGACCGTCCTGCAGACGATCTACGACTCCTACTTCACCGGCGTGGAGGAGGCGAAAGGGCTGCGCGCGCAGTGGCGGTCGTTGCGAGCGTTCGTGGACGAGCGTCGCTACCGCGAGGTGCTCGAGCGCCTCGACGACCAGGTGGCCCACGCCACGCTGTGGCGAGACCGGATGGTGAGCCACTTCTTCGCGCGTACGACCGTGCTCGACGAGCGCCGGCAGTGGCTGCAGCTCGACCTGCCGGCAGGGTCGGTCCTCACCCTGCCCCCGTCGATCATGCTGATCGGCGGCTGGCCGAACGCGCTCGACGTCCGCGTCGGCAACGCCTCGCCGGCGCCACGCACGGTCTCGGTGGGCCTGGACACACCAGATGGCTGGGAAGCCACCACGGCAACGCTTGAGCTCGCAGCCCGCGACATCCAGCACGCGACGCTCATCGTGACCCCGCCGCTCGACCCCGCGGACGCTCCGCTCCGGCCGACGACCGACGCGGACGGGCTCGTGCTCGGCAGCAACCCGACGCCGGTCTTCGTCGCTCCTGCCGGCCAACGCGCGGTGCTCGCCCTCGACGCAGGCCCCGACAACGCGGCGGTTCCGGTTCTTCCCGGCTACCGACGGCTCACCCCCGCCGACCAGTGGGATCCCGCGCGCGGCTACGGCTGGGTCGGTCCCGCTCCCCTCGCCCTGGACCGCGGTGGTGCATTGGATCCCCTCCGGCGGGACACGATCTACGACAGGGAGCCACGCACGCTCAGGCTCGCCGTCCCGGCCGGTCGGTGGACCGCCCTCCTCCTCGTCGGCGACCGGGAATGGGCGCCGATCTACCCGACCTACGTGCGGGTGGACGGCGAGCTCGTAGCCGAAGGCGAGGAACACCTCGAGGGCAACGACTACAGCTGGTTGAGGTTCGAGCTCGACGGCGGCGAGGCCGGACGGGAGGTCGACATCGAGCTGTCCACCGTCGAGAACCGTTGGGACCTACCCCAGCAGGCGCCGACGACCGGAGCGTGGCACCTGGGCGCCCTCGTCCTGCTCGACCTGGAGGCTCCCATGCCGGCGATCGCCGTCACCGGTGTGTCGGTGCCCCGTCCGATGTTCTGTGGTCGGGCGAACCGGGTCACCGCCACCGCGGTCAACACGACCGACCACGCCGTGACAGTCCGCGTCACGGTCGAGGTGCCGGACGGCTGGTCGGCGACCACGACGGAGCGCACGATCCCGCCCGGCGGCACCGAAGACGTGGAGGTGACCGTCACGCCTCCGGCGGAGCCCACCCTCGCCGTCCGCCTCACGGTCGTGGTCGACGCCGGCGAGGACACCGTGGGTGGCGCGCGCCACGACGTCGAGTGCCTGGCGGCGCCAGCGGGTGACACGGCGGCACTCGCACTGGACGCCGGCAGCGCGACGAGCCCCGTGGTCGCCGGCTACACACGGCTCGCGCCCGAGAGCGCCTGGGACCCGGCACGCGGGTTCGGTTGGGTGAGCGACCCACCGCAGTCCCGCGACCGTGGCGAGCCCTTGGACGCGCTCCGACGCGACTTCGTGAACGACGTCGTGGAACGGACGCTGCGGCTCGCCGTACCCGCCGGATCGTGGCGTGCCGACGTGCTCATCGGGGACTCCGTGCCCAGTCAGCCGACGTTCATCCATGAAGGTGAGACCTTGCTCGCGGAGAGCCCTCCGCTCGGTTTCGCGGAGTTCACCTGGCTTCACTTCGTCCTCGACGGCGGGGAGAACGGCCGCGAGGTCGACCTGCGGCTCTCCAGCACTCCTGGACAGCACTGGCACCTCGGCGCCCTCGTCCTCACCCCGGCCTGATACAAGCGAGGGAGGCACCGGACGGCCGCGCGAGAACGACGCCCGGCGGAACGGTTCGGCTCGGCGCATCCAGGCGTTCCCGTGACGGCTGCTCGAGCCGGCCGGCGGAGCGGAGCGCGGACGAGGAGGGACCACGCCGCATGGTGGTGAGGAGACACGACGAGTCGGGAAGCGCCGCGTCGCTGCGGTGCGCTGCTGTGCAGTTCGAGCACCAGCCGGACGACAAGGCGTACAACCTGGGGCGCGTGGAGGCCTTCGTCCGGCAGGCCGCCGCCCGCGACGTGCAGGTCGTCGCATTCCCCGAGATGTGTCTCGTCGGTTACTGGCACCTGCGCCGACACACGACCGACCGGCTCCGCGAGCTTGCCGAACCTCTCACCGGCCCTTCGGTCACGGCCGTCCGCGAGCTGGCGATGAGCCACGGCATCGCCGTGGGCGCGGGCTTCCTCGAAACGGACGAGCAGGGTCGGCTGTACAACGCCTACGTCATGTGCCTGCCGGACGGTGAGGTCCATCGACACCGCAAGCTGCATGCGTTCGAGCACGAGGCGATCTCGAGCGGCGACCGCTACACCGTCTTCGACACGCCATGGGGTGTCCGCATGGCTGTCTTGATCTGCTACGACAACAACCTCGTCGAGAACGTCCGGGCATCGGCGCTGCTCGGCGCGTCCGTCCTCGTGGCACCTCACCAAACCGGCGGCACGTCCTCACGCAGCCCGCACGGGATGCGGCCGATCCCGCTCGAGCTCTGGCACGCCCGCCACCGTGACCGGGCAGCGATCGAGGCGGAGTTCCGCGGACCGAACGGCCGCGAGTGGCTCATGCGCTGGTTGCCCGCCCGAGCTCACGACAACGGGCTCTTCATCCTCTTCAGCAACGGTGTCGGTCAGGACGACGATGAGGTACGGACGGGCAACGCGATGATCCTCGACCCGTACGGCCGGATCCTCACCGAGACGTGGGCCGCCGAGGACACCATGGTGACCGCCGACCTCGACCTCGACCTGCTTCCCCTGTGTACGGGTCGGCGGTGGCTCAAGGCTCGGCGTCCGGAGCTGTACGGCATCCTCACCCAGCGGTTCGGCAACGAACGCGACCCGCGTACTGCCCGCTTCTCCCCCGACCCGGTCATGTGAGCCATCCACGGGCGACAACTCGTGGAGTGCAGCACCACATGTCGTCACTGCACGTCGTCCACGAGAAGCCGCCGCGCGAACGGCAGCAGCTGCGACCGCGCCAAGGGCCCGAGCGGGTCGTCGGCGGACGGCAGGTTGCGGTAGGCGCGCGGTGACACGCCGTACGTACGGCGGAACCGATGCGAGAAGTGGAACGGGTTGACGAAGCCGCACGCCTGAGCGACGGCGGCGACGGGGAGGTTGCTCCGCCGCAGCAAGGTCGCAGCGCGAGCGAGCCGCACGAGATCCACGGCGGACACCGGGCCGAGGCCGACCTGCTGGGCGAAGATCCGCGCGAGGTGGCCGCGGGACAGCCCGGCCGCACGTGCCAGCTCCCCTAGGCCCACCGCCCGCGTGGTCCCGTCGCGCCACACCGTCCGCACGTGGTCGACCACCCTGAGGAGATGCTCGTCGAGCGGCTGCTCCTCCTCGGCGACCGACCCGGTGACGAAGAGCTCCAACAGCCAGCCCACCACTGTGGCCTGACGGGCTGCGGCACGTGGCGACGCCGCGCCGCCCAACCACAGCAGGTAGCGGCACAAGGCCGCCAGCGGTTCGACAGCAGAAAGGGACCGGGTGAGCGGCCACCCCTCGGGGTCGCCCAACGGTCCGCCGTCCTCGTCGCTCGTGTCGAGGCTGAAATGCACGTACGCGTGCACCGACGGACGTTCGGCGTCCCACGTGAAGTGGTCCCGCATGCCGGGGCGGGCGAGGAGGAGGGTTCCCGGACGAAGCGCACGAGCGTGGTCACCCTCCGACACCTGGTCGTCGTCGGCATATCGCCACTGCGCGCTGCCGCGAAGCAGCCAGACGAACTCGAAGTCCGCAAGCACCCTCGGACCGAACGTCGCGCCGGGCGGATAGTGCGCCACCGCGGGCCCTGCGGCGATTCGCGGCACTGCCGGCGATGTCACGAACAGAAAGGTTAATGGAACTCGTACGCATGGCTCGTGCGTGAGCGATCCACCCATACTGCAGGACGTCGACGACCTTCACGCAAGGGAGATCCCATGACCACGCTCACCACACCAGTCACGCCCCGTCGGTCGGTCACGCTCCATGACACCATCTCCGACGAGCTGATCGAGCAGGTACGCCGCGACGGCTTCGGTGTGCTGCGCGGCGCGTTGACCGAGGACGAGGTGGCCGAGATCAACGCCGAGGCGGTGCGGGTGTGCCGGGGTGAGCTCGGCGAGATCGGCGGCGACCACACGCCGGCGGCTCCCGACGAGCCCGACGACGTCGTCTTGCGCCGCTACCTCTGCATTCACATGGCGCACAAGATCTCCGACGTCCTCTCGCGGGCCCTCGCCCACCCCCGGATCGTGGAGGTCCTCACCAAGGTCATCGGCCCGAACGTGAAGGCCATGCAGTCGATGCTCTTCATCAAGTCCGAGGGCAAGCCCGGCCAGGCGTGGCACCAGGACGAGTACTTCATCCCGACGCGGGACCGCTCGCTCACCGCCGCGTGGATCGCGCTCGACGACGCCACGGTCGAGAACGGCTGCCTCTGGGTGCTGCCCGGATCCCATCAGCGCGGCGTCATCTACCCGCAGCGCCCGCACGACAACCGCGAGTTCGACTGCACGGGTGAGTCGTACGGCTTCCCCTACTCCGACGACGACGCGGTGCCCGTGGAGGTGCCGGCCGGCGCGGTGGTGTTCTTCAACGGCTACCTGCTGCACCGGTCGCTCAAGAACTCCGGCAAGCACGGCTACCGGCGGGCGCTCGTCAACCACTACATGAGTGCCGAGTCGCTCCTTCCGTGGCGGCCCGAGGACGGTCACGTCGCCGCGTGGGACTACCGCGACATCGTGATGGTCGCCGGTGAGGACCCGTACGCCTACAAGGGGACCGCCGACATCGCGCGACCGCACGTCCGCCCGGACGGCGAGGGCGGCTGCGACCGATGACCGGGTGATCCGTCCGCCGGGGCCTCGCGCCGGCCGGTCCCGGTCACCTACGCTCGGGGTCGAACTCCCCACCACCCCGTGGTGACCACTGGCCGGCGAGGCGATTCGGCACATGCAGAGCTCTTCAGCGCCCGGACGCGAGATTGTCATCGCTGCTGCGCGGTTCCTCCGGGAGCACAGCAGCCAGCGGATCAAGCTCTGCGACGTCGCCGACCATGTGGGATACAGTCCCTTTCACCTGGCTCGCGTCTTCGAGCAGCACATGGGAACGACGCCAGGTCAGTTCCTGGCCGCGCATCGTTTCCACCGTGCCAAGGACCTCCTCCTGCACAGCGACGAGCGGATCATCGACGTCTGCTTGGCCGTCGGATTCACCTCGGTCGGCACGTTCACGACGAGATTCACCGCTTCGGTCGGGCTCTCCCCCACGGCCTTCCGCCGCCTTCCCGATCTCCTGGCCGCCGCACCGCCGCAGCCGATGACCGTGCCAGGCGACGCGGCGCATGGTTGCGTGGTCTCGGGTTCGGTACGCCTGAGTGAGCGGGCCCATGCAGCACTCCGCGGCTGCGCGTCGATCTATGTCGGGCTGTACCGCAAACGCTCAGCGCGCGGTGTACCGATCAGCGGCTCCCTGTTGGACGAGTCCCACACGTACGCCCTGACCGGCCTGCGACCGGGCCGCTACTGGCTGTTGGCCGCCGCGCTCCCTCAGATCGACGATCCGGTGGCTCAGCTCCTCCCGTCACACAGCGTGATCGGTTCGTCGCCCACCTCCATCACCCTGACCCGCAGCGAGCCGCTGCAGCATCACGATCTCGTCCTCGACGTGGCCGAGGACTGGCGGTCGCCGGTCGTGGTTGCGCTTCCCCCGCTCGCCGCCCCGATCGTGACAGGCACGATCGCCTAGGTCTCCTGCGAGGAGGACGGACCGCAAGATTGAAGAAGAAATCGTCGGTCCCTGACCCTAAGCTGGCTCGACGTCCCGGAACACGCACGACGACCTGGCTCGTCACGATCACCTTGAGCCCTGCGAGGAGACGACGGGACGCCGCGGATCTTGCGGCGTCCACCGATGAGTGACGGCACCGCACCAGGTCTCACACACCGAAGCCGCAGGCGATGCTCGAGAAGGGAACGCACGTATGAGCCGCATCCGCGTACTGGTCGGGACCCGCAAGGGCGCATTCATCCTCACGTCCGACGGCAAGCGGGACCGGTGGGAGGTCTCCGGACCGCACTTCCCCGGTTGGGAGATCTACCACGTCACAGGATCACCGGCTGACCCCGACCGGATCTACGCCTCGCAGTCCAGCAGCTGGTTCGGCCAGGTCGTCCACCGCTCCGACGACGGCGGTGCCACGTGGCAGACGGTCGGCAACGACTTCACCTACGACGGTGTGCCGGGCACGCACCAGTGGTACGACGGCACACCCCATCCCTGGGAGTTCGCCCGGGTATGGCACTTCGAACCGTCGCTCACCGATCCCGACACGGTGTACGCCGGCGTCGAGGACGCCGCCCTCTTTAGGAGCACCGACGGCGGGCGGACCTGGCAGGAGCTGCCGGGCCTGCGCGGGCACGGATCCGGGTCGGCGTGGCAGCCAGGCGCCGGTGGTATGTGCCTGCACACGATCGTCCTGCACCCCAGCAACCCGGAGCGGATCTACGTCGCCATCTCGGCGGCCGGCGTCTTCCGGACCGACGACGGCGGCAAGACGTGGCAACCGATCAACCGCGGTCTTGCGTCCGAGGGAATCCCGGACCCGGACGCCGAGGTCGGACACTGCGTCCACCGGATCGCCATGCACCCGGATCGCCCGGACGTGCTGTTCATGCAGAAGCACTGGGACGTGATGCGCAGCGACGACGGCGGTGAGTCCTGGTACGAGGTCAGCGGGAACCTCCCCACCGACTTCGGGTTCCCGATCGCCGTCCATGCCCACGAACCGGACACGATCTACGTCGTCCCCATCACGAGCGACTCCCACCACTTCCCGCCGGAGGGGAAGCTCCGGGTCTACCGCAGCAAGACGGGCGGCCACGAGTGGGAGCCCTTGACCAAGGGCCTGCCGCAGAGCCACTGCTACGTCAACGTGCTCCGTGACGCGATGGCGGTCGACTCGCTCGACGAGTGCGGGATCTATTTCGGTACGACCGGCGGTCAGGTCTACGCGTCCGCCGACTCGGGAGAGACCTGGAATGCCATCGTGCGCGACCTCCCGGCCGTCCTCTCGGTGGAAGTGCAGACCCTCCCATGAGCGCGGGGACCGTGGGGACGTCAGCTGGGTCGGACGCCACGGTTGTCCGTGTCGTGCTTCCGACGCACCTTCGCAACCTTGCCCAGGTCGACAAGGAGGTACGGATCGCGGTCGACGAACCGACACCACGAGCGGTGATCGACGCGCTCGAGGCCAAGTACCCGCCGCTGCGTGGGACGATCAGGAATCCCGCGACCGGGAAGCGTCGCGCGTTCGTCCGGTTCTTCGCCTGCGAGCAGGACCTCTCGCACGTCGATCTCGACGTCCCCCTTCCGCCAGCGGTCGTGAGCGGCACCGAGCCGTTCCTCATCGTCGGCGCCATGGCGGGCGGCTAGCAACCGGTCGAGGGAGTGATGACTCCTCGCTCCCCTCGACCTCGCTGACGTCGTGCTTGCCGGGCTGAGTGTCGCGGCCTGCTGAGGCTACGGGCTCGAGCGACATCTGCCGGTGGCGAGCGGTTCGCACCGACCAGGGTTGACCGCGCGGTTCATCGCCTCACGAGGTGACTATCCGGGCAAAAACTGGGTAGGCGTACCCGGTGAGGCGAAGGGACGTTGCGTATGGAGTCACCCCTCACCGAGGTCACGGTCGAGCTTGCGGAGGCGGCCGGAATCGAGCTTGCGACGCTCGACGTGCTCGCCACCTTGGCAGACCACTGCACGAAGCTGTTCGGCGTGGCCGCTGGTGTCATGGTCCCCGACCGTGACGGTCTCCTGCACACCGTGGCCGTGTCGGGCGATGCACCCACTCGTGAGACACTCACCCGGCTGTTCGACCAGCAGGCCGAGGAAGGTCCGTGTCGCGACGCGTTCTGCACCCGGCAGCCGGTTGCGGCCGACGACCTGGACTCGCACGCCGACGTCTGGCCCCGCTTCGCTGCCAGTGCAAGCCACGCCGGCATCAAGGCCGTTCGTGCGTTCCCACTCACTTACCAGCAGGTGCCACTCGGTGTCGCATGCCTGTTGAGTACGCAGGCCTCGGCGCTCACCGCAGACGGCGAACGGCGCCTGCAGCCGCTTCTCGAGCTCGCGACCGTCGGCCTGCTCCAGCAGAGTGCTGCCGCCCGGGCACACAAGATCGTCGGGCAGCTCCAGGGTGCGCTGAACAGCCGGATCGTCATCGAGCAGGCGAAGGGCATGCTGGCCCAGCGCAGCGGTCTGGGTGTCGACCAGGCGTTCACCGCTCTGCGCAACTACGCACGCAGCAACCGGCTACGGCTCGCTGACCTCGCCAAGCGCGTCGTCGACGGCACGGGTGATCCGACCGTCATCCTGGACACCCTGCCGCTCACGGCCGCACGTCAGACGCCGGTTTCCCGACCCGTACGCCGGCCACGCCCGGGTCGGGCACCCCTTCCCCCCGGCCAGATTCGTACGACACGGCCTCCCGCGATGCGCCCTCGCGGAACCGGTCCGGAGCACTAAAGGGCTCACGGTCCTCGATGACCATGCCAGGGCCGGGACCACCCACCAGAGGAGAGAATCGTGCGGCAAGCAGGTTGGAAAGCAATCGAGTTCCTGCTCTTCGCCGGGCTTGGCTTCGCCTGGGTCATGGTGCTGCTCTTCCGCTGACCACGCGGCGGTGTGTGGCACCTGGGCGTCAGACCTCGGCGAGAAGTCCAGCGAGCAACGCCGCGCGGCGGGGCAGGCTCTCGATGAGGACCTGCTCGTGATCGGCATGTGCCCCCGCTCCCTCGGGACCAAGCCCGTCGAGCGTCGGCACCCCGGCCTCCGCGACCAGGTTGGCGTCGCTTCCGCCACCGGTCGCCCCTTCGCCGAGGTCCATGCCCACGTCGCCGGCGATTTCTCGTGCCCTGGCGAAGAGGCGGGCTATCCCGTCCGTCCGCTCCATCGGCGGCCGCGACGGTCCCGACGTGACCGATACGACGGTCTGCGGGTTGACCGGTCGCAGTCCGGTGATGGCCGCGTGGACACGCTCGGACTCAGCTCGGGTGGCGACCCGCACGTCGACCTGGGCCTCGGCCTCCGCCGCTACCACATTGGGACGGGTCCCGCCCCGCACGACGCCGACGTTCACCGTCGTTCCCCGCTCGAGATCGGTCAAGGCGTGCAGCTGGCAGATCTGGTGGGCGACCTCCACGATGGCGCTCGCGCCCTTCTCGGGCTCGATGCCGGCGTGTGCCGCGCGCCCCTGCACCCGCACGGTGTACTTCGCCACACCCTTGCGTGCGGTCTTCAGGGCACCGCCGGGCAGCGGCGACTCCAGGACGTACGCGACCTCGGCGGCGCCGGCCAGGTCGGCGATCAGGTCGCGGGACGTGACGCTGCCGATCTCCTCGTCACAGGTGAGCAGGATGCGGGTCTGGCGTACCGGTGCACGGCCGAGGGCCCGCAGCTCTCGCAAGGCGAAGTAGAGCAGCACCAGTCCGCCCTTCATGTCGAAGCAGCCCGGTCCGGTGAGCACACCGTCGTCGACCCGAAACGGCATGCGGCGAAGAGTGCCTCGAGGCCAGACCGTGTCGTAGTGCCCGATGACGAGGGTGTGACCGCCGCCCTTCCCCCTCCCGGTTCGAGCCGTCGCCTCCTGCGCGGATCCGGCATGGCCGGTGTCGGCAGCACCGGGGAGTACGAAGAGCAGGTGCCCGGGCGGGTGGCGGGTGGGTGGGGCGAACTCGCCGAACAACTCCTCGAGGCGTACCGCCATCGCCGCGAGACCTTCCGGATCATCGCTCCCGGACTCGATGCTCACGAGCTCACCGAGGAGTTCGACCATCTCGTCGCGGCGCCGCTCCAGCCGGTCTCTCACCTGTCGCGCAACCGATCCCGTCACCGACCCAACCTCTCAGCCAGCGATACACGCACTTGGCGGGCATCGCAGCGGCATGTTACAAGAGACGAACACAGCGTCATCGGAACCCGAGGAGGGCCTGCCGATGAGACGCATGCCTGGCCGACCTCGGTCCGGCCCGCGATCGGAGAATCTGACAGGATGCATCGGCGCATCGCTTGACATTCTGGCCGCGAGGGGACCGTCGCATGACTGATCGGCGCTACAGACGCAGGCTCTCGGAACAGGAGCGGCATCGTCAGGAATTGCACGTCCAGCAAATGACCGAGGACGCGGTCGTACGCACGGAACGCGTTGAGCAGAAAATCCAACGTCTGACGTTTCTGCTGCACGCCGCGATGTCCCTCCCGGTCGAACCGCTCGACTTCGAGCAGCTCAAGAAGCGACCGCCGACCCTCGACCTCGGCGCGGATGCCGAGCCGCTTCCCGTTCCTTCCTGGGAAGAATACGCTCCCCAGACACACAACCGACTCCTCACGTTGCTGCAGCCCGTGCTCGGACCGGCCTCCCGCCTGCTCAAGCGTGACTGGCGTCCCACGACCGAGGCCGAGGCCGAGGCAGCGTACAGCAAGGCCTTGGAGCGTTACCGCGCCGACGAGGCGGAACGGCAACGCCGGGTCGCCGAGCTCACCCGCGAGCACCACGAGGCGCATGCGCAGGAGCTGCAAGAGGTCCTCGCACACAACGCCTCGATCGACGAACTCCGGGAGAAGGTATTCGCCGGCGAGCGTAAGAGTGTCACCGACTATTTCACCCGCATATTCGAGCGGATTGTCGACCGACCGAGTTTTCCCCGCGGCCGACGCGTTGCGTACGTACCGGAATCCCGCTTGTTGCTCATCGAGTGGGAAGTGCCGAAAGCCGACGTGATACCGCGGGAGAAGGAATACCGCTACAACCGCGCGACCGATTCGGTCGGTGTGCACAAATGGCGTTCGGCAACCGAGATTCGCGGAATCTACAACAACATCGTGTGCCAGATGGGGTTGCGCGCCATCCGCACCGCGTTCGCAGCCGACCCGAGCGATCTCGTGGACGTCGTCGTCTTCAACGGCGTGGCGCCGAGCGAGGACGCGTCACCCTGCCTCGTCACGATGTCCGCCACCAGGCGCCACTTCGGTCGGATCAACCTGGAGAACCTTCCCGATCCGGTGGACGTGTCACGCCGCCACTGCGGTGCGGAGCTCTCGCCTTATCCAGAAGAGCTCGCGGGCATCACGCCCATCCTTCCGTACGAGCTTGCCGATCCCGACCTCGAACCAGCGCCCGAGGCTCGCGCGCTGAACCTCGCGACCGCCCCCATCGAGGACGTGCGGCGGCAGCTCGTCCGGTTGCTCGAACGCATGGGATACCAGGTCAGTGAGCTCGTCGACGCGCCAGGCGGATACCTCGCGGTCGCGGACGGGAAGCGTTGCGTCGTGCACGTACGCCGAAGCAAGCAGCGACTCGAAACCTCCGAGGCGCGCGCCCTCACCTCGGCGGTGCGCCGGGAACGCGCCGACTCCGGGATGCTGTTCGCGATCGCCCACGTGGACTGGCAGGCGTACGAGTACCAGCTCAAACGGCCGATCCGGATCTACGACACGCACAACGTCCTCGTGCTCTGCCACAAGCACGGCCTGCCGGCTCGATTCGACGCGGCGGAGGGGTCGGACCAGGGTGTCACCGTGCCTGAGCAGCACCGACACGACCGCGCCCCCAGCACCCGTCGGTGAGCATGCCGCACCGACCTCACGCTGCAGGACAGCGCGAGACACGCCACAGTGTGGGTCGGTACGACGACGTGCGAAGGCAGGAGCCCGAACGCTACAGATAGAGACCGGTCTGGTCGTCTTCCAGCCGTTCCGAGGCAACGGCGTGGATGTCACGCTCCCGGAGCAGGATGTAGTCCTGGGCGTGCAGCTCGATCTCTGCACGGTCCTCAGGGTCGAACAGCACCCGGTCGCCAACCTCGATCGACCGCACGTGGGGACCGGTGGCGACCACTTTCGCCCACGCCAACCGTTTGCCCATCTTGGCGGTGGCCGGAATCACGATCCCGCCCGACGAGCGTCGCTCACCGGTCTCGACGTCCAGGCTGACGAGGACCCGGTCGTGGAGCATCCGAATCGGAAGTTTGTCGGCACGCAGGCGTCCGTTTGGCGTCTCGGTCACGATGAGAGAGGTTACGGCGCCGGACTGGGTTCGTGCCAATGGCCCGGCGCTCCCACGTCATCGTCATCGACCACGCCGGCCGTGACGTGTCATGCCGCCGCGAGGCGGGCTGCCCTGCACGAGGCGCCGGAGCATGATCAGGCCAGCCGCGACCGATCCCGCGACCACCAGCGTCACGATCACCCGCTTCGTACGAAACCGGCCGTCCGGTGACACCACGACGAGCTTGGCCCGATTGGCGGCGCGCGAGACGATCTGTCGCGGCCGCATCCGATCGGCGAGCGCGTCGAGCGTCTGGGCAAGGTGCTCCCGCGTCGCTCCGAGATCGGCCTCAATGGCGTCTGCCGACCGGCGCCGCGCCTGTTCCGGGACCGCGGCCCGCTTCGCGTCGTCGCTCATCGTGCAGCCAGTGTCTCAGAGTGAACCGGGCTGAGGGTGGCGCGACGCGGGGTTCTCATGGCGGGCAGGGCTCACGACCGAGAACCCGTACGGCAGCTCCAGGCGGTGCTTGGCCAGAAGATCGGCGTCTGCGAGCAGCTCGGCCGTCGGGCCGTCCGCCACGATCGTCCCCTCGTCGAGGATCACCGCGCGCTCGCACAGCTCGAGCGCGTACGGAAGATCGTGGGTCACCATGAGCAACGTCACGTCGAGGCTGCGAAGGATCTCGGCGAGCTCCCGCCGGCTGGCAGGGTCGAGATTGCTGGAGGGCTCGTCCAGCACCAGGATCGAGGGCCGCATCGCGAGCACCGTCGCCACCGCGACCCGACGCCGCTGACCGAATGAGAGGTGGTGCGGTGGCCGGTCGGCGTACTCGCTCATCCCCACCGCGGCGAGCGCATCGGCCACACACATCTCGAGCTCCTCGCCGCGCAGTCCGAGATTGGCCGGACCGAACGCCACGTCGTCTCGCACGGTCGGCATGAAGAGCTGATCGTCGGGATCCTGGAAAACCAACCCGACCCGTCGCCGGACCTCGAGCAACGTGTGGCTTTCCACCGGCAGGCCGTCGATCCGTACCACGCCCGCCCCAGGCATCACGATGCCGTTGAGATGCAGGGCAAGCGTGGTCTTGCCGGCGCCGTTCGGTCCGAGGACGGCGACCCGTTCACCCCGAAAGATGCGCAGGTCGACTCCGAAGAGCGCCTGGTGCCCATCGGGGTATGCGTAGGCGACACCTTCCAGCTCGACGACAGGCGTCCTGCTCACAGCAACCACCCACCCAGCGCTACCAGCACCGCGAGCCCCGGCAGGAGCAGCGCGCAGGTCCAGTCGGTCAGGCTCGCCGACCGGGCAGAAAGCACGGGCATCGTTCCGTTGTACCCACGCGACAGCATGGCGAGGTGCACGCGTTCGCCGCGTTCGTACGAGCGGAGGAAGAGCGCACCACCCGACTTGGCCAACGCCGGCCAGGCACGCACGCCCTTGGGTGTGAACCCGCGCGACTCGCGCGCGACTCGCATCCGGCCCAGTTGATCGGTGATCACGTCGAGGTAGCGCACCATGAACGCCACGATCTGGATCAGCAGGCTCGGTACCCGCAGCCGCTGCAAGCCGACCAGGAAGTCTCGCTGCTCGGTGGTCGCCGCGAACACGATCGCCGCCAGCACGCCCAGCGTGGCCTTCGCGAGGATGTTCCACGCCGCCAGCAGGCCGGGCTCGGAGACCCCGACGCCAAGGACCTCGGTTTGCGGACCGTGCGCGACAAACGGCAGCAACACCGCGAACACCACGACCGGTGCCTCGACGACCACCCGACGCAGCGCGAACCCCGCAGGAATCTGCGCCAGCTTGATCAGCGCGAACAGCAGCACCGCGTAGCAGCCGAACCCGGCGAACGCCGTGCGCGGCGTGGCCACGACCGTGAAGACGAACCCGACCAGGGCCACGAGCTTGCACTCCGCCGGCAGGCGGTGCACGACGGAATGGCCGTGGACGTAGAGCCGGTGAGCGTGCACCGCGCCCATCTCAGCTGCCCTTGCGAGATCGCCGACGCAGCGTGTAGCCGAGGCCGCTCCCGACAGCGAGTACGACGAGCACACCGGTCACTCCGGCGAGCCCACCGGAGAGGAACTCGTGGTCGACCCCTTTGGTGGAGTAGTCGGCCAGCGGTGAGTCGGCCGTGGCACTCTTTCGCTCCGCCGATGCGAAGCCGAGGTCCTCTGCCACCCGGTTGAGCCCGTCGGGGCTCGCCGAGGCCAGCGCGCTCACCACGCCAGCGAGGATCAGCGCCACGACCACCCCCGTGACGACGAACGCCTTGGTCCGCATCCGCGGCTTCGGGTGGGTCTCGGTCATGAGCTTGCCTCCGTCGACGTGCTACGGATCACGAGCGACTTGGCGGCGAGGTAGCCGCGGGCACCGTAGACGAGATCCGGTCGGACCGCCATGACGCTGCCCACCGTGACGGCCGTGATGGCCGCCTCGCCGAGCCCGATCAGCACGTGCCAGCCGAGCATGGCCGCCGCCAGCGCCGACAGGGGGACAGGTGCCGTACCGCCGACCGCGTAGAGCCCGACGAACGCGAGCGCCGACGCGGGCACCGACAGCAGAGCCGCGACGAACGCCGCCACCGCCACCGACGACGGCCGGTTCGGGAGCAGCCGCAGCAGCTGGCGATACACCACCCAGCCCACCACGACCGTGACGATGCCCATCAACGTCACGTTGGTGCCGAGAGCGGTGACGCCGCCGTCGGCGAAGAACAACGCCTGCACGGCGAGCACCACGGTCATGCACAAGATTGCCGTCCACGGTCCGACCAGGACCGCCGCCAGCGCACCGCCCAGCAGGTGCCCGCTGGTGCCGGCGCCGACCGGGAAATTGAGCATCTGCACTGCGAAGACGAACGCGGCCACGAGGCCAGTGAGCGGGGCTGTCTTGTCGTCGAGCTCGCGCCGGGCCCCGCGAAGTGCGACCCCTACGACCGCAGCCGCTGCGACCCCAGTGGCCACCGAGGTCGGGGCATCCAGAAAACCGTCTGGTACGTGCACGATCGCTCCTGTCTCGAAGGTGCGCCCCCGTGCGCGATGATGGGATGCGACGAAGCGTTGTCGCAATTCAATCGTAGATGCAACTTAGTTGCAATAACTCCTCGGAGGTAGTCATGCCGGCCACGCCACGGCTCAGCCCAGGCGATCCCGCACCGGACTTCACGCTGGAAGACGCGTCAGGCAAGCCGGTCTCGCTCGCCGACTACCGCGGTCAGAAGGTGATCGTGTACGTCTACCCGGCCGCGATGACCCCTGGCTGCACCAAGCAGGCCTGCGACTTCCGCGACTCCCTCGAGCCGCTGGCAGCAGCCGGCTACGCGGTCCTGGGCGTGTCACCCGACAAGCCCGCCAAGCTCGCGAAGTTCCGCGACGCCGAGAACCTCACCTTCCCGCTGCTCTCCGACCCCGACAAGACGATGCTCACCGCCTGGGGTGCGTACGGCGAGAAGCAGATGTACGGCAAGACCGTGGTCGGTGTAATCCGTTCGACGTTCGTCGTCGACGAGAAGGGCACCATTGCGCTGGCGCTGTACAACGTCAAGGCGACCGGCCACGTGGCCAAGCTCCGTCGCGAGCTCGGCGTGTAAAGTCACCCGCGGGCGTTGTGGTCAACGCCCATGCTGTCGGTCTGCCCAGTGAGGCGACGACCACGGCGCCTGCCGCTCTGGTCAGGCGGGCGGTCCGAGGCTCGCGATCCGCCGCGCTCGTGGCGGGTCGCCGTGGCGACCGTGCACGTGGGGCCGTAGCCCAATTGGCAGAGGCACACGGTTTAGGTCCGTGACAGTGTGAGTTCGACTCTCACCGGCCCCACGCCAGCTCGTCGAGGCTCGCCACCCGACGTCGAGCTGTCTGATGCAACCCACCCTTCTCGAGTCAGACCAAATTCGCCGGGTGCGACTTCGACAACGCTAGGATTTGCACCATTCGAGAAGTCTCGACCGAAGCGTGACCCGGACCCTGGAGCGCGTACGACGCGAAAAGAGGTCCGCGGGTGCTCCTGTCCATCCTCGTTCCTGTCTACAACGAGGCGGCCACGCTTGATCACGCTCTGAAACGGATCCTCGACGTCGACTACCCGTGTCCGGTCGAGGTGGTGGTGGTCGACGACGGCAGCCAGGACGCCACACCCGAGATCCTCGCCCGCTTCGACGACGCCCGACTCCGCGTCCATCGCCACGAGGTCAACCGCGGCAAGGGCGCGGCGGTCCGCACCGCGGCGAGCCTTGCGCGCGGTGACACCATGGTGGTCTGCGACGCCGACCTGGAGTACGACCCCGCCGACATCCCTCGGCTTCTGGCGCCGGTCATCGCCCAGGACGCCGAGGTCGTCTACGGCACGCGGACGTTCTCGAGCCACACGTCGTACTCGTTCTGGTTCGTCGCCGGCAACCGCGCCGTGACCACGGCCGCCAACCTGCTCTTCAACTGCTACATCCGCGACCTCGAGACCTGCTTCAAGCTCATGCCGCTCGACCTCTACCGCAAGCTGGACGTCCGGTCGGCGGGGTTCGGGATGGAGGCCGAGATCACGGGCAAGCTGCTGCGGCTCGGCTACCGTCCGTGGGAGGTGCCGGTCTCGTACCGTGCCCGATCCCGGGCGGAAGGCAAGAAGCTCACCTGGCGTGACGGCGTTGCCGCCCTGGCGATCCTCGCCCGGACCCGGTTGGCGAGGCCCCCGATACGCCCGTCCGCGTGAGCACCTCGGCCACGATCGGCGCGATCGCCCGGACCGCCCGGCTGCGGTGGCTCACGGCATCCTTGGCCTCCGGCGAGAGCTCAGCGAGCGTCCGGGTCTCCCCCTCCGGTACGAAGACGGGGTCGTAACCGAATCCGCCTGATCCCCGTGGAGCGCGACTGATCCGGCCCGGCAGCCGACCCTCGACCACGTGCTCGGTGCCGTCGGGGAGGACCAGCACCATGCAGGTCACGAACGTCGCGTTGCGTCGCTCGTCGGGCACGTCGCTCAGTTGGTCGAGAAGCAAAGCGACGTTCCGCCGGTCGTCGGTCGGCCGTCCAGCCCAGCGCGCCGACAGGACGCCCGGCATGCCGTTCAGCGCGTCGACGCACAGGCCGCTGTCGTCGGCGACCGACGGGATCCCCGTGTGCGCCACCGCGGTCCGAGCCTTGAGCCGGGCGTTGCCACAGAAGGTCGGCTCGGTCTCGGACGGCTCGTCGTACGGCGTGAGGCCGCGCGCCGACAGGTCGTCGAGACACAACACCTCGATGCCGGGGACGAGTGGGGCAAGGATCCGACTGAGCTCGGCGAGCTTCTTGCGGTTGTGGGTCGCGAGCAGCAGCGACGGAGACATCGACGATGACATCACGGTGTCGAACGCGTCGGGAGCTCCTGCGCCAGCGCCTCCGCCTGGATCTGGGTGAGGGCGGCGCAGCCACGCTCGGCCAGCTCGAGAAGCTCGTCCAGCAGTTTGCGATCGAACGGCTCGCTCTCGGCGGTGCCCTGCACCTCGACGTACCGCCCCTTGCCGGTCATCACGACGTTCATGTCGGTCTCGGCGCGCACGTCCTCGTCGTAGCAGAGGTCGAGCATCGGGACCCCGTCGACGATGCCGACCGACACGGCCGCCACCGAGTCGGTGAGGGCGGGGCCCTGCAGCGCGCCACGCTCGTCGAGGTAGCGAACCGCGTCGGCAAGGGCGACGTAGGCACCCGTGATCGCCGCAGTGCGGGTACCGCCGTCGGCTTGGAGCACGTCGCAGTCCAGCACGATCGTGTTCTCGCCGAGCGCGCTGAAGTCGACGATCGCGCGCAGCGAGCGACCGACGAGGCGGGAGATCTCCATGGTGCGGCCGCCGAGCTTGCCCTTGACCGACTCCCGGTCGTTGCGCGTGTTGGTCGCGCGCGGCAGCATCGCGTACTCGGCCGTCACCCACCCGAGACCGGAATCGCGCCGCCACCGCGGGACGCCCTCGGTGACGCTGGCGACACACAGCACCCGCGTACGACCGAACTCGATCAGTGCCGATCCTTCTGCGTGGTCGAGCCACCCCCGCGTGATCCGTACCGGGCGCAGGTCGCCGACGGAACGGCCATCCAGTCTCTCCATACCCGCGACCCTATCGGTCCGGCCCCATCGGTCCGGCCCTGGCAGTCCGGATCTCTCGGTCCGGCTCTGACCAGGTCAGACGGCGAACGTTGCGCCGGGCCGAGCCAGGTCCATCGCTCCGGAGAAGGCTCCACGCGCCTCGGCAGCAAGATCGGCCGGGTCGTACCACGCAGGCACGTGGGTGATCACGAGCCGGCCGACGCCTGCCCGGGCGGCATACTCGCCCGCCTGCCGGCCGGTGAGGTGCAGGTCTGGTGGATTGTCGTCGGCGTCCCGAAAGGTCGCCTCGCACAGCAACAGGTCGGCACCGGCGGCGAGCCGCGGCAAGGCTTCGGTGGGACCCGTGTCGCCTGTGTAGACCAGGCGGCGACCGCCGCACTCCAGACGGATGAGGTACGCCTCGACCGGATGGCACGCCGGCGCCACCGTGACCGTGAACGGCCCGATCGTGCGCGCCCCCGTGGTGAACCAGGCGCGGAAGTCGAAGACGTCACGCATCCCGGGGTCCAGCGGGAGGCCGTAGGCCACCGCCAGCCGGTCCGCCGTACCGAACGGGCCATAGACCGGGAGCTTCGGTTTCGGGCCGTCCGGGTGGTACTTGCGGGCGACGTAGTACGAGCACATGTCGAGGCAGTGGTCGGCGTGCAGGTGCGAGAGACCCACGGCGTCGATCGTGTACGGGTCGACGTAGCGCTGCAGGGCGCCGAATCCGCCGTTGCCGAGATCGAGGACGAGACGGTAGGTCCGTCCGGCGTACGGTGCCTCGACGAGGTAGCACGAGGCCGGAGAACCCGGCCCCGGAAACGACCCCGAGCATCCCACCACCGTCAGGCGCATTCCCATGCGTCACGCCACCTCTGCCTTCAATCTGCCGCGATGGTCAGCGAGAGGTACCCGCCGCCTCCGCGGGCTCACCAGGGGGTTCGGGAGCCCGCCCGGCGAGCCCGTCGAGTCGAGCGGTTTGCGCGGGCTGTCCCATTGCGGTCACTTCTTCGACGAACGTGATCTCGGGACCGAGGAATCGCCCACCGATCTCCATGAATGCCTCTGGGTCGCCGGTGGTGAGGAACCGATGCCGCGGCGGCGGCGCATCGTCGCCGCGCGCCAGCCCACTCCCCACCAGGCGGGCGTACACGTCGTTCGCGGTCTCCTCCGCGCTCGACACCAACGTCACCCCCGGTCCCATCACGTACGAGATCATGCCTGTGAGCAGAGGGTAGTGGGTACATCCGAGGACGAGTGTGTCGATACCGGCCTCGATCAGCGGGTCGAGGTACTTGTGCGCCTCGTCCAGGAGCTCGGGCCCGCTGGTGATCCCGCGTTCCACGAACTCCACGAACCTCGGGCACGCCTGCGTGTGGAGGTCGATGTGGGGCGCGGCCGCGAACGCGTCTTCGTACGCCATCGAGGTCGCCGTGGCGCGGGTGCAGATGACGCCGACCCGGCCCGACCGGGTGACGGCGACCGCGCGGCGGGTCGCGGGAAGGATCACCTCCACGACCGGTACGGAGTAGCGCTCGCGAGCGTCCCGCAGCACCGCGGCGCTTGCCGAGTTGCAGGCGATGACCAGCAGTTTGACGCCCTGGTCGACCAGGTGGTCCAGGCACTCCAGGGCGAACTTGCGGACGTCTGCGATGCTCTTTTCGCCGTACGGATATCGCGCGGTGTCAGCGAGGTAGAGAACGGATTCGTGCGGCAACTGGTCCATCACTGCCCGGGCGACGGTGAGGCCACCGAAACCCGAGTCGAAGATCCCGATGGGCGAATCTGACACGGCGCAAGCCTACGGGGAGGGAGCTCGGTGGCAGCGGGGTTTCTTGGGGCTCGGCCATAAGACCTGCGGACGCACCTGGGCTGCGTCCGTCGGCCAGGCCGAGCCCCCTTCGGCGCCCCACCTGCGGCGGACTGTCGGCACGGCAGCCGGCTCCTCCCAAGCGACCCTCCACCGGGTGCCCGGCTTCGGGTACCTGTCCTCCATCCGGCCGACATGCCCGCTGATACGCACCCGTACGCCGTCGAGACACCATGTGCCGCGACGACGAGGCGACCGTGCGTTTTCCCCGTTACCTCCCCCGGGTCCGCCGTCCCAGGCGCGTCATGGAACCAACACGCACGAAACGCCCATCTGGTTGCATCGAAAATTTGCTGACTTCGGCGCCAGGTGGCCGGATCAGGCCCAGAGCTGGCCCTCGAGGGTCTGCTCCGCCTCGTCGAGGGTCCCCTCGTACGCACCCGTCGAGAGGTACTTCCAGCCACCGTCGGCGACGATGACCACGATGTCTGCGGTCTGACCTTGCTTCACCGCCTGGTGGGCTTGCGCGATGGCGGCGTGCAGGACCGCGCCCGTCGAGATGCCGGCGAAGATCCCCTCGAGCTCGAGCAGCTCCCGGACCCTGCGGACGGCATCGCGCGGACCGACGGAGAAGCGCGAGTCGATCATGCGCGCATCGTAGAGCTCCGGCACGAACCCCTCGTCGAGATTGCGCAGCCCGTAGACGAGCTCGCCGTAGCGCGGCTCGGCGGCGATGATCTTGACCTCGGGTCGGTGCTCGTGGAAGAAGCGGCCGACGCCCATCAACGTGCCCGTCGTACCGAGGCCTGCCACCACGTGGGTGACGCTCGGCAGGTCCTCCAGGATCTCCGCCGCCGTGCCTTCGTAGTGGGCGAGCGCGTTCGCCGGGTTGCCGTACTGGTAGAGCATCACCCAGTCCGGGTGCTCCTCGGCGAGCTGCTTGGCTACCCGCACCGCCTCGTTGGACCCACCGGCGGCAGGCGACGACACGATCTCGGCACCCCACATGCGCAGCAGCTGCCGTCGCTCCTCGGACGTGTTCTCGGGCATGACGCAGACCAGCCGGTAGCCCTTGAGCTTGGCCGCCATGGCGAGCGAGACCCCGGTGTTGCCCGACGTCGGCTCGAGGATCGTGACACCCGGCCGAAGGATGCCCTCCTTCTCGGCCTCCTGGATCATCCGCAGCGCCGCGCGATCCTTGATCGAGCCCGTCGGGTTACGGTCTTCGAGCTTCGCCCACAGCCGTACGTCTGGCGACGGCGAAAGGCGCGGCAGGCCGACCAGCGGAGTCTGGCCGACGGCATCGAGTAACGAGGCGTATCGCATGGTTACGGTTGTCTGCCTTAGCTCGTGGCGTGCCCGGTGCTCTCGTTCGCACCTCCGGCCACGGCGGGAAGCACGGTCACCACGTCACCGTCGGACAGCGGAGCGTTGAGGCCACCCCGGAAGCGGACGTCCTCGTCGTTGACGTAGATGTTGACGAACTTGCGCAGGTCGTCGTTCTCGACGAGACGCGCCTTGAGCCCAGCGTGCCGCGCGTCCAGGTCGTCCAACAGCTCCTGCAGGGTCGTGCCCTTGCCCTCGACGGTCTTGGCGCCGCCAGTGTGGGTGCGAAGGATCGTCGGGATTCGGACCTCGATTGCCATCGTCTCGGATGCTCCTTACCGCTTGCCGTCGTGCAAATGTGTTCAGGTAGCCATCGGCCTCAACGCTCGCGCAGGGAGTGGGATTCCGCGAAGGTCGCAACTGGCCTGGGCTGGCCGGCCGACAGGGTCGCCGGCTCGATGGGCGGGCTAGACCCGAACTCCAGGCGCTGCGCCGGGCTCTAGCGGCCCGGACAGTCGTATACGACGACCGGAGGTGTGTGTCCGATCAGGAAGAGCTCCACGGCCTCGAGCTTACATCGGCAGGAGTTCTGCCCGACCTTTGCGCATTCGGACTGCACATATCGGACACAAGCCGCAGGTGTCGATCGCTTGACATCGGCCGCGACAGGGGCCTGCCGTGACGGGCGCGAGACCCGGCCTGGATCTCGGCAAGGCGACCCGCTGCCCACGCCTCCGCGACTACGTGGGGACGACGCGGACCTCCTCCTCGGTCACCTCACCGTCGACGATCCGGAACGAACGGAACTCGACCGGGTGGCCGTCGAGGTGCCCGCCGTCCCGGGTGGAAACGATCACGTAGTGCGCCCCCGGCTCGGATGCGTACGCGATGTCGGTGCGCGAGGGGTAGGCCTCGGTCGCAGTGTGCGAGTGGTAGATCACGATCGGTTCCTCGTCGCGGTCGTCCATCTCCCGCCAGACGCGGAACTGCTCCTGCGAGTCGAACCGGAAGAACGTGGGCGAGCGTTCGGCGTTCGTCATCGGCACGACACGCTCGGGCCGGTCCGAGCCGGCGGGCCCGGCCACGACACCGCATGCCTCGTCGGGGTGGTCGGCACGGGCATGCTTGACGATTGCGTCATAGATCGCCTGCGAAATGGTCAGCACGGCACCGAGGCTAGCCCAGCCGTTCCACATGACCATGTGCCCTCTGCACGCTGCACCTGGATGCACCGGCACCTGTACGGCCAGTCGGACCTGTGACACGTGCCGGCACGTGTTGCACCTCCGGCAGGCGTAGTGCACATGGTCATTTTGGTCGGCTGATCGCGTTGACCAGTGACTCCTGCAGCCAGCCGAGCCAGATGTAGACGCCGTACACCTGGCGTCTCCGGTCGTTCTCCGGCAGCTTCTCCCAGCGCTCCTCGTCGTCCTGCTCGACACCAAGCCGAGTGCCGAGAGCAAGGCGCAGGTCGGTCAGCGTTCGCAGCCAGGCCTCCACCTCGTCGGGCTTGAGCGAGACCGTGACGCGGTCGGAGAACCTCGGGTCTCCCAGTGTTTCCAGGACCGTCTCGGCGTTCTTCACCTTGCCGTCGCGAAGGCCGTGCTCGGTGAACCGCCGAAACTCCGCCGCCGCCTCGTCGTCATCGGTGTAGGCGCTGGGGAACAACCGGGCCAGCACCGCGTCGTCCGGCGGCTCGGAGGGACCGAGGTGTCCGACCAGAGCAGCGAGGGTGTCCTCGGGTGGTTCGGAGGTGGGTGCCGCCTCGTCGCGGATCAGCTCGATCAGCTCGCCGATCAGCCCACGCAGGATGTGGATCTCCTCCGCGGCGAACGTCGCAGCCACTACCCCATGTCGGTCGGCAAAGCCTGTCGTCATATGTCTTGCGCCGCCTTATGCGCTGTCACTCTTCTGCAGGGTCGCCCAGAGGCCGTACGAGTGCATGGCCTCGACGTCACGCTCCATCTCCTCGCGCGTCCCTGTCGACACGACCGCCTTGCCCCGCACGTGGACGTCCATCATCAGCTTCTCCGCCTTCTTGCGCGGATAGCCGAAGTATGTCTGGAAGACGTACGTGACGTACGACATCAGGTTGATCGGGTCATTCCAGACAATGGTCACCCAGGGAACGTCTGGCCTCACGACGTCCTCGACGTCCGGACGCTCGAGCTCAACTGGTGCGGTCCCGGTCACCACCAAACACCTCGCCGGAAAGTTCCCGGCCGGCTAGGCCGGGGAGTACGTGACGACCTGTCGGTCCTCCCTGCTTCGGTGCTCACCGCTTCGGTGCTCAACGGTGCTCACTGCCTCGGTACTCGTGGCCCACCATAACCAAGTGGTCATGACGCGAGCCGCGGCAGGTCATCGTGCCGTCAACGCCTATGGCGTGCCCAAGGCAGCGGGCCTACAACCACTGGCCTTCGATCGGGCTCGGCCCACCGGTCGAGCGTGCCCTGCTCGGGTGGCGACGGGCCGGGCCTGAGGTCGCAAGAACGCCGACCTTTGGTCGGCAGGAGGGATCGCCGTGCGCACTACGCTCGAACGTAGGGACCGTACGTCCACCACCGAAGGCCACAAGATCCAGGGTACGTCTGGCCAGGCCACGGGAGGTCACCAGTGACGGACCGGATGGGGTCGAGCGCGGCGGCATGGCACGTGATCGGGTCGGACTCGACCGCGCTCTGCACGGATCAGTACGAGCTGACCATGCTGCGGTCGGCGCTCGCCGCCGGTACCGCCGATCGGCGTGCGGTCTTCGAGGTCTTTGCGCGCGGGCTCCCTGACGGTCGCCGATACGGCGTGGTCGCCGGTACGGGTCGCCTCCTGGACGCCCTGGAACGCTTCCGGTTCGACGAGGACACCCTCGACTACCTCCTCGACAGCGAGATCATCGACAAACCGACCGCGGACTGGCTCGCGCACTATCGGTTCTCAGGAGACATCTGGGGGTACGCCGAGGGCGAGTGCTACTTCCCGGGTTCCCCGATCCTCGTGGTCGAGTCGACGTTCGCCGAGGCGGTCCTACTCGAGACGTTGGTGCTGTCGATCCTCAACCACGACAGCGCCATCGCCTCCGCCGCGTCGCGTATGACGGCCGCCGCGAACTCTCGGCCGATCATCGAGATGGGCTCGAGGCGTACGCATGAAGCGGCCGCGGTCGCCGCAGCGCGCGCTGCGTACATCGCGGGGTTCGCCGCGACGTCCAACCTCGCCGCCGGCCGGTCTGCCGGCATACCGACCCGTGGCACGAGCGCCCACGCGTTCACGTTGCTGCACGACTCCGAGCGGGACGCCTTCGTTGCGCAGGTCGCGGCGCTGGGGCGGGACACGACGCTTCTGGTCGACACGTTCGACGTGCGCGAGGCGGTACGCACGGCCGTCGAGGTGGCCGGTCCGGAGCTCGGTGCCGTACGCATCGACTCCGGCGACCTGCTCGTGCTCGCCCGCGAGGTGCGGGCCCAGCTGGACGAGCTGGGCGCCAAGAACACCCGGATCCTGGTGAGCGGCGACCTGGACGAGTACGCGATCGCCGCACTCGCCGCCGCACCCGTGGACGCCTACGGTGTCGGCACGGCACTGGTCACCGGGAGCGGTCACCCCACGGCCGGATTCGTCTACAAGCTCGTGGCGCGCAGCACGCACCCGGATGGTCCGTTGATCGGGGTGGCCAAGGCGTCTACCGGGAAGCCCACGCACAAGGGACGCAAGTGGGCGGTGCGCCGACTCGACGATGGCGTCGCTGCCGCGGAGATCGTGACGACGTATCCCGAAGACGAGCACGTCGGCAGACCGTTGCTCGTCCCCCTCGTCAAGGGCGGCGAGATCGTCGCTCGCGAGTCGCTGGAGGACGCGCGCGAGCGCCACCTCCGGAGCCGGGCTGAACTGCCGCGGGCCGCCCTGCAGTTGTCACGAGGTGAGCCGGTGATTCCGACGATCTACGACGATCGGCCGGCGCGTGCTCAGTCCGCGACCTCCCTCGACATGGAGAGCTCCGCGAAAGCTCGGCCCACTCGTATCCGCAAGCCTTCACACGTCGGCAACGAGAGGAGAGAGCGATGACGCGGGCGTTGATTGTCACCGACGTGCAGAACGACCTCTGCGAAGGCGGCAGCCTGCCTGTGCGTGGTGGTGCGGAGGTCGCGTACATGATCGGGGAGAAGCTTCGCGCCTGGCAGGCAGCTGACGAGCGAGACAAGGAATACGATCACATCATCGCCTGTCGAGATCACCACATCGACCCCGGCGAGCACTTTTCCGACGAGCCTGACTACGTCACGAGCTGGCCGCGGCACTGTGTGGCCCACACCGAAGGGGCAGGGTTTCACCCGAACCTCGATCCGCAGCCCTTCGCCGCGGTGTTCAGCAAGGGCGAGTACTCCCACGGCTACTCGGCGTTCGAAGGCAAGTCCGCCGAGGGCGTCGCGTTGGCCGACTGGCTGCGTGACCATGGAGTGGAACAGCTCGACATCGCAGGGCTCGCGACGGACTACTGCGTGAAGGCGACGGCACTCGACGCGGTGCGCGAAGGTTTCCGCGCGCGTGTCCTGCTCGACCTGACGGCGGGCGTGAGCCGCAAGACCACGGAGGCCGCGCTGCGAGAAATGCAGGAAGCCGGCGTCGAGCTGGTGGGCAAGCCCATCGTCCACGAGTAGGTCGTGGCCACGCCGTGTCGCACGCGCACGTGCCCGAGCAGCCGCCGGCGACTCCGTGAAGCGCGCGCGAGGCCGCAGACCTGCTCGCAAGCCTCACGGTGGCGCCGGAGGGTCGCAACGCGCAGCAAGGCCAGTGCCCGGTTGGGCGCGAGCGACGTTCAGTGAAAGGTGACCCGCCAGACGAGGCGGCAGTGGCGCAGCTCCACGGAGCCGCCGTGTGCGGTGAAGAGCTTCGCGAGCTGCCCCTCGACCTCGGGCAGAAGGAGTTGTCCGCCTCAGGGCGATGCCCCGAGAGCCGAGCGTAAAGCTCGGCCGGATCGTCGAAGGTCTCGGCGACGTCCAGCCACCAGCAGCCGTCCAGCCGCACCCGATCCGGAGCACGCGAGATGCCACGGGTCAACCAGCTCCGCACGTCGTCGTACGCAAAGACACGTCCGACCTGCAGCGGCTCGGGGAGCTCGGCGTTCCATGGCGGCACTGCGCCGGCCGCCCCGGTCGGGTGCATGCCGATCGCCGTGGCGCCGGGCCGGCCGACGCACCAGGCGAGGTCGAGCCACTTCTCGAGCGTCGGGCCACGGCGGCACACGAAGGGGTCGACGCTCGACGGTTCTACGCCGAGCGCGTTGGCGTCGACGTCACCGAACGACCGGCGTCCGATCCAGGTTCTCCGGACCCTGGCGCCCTCAGGTCGCACGCGTGGAACTCGACGTTGCGTGCTCCACACTCCGCCGCGAGCTCGCGCGCGAACGCGACGACCTCCGGATCCGCGTCGACACCGATACCGCGCGCCGCGGGCGGAACCAGGCTGCGCAGGTAGGAGCCGTGGCCGCAGCCGACGTCGAGCACGACCGACCCAGGTCGCAGGTTCGTGCGAACCAACGCGTCGAAGAACGCCTCGCCGTTGCCCGGAGCGACCCGCGACCGCCAGCCGTGCACGAACCCGCGTTGGATCAGTCGCTCGTCACCCTGCCGCTCATCAAGGTCCGAGGGATAGGTGTCGAGAAATCCGCTCGGGTGACTCACCGGCCGAGCTGCCGCCGCTCGCGGATCCGCCGGAGCCGGCGGCGCTGAGACGGGTCGAGCATCAGGTATCCGGCGACCGGAAGACCGATCACTGCCAACAGGATGAGGAGAACCACCCACCAGTCGAAGACTAGGAGCGCGAGGATGCCCGCGCCGACGCCACCGGCGATCCACCACTTGCGGTTCATGTCTCGTCCCCTCTCGCCCGGCCTCCGGCTCGGCCCCTATTCTCCGCCACGAACGGGCGAGCGCCAGCGTTCCCGCGTGTCGACCAAAAATCGGTAGCTGGTCCGGCGGGTCTCTGCCAGGGTGAAGCCAGCGTGGACGTGCTCGACCCCGCTGGACGATCCGCTGGAAGGTAGGGCGTGTATTCCGGATTCACCTAGGTCCTGCGTCGGGTCGGTGGTGTGAGAGCCATGCGGCCCCAACCGTCGGAAACCCTCCACCGCGGCGCCGCCCGCCGTGCCGCGCTCGGCGTCCTGATCCGTGCGTACCCCATCCGGACCCTGCTCCTTGCCCTCCTCGCTGCGCTTGCCGGGCTGCTGCCGAGCGGTTTCGCCGTGCTGGTCGCGAAGCTCGTCGGCGTGCTGGCCGAGGTGGTCGACGCCGGTCTTGGCTCGGCCGCCGGTGAGCGCATGGTCTCGATCCTCGTCCTGATCGGTGTCGTGCTCGTCGGCCTGGAGGCGGTTCGGGCTCTCCAGTCGCTGCATGCGACCGATCTCTATCGCCGGTTCGACGAACACCTCCTGGCACGGGTCATGTCGAGCACGATGCGCGTGCCAGACCTGCGGCTCTTCGAGGACCCGGTACTCGCTGCGCAGACCGACCGAGCTGTCGCACGGGTGGCGCGGTACGGGCCAGGCGAGCTGATCAGCGGCCTCAGCGTCCGGTGGACCAACACCGCGCAGGGCTTGGCCGCCACCGCGCTCGTGGCCTCGGTGTGGCCAATGGCCGCCCTCGTCCTTCTCGTCCTGTGGCTTGTCGCCGGGCGACACCTGCGCGCAGACATCTACCGCGCGAACCCGTTCTGGAGTGACCCGTTGCGCCGGGCGAGCTACCTCAAACGGCTCTCGCTCATGCCCGAGTGGGCGAAGGAGCTCCGCATCTTCGGGCTGTCGAGCTGGCTCATCGACCGGTTCCGTGCGGAGTGGCAGAACGTGATGACGCAGCTGTGGCGCAGCCGCCAGGTCGGCTACCGGACCACGACCGTCCTCGGCGTCCTGGTCCTTGCCGCAAACCTCCTGGTCGTGGCGCTGGCAGCCCGAGCCGCGCTCGACGGCGACCTGGGGATCGAGGCGCTCACCATCCTGGTGCAGGGGCTCGCCGCAATGGCCCTGCTCGCCTCCCAGGACGGCGACATCTGGATCGAGAACGGCGCGATCCCCATACCCGACGTGCTGGCCCACGAGCGCACGGTCGGCGGCATCGAGGGCACCAGCAGCGCCGGGCGGCCGGCCACCGGGCTGCCGTCCCGCGCCATCACGTTCGAGGGTGTCCGGTTCAGCTATCCCGGCCGCGACCAGCCGGTGTACGACGGGCTCGACCTCACCATCGAAGCCGGTCGGTCGCTCGCCATCGTCGGACTCAACGGGGCCGGCAAGACCACGTTGATCAAGCTGCTGACCGGCTTGACCCGACCCCAGGCCGGCCGGATCCTCGTCGACGGACTGGATCTTCGCGAGCTCGACCTCGTGAGCTGGCGGCGACAGGTGGCGGCGATCTTCCAGGACTTCGTCCGGTACCAGCTGCCAGCGCGCGACAACATCGGGTTCGGCGGGATCGAGAGCCTGAGCGGCACCCGCACAGCGTCGTACGACACGAGGCGCGCACCAGACGTCGAACGCCGAATCCGCGAAGCTGCTCGCCGCGCCGGCGCCGACGAGATCCTCGACCGCCTTCCGTTGGGTCTCGACACCGTACTGTCCCGACGCCACGACGGCGGTGTCGACCTGTCGGGTGGTGAGTGGCAGCGGATCGCGTTGGCGCGTGCCATGGCAGCCGTCGACGCGGGCGCACGCGTGCTCGTGCTCGACGAGCCGACGGCCCACCTGGACGTACGGGCGGAGGCCGACCTCTACGACCGGTTCCTCGATCTCACCAGCGGGCTGACCGCGATCGTGATCAGCCACCGCTTCTCGACCGTGCGCCGGGCCGACCGGATCGTGGTGCTCGACGCCGGTCGGATCGTGGAGGACGGCAGCCATGAGGAGCTGGTGGCGGCTGGCGGTCGGTACGCGCGGTTGTTCCGTCAGCAGGCGAGCCGCTACGACGGCGAGGTGGCGAGATGACCGAAGCCGAGGCGCCCGACGAGAAGACACCCGCGGGGCCCAGACCGCGCAACTCACGCTCCGGCGAGCCGGCTTCGGGCCGCGCGGGTCATGCTCGGCGTCGCGTGGGCCGCCGACAGGTGGCGCTCGATCCTCGCCTTCGGGATCTTCACGGCCGAGGCCCTGGTCACCGTGAGCTTCGCGTGGTGGCTCAAGGTGCTGCTCGACGGGCTCGCGGGTCGCGAGGTGGCGACGACCGCGGTCGCGGCAGTCGTGTTGGGAGGCTCGATCGCGGCAGGCATGCTGCTGGACTACAGCGGCAGCCGGGTCCGGATGGCCCTCGTCGACCGCGCCCACCACCTCATCGAGTGCCGGCTCTGCGAGGCGGTCGGTCGGACACCCACGCTGGAGATCCACGAGACGCCCGCCCACCTCACGCAGCTGGAGCTGCTCGACGGCGAGGGATGGGAGTTCGGCGAGGCCATCCCCTCGCTGATCCGCCTGACGAACGTGACCGTCCAGGTCGTGTCGACCGCCGTGCTGCTCGCGAGCGTCCACCCTCTGCTGCTCGCGTTACCGCTGTTCGGGCTCCCGCTTCTCGTGCTGAGTCGACACACCAACGGCTTGTTCAATCGAGGCAACGAGCTTGCCGCGGCACCGTCCCGCCGGGCGCTCGACCTGTGGGACCTCGCGACCAAGGCGCCGGCCGCCAAGGAGGTCCGGTTGTTCCGCCTGGGCGAGGAGCTGCTCCGGCGGTTCCACAGCGAGCACCGCACGATCCGCGGGATTCACGTACGACTGCACGCACGGGGTGAGGCGATCGGCTTCGCCGCCCGGCTGGTCTTCCTGGTGGGGTACTTCGGTTCCATCGCGTTCGCCGTGAACCTCGCCGTCGACGGTGAGGCGAGCGTCGGTGACGTGCTGCTCACCGCGGTGCTCGCCGGGCAGGTGCTCGGCATGATCGGCAACTCCGCCGAGATCGTGCAGTGGACGCTTCGCACGCTCACGGCCGCGAGCCGCTACGTGTACCTCGACCAGGTGGCCGAGCGCAGTCGACGAAAGATCAACGCCGCGGCAACGGTTCCGGTCCGCCTGACCAAGGGCATCTCGCTCGAACGGGTGTCGTACCGCTATCCGTTGGGTCGTGGCGACGCCCTCCACGACGTCGACCTGACCCTGCCGGCGGGGTCCACGGTCGCGATCGTCGGTGAGAACGGCGCCGGCAAGACCACGCTGGTCAAGCTACTCGCCGGGCTCTATCACCCGACCAGCGGACGGATCACGATCGACGGCACCGACCTCGCCACCATCGACCCGGAGCGCTGGCGGTCCCGGGTGTCCGCGGCGTTCCAAGATCATGCGCGGTGGGAGTTCCGGCTGGGCGAGGTCGTCGGCATCGGCGACATCGCGTCGATCGACGACGAGGCGACGCTGGTCGGCGCACTCGACCGGGCGGGGGCGTACGACGTGCTCGAGGCGGCGCCGAGCGGGCTGCGGACTCAGCTCGGCCCCAGCTGGCCGGACGGCGTGGACCTGTCAGGCGGACAGTGGCAGAAGCTCGCCATCGGCCGGGCGATGATGCGGACCTCGCCGCTGCTGCTCCTGCTCGACGAGCCGACCGCCGCGCTCGACGCCGAAACCGAGCACCGGTTGTTCGAGCGCTGGACCACCGCGGCGGCGAGGTTACGGGAAGCCACGGGTGCTGTCACCGTGCTGGTGTCGCACCGCTTCTCGACCGTCCGCATGGCCGACCTGATCGTCGTCCTGCACCACGGCCGAGTGGTCGAGCTCGGGACCCATGCCGACCTACTCGCCCGTCCGAACGGCCGCTATGCCGAGCTGTTCGAGCTGCAAGCGCGCTCGTACCGCTGACGTGTCGCGTGGCAAGCGTCCGGCCAACCGATGAGTTTCGGCTGCCGCGTCGGTCAGGTGTGGTGAAGGGAGTCGGTGGTGAGGAAAGGAAAGGAGGGGTGTGGCCGTAGACCAGGTGTGGCAGCTGCTGGACGGCCAGGTCGAGGCGGGGCGGTTGCCCGGCTACGTCGCGATGACCACCGACGCCCTCACCGACGAGCAGCGCCGCCAAGCCGAGCCGATCGTCGGTCCCGGCTGCTCGTGGGGTCTCGGCACCGGCATCGAGCCGGGCGACCGCTGGGGCTGGAGTGGTGGAACCGGCACCCTCGCCTTCGTCGACCGACCGCGTGACACCGTCGCGGTCCTTCTCACCCAACGCGGCGCGACCGGTCCAGACGACAACGTCGACGACTTCACCGCAGCCGTCGCCGCACTGGCATAGTTGCCTGACCAACCAGGAGACACACGGCACGGACCGACGCGGTGTGCGGCCGTGGTCAGCACCAGTCGGCCGCGGGGACCCGTCGGCTCAGCGCGGTAGCTGGCCGCGGCTGCGCAGGCGACTGATCCGGCGGCGCTGTGACTCGTCCAGCATCAGGTAGCCCACGACCGGCGCGGCCACCAGTGCCACCAAGATCACGAAGAACAGCCAGCCGGGAAGGAGCCAGTACGCGAGCAGGGCGACACCCAGCCCGCCGAGAACATACTTCGTACGGTTCGACATGTCTCCATGGTCCCTCGCCCCGCGGGCGACGACCTCCGGCATGACCCGGAACTCTCCCGGACTCCGGCGAGCCGCGCAGAGGGATCACAAGATTTTTTCGCAGGGATGTCGAGCTCGGGCGGCCGGCTCCGACGTCGCAAGCGAAACAGAGCCCTTCAGGGGTCTTGTCGGGGCCGCTCAGGGCCACATTCCGGCAGATCGTGAGGAGAACACGACATGAGCAGCATCACCACATATCTCTGGTTCGACGACAAGGGCGAGGAAGCCGCCGAGTTCTACACGTCCTTGATCAAGAACTCTCGGATCACCGACGTCGGGCGGGGTCCGGACGGCAAGGTCCTGGTCGTGACGTTCGAGCTCGACGGCCAGCAGTTCGGGATCATCAACGGCGGACCCCACTTCCCACAGACCGAGGCGGTCTCGATCTTCGTCGCCTGCGAGTCTCAGGAAGAGATCGACTACCTGTGGGACAAGCTCCTCGAAGGTGGCGGCGAGGAGTCCCAGTGCGGCTGGCTCAAGGACCGCTACGGCGTCTCCTGGCAGATCGTGCCAGCCGAGCTTCCCAAGCTGGTCACAGATCCGAACCCGGTCAAGGCCAAGGCCGCCGCGGACGCGATGTACCCGATGAAGAAGATCGACTTCGAGGCCATCAAGAAGGCCTACGAGCAGGCATGAGAAGGTCGCATGACCACGTGCAGGACGCATGCCGTCTGGCACGTGGTCATGCGGCATCGGGGGCGCTGGTGTCCGTCACGCGCTGACCAGCGTGAGCGTGGCGGGCGCGCCAGGCCAGGATCGTCGAGCGACCGTTGCCGTTCTCGGCCAGCTTGCCGCACAGGCGACGGCGAAGTGACGGTGCCGACCGTCCGCCCGTTTGGCAAGCTGTTGCCTCGTCCGATCCCAGTCTGCGCACTCGCGTGAGCGAGGACATCGGAGAGCCCCGAGACCATGAGCACACCAGCGCAGCACAGTCCGTTACCGCCGCTGTCCGTGGCGACACCTCCGGCGACAGCCGGCGTTCCTTCGCCCAATGGAGAAACGGACCGGTCACGTGACGACGGCAGCGGCTCCGCCGTCCTCGACGTCACCGTCGTGCTCCCGTGCTACAACGAGGAAGAACACGTACTCCAGGAGCTCGACCGGATCACCGCCGCGCTCGACGCCTCCGACTACAGCTACGAGCTCCTCGCCATCGACGACGCCTCCACCGACCAGACCCTGCGAGTCCTCGAGGAAGCCCAGTCGCGGCTGCCATGTCTTCGAGTCCTCCGGTTCACACAAAACGGCGGATCCGGCACGGCTCGCCGGATCGGCACACAGCAGGCACGTGGGCGGATCGTCGTGTGGACCGACGCCGACATGAGCTATCCCAACGAACGAATTCCCGAGCTCGTCAAGATGCTCGACGACGATCCCAGCATCGACCAGGTTGTCGGTGCGCGGACCAGCGAGCAGGGCTCCCACCGGCTGCTGCGCGTTCCCGCCAAGTGGTTCATCCGCAAGGTCGCGGAGTATCTCACGAACACGTCGATCCCGGACCTCAACTCTGGGCTCCGGGCGTTCCGGCGCGACGTCGCCCTCCCCTACCTACGCCTGCTCCCGCCCGGCTTCTCCTGTGTCACGACCATCACGATCGCGTTCCTGCACAACCAGCATGGAATGCGTTACGTGCCGATCGAGTACTCCAAGCGGTCCGGGAAGTCGAAGTTCCATTTCGTCAAGGACGCCTACCGGTACATCCTGCAGGTCCTGCGGATGGTGATGTACTTCAATCCACTCAAGGTCTTGATGCCGCCGGCTCTGTGGCTGGTCGCGATCGGCGTGGTCAAGGCGTTCTACGACGTGATCGCGCATCCGGTCCGGATCGCCACGAACACCGTGCTCATCTTCCTGACCGGCCTGATCATCGCGTCACTTGCCTTGCTGGCCGACCTGATCGTGCGCTCACGCACCGATCCGCCGCCGACCAGCCATCTCCCGCGCGGTTGACCGACCGCTTCAGTGGCTTTCCGGTACGCAGCCGCGTGCGGCAAGTGGGGCGAGGAGTGGTTGGACGATCTGCTCGGGAGCGAACCGCTCGTGTGCCAGACGATGAGCGGCCCGACGCATGCGGATCAACCGGGTGCGATCCAACGCGAGCCGGCGCAGTGCAGACGCGAGGGCGGCAGAATCGCCGGGCGGTACCAACGTGGCCGAGGAGCCGAGCATCCGGCGCTGCGGATCCGACGCAGACGTCACGATCGCGCAACCGGCGGCCGCGCCCTGGAAGACCTTGTTGGGGACGACGTTGCGCGCCTTGGCCGTCGTACCGAAGACTCCGAGACAGACGTCGTGATCGGCGACCAGCTTGGGAAGCTCAGCGGGATCGACCCATTCGATCCAGGTGACGTTGCGATTGACCAGCGCGGCCGCGCGAGTGTCGGCGAACTCCTGACCGGAACCCACCATCGTCACCTCGATGTCCTCACCCGCCAGCTCGGCGAGCGCACGCCCGATGACCGGCCCGCCATGCAACGGTGTGTAGACGCCGAAGTACACGACTCGGAGCCGGCCGGGACTCACATCCTCTGCCGGTCGCGCCGCGTCGAACCACTCGTCTGCCGCCCCGACCGCGACCACGACCGCGCGATCCCGCAGCTCGTCCGGCACCTGACGCCGGTGCTCGTCGGTGTCCACGATGATCACGTCGGCTGCCCGCATGGCCGCCCGATCGATCCAGCTCAGCAACGCCTGCTTGGTACGCCCGGCCACTCCCCTGTCACGCGCGGTGCCGGCCGCGAAGACCAGGTGGTCGAGCAGGATGGGAGTCCGAGGGAACAGCCGTCTGGCAAGCAGCACGTCGAAGTGGCCCAGGTATCCCACCAGCACGACGTCAGGCGGCGGCAGCCGGCGGGCCATCCGGACCAAGGAAAACCACCGGGCCACCAAGCGGATCACCAACCGGGGCAGCAAAATGGGGTGCTGCAGGATCTCCAGACGTTCGGCCGTGTCGAGCCCGAGTGGCGCGTTGCACTCGGTGACGTCGTAGCCGTGCCGTCGCAGCCCTTCGGCAAGGATCCCCACACGTGGGTGTCTGCGCACGTCGTACGTCCCGAAGACCAGCACCCGCACGGTCGATGAGCGTAACAGTGCGCTTCGTGTCGTACCGTACGCTTCCGTAACATGCCGACTCCCCCGCCTGCGCTGAACGCTCTCGCGGCCACCGCCGTCCGCGTGTTGTCGAACCGGATCGTGCGCATCGGCTTCGTCGCCGTCGCCGCGGGTCTGTGCGTGTGGGCCGTCGCACGCGAGTGGGGGGAGATCAAGCAGGCCGTCGCGCGGCTCGACGCACCCGTCTTGATCGCCGCGCTCGCCGTGGTCATTGCGTCGCTCGTCGTCAGCATGGTGTTGTGGCGGCTGCTGTTGGCAGGGCTCGGGTCACCACTGCCCTACCGCGTGGCGGCACGGGTGCTTTACGTGGGACAGCTCGGCAAGTACATCCCCGGCGCCGTCTGGCCGGTCGTCGCACAGATGGAGATGGGCAGCGACTACGGCGTCCCGAGGCGGCGGTCGGTGACCGGGTTCGCCCTGCTGATGCTGTTCACGTTCACCGGGGCGCTGCTGGTCGCGGCGGGGGCACTGCCGTTCGCGGCGGGTGCCGGTCCGGAGGCGTTCCGCTGGGCGTTCGCCCTCACACCGGTCGTGCTCGTGCTCATCCACCCCAGGATCCTCAACCCCTTGCTCGACCGGTTGCTCCGGCTCGCCAGGCGGCCGCCGCTGGAGTCGCCGCTGCGGTTCGGTCTGGTCGTCCGCTCGCTCGCCACCGGCATGGCACAGTGGCTGATCTACGGCGTCCACATCTGGCTGCTCGGCGTCGCGCTGGGCGCCGATCCGGTGTCGCTTGCCCCGCTCGCGATCGGCGGTTTCGCCTTGGCGTGGTGTGTCGGTTATCTCGGCGTGATCACGCCGGCCGGCCTGGGTGTGCGTGAGGTGGCCCTGGTCGCCGTGCTGCTTCCCGAGCTCGGCCGGGCCGACGCGATCGTCGTCGCGCTCGCGTCACGGACGCTCATCACGCTTGCCGACCTGATCCTCGCCGCCGCCGGTGCCCTTTCCCTGCACACCATGCGTCCCACCGAACTCCGCACCCGCCCCCACGTTCCCCTCCAAAAATGACCACGCGTGGCGGGTGCGCACCCGCCACAGCAGGGGCCGGCACCCATCGAGGGTATGGCGCACCCAGTCACGTCTGAGGGACTCACCCGCCTGCGCCCCGTCCGGGACGCCGACGCCGGCCAATGTCGGTGATCAGTGATAGGAATCCCGCCGTCAACTTTGATCTACCAACCAGCGGAACCGAAACTTCGTTGCGTTGTGTACGCACAACACAGGTGTATGGTCTGACTAACAGACGACATCCGAACAAGGAAATCGAGGCTGCTCTGTCCGCTGCGGAAGAGGCCTGCTTCATCGTGAAACGGACGGGCCATGGGCATCGGTGAGGCTGCGTCAGGTGCTGGCGTTGCCGCGGGAAAGATTTGTCCATTTGTCGACGCCGCGTGTACCAGAAAACATCGCCGCAGGTATCGCCCGGTTCATGAAGCGGCACCTTCACGAGCGTGAGAAGCGCAGCCGAGAGGAGTAGGCAGTGGACACCTGGTCGTTCACGCTTCAGCTCAACCGTTCTCCACGAGACGACGAGCTCGATGCCCTTTTCGAGGCAGGTCTGGACGACTCGATTCCGGAGGGCGACCTACTCCACCTCGACCGCAAGGCGCCAAGCTTGGTCGACGCCGCGTGGTCAGCGGCGCGCGACGTGGCGGAAGTTCCTGGTCTCCGCGCAATCCGAGTCGTCCTCGACGACGCTGTCACGGCACGCGAGATCGCCCAGCGCCTCGGTCGTACGTACGAAAGCATCAGGCTCCTTGCAGAAGGCGAGCGGGGCCCTGGCAACTTCCCGTCGCCCTGGGTCGACTCGTCCGCCGGACGTGTGTGGTCGTGGCGTGAAGTCTACGGCTGGTTTGCGACGTACTACCGGGAAGAGGTCGCGGATCTTGCGGCCGAAAGCGACCTCGACATACAGTTGCGCGCCGCCGACGCGATCGTCCGGGTGGCGGCGGCCTACGCCGACGCCGAAGCCGGAATACGCGAGCGCATGACAGCTGCGCTGGCGGCGCTTCACGAAGTGGCGTGAGTCGTCCGTGACTCCGGGCTGGCAGCGGACGTCCGCATCTGGCGTCGCGTCGCCTCGATGTCCGCCGGAGCGCTGCGCGAGGCGAGCCAGTACATCACGCCGGTCGGTACGAAGAAGAGCTGGAACGCCGCTAGTCCAAGCGCGTAGTTGAGCGGCGGTGGGAACGACGTCTGCAGTCCGGCGAACACGATTCCCACCAGTCCGTTCCCGCAGGTCCGACCGACACCGTTGACCAGGTTTCCTGTGCTGTAGACGGTTCCCCGGTGCTCCGGTGGGTTGACGTCAGCCAGAAGCGCGTACCAGTTCGGTGCGTTGGCCGAGGTGAGCGCGAGCGCGAGCATGGCGATGAGGAAGCTGGTCGCGATCGTGGGCTCGGTCACCAGGCTCGCGAGCACGGCCCCCAGGATCGACACCGTGTCGCCGTCACCGTCCACCGTGATGTTCAGCGGCAAGAAGAACAGCACGACGTAGAAGGGAATTCCGCCGAGAATGCCCACGCACGCCACGAGGGCCCGACCTCGCGGCGTCCGCCGCTGCAGCCGGTCGCCGACCAGACCGCCGACGATCGACAGCACACCGCCGAGCTGGAACAGCGTCGCGAACAGCGCGCCGATCACGATCGCTGTCTCCTCCGGGTGTCCGGCCGCCTCGGCCTTCGCCTGGAACAGCCGCGGCAGCCACACCAGCGACCCGAACACGAACTGTGCCGTGAAGCCCTGCAGCACCAGCCAGACGTTCGTCCGTCTCACTGCGATCTTCGGCAGGTCCGCGAGCTCGATCCGGTTCGGATACTCACCGCCCGCCTCGAAGACCGGTGCGAGATCCGGTTCGCTCTGCCCCCGTCGTACGTCATAGGTGAAGACGTACGCGAGGACAGCGACCAGCCCGGCGACGGCCAGCACCCAGAACGGTCTGCGCCAGTCAGAGGCGCCGAGAACCCCTGCCAAGGTGGTGCCACACAAGGTCCCGGCTCCCTGCGAGAGCCCCCAGAAGCTCATCACCAGGCCCCGCCGGCGTGGCGCGATCAGATCGCTCACCACCGAGAACCCGACCGAGGCCACCGCCCCGACCCCAACCGCCGCGAGCATCTGAGCGCCGAAGAAGGGCACGTAGCTACCGGCCTTGGCGGTCAGGGCCAAGCCGATCACCCAGACCAACGTTCCGGCGATCAGGACCGGCTTGCGCTGCGTCCGGTCACCGGTGTAGGCCCAGGCGACGGCGGCAACGGCAGCAACCAGGAAACTCGCCGCCGTCACCAGACCAACCGCACCCTCCCGTACGCCGAGGTCGCGAGCGATCGGACTGTAGAGCGGTGGGACCAGGACCGCGGCCACGTTGTCCACCGACGCCAAGATGATGAAGACGACGACGCTGTAGCCACGGTGGAGCGCACTGCCCGCGAGCGGCGACCTGCCAGGCGGAGTGGTCTGGGTCCCTTCCACGCAGGACATCCAATCAGGACCGTGGCGGCAAAGGGCTCCGAGCCTCAGCCAAGGATGCTGTCGTGCAACCGCGGAACGTCTGCGAGCAGTCGCTTGGTGTACTCGTGCTGCGGGTTGAAGATCACGTCGTCGGTGGGACCCTGCTCCACCAGCTTGCCTTCACACATCACGAGGATGCGATCGCTGACGTAGCAGGCCTGACCGATGTCGTGCGTGATGAAGAGGATCGTCATGTCGTAGTCACGCCGCAGGTCGGCCAAGACGTTCAGGATGTTCGCCCGCAGCGACGCGTCGAGCATCGAGGTCGCCTCGTCGGCGACGAGGATCCTGGGCCGCAGCATCAGCGCCCGTGCGATCATCACTCGCTGGCGCTGGCCTCCCGACAGCTGGTGCGGCCACTTGTCGAGCACTTCGTCCGGTGAGAGACCGACGTGCTCCAGTGCCTGGGCCATCTGGGTCTCACCGTCGGTGCCAGCGCCGCCGGACGACAGGGAAAGGGATCTGCGCAACAGCTTCCGTACGGTGAAGAACTGGTTGAACGAGCTGAACGGATCCTGGAACACCGCTTGCACGTCTCGCCAGTACGCCTTCAGGCGACGGCCTCTCCAGCTGGTGACGTCGTTCCCGTCGAGGTACACGCTGCCGGCGGTCGGATCCAGAAGCCGCAAGATGAGGCGAGCCAGTGTCGACTTTCCGCTCCCGCTTTCGCCGACGATCGTGACGATCTCCTGCCGACCAAGCGAGAACGACACGTCGTCGACGGCGCGCACCAGGCTGGACCCGTGGCCGAACGTCCGACACAACCCGCGCGCTTGCAGCAGGGTGTCGGGATCACCGGACGACCGGCCGGCAGGCGTCGATCCCTGGCCGTCGGGTGAGACCTGGACAGCAGCGGACTCCGTCGGCGAGCTCACCCACCCACCTCCAACGACTCGTCCGGATGTTGCTCGGCCCACCAGCACCGCGAGAACCGCAGCTCGGCACCGACCTGTGGCGGGACCTCGGTACGGCAGACGTCCATCGCGAGCTCGCAGCGCGGGTGGAACCGGCATCCTGCAGGCGGGTTCAGAAGACTCGGTGGTGCGCCGGGAATGCCCCGCACCCGGGTCCGACGAATCTGCGGCTCCGGCACCAGCACCGACGACAGCAGCGCCGCGCTGTACGGATGCCGTGGTCGGTTGATGATGTCGCTCGTGTAGCCGACCTCGGCGATCTGACCGGCGTACATGATCGCGATCCGGTCGGCGATCGTGTTGAGGACCGGGAGGTCGTGCGTGATGAAGATGACGCCGCCGATCATCTGCTGGCTCAGCATCTCCCGCAGCATCTCGATCAGGATCCGCTGCGAGGAGACGTCAAGCGCGGACGTCGGCTCGTCGGCGATCAGCAGCCGAGGATCGAGCAGCCCCGAGATCACCGTCACCACTCGCTGCTTCATGCCACCGGACAGCTGGTGTGGGTAGCAGTCGAGGACCCGGGCGGGCAGGTCGAGCTGCTCCAGTCGCTGCCGCACCCGGTCGAGCGCCTCGTCTCGTCTCGTCTGCGGCCGGTGCGCGCGAATCACGTCGTAGGCGAAGTCGCGGATCCGCAGTGTCGGGCTGAGGGAGTTCATCGCCCCCTGCGGAAGCAGCGACACCACCTCGCCACGCCATTCACGTGGCGGCTCCTTGTCAGGGCCCAGATCGAGCTGCTCGCCCTCGATCTCCAGCTCGCCGCCGAGCACGAACAACGGCGGACGTACGGTGAGCGACAGCACGGCGCCGAGCGTCGACTTGCCACAGCCGGACTCCCCGGCCACGCCGAGCACCTCGCCCTTGCGGACTTCCAGCGAGACGTCGTCGACCGCGACGATCTGTCCGCCTGCGACGCTGTAGGCGGCCTTGAGCCGGTTGGCGCGCAGCAGGACGGAGGTCGTCGTCATCAGGTCGCTCATGCTCACCTCGTCTCCCTGCCGTGGCCGGAGCCGCTCCGAGAGGCCGGTCCGGCGCCAAGGCCCCCGGTGGCCACCGTGTCCGCCCCGTCGGTTGGGACCTCCTCGACATCTGCCATCGCCGGCTCGGTCACGACGCCCACCTGAGCAAGCGCAGCACCGGAGCCAGCTGTCGGACGAGCCAGCCGCTGACCTCGGCGCAGTCGTGGGTTGAACACCTCGTCCAGGCTCGATTGCAGCATCAACAGCGTGAAGGCCACAAGGGTGAGCAGCAGCGTCGGTGGGATGAACGACCACCACGCCCCGGTGCGCAACGACTCGCCGACGAGCGACCAGTTGAGCATGATGCCGAGGGACACGCTGTTGCTCGGACCAAGCCCCAGAAGCGACAGGCCGGCCTCGGCGAGGATGGCGCTCGCGACCTGGAGGACGAAAGCCATCGCGATGTACGACAGGAGGTACGGCAGGACGTCCCACACCAGGATCTGCCACGTGCTCGCACCCGAAAGGCGCGCCACGTCGAGGTGTTCCCGGGTGCGTACGCTGCTCGCCTGCGCACGCACCGCGCGGGCCGTCCACGGCCAGCTCGTGATGGCGATCACCACCGCCATGGCGACGATGGACCGGAAGTCCAACGCGACCGAGATGAGGATGAGCACCACGATCGCCGGGATCGCCAAGGCCACGTTCGTGATGCCCATGAGGATCTCTTCGAGCACGCCGCCGTGGTAGCCGGCGAGGAGGCCGATGACCACTCCGATCAAGGTGGCGACCGCGCCCGCGATCATGCCGATGATGAGCGACGTGCGGGTGCCGAACATGAGGTTCGTGAAGATGTCGTGGCCCAGGTCGTCGGTGCCGAGCCAGGCTTCGGCGGAAGGCGGGTCGTAGAGACCGCCGACGTTCTCGCCGAGCTTGTCGCCTGCGAACATCGGTCCGATCACGCCGAAGGCGACGACGGCCAGGAACACCGCAAGGGATATCCAGAACCTCGGGGTGAACCGCACCATGCGCATCAGCGCTCACCTACCTGAGCCGCGCGGATCCGCGGATCGATGAATCCGTACGCCACCTCGACCAAGTAGTTGGACAAGAGCACGGTGACCACCACGATCAGCGTGATCGCCTGGATCACCGGGTAGTCGTTCTGGCTGATCGCGCTGAAGAGCAGGTATCCGATGCCCGGGTAGGAGAACACGATCTCGGTGATGAGCGCTCCCGCCACCAGCGTGCCGATCGCGAGCGCGAGGCCGGTCACCTGCGGCAGCATCGCGTTGCGGAAGATGTAGCGCACGATGCGTTGGTCCGGTAGCCCGAGTCCGCGGCCGTAGTTGACGTAATCGGAGTTAAGCTCGTAGATCGCCATCGAGCGCATGCCGACCGCCTGGCCGCCGATGAAGATGATGACGAGTGAGAAGAACGGCAACCAGTAGTGCCGGAAGAAGTCGACGGTGAAGGCGAGCGTGAACCCTGGCGTCGTCCCTGGCTCGTACCCGCCACCGGGGGGAAGCATCGGCAGCGCGACCGCGAACGTGTAGAGCAGGATGATCGCGAGGCAGTAGTACGGCATGCTGGAAAGGAACAGCGAGCTCAGAAACGCCCCGCGGTCGAACCATCCGCCCTTGAACGCAGCGATCGCGCCGAGCGCGTTGCCGACCAACCAGCCGATGAGGATCGCCGGCAGCTGCAGACCGATGGTCCACGGCAACGCCTCGGCGATCACGCTTTCGACCTTCGCGGGATAGAGGGCGAACGACGTGCCGAGGTCACCCTGCAGCAGGTTGGCGATGTACGCGAGGAACTGCTCCCACAGCGGCTTGTCGAGCTCGAACTCCCGCACGTAGTGCTGGTAGATCTGCCGAAGCGACTCCGCCTGGGTACCGGACCTCCCGGCCTGCGAGACGATGGTGTCGACCGGGTTGCCCGGTACCAGGCGGGGCAGGATGAAGTTGAGCAACACCGCGACGACGAGCGCCCCGATGTACCAAAGCGTCTTCCCGAGCAAGTAGTTCCGCAGCCGCATCGCGCTCCTTCGCTCTCACCGCCTCAGTGTCGGTCGGCGTCGCCTCGCGGGCAATCGGGTTGCCAGCCCTTGCGTCTGCTACGCCTCGCCAATTCGCCGAATCTTGTAGAGCCAGTTGACGCCTTGGCCCTGGAACATCGGTGGGGCGTAGTCGTTGTCCTCGGTCGGGAAGTTGGTCCAGTTCACCTCGTTGAACTCGTAGAACTCCAACGGCCGATACATGAGCGGGATCATCGGCGCGTTCTTCATGAAGATGGTGTCGAGCTCGGTGTAGAGCTCACCGACCTCGGACTCGTCCGCCGCGGCCGCGCGGTCGAGCAGGTCGGCCACCGCAGGGTCTTCGAACCGACCGTAGTTCCAGAACGCCGGCTGGCCGAGCTCCGCCACGCCTCGGCTGTCGAGCACGTCCCGGAAGCGTTGCCACGGCGCCGCTGCGCTCGTCCCAGCGACGAACCAACACGCGAGGTCGAAGTCGCCGGCTTGCACCGACTTCGTGACCGTGGGCGCCTGCGGGAACTTCGTACGGACGTCGAAACCGACCTGCTTGGCGTTGTTGGCGACGATCCGCAACGCGTTCTGCCAGTCGCTCCACCCGGTCGGCGTCTGAGCCGTCCAGGGGCCGAGCCGGGTGCCGTCGGGAAGGACGTAGATGCCGTCGGAACCCTTCGTGGCCTTGAGCTCCTCTTCCAGGATCCGTACGGCCTCGTCCGGGTCGTACCTCCAGCCGTTCTGGGCGACGTTGTCCTTGTTGAAGTACTTCGACTCGGCACCGAGCGGCAGGATGATGCTGGAGTTGGCTGGTTCGGAGTAGCGGGACATGGCCTTGTTGGCGATGTCCTGGTAGTCGATGGAGAACGCCAACGCCCTGCGCACCAAGGGATTGTCCAGGCCCTTCCTGGTGGTGTTGACGACCAGCATCGGAATGCTGCCGGGCACGTGGTAGGGCGGCTCCTTGTACCACGTGGACACCGCAAGACCCTTGTCTTCCCACATCTTCCAGATCTGCGGCGTGAACTGCTGCATCACGTCGACGCCACCGCGTTCGAACCGCAGGTCGCCGTCCTGGTTGCCTTTGAAGATGGGGTGCACGATCCGCTTCGGCTTCGGCGGACCGCCCATGACCGACTCGCCCCAGTATCCGTCGACCCGGTCCAGCGTCACCTGCTGCTGGTTGTAGACACCGAGCTTGTACGGGCCAGAGCCCACCGGCTCGAGATTGGTGTGCTCCCCGATCGGCTTGTCCTCGCCCTCCAGCGGTTCCCAGATGTGCTTGGGCAGGATGAAGGTGGTTGCCAGGTAGTTCTTGACGAACGCGGGGTTGTACGGGTCTTGCTTGAGCGTGATCGTGACCGTGGCCTCATCGGTCGCTTCGATCGCCTCGACGTACTCCCAGAAGGCCGCGTAGGAGATCTCAGGGTGGTCCTTGCCCAGCTCGAATGTGTAGACGACGTCCTCTGCGGTGAGCGGTTCGCCGTCCTGCCACTTCGTCCCGTCCTGCAAGGGAACGACGAACGTCGTCTCGTCAGGCTCTTGGATCTCCTTGGCCAAACCTGGACCCAGACTTCCGTCCAACACGTTGAAACGTACCAGCGTCTCGTAGATGAGCTGCATGGCGTTCTGCCCGCATGGCCACGCCGTCGCTTGTCCCAAAGGGTTGAAGTGGGTCGGTGGGCCCCACTGGAAGCCTGCGATGTAAAGGGTTTCGCCTTCCTCGCCCTGGCGTCCTTCACCTGCCCCGGTTCCACCCTGTCCGCAGGCGGCCAGGGCGCCGCCGCCCACTCCCAGCGCCGCACTGGCCAAGGCCACGCCCCGCAGGAACTGTCGGCGAGGCATTCCGGCGATTTCCGCACCGATCCGGTCGGCGCTCGTCCCAGGGTCCGTACCAAACTCAGACATCGTCGCCCGTCCCTTCGCCCAGATCCTGGCCACACCGCACGCAGACGTTCGCCTGCCCCGCGTCGTACGAACACGACCGATCCGCCATCGTGACCGTGCACCCCGAGGGATCCGACTTTCTCCACGGCTGCATGCCCGGTCGCTCCGCGACGGGTCCTAACGTGCGCTCCACCCGCGGGGCCCGGCTGTCGTCCCGGTGCCCAGCAGGTTACGGCGTACGACTCATGGAAACCAGAACTACAAAACAACGAAATGCTTTCGGTCCTGTTCGGTTCATGAAGGCAGCTCGGTCATCGCACGTCACGATGTTGACGATTCGTATTCATGCGACTTCAATGCGCAGTCAGACGAGCAGGGCACGCGCGTAAGTATTCACAAGGTGAAGACAACGAGCCGGATCGAAATGTTCGAGCTTCGGAACTGGCCGACCAACCCACCGATGGCGCAGGCCACGTCGACCACGTTTCTGCCGTCGGTCGGTTGGTGGCACCAGACATTGGTCGGGCTGACGCAGAGCCGTCCTAGGGAAGGACCTTGCCCGGGTTGAGGATGCCGGCCGGATCCAGTAGCTGCTTGATGCCGCGGTGGACGCGAAGCGACACAGGGCCGAGCTCTCGGGCGAGCCAATCCCGCTTGAGAATGCCGACACCGTGCTCACCGGTCACCGTGCCACCCATCTCCAAACCGAGCCGCATGATCTCGGCGAACGCTCGCTGCGCCCGACGTACCTGGTCCTCGTCGGAGGCATCGAAGACGACGTTCGGGTGCAGGTTGCCGTCCCCCGCGTGTCCCACCACCGCGATCGTGAGATCGACGTCGGCCGCCACCTTCTCGACCGCCTGGACCAGTTCCGCCAGACGACCTACCGGCACACACACATCGTCGATCAGCCGGCCACTGCCCATTCGTTCCAGCGCGAAGTGCATCTGCCTGCGAGCTGCGAGCAGCATCTCGCCCTCGGCCGCGTCTTCAGCCTCTACGACGTCGAATCCGCCAGCTTCGCCGAAGATCTCGGCGATCGCCCGAATCTCCGAGCCCGCCTGGTCGGCCAGCGAGTCAGATTGCGCGACCAGCATGGCGGCTGCGTGCTCGGGCAGGCCCAGGTTGCGGTAGTCGTTCGCTGCCCGAAGCGACGCCTGGTCCATGAACTCCAACAGGCTCGGCACGAGCCCTGCCGACACGACGCGCGCCACCGCGTCGCCGGCAGCCGCGACGGTGGGGAAGAGCGCCGCGACGGTACGAGGCTCATGACTCGCCGGTCGAAGCGCGAGCGTGGCCTGTGTGATCACACCCAGGGTCCCCTCCGATCCCACGAAGAGCCTGGTGAGGTCGTAGCCCGCCACGCCTTTGGCGGTACGCCGGCCGGTACGCAGCACCTCGCCGCTTGCCAGGACGACCTCGAGACCGCGGACGAAATCGGTCGTGACGCCGTACTTCACACAGCACAGCCCGCCGGCGTTGGTGGCGAGATTCCCGCCGATCGTGGAGATGTCCCAGCTCGAGGGATCCGGCGGGTAGAACAGGCCGTGGTCGGCCACCGCCTTGGAGAGGTCGGCGTTCACGACGCCCGGCTCGACCACGGCGATCCGGTTGGCCCGGTCGATGTCGAGGATGCGGTTCATGCGCTCCAGGCTGAGCACGATGCACCCGTCGACGGCGTTCGCCCCGCCGGACAGACCACTCCGACCGCCTTGCGGCACGACCGGAACACCCAGGCGGGATGCCACTCGCATCACGTGCTGGACGTGCGCGGTCTCTCGAGCGAGGACGGCGACCGCCGGCGTGCCAGCTGGACAGAAGGTCGCCATGTCACGCGCATACGACCGGAGCCGGTCCGGGTCGGACACCACGACGTCATCCGGTAGGCCCGAACGCAGGTCCTCGAGAAGCTGCGACATGCGTTCCACGGTACGCAAGGCGCGAACGCTGCTCCCAGACTCACGACAGCCTTGCGACGAACTCGGTCAGGGCATGAGGACGAGCTTTCCGGTGCTCCGCCGGCCCTGCAGGTCCTCGTGCGCCAGGCGGGCCTCCTCCAGTGAGTAGCGTCCACCAATGCGGACCTTCAGCCGTCCGGACGCGACCCACGCGAAGACGTCATGGGCCCGGCTCATGAGCTCCGCTCGGTCACGGGTGTAGTGGCCGAGGGTGGGTCGGGTGAGAAAGAGCGAGCCCTTGCGATTGAGCACCTGGGGGTCGATCGGCGGCACCTGTCCGCTCGAGGCACCGTAGAGGACCATCATCCCGCGCGGTCGTAACGCGTCGAGGCTCGCTTCGAACGTGGCCCGGCCCACTCCGTCGTAGACGACCGGGAATCCCTCACCGCCAGTCAGCGACCTCGCTCGCTGGGCGAAGTCGTCGTAGGTCGCGATCTCGTCAGCGCCGGCCTGCTTGGCAAGCTCTGCCTTCTCCGGTGTGGACACGGTGGCGAGCACGTTGCCGCCACGCATCTTGATCATCTGGGTGAGCAGCAGCCCGACTCCGCCCGCAGCCGCGTGGACGAGAGCCCAGTCGCCGGGCTGGATGGCGTACGTCGACGTCACGAGGTAGTGCGCGGTCGCTCCCTGGAGCAACGAAGCCGCAGCCACCTCCTCCGAGATGCCCTCGGGGATCGGCACGAGGCGGTCGGCGGGCACCACGGCCTGTTCGGCGTACGACCCCAGGCCATCGCTCCACGCCACTCGATCGCCAACCGCGACCTCCGTGACTTCCTCGCCCACGGCCTGAACGGTTCCCGCACCCTCGCTGCCCAGGACGAACGGCAGCTCGACCGGGTACTGTCCGCTCCGGTGGTAGGTGTCGATGTAGTTGACTCCGGCCGCCGCGACGCTGATCAGAGCCTCACGCGGCCCGGGAACCGGCGCCGGGACGTCGACCAGCGTGAGAACGTCCGGACCGCCATACTCGCGCACCTGGATCGCCCGCACGTCGTCACCCCTCCTCGGTCGTTGCGGACCCATGCCGAGCCCGATCCCACCACGAGGCCTCGGTCAGCTGGCCACGGACCGCGTTTGCGCGGAACGCACCACCAGGGACGTCGACGTAGAACCGCGAAGGATCCTTACGGATCGCGCCGAGCTCGCGTCGGCTGAGCGTCTGCGCCGAATCCTGGTCGTTGGGCACCGGGCGCAGGCAACCCCAGACAGGCTTCCCGGAGGAAGGTGTGGTGAGCGTTACCACGACTCCGTGTGCGGCACCGCGTCCGTCGGTGTGGATGCGCGCCGCCTGAGCCGACTCGACCGAACGCACGAGCAGGACGTAGCACAGACCGTCGGGTCGGAGGGTGGCACCGAACAGGCCGCGCCCGTCGGAGTCATCGGCCTGTGACCCTTGCTGGTCTCCCCGCAGAACCGCGGTCGCGACAGTCGCTGGCCGACGCGCCGAGCTCTCGGCGTAGCCCTCGGGCGCGACCGGCGCCATCAAGACGGTGACCAGGATGGCAACGGCGAAGTAGGTGATGGCCAGCGTCCACAGCAACCTCGAGGACATCGCACCTCCCCGGAGCCCGGACCATCCGGGCCCCACCAGCCAGATGCCCAGGCAGATCGCCCCCTATGCCCGCACCGTGCCTCTGCGCTGGCGACCCTTCAGGGTAGTGGACGCACCCTCCCCTCGCTGGATGGGTAGTAACTCCACTGGACGCCAGCCCCGACTGCAGCGCGGGCGCACCCGGCGAGGCGAGGCCGTCCGAGTCGGAGCTCAGTCCCGCAGACGCTTGATCGCCTCCAGGGCGTCCCGAATGCCTTGACCCGATGCCTCGATGGCGCGAAGCGATTCGGCGGAGAGCTCGTCCAGCATCCGGGTGAGCTCCTCGAGGTTGGCGGTCGGCGGAACTCCGGCAAGGAACTGGGTGGTCTGCGCGTCGATCGCGGCATTCGTGGCGTCCCGGATCGCCTCCCCCAGCTCCTCGCTCGACACCCGCAAGACGCGTGGGTCCAGTGTCACGTCGCTGACATGGCCCGCCACCACCGTCACCCGCACCTTCCCATCGAGCGCCTCGCCCGTCCCGGAAAGCCGCGGGATCTCAGTCGTGTCGTCGTCGGCGTCGGCACTCGCCGACTCGACACCGAGCCGTGCCAGGTCGTCCTGCAGCTTTCGTACGACCTGCTCCGGAGTCGGGGCCGAATCCGAGCCTGGATCGCTCACGTGCGCACCTCCTTCTCCGGTACCAACCCGCTGGAGGCCGCGTCAGCTGCCGGGCTGGCCCTGTCCTGGCTCGGGAAGACGTTCCTCGACCGGTCATCCAGATGCTTGATCTCGTCGCTCAGGTGCTCGCGCGCGATCTCCGCCAGCGGAGGCCCGAGAGCGCGCACCAAGGACGTGGTGAGCAGCACCGCAGCCGAGATGAACCGGTTGACCTTCCACGCGACCTCCGCCGCGAACGCCAAGGAGGACCCGCAGGTGAAGACCGCCGCGGCGACGGCGGCGGCCAGGATGACCGCGAACCCGATGAGCTGCACGATGAGCAACAGCTTCAGCGCCAGCACGAAGATCGCGGCCTGGTAGAACGCGATGGCCACCGCCGCGGCGACGATCCTGCAGTCGAAGAGGTAGCCACCGGGACCTGCGACCTGCTCCCAGTGTCCGACGAAGGCGTCGATGCCGGGGCCGGCGTTCTCGGCCACCATCGCATCGACCGCCGCCGTGCCGACCATCGCGTGATCGTCGGCACGGCGAGCGAAGTCGAGCCACGCGTCACCGCATGCCTTGAGCACCGCCTCATCGGCTTCCGGCCAGTAGCAGCCCACCCACGACAGCGCGGTGACGAGCTCGGGGGGAAGCTGCAGGCCCATCTACGAGATCTCCGAGCCGTTCACGTCACGACCGACTCGGGCGGTCCGCTCGGTGTTCTCACGCTCGACATGCGTGTAGGCGGACGCCATGTGGTTCAGCGCGGCACCGGACTCGACGACACATTCTCCGGCCTCGGCGAAGTACCGCAGTGCGGTCGGACCGACCGATTCGTACATCTGCCTCAGCGCCCTCCCCAGACCGTCGTCACCGTACGGATCACCGGCCGCGTCCATGGTGGAGCGCAGCCGGCGGACCAGCTCGCTCCAGTCCCGACCGACCGCGTCCACCTTGCGGGCCGCCTGGTGGATGCTCTCTGGTCGTACGTAGACCTCGACCATTGCCGCACCGTAACAAGATCGGCACGGATTGTCTGCCCCCTGTTCGGAACGCGACCAATGATTCCGTCCGGGCACGGTCAAGGGCGGCGTTGTGAGCTCCGGCGCGGTCAGGCGCTGCCGCCGACGACGGTGAGCGACAAGCCGTCACCGACCGGCAAGACGGTCGAGCGTAGCTTCGGCTCGACGGCGATCCGCTCGACGTACGTACGAATCCCGCGTACCCCAGGCTCGTCCACCTCACTGTCGGCCAGCCGTCCGCGCTGATGGATGTTGTCCGCGAGGATGAGCCCGCCTGGACGTACCAGCCGCAGCGCCTGGTCGAGGTAGTGCGGATAGCTCTCCTTGTCGGCGTCGATGAACACCATGTCGTACGCAGGCGACAGCCGGGCCAGCGTCTCGCGGGCGTCCCCGAGATGCACGGTGACCTTGTCGGCGAGGCCGGCACGAGCGAACCACTCCCTCGCCGCCTCCGCGTGCACCGGCGAGATCTCCAGCGTGTCGAGGTGGCCGTTCTCGGGAAGGGCTCGGGCCATCCAGATCCCGCTGTAGCCGAACAGCGTCCCGATCTCCAGGATCCGCGTCGCCCTCACCGCGTGCGTGAGCGTGGCGAGCACGGCTCCCGCCTGCGGGCTGATGTTGATACGGGGCGCCCGCGCAGCGATGTCGGCCTGAAGATCACGCAGAAGCTGGTCCTCTGACCAGAACCGCGTGCCGAGGTACTCGTCGATCGCTGCCTGCGTCGTCTGATCATCTGTCATGACGCACAAGTACAGCACGACGGGAACCAGACCGAGCTCGAAGGACCGGAACGGTCAGCGCTTCTGGGCGGCAGCCCAGGAGCGGATCGTGTCGATGCGCGCCTGCAGCTCCTCTGCAGAGGCCTGGATGGCGAGCGGCCCGCCACAGACGCGACGGAGCTCGGCATGGATCACGGCGTGTGGCTGGCCGGTTCGGTGGTGCCAGGCGGCCACCAGACCGTTGAGCTCGCGCCTCAGCACGGCAAGCCGTTCGTATGCCGACGCGGCCTGGCTCCCGCCGGACTGCTTGGCCGGCTCAGCCTGGTCGTCCGACCGTTCGCGACGCGCCTGACTCGCCGCCTGGCTCGCGCGGATCTCGCGCCGCCGCCGCAGCAGCTCACTCACCTGGTCCGGCTCGAGCAGCCCGGGAATACCCAGGAAGTCGATCTCGTCCTCGTCCAGCTCGCCACCGAACTCGTGACCGTCGTACACGACGCGGTCGAACGCGGCCCGCGACCCAAGCGCCTTGAACTGGTTCGGCTCGGAGAAGTCCGGGGTCGTCTGCTCCCGTGCGGCGCGGGCGAGAAGCTCCTCTTCGGCCGCACGCATGTCGTCCTCGTCGCGGATCGGCTTGCCCAGGACGTGGTCGCGCACGACCTCCATGTCGGCCGCGTAGCGCAGCAGGATCGGCACCGTCGGCAGGAAGATCGATGCCGTCTCCCCGCGCCTCCTGGCTCGGACGAAACGACCCACCGCCTGCGCGAAGAACAACGGCGTCTGGGTCGCGGTCGCGTAGACACCGACCGAGAGCCGAGGGACGTCGACGCCCTCGCTCACCATGCGTACGGCCACCATCCAGCGGCGATCTGGCGAGTCGGCGAACTCCGCGATCCGCTTGCTCGCGCTTGGTTCGTCCGAGAGCACCAGCACCGGCCGCTCATCGGTGATCTTCCCGAGGATCTTGGCGTAGGCCCGGGCCGACTCCTGGTCGGTCGCGATCACGAGGCCACCCGCGTCGGGCACGTGGCGGCGCACCTCGGTGAGTCGGATGTCGGCCGCCTGGAGGACCGTCGGGATCCAGTCACCGCCTGGGTCCAGAGCCGTGCGCCAGGCCTGGGCGGCCATGTCCTTGGTCATCGGTGCACCCAGGCGGGCGGCGATCTCGTCTCCTGCGCTGGTGCGCCAGCGCAGATCACCGGAGTACGCCAGAAACAGCACCGGACGTACGACCCCGTCCGCGAGCGCCCGGCCGTAGCCGTACTCGTAGTCGGCTGCACTGCGGTGGGTGCCGTCGGGCTCCGGCACGTACGTCACGAAGGGAATCGGGTTGGCGTCGCTGCGAAACGGAGTCCCGGTGAGCGCGAGCCTCCGGGTCGCCGGGTCGAACGCCTCACGCACCGCCTCACCCCAGGTGAGCGCGTCACCGGCGTGATGGATCTCGTCCAGGATCACCAGCGTTTTGAACCGTTCACACCGCACCCGGAGGGCGAGGCTCGCCGCCGCCACGCCGGCATAGGTCACGACGACGCCCACGTAGTCGCGGCTGGTGCGCCCTTTCCGCCCGGAGAACGCCGGGTCGAGCGCGAGTCCGCCACGCGCGGCCGCGTCGGCCCACTGCCGCTTCAGATGCTCGGTCGGTGTGACGACGATCAGTCGCTCGACAACCCGCTTGGCCAGCAGCTCGGACGCGACCGCGAGGGCGAAGGTGGTCTTGCCCGCTCCGGGCGTCGCCACCGCGAGGAAGTCGCGGGGCTTCGCTGCCCGATAGGCCTCGATCGCTTCGTGCTGCCAACGCCGAAGGTGACCCCAGGGTCCGGCAACACGCGTCTGGCGTAGCTTCGGTGTCGAAGAGACCACACGGCTCCCTTCGTTTGCGTGAGGATTCGTACGACTTGGCCAAGAACCACTCGTATGGCTCGAAACGTCGCGAGGGTAACCGAGCGCCCCGACGCCCGAGCCCGGACCCGGGTGGTGGCCGCGTCACGCGCGTCTGCTAGCCGGAGGACGCCGGCCGCTCACGGCCGAGGTTTCTGCAGATCGCGGAGCGGGGAATGAAGGTTCGGCGATTCCACTGCGGGAGGCTTCGCCAATCTGTAATCATCCCGCTACCTGCTGTGGGGAATACCGAGCAGTGAGCGACGGCATGTCCAGCACGGGTCTTGCGGGAAAGGGAGCGAGCATGGCCGAGGATGTCGCGGCACCCGGATCGACAGGGTCGAACGGTGCGGTGCGATCAGAGCGCTCGATGCCCCCGGATGGGTCCGCCATGGCTCACGGCATGCTTCATGCCGATGGCGGGCCCGACCACCCGAACGGTCAGGGCGCAGCCTCGGCCCCGAAGTCCCTGGCCGACACCGCTCGTCGGTTCGTCGGACACCTGGCAGCTCGTCTGCCGGGTCTCGACAGTGGTGCGGCCCAGCGCAATGCCTGGGAGGCCGTGTGCGCCGACCTGCAACGCCGGCAGCAATGGGAAGGGCTGGTCGACTTCACCCGGGCCGGTGCGCGTCGGCGGTCGGACAGCTGAGCGTCACGAGCGCCGGATTTGCGGCACTCCATCGTTGACCGAATCGACAGGTGACAACTTCCATCGCTGTAGCGGCGACAGAGTCGACAACGACGATTGACCGACACGCAACGTGGCCGCAACATGGCTGGGAAACCATGGGAGACGATCGCCTGCACGGTTGAGATCCGTCCTCGGGACGGCGCCGACCGAAGGGATGCCGCAATGGATCGCACCACGACCTCCCCGGATGCTCTCCGACCTCAGCCGCCCTCGCGTCGCGCCGTCTTCGCCGCGCGGACGTTCGTCGTACGACTGGCTGCGCGGATACCCGGCTTGGACCCCCATGCTGCTCGACGTAACGCGTGGGAAGCCGTGTGCGCCACACGCGAGCGGCGTCGGCAGTGGGACGCCGCCAACGAGCACGCCTGACGCGGCGGTCCCGGCATCTCCAGTCGTCTCCTACGGTCGTCCACGCATGTCGGGACCACTTTCGATGATCGGAACGACTCGCAGGCCGGACGCCACGAGTCCGTCGCTGAACCAACCCGGCCGCGACGGCGCCCAGATCAGGCTTCGCCGTCGTCTAGATCAGGCCTCACCGTCGCCGTCTTCGCCGCGGGGAAGCTTCTCCCAGATCTCCTTGCACTCAGGGCACACCGGGAACTTCTCCGGATCGCGACTTGGTACCCAGACCTTGCCACACAGGGCGACGACGGGAGTACCGGTCACCATCGCCTCGACGAGCTTGTCCTTCGGCACGTAGTGAGAGAACCGCTCGTGGTCGCCGTCGCCGAACGACGGCTGGGTGCGGGTTTCCTCGATCGTCTGTGCACCGGGGCTCAGCTGCGTACTCACGCCGGCCAGTCTAGCGGGAACGAGCGCTCGTCCGACGATCTATGACCACAGCCGGCGCAGGTGACCAGCCGGGCTGGCACGGCGACGAGAACCCGCAGGTCAGCAGGCGAAATCAGTTCATGGTCGGGTCTTCGGGGAAGGTCGCCACCAGGGCGAGCTCGTCCCGTTGCCGCCGCAGCACCTGGCGCCAGAGCCCGGTGGGATCGGGGCTGAACGCGTCGTGCGGCTCGGAGTCGACGACGTACCATCCGCCGGCTTTGACCTCGAGCTCGAGCTGGCCCGGCGACCATCCGGCATATCCCGCGAACACCCGCAAGCCCCCGAGCCCTCCAGCCAGTAGCTCCGGTGGCGCGTCGAGATCGACCAGACCGATCTTGCCGTAGAGCCGCTTCCATCCCAAGGGCTCGCCGTCACCGTCGACACCGGGTGGCAGCACCGCAAGCCCGAGCGCGGAGTCCGTTGCCACCGGCCCGCCGGAGAAGACCACGTCGGGCTGGGTGACGAGATCGGTCCACGGAGCAAGAACCGAGGTCACCGGGGTCTCGGTGGGTCGGTTGAGGACCACACCGAGCGCACCGTCGGCATCGTGGTCGAGGACCAGCACGACCGTACGGGCAAAGTTCGGGTCCCGCAGCACCGGCGACGCGACGAGCAGTCGCCCAGTGAAGGACACTCTGGCGCTCATCGTCCCCCACACCTTCGTCGCTCGGGTCTCGCCCTGTTCATGGCTCCATTGTCGTGGTCTTGGCAGTGGAGTCTCGACCAAGCGTCTTCGGACCGGCCACTGCATTTCGCACGGCCACGGCCACCGCCTGGTGGACGTCGGGATGGAACACGCTCGGAATGATGTAGTGCGGGTTGAGCTCGTCGTCGCTCACCACCGAGGCGATCGCCCGCGCGGCGGCGAGCAGCAACGCCTCGTCGACCCGGTGGCTGTGGGCATCGAGCAACCCTCGGAAGACTCCGGGGAACGCCAGCACATTGTTGATCTGGTTCGGGAAGTCGCTGCGCCCGGTGGCGACCACGCGCGCGTGTTCGCGGGCTTGCATCGGATCCACCTCGGGTTCCGGATTCGCCAACGCGAAGACGATCGCGTCCGGGCCCATCGTCGCGATGTCGTCAGCGGTCAAGATGTTGGGCGCCGACACACCGATGAAGACGTCGGCCCCGGCGACCGCGCCGCGCAGGTCGCCGGAGTACTGCGTGTGGTTCGTACGCTCGGCGATCCACCGCAGCTCCGGTGACAGCCCGTCGCGACCAGCGTGGATCACGCCCTGCACGTCGGCGACCACGATGTCCTTCGCACCGGCCGCGAGCAGCAGCCGCAGGATCGCGCTGCCCGCAGCACCCGCACCTGACATCACGATCCGGACGGTTTCGAGCTTCTTGCCCACGATGCGCAACGCATTGGTCAGTGCGGCGAGCACGACGATCGCGGTGCCGTGCTGGTCGTCGTGGAAGACCGGGATGTCGAGCAGGTCCCGCAGCCTGCGTTCGATCTCGAAGCAGCGAGGCGCCGAGATGTCCTCGAGGTTGATGCCGGCGAAACCCGGCGCCATGCAGCGGACCACCTCGACGATCGTGTCGGTGTCTTGAGTGTCGAGGCAGATCGGCCAGGCGTCGATGCCGGCGAACCGCTTGAAGAGCGCGGCCTTCCCCTCCATGACCGGCAACGCGGCGTAGGGCCCCACGTTGCCCAGCCCCAGCACCGCGGAGCCGTCACTCACGACCGCGATGCTGTTCCGCTTGATGGTGAGCCGCCGCGCATCGTCGGGGTTGGCGGCGATCGCCTGCGACACCCGGGCGACGCCGGGTGTGTAGATCATCGACAGGTCGTCCCGGTTGCGGATCGGATGCTTGGCCTGCATCTCGATCTTGCCACCGAGGTGCATGAGGAACGTCCGGTCGGACACCTTGTGGATCGTCACGCCGTTGACGCTCCGTAGCACCTCGACGAGCTTGTCGGCGTGTGCGGTGTCGAGGGCCGCGCAGGTCACGTCGATCCGCAGGCGTTCGTGCCCCGAGGCTGTGACGTCGAGCGCCGTCACCGAACCGCCCGCGTGCTCGACGGCCGAGGTCAGCTCACTCACGGCTCGACCACCGGCCGGCACCTCCAGGCGGACGGTGATGGAGTACGAGATGCTCGGAACCGAAGCCATGCTCTGATCGTAATGTCCCAGCTGAAATGACCACGCTACGTGGGCATTCTTGTCCCTACCACAGCATGCCAGCCAATCTTCGGTACGAATTGCCGTGGAGACCGCTGTGATGAGGACGCCGGCGGGATCTCCCTAGCTGTCTCGCTTGTGAAAGAGCGCGATCGCTGGCACGAGAAGCGCCGCGACCCACGCCGTGAAGGTGAGCCCACTCACCAGCCGGCTCGGCGTGTCACCAAAGGGAGACGTCGTACCACCGCTGATCGCCGCCGGATCCAGCGACTCCGACATGGCGTTGCCGGCCGTGAAGGGAAGGTAGTGCACGGCCTCCCGGATCGGCTCCAGTGCGTCCAACATCGCGAGGGTCCCGATCAGGGGCTCGACGATGAGCGGGAAGACGAGAAGCAAGACGACAGCCGCCGGGACGTTGCGGAGCAGGGAGCCGAGGCCCAGCCCGAGCAGCCCCCAGAGCACGACGAAGCAGACGAACCCGACGACAGCGGCGCCCGCGACGCCACGGACCAACGGCAACGACTCCCCTGCCACGACACTGCCGACGGTCCAGTTGAGCCCCACACCGACGACCGCGACGACGAACGACCAGGCCGCGATGACGAGGCACTTCGCCACGACGACGAAGCTGCGACGCGGCACTGCCGTGAGCGTTGCGAGGATCGTCCCATGGCGGAACTCGTGGCCGAAGCTGAAGATGCCCACGATGCCCATGAAGACCGCGGTGAAAGGCAGCGGGCTGAAGGCCGAGCCACCCGTGAGGATCACGCCCGACCACGCTGCGCTGATCGAGTCGTCGCGCATCACCCAGCCGATGATGCCGGCGATGACAGCGCTGAGCAGCAGACCCAGGCCGGTGAGCCAGTACGTCGATCGCAACGTACGAATTCGTACCCATTCGTAGCGCACCGCGTCGATCATCGCCTGCCCCCCGCTCGATGCTTGGGCCCTTTCGCCGGTCTCACCGCAGGAGGCGGGCTCACACCAGCGCGGGAACCGGCTGCTGCCTGAGGCCCACCGCCGTGGGCCGCGGGGCGCGGGACTGCACCGGGCCCGCCGGCGGGCACTCCCCAGCCAGAGCCAGCCTCGACACTCCCCGGACTGTGCTCACCCCCCAGCTGTGCCACGAACTCCTGCGCGGCGCCCGTCGCCTCCAAGAACGCCTCCTCGAGCGTCGCGGACTTCGTGCTCAGCTCGTGCAACATCACGCCGGCGGTGAACGCCAGCTCACCGACCCTTGCTTGGTCGGCACCGGTGACGACGATGGCACCGTCCGGCTGTGGCACCGCACGCAGCTGCGCACGATGCAAGGCGTCGAGCAGCGGCTCGGGCTGGGGCGTACGCACGACGACGGAGACCTCGGTCACCGAGCGCACGAACTCGTCGACGCTTCCTGACGCGATCAGCCGACCTCGCCCGATCACGACGAGCCGATCGGCCATGAGCGCCATCTCCGACAGCAGGTGGCTCGAGACGAAGACCGTCCGACCGCTTGCTGCGTACGACTTCAAGAACTCGCGCAACCAGTTGATGCCCTGGGGGTCGAGGCCGTTGGCCGGCTCGTCGAGGATCAGCGTGTGCGGGTCGCCGAGCAGGGCGCACGCCAACCCGAGCCGTTGCCCCATACCCAGCGAGAACGTCTTCGGCCGCTTGCGGCTCACCTCGGCAAGGCCGACGTACTCCAGCACCTCGTCGACTCGGCTGGTCGGGATCCCGTTGGCTGCGGCGAGCATCAGCAGATGGTTGCGCGCGGTCCTCGTCGGATGGAACGCCTTGGCCTCCAAGACAGCACCGACATGGCGCATCGGGTGCCGCAGCTCACGAAAGTGCTTTCCGTCGAAGGTGGTCGTGCCCTCGCCGTGTGTGAGGCCCAGCATGAGCCGCATCGTGGTGGACTTGCCAGCGCCGTTCGGTCCGAGGAAACCGGTGACGACACCAGGCTCCACCGTGAAGGAGAGCGAGTTGACGGCAAGCTTGGCGCCGAAGCGCTTGGTGAGGTTGACCGCCTCGATCCGTGCCACGTCTCCACCCTCCCGACGGCTCGCGGCGCTTTCATCAGACGTTGCTGGATACCGGCTTGGTAGGACCGGACAAACACCCCGAAAATACCTCACACTTTTGTCGCTCATGTATCCTCACTGCATGCAGTCGTTGAGCCGGCGATTTTGTCGCCCCGGCTGGCACCCTGGGTTCTCCGGGTTTGACAGTGCCGTCGGGGTGAGTCGCCGCGCGTTGCGTACGACCTGATCGAGCGTCTTCCAGCGGATCCACCGCCGAGGCCTTTCCCGTATCGAGCCCGGCTCTCCAGGGCCCAGCCGGGGTGTGCACCACGGTCATGCCCAGCAAAGCCCGCGAAGGAGAGCCCTCATGACATCTGCACCATCGACGGCGGCTGCCTACCTCTCCGCCGAAGAGCTGCGACGCTGCCTCGAGATCCGCGACCTCACCGATCCTGCGCAGGGTGCCCATGCCCTGCAGCTCATGGTCGATGCGCTGACCACTGCGTTGGCGACGGCATGGCGTTGCAAGACACGGGTTCGACGCGAGCATCCGGTCGTGAGTCTCGCCGACAACTACGACAACCTCGGGTTCGCTCCGGACGCGGTGACGCGAGAAGCGCGCTATACGCGCTACGTGGACGACCAGCACGTCCTGCGCAGCCACGGCTCGGCGATGATTCCTCCTGCACTCCGGCAGCTGGCGGGCGAGCAGGCACCTGCAGACGACATCCTGTTCGCCTGCCCGGCGATGTGCTACCGCCGGGACCGGATCGGCTGGCAGCACACGGCCACGCCACATCACCTCGATCTCTGGCGGATCACCCGTGCGCGCGAGTGCAGCGAGGACGACCTGCTCGAGATGATTGGCATCGTCGTGCAGGCCGCCTTACCGGGTGCGCGCTGGCGGACGATCCCGAAGGTCCACCCGTACACGCTGCAGGGCCGGCAGATTGACGTCTGGTGGCAGCATCCAGCCGGTCGACGATCCGCGAAAGGCGCGCAGGGTCAGTGGATCGAGATCGGCGAGTGCGGTCTCGCCGGGCCATCGGTGCTGGCCGGGTCGGGCCTCGCGGTGCCGCCGTGGAACGGCCTCGCCATGGGGCTCGGCCTCGACCGGCTGGTCATGCTACGCAAGGGCGTACCCGACATCCGGCTGCTGCGCTCGACCGACCCGAGAGTCGCGAGCCAGATGCTGGATCTCGAGCCGTACCGGCCGGTTTCCCACCTGCCCCCGGTACGCCGGGACCTGTCGATCGTGGTCGGCGCCGACACCGAGGTGGACGTCGAGGTCCTCGGTGACCGGGTGCGCAACGCGCTCGGGCCCGATGCCGATGTGGCAGAGGAGGTCGACCTCCTCTCCGACACGCCGTACGACATGCTGCCTGCAACCGCCCGGGAACGGCTCGGCATCGCGCCCGGCCAGCGCAACCTCTTGGTGCGGCTGGTGCTACGGCCCCTCGAGCGGACCCTTACCGACGCCGAGGCGAACGAGCTCCGCGACCGCGTCTACGCCGCGCTCCACGAGGGCACTGCCGCACAGTGGGCTGCTCGCTAGCGCGGGAGCCCACGTCGAACGCTGCCGTGCGGTGGCGGCGCTGCCGAACGGCGGGCCGCCACCGCACGGACCTCGGTGCCCACCGTACGAACCTCGGGGTCCTGACCGACCCCGGCTCATATGCCCGTTCGGACGATGTGCGGACACGTGAGATACGCGAGCCAACCGCAGCCGCGAGTCCTCATCCCCCGTGCGCCCACGCGTTAGAGCGAACCGCCGCCGTCGTAGACGAGGTCCGTGCCGACGGCGTATCCGGACTCCGGGGACGCAAGCCACAAGATTGCGGACGCGATCTCGTCCAACGAGCCGACCCGACCGACGGGCACCTGCTCACGGAGCCGGGCATCGCGATCGGCCTCCGTTTCGCCCGGCCGCAGCGACATCGCGGTGTCGAACGGACCCGGACTCACGGCATTGATCCGAATCCCGTCGGCAATGCATTCCAAAGCTGCCGCCCGCGTGAGCGTGCTCACGGCCGCCTTGGTCGCGGCATAGGCGCCGAAGCCGGGAACGACCTTGTGAGCGCCGAAGATCGATGCGACGTTGACGATTGCCCCGCCGCCGTTCCTGCGCATCTGCTGGATCTCGTACTTCATCGCAAGCCAGACACCGGTGACGTTGACGGCGAGCAACTGCGTCCACTCCGACTCGTCGACGTCGGCCAACGGGCCTGATGCGGTGAGGATCCCGGCGTTGTTCACCGCTACATCCAGCCCGCCACAACGCGAGACCACCTCGTCGACGAGCCTCGCGACATCGGCTGGCGAGCTCACGTCCGCGGTCACGAGGCTCGCACGTCCACCATCGTGCTCGATCAGCTTGACAGTTTGGGCGAGAGGCTCGGATCGCCGTCCGCCGACGACCACATGTGCGCCTTCACGGGCGAACGCACTCGCCACCGCCCGACCGATGCCCGACCCGCCACCGGTGACGAGCACGGCCTTGCCGGAAAAGCGCATCCTTCCCTTGGGATTCTCGGTCATCTCGACTTTCCTTCCTGATGAGGGCGATGGACCTTGCTGCGGGCGGTGAACCCTGCAAGGACGAGAAACGTCAACCCAGCAACGCCAAACGCGAAGCCGTAGCCATGCGTCGTCGCGACGTCGGGATCGATGTCAGCGCCGGTTAGGACTGCGGCTCGAGCCGCGGCCAGCGACACGAGGACTGCGAAGCCCACGGTCGGGCCGGTCTCCATCGCCGTGTTGAGGACACCGCCGGCAAGACCGGCATGATGCGGAGGAACCCGGTCGAGGGCGCAGACCATGGCGCCCGAGAAGGACAAGGCGGCGCCGACAGCGAAGACGGAAAGCGCCGGCAGCAACGTGGTGACATACGTCGACTCGACGCCGATCCGACTGAGCAGCACCAATCCACCGGCCACGAGGAGCAGCCCTGCGACGGTGACGGTCCGCGAGCCTGCGCGTGCGACGACGCGTCCGACCACTGCGCTGGTGAGAGTCTGCGCAACGCAGTACGGCAGGAACGCGAGGGACGTGGCGATCGGTGTGTAGTCCTGGACCTGCCGAAGGTAGAGCGTGAGGAGAAAGAGCACCGCCGACATCCCTGCCGCCGTGAGATGGATGACGGCGATGGCGGTCGCCCGATCCCGCGGGGCAAGGAACGCGAGCGGAAGCAGAGGGTGGCGATGCCGCAGCTCGACGAGGACGAAGGCACCGAGCAAGCCGACGCCGGCAGCGGCCGCACCCCAGACACCGAACCCCGATCCGGTCCCGTGCTCACCGACCTGGAGGAGCCCGTAGCTCAGCGCGGAAAGTCCAGCCGTGACGAGCAGTGCACCCCAGACATCCAGGCGGACGGGCGTCGGTGGCGGCGCGGGGAGCAGGACAGGCGTGAGAACCAGAGCAGCCGCCGCCACGACCGCCGGCAGGGCGAAGGTCCACCGCCACGAGATCCATGTGACGACGACGCCGGAGAGCACAAGGCCGACGGTGGCGCCGAGGGCGTTGAAGCCACCCCAGAGGGCGAGCACCTTCGCGCGCTGTTCGGGGTCGGGGTACACGGCGCTGAGCAGCGCGAGCGCTGCAGGCGCGACGAGAGCGGCACCACACCCCTGAAAGAAGCGAGCGGCTACCAGGAACGCGAAGCCGGGTGCCAGCGCGGCGGCAGCAGAAGAGACGCCGAAGATCGCAAGCCCGGCCCCGAACACCCGACGCCGTCCGAACAGATCGGCAAGCCGCCCGCTCAGCAGGAGAAGTCCGCCGAAGGACAGGCCGTACGCCGAGGTGATGAGAGCGGGCTCCGAGCTGGACAGGTGGAACTCGCGCCACACGGCGGGCAGGCCCACCGTGATGACCGTGATCGCCGCGATCAGGACGATCTGCATGGTCGCGAGCAGCACCAGGGCGGCCGTCGGCGTGCGAGTGCCGGTCCGGACCGTCGATCGGACCGTCGGCACGGAGCTCATCTCACGCTCCTTGTTTAGATCGATCGTTCTAGTTTGAGGGTGCAAAAAGGCGCGGGAACGGACGAGGATGGGCGGCTCGCCTACCCGGCCGCGGGCGAGCTACTCGAGCACCGCGAGCGCCTGCTCGGCCGCATGGCGCAACCGGTCGGGCGACGACTCGACCTTGCCCACGAGCCTGATCCCTTGCAGGACGACGAAGAGGAAGCTCGCCAACGCGGCCGGGTCCTTCGTCTCGTCAAGCTCGCCTTGTGCCTGTGCCCTGGTCAGCGCCGACCGCAGGGCGACCTCGATGGTGTTCCACCCCGCTTCGATCCGCCGCGTGACCACCCGGTCCCGCGGCGCCAACTCGGCTGCGGCATTCACCACCATGCAGCCCCGACCTTCCTGGTCGGCCGCGGCCTCGGCGGCGTACAGACGAACCAGGTGGCGGATTGCCGGAAGCACCGGCCCCGGCTGCGAGAGCAGCCGAACCGGATCAGGATCGCGGGACGCGATGTAGCGTTCCAGCGCCTTGAGGTACAGCTCGTGTTTCGTACCGAACGTGGCGTACATGCTGGCGCGCCCGATCCCGAGGTGCTCCACCAGATCCGCCATGGACGTCGCCTCGTAGCCCTTGCGCCAGAACAGGTCCAGAGCGCGTTCGAGCACCTCGTCGGGGTCGAACTCCTTGGTGCGCGCCATGACATGGAGGGTAGCTGTAATTGGAACGGGCAGTCAAATATGGCCCGCTCGCCAGACCGCCGCCGCAGGTGGTCACCTGCTCGGTGAGCCAGAGCTCTCGATGATCATTGCCGGGTTCGCATCGAGTAAGACGCCGGTCAGCCGTCGGTCGTGGCCGGACCGTGCGCGTGGATCGCGACGTCGGGATCGTCCACGGCCGTCCCTCCGGCGGCACCTCGCAACAGGCCGGCGGCAAGGATCAAGGTCACGAGGAAGCCCAGCGGAATCACCAGGGCACCGGTGAGGCCGACCTGCTGCGCCACGAGACCGATCGCGATCGGCCCCACGACCGCACCCACGTACCCGGCCGAGACGACCGGTCCGAGGATCGACGCACGGCGCCGGGTCCTCGTGTTCCCCGCTGCGCTGAACACCACGGGCACCGCCGGTCCGAGGCCGAAGCCGCCGAGCGTGAACCCGACCAGCGCGAGGCCTGGTGACGGTGCCAGCAGGAAGACCGCGTACCCCACCGCGCTGATCGCGGCGCCCGCCCGCGCGACGACGACCGGGCCGAAGCGGGCACCCACCCGGTCGGCGATGAGGCGCGAAGCGGCCATGGCGCCGGAGAACACCGACAAGCCGAGCGCCGCCACACCTTCCGGGGCCCCCAGCTCCTCGTTGAGGAACACCGCGCTCCAGTCCGCGATGGCGCCTTCGGCAAGGAACGAGCCGAAGCCCACCAGACCGAGCAGACCCGCCACGAACCACGAGGCCGCCGGCCGTGCGGACTGCGGCGAGGCGACGTCGTGCCCGGTGACCGCCGACTCCTGAGCGGGTGGCAACAGCCGAGCGAGGAACGGCGCGCTCGCGGCGGCGCAGACGAGAGCCGCGACGATGAAGTGAAGACGTACGTCCACACCCGCACGGGCGACCAGTCCGGCAATCGCCGAGCTCGCCATCGAGCCCACGCTCCACAGCCCGTGAAAGCCCGACATGATCGGTCGGCCGTAGAGGCGCTCGACGGCGACCGCGTGCGCATTCATGACGACGTCGAGCATCCCGCCGAAGATGCCCAGGATGGCCAGGGCGATCGTGAGCGAGACGAGATCGAATGCATAGGCCGGCAGGATCAGCGCTGCCGCCTGGGCGGGCACCAGGATGCGCATCGCGAGACCGGTACGACCACGCCGTTCCATGGGCCCGGTCAGGCGGGTACCGAGCAGCAGGCCGACCGCGAGTCCACCCAGCGCGATGCCGAGGTCGTCGTGGTCGAGGTGGAGGTTCTGTTTCAGAGCGGGGATCCGGGGCGCCCACGTTGCGAAGATCAGCGCATGAACCAGGAAGGTCACGCCGACGGCGATGCGCGCCCACCGAAGCGCCGGCGTCGGTCGTCCGGGTCTTGCTGCGGACGCTACCGCCTCTGAGCGGACCTGCTTCTCCTCGGGCGCCATCACCCGGGACCCTAGACGACGACCACTACCTCTCCGTCAACCGGCCCCGCTGCACACGAAGCCCACGACGTCGGCGGCCGCTAGCCAGCCGGGTCGCTGCGTCGCTCCGGCACGCAGAGCATCAGCGGTGTTGCCCGGCCACGTCTTAGGACAGGCCGTCACCCGAGCAGCCGGACGTTCCAGGGGTAACGCCACTGGTTTCCGACCGCGGCCGAGAGCCCACCGATCCCGGTGAGCACCAGCCAGACGAGAGCAAGCGGCAGGAACAACAACCCGGCGAGACCAAAGGTCAGGGCGGTCGCGACACCGACCGCGATGTTCGCGCCGACGTACGTGAGATGGAAGTTGGTCGCTTCCCACGCCTGCTTCCGTACGAAGCGAGACTCTCGACCCTTCGTCAACGCGATGATCAAAGGGATGAGGAACAGCGAGAAGACACCCGACCAATGCGCAAAGAGCGCCCAGGAACGCTCCACGCCACTCGGCCGGACCGGATGACCCGACGCGCTGGGAACGGGCGCGACCTCGCGCACGCCGCTGTCGCGGAGCGGAAGTCCTCGGAGCGCCGCCGCGAGGTCCGCGCGGCTGACGGCTCCGAGCGCCGTGCCGATCCTGCTGTCCAGCTCGGCATGATCGATCCGACCCTCGGCGTACGCCTGCTGCAGGAGATCCACGGCCCGTTCTCGTTCGGCATCCGACACCCGCAGCGCACCTTCGTTCATGCCCTCATGGTCGCCGGACGCGCACCCGACATCCATCCGGCAATCCCCTGAGCCGTCCCGGAGAGCGGCGGGCCCGCACCGGGGGCGCGGGCCCTGACCGTTCGTCCGCGCTCTAGCTGCGGAGGGCCGCCGACTCGACCGGGAGCCCGGCAGCCACCCAGTCCTGGATGCCCTCGCGGTACTTCCGGACGTTGGTGTAACCCAGCCGCTCCAGCTTGGTCGCCACAACCTGGCTGTTGGTGCAGGCGGGGTTGGAGCAGTACGTCACGATGGCGGCGTTCTTGTCCGGCAACAGCTCGGCCGCCTTCGTCTCGACGTCCTCCTCGACCAGGTTGATCGCACCAGGCAGGTGCCGCTGGGCCCAGTAGTCGGCCGGCAGGGCGTCGACGACCGTGACGGTCCCGGCGTCGATGGCCATCTTGAGCTCGTCTCGAGTGATCAATGCGGTCATGACGTGCGATCCTTTCCGGACTAGAGTCCTCTTCTGACATGAACATCAATACCGGACCGCAGTCCGATTATTCCCCGGATCCAGAAAGTCCTCGGGATCCTCAGGCATCTCCCGAGCTGCTCGGGATCGGCCGGCCGCCGAAGGAGCGAGCCGACGCTGCGCGCAACCGTGCCCGGATCCTCGAGGCCGCAGAGCGCCTCTTCGCCACGCACGGGGTCGACGGCGTGTCGATGGACCAGATCGCCGCCGATGCCGGCGTCGGAAAGGGCACGCTGTTTCGCCGCTTCGGCGACAAGGCTGGTCTTGCGGTCGCCCTGCTCGACGCCCGGGAACGGGAGCTGCAGGGCGCCGTCCTCTCCGGACCACCACCGCTCGGGCCGGGCGCCGAGCCTCTCGATCGGCTGGTGGCGTTCCTGCAGGCCTACGCCGAGTTCCTGGAGGCCCACCTGGACCTCGTCCACCTGTCCGAGACGGCGACTCCGGGAGCGCGCTACCGGATCGGCGCGTACCGCTTCTGGCACCACCACGTCCGCCTGCTGATCGCCGAGGCGCGTCCAGACCTCGACGCCGGCTACCTGGCCCACGTCCTGCTTGCGCCGCTCGCCGCCGACCAACGCCGGGCCCTGCGTGACGAGGTCGCGCTCGATCGGGTCCGCAGCAACCTCGCCCTCGTGGCGGAGGCCGTCCTCAGGTCAGGTCACGCTCGAGGTGAGGGCGGGCGGCCGCGATCTCGCCGGTGAAGGTGGGCATGTCGCCAGATGAGTGACGACGCACCCTGCCACGTCGGTCCGACGAAGGTCCGTCAACGGCACGCGGTGAGCATGTCCGACCGACGTGCGACGACACGCCGAAGAAAGAGTGTCGGGCCGACGAACGGTCCCTGCATGGTTGGCCAATGACGGCATCTCAGCGGCACACCCACCGTCCTGCCAGTCAAGATTTCTCACGTTGTAAATCCACTCCGGACCGAGGTGAACACCGTGCGCGAACGCCGAACCCGCCGTGTCCTTGCCGGCTCACTGGTCGCCATCGCCGCCACCGCGACCCTGACCGCCCCGGCCGCGACCGCCGCCACGCCGACCGCCGATGACGACACCGCAGTCGTGCGGGTGACCCACCAGCGGATCGCGCCACCAGTCACCGAGCTCGTCGCCGGCGCCAACCACCGCTGGCCACGCAATGGGCTCGGCATGTGGGACCCCGACAACGACCAGCCATCGCCGGACATCGTGGAGCTCTCCACGCGTTTGGGTCTGCGCACCGTTCGCTATCCCGGTGGCACGGTGGCCAACCTCTTTCGATGGAAGCGAGCCATCGGTCCGCAAGCGCAGCGCAAGTGCCAGACCGGCGGCGGGTTCGTCGGCAACCAGGAGCCGATGGACAGCACGTACGGCATCGAGGAACACTTCCGGTACGCCGAGCAGATTGGCGCGCAGACCCAGATCATGGCCTCGTCGGTGCAGTCGGTCGACGACGCCGCCGACTTCGTCGAGTACCTCAACGCCCCACTCGGCACCAATCCCCGTGGCGGCATCGCCTGGGCGCAGGTCCGTGCCCGCAACGGCCACCCCGCGCCGTACGACGTGAAGCTGTGGGAGATCGGCAACGAGCTCTACCTGAACAACCAGGTCTACTGGCGAGCCCAAGACCTCACCACCAGGCTGAAGCAGTACGCCTTCGGCGGCACCGAACGAAAGACCAACGAACCGGTCGGTTTGGACTGCGACAACCGCGACAGCGCCTCGTTCAGCACCGGCGAACCAGGGCAGGTCGTCAAGGTCCGATGGGCGCCAGCGGTGCCGGGCAGCCAGACCATCTACGTCGCCGGTGAGGCGTGGCGCGAGGTCGACGACCTGTCCCAGGCCGGACCCACCGACCGGGTGTACGAATTCGACCCAGCCTCTGGGCAGATCAGGTTCGGCGACGGCACGCATGGTGCCGTCCCACCCGCCGGGAGCCAGATCACCGCCGACTACATCTCCGGCCCACACCCTGGCTTCGTCGACTACTACAAGGCGATGAAGCAGGTAGACCCGTCGATCTCGATCTGCACCGCGTGGGAGAAGGTCGAGTGGGTGAAGCTCATGGGTACCACGCACCCGTACGACTGCATCGCGGTGCACCTGTACGGCCACCCCGTTCTCGGTGGGACGATCGCCGAGATCCACGACCGCTGGTTCTCCGACCCGACCAGGGATGCGCATGCGGTGATGGCCGAGCTGCGTGACCTCGACGCAGCGCTGGACAAGACCTTCGGCCCGGACAAGCCCACCGACGTTCCTGGAAGCAAGCGGCCCTTCGTCGCGGTCACCGAGTGGGGAGTGATTGCCGAAGCCGGCACCGGCCCGGCGCCGACCGGCTGGCCGAACTCGGTGAGCTGGACGCTGAACGCCGCGGACATGCTGGGTGAGATGTTCGAGCACGGGGTCACGGTGCTCGACAGCTCCAACCTCAACCGCGACGTGCCGACGTTCGGTGAACTCTTCGGTGGCGCACCCGACTTCCACTGGACCGGTCGGGCAAACCTCATCAAGCTGTTCGCCGAGATGATCGGGACCTCACCGGTCGACGTGCGAACCCGGGACGTGCCTAACGCCAGCACCGGCAGCTACGCCGCGCTCACCGCCTACGGCACCCGCGGGAGCGATGGCGTTGCCCGCGTCGTCGTGGTGAATCGGGATCGGGAACAGGCGCACGCCGCGACCATCGTCAACGAGGGCGGTCGAGGGCTCGCGGACATCCGAGTGCTGACCCACAACGGACCGGATGTCGCGAGCCACAACTCCCCGGAGAACGAATCGGTGATCTCCACGAAGGAGAGCAACCGGGTAGCCGCGGCCGCCGCCTTCCGGCACACCTTCGAGCCGCACTCGGTCACCCTGCTGGAGATCACCCCTCGCCGTTGACCACGGTCGGTGGCCTGGTCAGGTCAGGTCGAGCTCGAGGCGAGGGCGGGCGACCGCGATCTCGCCGGTGAAGCTGCGCGCGGCACACGCGAGCGCCTGCCTCGAGTCACCGCCTGGGATCAGGTGGGTGAGAACCAGCCGGCCGGCCTTCGCCGCCGCGGCGTACTCCCCCGCCTGCCGAGCGCTGGAGAGATACGGCGCGAGGTCGCCGGGCACGACCTCCGGGTACGACGCGTCGGCCACCAAGACGTCGGCACCGGCTGCAAGCTCGACGATCGCCTGACTCGGCCCGGTGTCGCCGGTGTAGACGACCACTCGCCCGCGAGCCGTGATTCGTACCCCGGCGTTGGGAACGACATGCGGCAGAAGCGCGGTGTCCACGTCGAACGGACCGATCTGCACGCGCTCCCCGACGGTGAACTCGTTCCAGACGTACGCATGGTCGAGCATGCCCGGGCGATCCAGTGCAAGCACGGCGTTCAGCGCATCGGGTGGTGAGAACACCGGCAGCGCCGGGCACGGGTCGTCTCCCATCGAACGCGCCCGCAGCAGCGGGTTGAGGTCGGCGCAATGGTCAGGATGCTGGTGGGTCACGAGCACGGCGTCGACCTCGCGTGCCGACCGCGTGGCCAGCAAGCCTGGAAACGTTGCATAACCAGGATCCAGGAGCAGGGTGAAACCGTCGTGCTCGACGAGATAACCGCTACACGGCTGGTCCGCAGTCGGCCATGCCCCGCTGCCACCGATGACGCTGACTCTCATTCCCCGCACTTTAGTGTGGACGCTGTGAAGGCGATCCTGCTGCTCTACGACACGTTGATTCGTCGGTTCCTTCCTCCGTACGGAAACGAGTGGGTGCACGCGCCGAACTTCGCTCGCCTGGCGCAAAGGACCGTGACGTTCGACACCTGCTACGGCGGGTCGATGCCGTGCATCCCGGCGCGGCGGGAGCTGCACACGGGACGCTACAACTTCCTGCACCGCAGCTGGGGTCCGCTCGAACCATTCGACGACTCGATGCCACAACTGCTGAAAGAGAACGGCATCTACACGCACTTGAGCTCGGATCACCAGCATTACTGGGAGGACGGCGGGGCGACCTACCACGGACGGTACAACTCCTGGGAGTTCTTCCGAGGACAGGAAGGGGATCAGTGGAAGGGACACGTCGCCGATCCCGACATCCCGGAATCCCTACGACAGAACAGAGGTCCGCGGTGGCGCCAGGACTGGGTCAACCGCATGTACCTGCAGGACGAGGCGGATCACCCGCAGACCCGAACGTTCGACGCCGGGCTGGAGTTCATCCGGACGAATGCGCGGCAGGACAACTGGCTTCTGCACCTGGAGACGTTCGACCCACACGAGCCGTTCTTCTCGTACAAGCACTACAAGGACTTCTACCCGCACACCTACACCGGCCCGCATCACGACTGGCCCGACTACAAGCGCGTGACCGAGAGCCGGGAAGTCGTCGAGCACGTGCGATACGAGTACGCCGCCTTGCTCAGCATGTGTGACCACTCACTGGGACGAGTCCTCGACATCATGGACGAGCTGGACCTGTGGGACGACACGATGCTGATCGTCTGCACGGATCACGGCTTCCTGCTCGGCGAGCATGGGTGGTGGGGCAAGAACGTCCAGCCGTGGTACGACGAGAACATCCACACGCCGTTGTTCATCTGGGATCCGCGCAGCCGGAAGGCGGGTGAGCGACGCTCCAGCCTGGTGCAGACCATCGACCTCGCGCCGACGCTGCTCGAGTACTTCGGGGTCGAGCGACCACCCGACATGCAAGGCGTGCCGTTGGTCGACACGATCGCGCAGGACACGCCGGTTCGCGAGGCCGGGCTCTTCGGCGCCTTCGGCGGCCACGTCAACGTCACGGATGGACGGTACGTCTACATGCGCGCGTGTATCGATCCCGAGGGCGGACCGCTTTATGAGTACACGCTCATGCCGACACACATGCTGAAACGGTTCTCACCCGAGGAGCTGGGGCCGGCCGAGCTCGCCGATCCGTTCTCGTTCACCAAGAACTGCCCGGTGTTGCGAATCCCGGGCACGCCGATGAAGGGGACGTACGAGTTCGGGACCCTGCTCTTCGATCTCGCCACCGACCCCGGGCAGGAACACCCGCTCGTCGACGAGGTGGTCGAACAGCGGATGGCCACCTTGATGGTCGAGCTCATGCGGGCAAACGACGCGCCGCGGGAGCAGTTCGAGCGGGTCGGCCTGCCGGTCGAGGGCGCCGTAGGACCCGAGCACCTCCTGCTTGCCCGTACGAGAACCTGAGTCGCCGCGAGATCCCGAAGGATCGGTGTCCCCTGACCGGTCAGCCTGCTGTCGCCACAGGCGTTGTGGAGGTGTGATACCTGACAGAGGTTTGGGGGTGTGATACGTGTCGGCACGTGTTGCACCCCCGGCAGGCGTAGTGCACATGGTCATTTGGGGATCGCGAGGGCGATGAGCTGTGTGACCTGGAGCGGGTTGAAGTTGTCGTCCGACACCAAGACCAGCGTGCGCCCGCCGCCGGGAAGCCGGGGTCCCCAGGTCATGCCTTCCACGTTGTCGATGTGGCCGAGCCCGAGCGTGGCGAGGTCGACCAGGAGTCGCTTGCGAACCGGGTGGAAGCCGCCGTCGGCGAGGCTTTCCCGACCCAGCACGTCGGTGGCTCCCCGCACATCGACCTGGTACAGCCGGATCGAGTTGCCCACACCAGTGACGAACGACCGCTCCAGCACCAGGAGCCGATGCCGGTCGACCGCCAGGATCTCGACCACCCCGTTGTCCGCGCCAGATCCCGGTGGGATGGGTGTCGCGGGAATCGGGTCGATCTCGTACGCAAGCTGGCGCACCGGCACGCCCCTGCGCTTGTCGTACCAGGTGAACCGGCTGATCCCACCCGAGGCAGGCGTGGGCAGCAGGCCGTCCTGATAGAGCGGACCTTCCAGAGACGTCACGACCTCGCGCCCGTCCGCGCTGAGCGTCAACCCCTCGAAGACGGCATTGCGTCGCGGGCCCTGCTCGTCGGCGCTCATCGAGAACATCGCCGGTTGCCGGAGCTGCCGCAGATGCCGACCTCCGACCGTCATCTGGCGTACCCACGGATCGACCAGCGCGGGCCGGGACCCGTCGTCCGATATCTCCCGCTTGCCTTCACTCGACCAGTAGAACGTCCGGCTCTTCCGGTCGAACCGGACCGCCTCCGGGTCTGCGACCTCCGGATCCTGTGTCGCAAGCGGCGGAAACGTCGTGCCGTCCGTACGCAGGATCGGCGTCACGGCGACGAACCGCGGTTCGGACAGCCCGCGGGGCCCGACCGTCATGTCGATCGTGTACAGCCGGGCCGGCGCCTCTTCCGAGTCGTCGGAGATGGCGTACCACCGCTTCGTGTGCGGGTCGTAGTCGATGCCGGACAGCTCGCCGACCGGCATGCCGTCGAGCACCAGGCCCTTCGGGACCACGCGCTCACCCAGCAGTCGAACGGATGTCGCTGCGCCGGCCCGCTCGGTCGAGCCGTCACCTCGGCCTGCCGACCGCACGACGAGCCCGGAGGCCGGGACCGCGGCTGCGAGCAGGAGCACGACGGCCACGAGCACGGTCACGGGCATGGTCGCGTCACGCCGGGTCGAACGAAGGTCCACGCCGAACCATCCAACCGGAACCGGTGCCCGCCTTCCAGCACCCGTTCGGTGAACGTCGTCCAACCACCAGGCGTTCGAGGGCGCACCGCAACCCGACCGCGACGGGCCGCGTCGGTCACGCGGCCGACCCGCGCCACACCTGCCACGCCGTCGCCGCTGCCAGCACCCCGTAGGCCATGAGCCAGCTGCCGAGCACGAGTACGAGCCCGTGGTACGGCATGGCGGGATAGGCCACGAGCCCGATGCCCACGGCGATGCCGAGGGCGCCCGCGAGCATCGTCGGAGCACGGCCAGACGCAGCCGGTCCGACGAAGCTCGCGACGATCGCGATGACGCCGTTCACGAGCCAGAACAGTCCGAGCAGCATCCCCAGGGTCACGGCCGTGTGGGTGTCGTCGCGCAGCACGAGCGCACCGACGACCACGGCGACGATGCCGCCCATCGTGACCAGCGTTCGGCGACCGGTGCCGCGGTCGTCGCTCGCGATCGCCTGGGCGAAACAGTGCGCACCTACCACGAGGATGGGCACACTGCCCAGCACCGCGAGGGTCCGCAGGCTAGGGTCAGCCAAGTCGACGATCAACGCGCCGAACACGATGGCGACGAGGCCGACGACGAACACCGCGGCGGGGCTGTCCCCCAAGGCCAGGAGCACGGCGGCGACACCCTTGGCTGGACGTCTCGACTTGGCGGTGCCGTTCGCCTGCCGACCCGCCTGGCCCGGTCTCACCATTCGGCGCAGCCGGTCGGATGGCCGTCCGGCCGGCTGCTGTCCAGACGACTGCCCAGCAGACGACTGTCCCGAGGACTGGTCGCAGGACGACTGCTCGGAAAGTGTCAGGAGGGACGATCGGTCGTGCGTCTGCTGTTGTGGGGACGTTCCGTACTCCAGCTGTGCTGACGGAGTCGACTGCCGTTGCTGGGACTGCGGATCGGGCTGTATCACAGTGGGCCCCCTTCGCCTCAGGACAGCTTCCGCCGTCAGGCTGACCGGCCGGGACCGTTTGTGCGCCACCCAATCCGGATGAGAGATGGGCGTAGAGCGGGCAGCCCAGCTGAATCCGCGAGATTGGCGACAACCCTGCGATCCTGCCCTATCGGGCAGAGCGCCGCAAAAGTGCTCCAGTTTGCACGGCCGTCAGCCAGACCTCTGGCGGAACGGTCTCACCACCAGATCGGCGAGGCCGGCGTCTCCGCGCCGCCAAGCCGCTACCCTCACCGAGACGTACTGCGCGGTCGCCCCCACCGTGAACGGCTGCCAGGTCACGCCGTCCCGTGAGACCTCGACGACGTGGCTCGGCGCCCGGCCGCCCGACCAGCGCGTCACGACCTCGCCGACCGCCTGCTCCGCGGCCAAGTTGACGACGATCCTGCGGTCGGGACCGCCGGGCACCCACGCCGTCCGCGGATCTGCGTCGACCGCAAGATCCGGATCGGTCATGCCCTTCGGCAACGGCGAACCCGGGTAGGTGATCCGGTCACGTGCGAGGTCGTCGGTCGGTGTGGTGATGCCCTTGCTGAACGAAACCGACACGGTCTCGTGCGGTCCCACCGCCACCGAACGCGCCTGCGAGGTCGCAGCCGACGTCAGGCGCACCGTGACTCGTGAGGTGCCCGGGTTGGTGACCGTGACCGAGCGGGAGTTCGCCACGTCGATCTGCAGACCAGCAAGAACTTTGCCGGACACGGTGAACCGAGGCGGTTCCACGGCGGCCGAACCAGCGGCGAGTGAGACGTCGTACGTGATACCGGCCGCGGTCAGCTGTTGCGTGCCCCGGTAGACCGTGCGAGTCGAGCCGGCCTGCGGCACGGCAAGCGCCACCCCGTCCAGCGCGGCATCGCCCAGGTTGAATAGCGACAGGTACGCGCCGGTGAGCGCGGCGCGCAGCGACTCGTGGTCGCTCGTGGGTTGCGGCTTTCGTGCAAGCTGCGCCGTCTCGGCGGCCGACTGTGCGGGGAACCCCTGGACGACCATGCCGGCCGACCCGCTGGCCGGACCCTGCGAGAGGGCGATCGCCTCAGGGGCCACACCGATCGGGTTCTGCGAACCACGGATCACGAAGCCGGCACGACCGTCGACGTTCAGCCAGTCACCCTCGAGCCTGGTCCAGCGCGGGACGCTCGCGACCGGCTCCCAGGTTTCGCCGTCGAGCGACGCCTCGATGCGGTAGTTGAACGGCCAGGCGTCCTCCTGCCAGTGGATCGTCACCCGGTCGACCTCCACCTCGCTGCCGAGGTCGACCGCCCACCATGCCTTCATGGTCGGCCGTTCGGCAGCGGAGTTGGCCCACCGCGTCGTGGCATCGCCGTCGACGGCCTTGGCTGGAACGCTGGACTCCCCGAAGTACGACGAGGCGGTCGCGGGCTTCCCCAACGCGAGGTCGGTGTCGCTCCCCGGCCCATACGCGGAGAACTCGTACATCGAGTAGCCCCACTGCGACTGTGCCGCAACACCCACCATGCGCAGGTGGCGTGCCCGGGTCGCCGGGAACGTGAGGGTCTCCGTTCCGCCACGACCGAACCCGTCAGGTCGCAGCGTGACCTGGCCTGCGGCGGTGGTGAACGTGCGGTCGCCGTCCAGGCCCGGGATGCCCGGCATCTGAAGGTTGAACAACCGGAAGAAGCCTTCGTCGTCGCCGGTCCCGCTGGTCGCGTAGACCACGCTTCCGTCCGGCAACGACGTGAATCCTGCGTACGCCGAACCACGCCGCACCACGGTCGCGGTGGCGTCCACACCGTCCCGGAGCTTGGTGTAGACGGCGGTGTTCGCCGCGTCGACCGCTGCCACGGACGGCAGGAAGGAGGGCGACTTGCTGGCCAGGTTGACGAACCAGTCGTCGTGGTTGGGCAGGAACCCGAACTTCACCCACGTCGGCTTGGTCACCGTGACCGCGAGCGAGCGCGGAGTCTGGTGTGCGACGTGGCCAGGGACGGTGCCGAAGTCGCTCACCCCGGACGCCTTTTCGAAGTACTCCCGTTCGCTCACTGGCTGCGTGCCGGGTGCGTGAGCTAGTCGGTCACGCCAGTAGTGCAGCAGGTACGCGTACCCGATCTCGGCCCGCGCCTCGGTTTCGTACTGCGTACTCGGCCACTTCACCAGCCGGCCCGCCGGCGGCGCTGCGACGTAAGGCGGCAGGATCTCGGCGAGCATGCGCTCGGCCCGGGCGGCCATCCGGTCACCCGTGACCACCGCACGGTACGCCAGCGGCAGCACATTGCGGCCGTAGAGGTGCTGACGGTCGGCGATCATGTGCTCGACCGGCACACCCGCGCCCGTGCCGAGCCGGTGGAGCACCGCGTTCACCTCGTCGTCGTTCGGGATCGCGAGCTGGCTCTGCGGCACGGGGCGGCGCATCAGGAGGTAGCGGGGGACGTTGCGACCGGCCACGCTGGGCGAGGCCTGGTACATGCCGTTCCAAGTGCCGTGGTTCTCCGAGACGTACGTGTCGAAGATGTTGTGCGCGGTGTTCCACTCCGACACCGGCCGGCCGGCGATGACGGTCGGGTTGGCCTGGTCGGCTACCGGTAGTCCCGCCGTGTTGAGCGTCCACCGGTCGAGCCACTCGCGCCACCTCGACGCATTCGGGTCGTTCGGCAGATAGGCGTCGCCCGCCGACAGCATCATCGTGCGGGCAGCCATCTCCTCCATCTTGGTGTCCGACACGTAGCCGCCCGCGAGGCCGTTGGTCGTCCCACCCTCACGGTCCGGGTCGGCGGGGTTCGCGCCCACGTCGGCGAGGTAGTTGGCCTCGCCGCGAATCATCGTCTGCACGCCTGCCCGCGTCGTCTCGTCGAGGTCGTCCCACATGAGGTACGCCGCGTCGGCGAGGTAGGACTCCATCGTGGCGTCCCAGTAGACCCTGGCACCCCACGTGCCGTTCACCGGATCGACGAACCTGTTCCGCGCGACCGCCTTGGCGATGCTGCGCACGGTGTGGTCGCGCAGGGTCTCGCGGTCGACACCGGCGGCCTTCGCGTCGTACCGGCCGAACTTCACGAGCACCGCGTTGCCGAGTGTCCCCACGACGTCCCAGTTCTCGATGCCGTACGAGCCGAGCTCAGGATCCCAGAGCGTCTCCTGGTAGCGGGTGTTTGTGAGCAGCAGCCGGTAGTAGACGCGCGCCAGCGCATCCTCCGAGCCGGCCGGCGGCTTGCCGACCGTCGGTTGAGCGGCAACTGGCGCGATGGACGCGCCTGTACCCAGCAGGACGACGCACGCCAGCGACGACACAAGACGACGGATCCTCACGGGAATCCTCTCTAGGCGGCTCTCCGCGGCAGCGGCTGATCGTAGTACGAAAATACGATTTAATCGGCGCTCTGACCTGGCACGATCATGACCGGAACCGGCATATTGCGTGGTACGTAAATATGACTTAATCTCGGCGGTCAGCTTCTCATCGGGACACCTGAACCGGGTGATCGCGCAGAGTTTCCCGACGTGCGGTCGGTCTTGTGTCGTCGACGCTGGAGGATCGGATGGCAGTACCCCTGACGGGACGGAAGTTCCCTGCGCGGCGCTCAGGTCGCCGCTCGAAGACAGCCGTCGCCGGCGTGCTTGCGGCGACCCTGGTCGCCTTGTCCGCCGCTGCTGCATGCGGCCCCGACTCCGAGGAGTCGTCGGACGGCACGGTGACCCTCACCATGACCGCATGGGGCGGTGACGTCGACAAGCAGACGTACGAGCAACGCCTCGCGATGGCTCACAAGAAGTACCCCAACATCCGGGTCAAGCTGCAGATGTCGCCAGGTGGGCAGGACTACTCGCAGAAGATCTCGACCGCCATCGCTGGCGGCAAGGGTCCGGACATCCTCGAGCTCGCCGAGCACATCCCGGCATTCGCGAGCAAGCACCAGATCCGGCCGCTCGACGACTACATCAAGACCAGCGGTCTTGACCTCGCGTCCCAGTTCGGTGAGACGACAGCCAAGATCTTCGCCTACGAAGGAAGCCAGTACGCGCTGCCGGACCGTTCCGGCGCCATGGTGCTCTACTACAACAAGAAGATGTTCGACGAGGCCGGCGTCGAGTACCCGACGGCGGACTGGTCCTGGGACGACTTGCTTGCCGCCGCCAAGAAGCTCACGATCCGCGAGAACGGCGAGGTCAAGCAGTGGGGGTTCGCCACGATCTCGTGGTGGCCGTACTGGATGAGCTTCATGTACCAGAACGGCGGCCGCGTGCTCGACGAGAACGGCAAGCCGGTCATCAACAGTCCGGAGAACGTCGAGGCGATGCAGTGGTTCAACGACCTCGCGTGGAAGCACAAGGTCTCCCCCACACCACGCGACTGGGCCAACTACGGCGAGGGCGTGGGACCGGACCAGCTCTTCGCCCAAGGCAAGCTGGCGATGGAGATCACGGGCTTCTGGAACATCGCCGCCGCCAACAGCGTCGAGGGCCTCGACTGGGACATCGCCCCGCTGTGGCACGGGAAGGAGCCCGCCACGAGCGCGTTCTTCAACGGGCTTGCCATCTCCACGACGTCGGAGCACCCCGACGAGGCGTGGAAGATCATCGAGTTCATGGCGAGCGAGGAAGGTCAGCGCCCGATCATCGACAACGCCGAGGATGCGCCGGCCAACCTGCAGGTGCAGCAGTCCGATGCGTTCCTCAAACCGAAGTGGGCGACCCGCGAGGTCAACATGGGCGCCTTCGCCGACTCCTCCGAGGCCATCTTCGTTCCGCCACTGACCCCGCAGTGGAACGAGATGATCGAGGTGTGCACCGAGAACATCGACCTCATGATGAACAACAAGGTCACGCCCGAGGAGGCCTTGGCGACCATCCAGGAACGTCTCGAGCAGATCATGAGTCAAGGTGACTGAGAGGCCCGTGACACACCGTCTCGCGACGCCGGATCGGACAGCCCACCGGTCGACCCGCCGGACGGGCGTCCGATCCGGTGCGTCATGGTCCTCCTGGCTCACCCAGCCGCGGCGCGAGGCCATGTGGTTCTACATCATGGCCTCGCCGTGGATCGCCGGCTTCATCATCTTCCTCGCCGGGCCGATGGTCGCGTCGTTCTATCTCAGCCTGACCGACTACGACCTGCTCACCCCGCCGCAGTGGATCGGCCTCGACAACTACCGCCGGATGCTCGTCGAGGACCCGTTGTTCTGGAAGGTGCTGCGCAACACCGCGTACTACACGTTCCTCTCGGTGCCTCTGTCCACGGTGCTCTCAGTCGCGCTCGCGGCGTTGCTCAACAAGCCGCTCCCCGGCATGCGGATCTATCGCACGATCGTCTACCTGCCCGCGCTGGTGCCCCTCGTGGCGAGCGCGATGCTGTTCTCGTGGGTGCTCGCACCCGACACCGGGCTCATCAACCGCGGCCTCGCACTCATCGGCATCAGGGGACCGGCCTGGCTGCTCAGCGAGACCTGGGTGATCCCGGCGCTCATCTTGATGTCGATCTGGAGCGTGGGCACCGGCGTCGTGCTGCTGCTCGCCGGGATGCAGGGAATCCCGCAGGAGCTACTGGAAGCGGCCACCATCGACGGCGCGAGCGGCACCCAGCGGTTCTTCCGGATCGTGCTGCCGATGCTCTCGCCGGTCATCCTGTTCAACGTCGTGATGGGTTTGATCGGCGCCTTCCAGGTCTTCAGCCAGGTCTACATCCTGACCGGCGGCGGCCCCAACAACGCGAGCCAGATGCTCGTGCCCTACATCTTCGAGGAGGGGTTCCGGAACTACCGCATGGGGTATGCCTCGGCTCTGTCCTGGCTGCTCTTCGCCATCATCATGGCCTGCACGGCCATCGTCTTCCGTACGTCCTCCCGTTGGGTCTTCTACGAGACCGAGGTACGCCGATGACTGCGCAACTGGACCAGGCTGCGGCAGCGTACGGCGGTGGCCAGCAGCGCCGCTCGCAAGCCGTCGGTGCCCGCCGGGCGTACGACACCGCGATGTCGTACGCCATCCTCACGGTCGTCTCGGCGATCCTTTCCGCGCCGTTCGTCTTCATGGTGTCGATCGCGTTGTCCAGCGACGCCACGGTCCAGAAGGCGACCTTCACGTTGATCCCGCGCGAGTTCCACTTCGAGAACTTCGTGCGCGTCATGACCTCCGACGCACCGATGGCGCGCTGGATCCTCAACAGCCTGATCATCGTGACGTTCGCCTGCCTGGGCCAGATGTTCGTGAGCGCCATGGTGGCGTACGCATTCGCCCGGCTTCGCGCCCCGGGCCGCTCGGTCCTCTTCGTGATCCTGCTCTCGACCATGATGGTGCCGGTCGAGGTGACGATCATTCCGCAGTTCATCCTCTTCCGCGAGCTCGACTGGATCGACACGCTGTACCCGCTGATCGTGCCGAACCTCTTCGGCGGTGCCTACAACATCTTCTTGATGCGGCAGTTCGTGACCCGGATCCCGCGGGAGCTCGACGAGGCGGCACAGGTGGATGGGCTCGGCTACTTCGGGATCTTCGCGCGCATCATCCTGCCGCTCATGAAACCCGTCGTCGTCGCGGTCGGTGTCTTCAGCTTCGCGTTCTCCTGGGGTTGGTTCTTCGGCCCGCTCATCTACCTCAACACCGAGTCGAAGTACCCGCTGGCGCTCGGTGTGCAGTTCCTGTCGGGCACGTCGACCAACGCCCAGACGCCGCCGTACAACCTCGTGATGGTCGGTGCGCTCTTCCTCACCGTCCCGATGGTGGCGGTGTACTTCTTCAGCCAGAAGTACATCTACCAAGTCAACTTGAGCTCGGGAAGCGCCGGCATCCGCTGACCCCCCAGACCGGTCCACAATGACCACGCAACGTAGGCCATTGGCCTCTCTCGGGTGCCGGTACGCGTGTCATGGTTAGCGATTCCCGCGCAGAGTACGAGGCTGGACGTCGTCACGACCGGTATTCGAGACCTGCCGACAATCGCTTTGCGTACGAACCGACGGCCCGTGAGAATCGTCGCGTGGACAAGATTCGCGTAGGGATCATTGGGTGTGGTGGCGCAGCCACCTGGCATGCGTTGACGCTGGCGAATTCGGCCGAGTTCGAGGTCGTGGGCCTGGCAGACCCCAGCAAGGCCAACCTCGAGCGCTTCCGTTCCCGGGTTCCGCTGCTGGCGGAAACCCCGGCATTCGACAGCGCAGAGCAGCTTTTCGAGAACGCCGAGCTCGACGCGGTGAGCGTCATCACACCGCACACCCTGCACTATCCGATCGTGATGAACGCGATCAAGCGCAACCTGCACGTGCTGTGCGAGAAGCCTTTGGTGTGCGAGTCAGAGCACGCGCGTGACATCCTCCGCGCCGCCGACACGGCTGGCGTCACGGTGATGGTCTCCTATCAGCGGCGACTCGATCCTGCCTATCGCTACATGCACGAGACGATCACCTCGGGCGCCCTGGGCGAGCTGCGCTCGGTCGTCGTGAGCTGCGGCCAGCGCTGGTTGGAGAACACGAAGGGCACGTGGCGCCAGGATCCCGCACTGTCCGGCGGCGGCATGCTGATGGATTCCGGCTCCCATCTGGTCGACGCACTCCTGTGGCTCGTCGAGGCGCCGGTGGAGTCCGTGTACGCGCTGGTCGACAACGCGGGCTCACCGGTGGACATCAACACCACCGCCACGCTCGCGTTCGCCGGTGGCATTCAGGCACAGCTCAGCGTGGTGGGTGATCTCGCCACCCAGTGGATGGAAACCGTCATCGTCTGTGGCACCGACGGAGTGTTGCGGTACGACGTCGATCCCCAACATCCCTGGCGTACTGGGCAAGTGCTGCGTTTCCACGGTCGTGAGGCGACTCGGCCACTCGAGCTACGGCAGGGCCCGGACATCCACGAAGCCTGGCTCGCCGCAATCCGCGGCGAGGCGCCGAACCCGTCGCCAGTGGCGTCAGCCGTACGCGTCGCCGAGCTGACCGAAGCGATCTACCGCTCGGCCCGCGAGCAGGCGAGCGTCCGGCTCTCCACGTAGTACGCCGTGCCCTTGTCCTGAACGGCGTCTCCCGTTCGGGACGTTGTCGAAGGTCACCGGTCACGAGCTAGTCGTGCCATGCGGTCACGTCGACCTCACCGTCACCGCGGTCGTAGGTCCCGTCGACGGTGATCTGGCGGTCCAACGGTAAGGGTCCTCCAGCAGGGCGATCGCCGACGTCCAGTCGGATGACTCCGGTCCGATCGGTGAATCTGTACTCGTCGTCGTCGATCTTGCTGACTGCCCGTCCGCGGAGCCGCACCGGAGCGTCGTCGGCGACCTTGCCAGCGCGCAGGTCGCCGACCGTCCGCATCGGAGGCGGCGTCTGGGCGGCCCCGCGGGCGCCTACTGCAGCCGAGTCGGTCGGTTGGTCGTCATCTGCGCTGCACGCCGACATCGTGGCGATCGCGGTTGCAGCGACCAGAGCAGACATCACCATCGCTCCCAGCCCTCGACGTGTCCGACCCCGACCGTTACCCCGAGACCTCCGCATGCGCTTGTCATAGCCACGCCAGCGATCGCCGAATCCTTGGTCCGTCGTCGTGTCACCTGACGATCTCGCGCTGTCGCCTGAGCCGACACCAGCCCGTCGGGGAACCGCCACCTTGCATCCGGATCAGCCTTGACCAGGGCTCGCATCGCGTTGCGCACGACGCACCGTTGGTTGCACATAAAGACGTCAGGATCGGCCAGCTGATCGGCCAGGCCACGGACGACACATCCTCGGCGCTCAGTCGCGTCTCTCGTACGCTCAGTCGCGCGGGGCGTAGACGATCCAGACCTGACCACGAGCGAAGGTCATCGGCTGACCGTCCTGCATGGTGAACGTCGTCCCTTTGCCCTCGCTCGACCGCGACCAGCGGGCGTCGTACGCCTTCCCGTTGCGCAACACAAGCGCCCGCCCACGGCCTACCGACTCGGTGTAGGGCGAGACATTGCCCCACTTGTCGCCGTACTTCGACGGGCGGATCCGCGCGTACTGCACGACGACCGTCGCGGGCATCGGCGGCCTGCCGTCAGTGGATCGAAGCGCGTCGCCGTCCATCGACACGAGCCACCGGCGCTTCTCGGCCGACCAGCGGAACGTGACCTCGAACGCCCCGTAGCTCACGCTCCTCGACGTCACCTCCTCACCGCCGGCTGGCGGCGGGCCGAACCGGAAGCCGATGTCGCGGGCCTTGCTGGCGCCCGGCGCATCGGCGAGCAGCGTCTGCGGCTTGGCATAGAGGTTGTGCGGCGCCGGGCGGTCCTCGCCTCGGACGTACGCCTCGCTGGCATGTGCAGGGGACACGTCGTGGATCGGGGCCCGCGCGATGACCGGCAGCAGAGCGCTGTTGGCGCCGGAGTATGCGAACGCCGGTTTGCCGTACTGGTGCAGCACCTCCAGGTCGGACTCCCGCGCGCTCCGAACCGGCCCGACACTGCTCGGGAGACGTGACGAGAAGATCGCCATGATGCGGCCGAGCCCAGCCTCCACCGGCTCGACGTAGATGATGTCGGCTTTGGACAAGCCGGTGTGCGGTCGGGCCTGTGCCACGTTGTCGATCTTCACGGCGAGCACCGGCTTGCGTTTCGTCTCAGGAAGGCCGGTGAACGGTGAGGTGTTCTTCTCGCTTTTCGTCGGCGTGGGTTTCGGGCTGGGGGTCGTGGCCGACGAGGTGGCACGCGGTGTCGTCGTGGGACGGGATTTCGACGTCTCGGCTGGATCGGACGTATTGCACCCGCTCACGGCGAAAAGGGCGATTGTCGCGACCGTCGCCGCGAGACGGACAGCAAATCCGGCGGGGGTGTTCCGGAGCATTGCAGCACCATACCCGGACAGCTGACCGCGCCCTGAAGACCACGTGCACCACGGCCTGTCGGAGGTGCACTAGGTGTCGGCACGTGTCGCAGCTCCGACGGACGTAGTGCACATGGTCATTTTGGAGAGGTCTCGCGGGGACCGCGCGGGTGTCCCCGCGAGACGTCAAACGGGCTTTCAGCTGAACCGCGGGATGACCTCTTCGGCGAACCGGTGCAGCGGCTCGTGGTCGTAGGCCACGCCGGGAATGTACGTAATGAAGTAGTCGGCCCCGGCCTCGAGCAGTGACTCCACCTTTGCGGCGATTTCGTCCGCCGTGCCGACCAGGACGTTCTTGGCAAACTCCTCGTAGGTGAGCCGCGACCCGCGCGCCTTGGCCGACACCTTCTCCGGGTCGGCGCCGCGTGCGATCGGGAAGACGTTGATGCTCGTCGACTTGATGATGTCGGCGTAGTTCCTGCCCTCCCGTTCGCAGTGCTGACGCAAAATGCTCGCCTTGTGCCGGAAGGCATCCGGGTCGCCGCCGCCGAAGTTCGCCGCGTCGCCGAACTTCGCGACAAGCCGCAGCGTCACCTTTTCGCCACCGCCACCGATCCAGAACGACGGATGCGGTTTACGTACGCCTTTGGGCTCGTTGTACGGCTTGTCGATCGAGTAGTACTTCCCCTTGAAGACCGGCTGGTCCTCGGTCCACATCTTGTAGATGATTTCCGTCGCTTCGCGGAAGGCGCCCATGCGATCTTTGAGCGACGTCCACTCGAATCCGTACGCCTTCCACTCGTGCTCGTACCAGCCGGCACCGATTCCTGCGTACAGACGGCCGTTGCTGGCGACGTCAACTGTCGAGGCGATCTTTGCGTAGAGCGCGGGGTGCCGATATCCGTTACACCCCACCATCTGCCCCACGTTGATCCGTCGCGTGTCACGGACCAGGGTCGAGGTGATCGTCCAGCACTCGAACGTGGTGTTGGGGGTCGGCTCCGGCACGGTGTGGAAGTGGTCGTAGACCCAGATCGAGTCCCACGGCCCCACATCTGCGGCTCTGGCGACGGCTGTCATCGCTTCGTACTGCTGGACCGGATCGGCGATCTCCGTAAGATCCATGCGCCAACCCTGCGGTACGAATACACCAAACCGTGTTGTCATGGGCTCAGCAGTCCCTTCGTCGCTTCTTGGCCGAACCATTCTGGCTAGTGGGACACTAGCGACACAGCTCCCGTGGCCAGGTACGGCCGGTCTGTCTGATCGTTCACACGGACGAGAACGCCCATCCAGCCTGTGTGAGGCGTGCCACGCCCGATCATCGAATGAGCTACGACGCAGCGTCGTAAAATGGCCGACATGAGCAGGCTGGGCAGTCTTGAACGCGAGGTCATGGAGCAGATCTGGTCGGCCAGTAAGCCGATCAGCGTACGGGAGGTGCACGAAAACCTCGCGCGCAACCGTGACATCGCCTACACGACGGTGATGACGGTGCTGGACCGCCTGGCCAAGAAGTCCGTCGTACGCCGGATTCGCGACGGTCGCGCGTATCGGTACGAAGCCGTCGCCACCAAGGATCAGATGGTCGCCGACTTGATGCACGAGGCCCTGGCCGACGCCGGCGGCAAGGCCGGCCGGCAGGCAGCCCTCGTACGCTTCGTCGACCAGGTGTCACCGGAGGAAGCGAAGGCCTTGCGTGAGGCCTTGGAAAAGCTCGAGCGCCGCGGAGATGCCCGATGACTCCTGTCATCCTCGCCGGACTGGGCCTCCTGCTCGCAGGACCGGTGGCGGGAGCGCTTGCCCGCGCCACGTGGCCTGCGCAGGTCCCACGAGCGGCGATCGTCTTGTGGCAGTCCATCTCGCTCGCGGCCGTGCTCGCCGTCCTCGGTGCCGGCCTCAGCCTGGGCCTCCGGATCGTGACGCACCCCAGCCCGAGCACCCTCGAGATCGTCGCTCACTTGCTGGTGATGGCGCTCACCCTCCTGGTGCTCGCCCGCCTGGTGTGGGCGTCGGTGCGCGTCGCCGTACGCACGAGGGCGGCGCGACGGCGCCATCGCATGCTGGTCGACCTGCTGGCGAGTCATGACGGTACGGATGGTGCCGAGCGGCAGGCAGGCTCGTGCGCCCACGGCATCCGCGAGATGTCCGGGCTGCGCATCCTGAGCGAACCGACTCCGCTCGCCTACTGCCTTCCCGGGCTCGGACGTTCGCGGGTGGTGCTGTCGGATGGCACCCTCGACCATCTCGACCGCGCCGAGCTCGAGGCCGTCCTCGCGCACGAGCGGGCGCACCTGCGGGCGAGGCACGACCTCGTGGTGGAGGCCTTCACCGCGTTGTGTGAGGCATTTCCACGGCTCGTACGCAGTCGGACGACCCTCCAGCAGACCCGGCTGTTGATCGAGATGCTGGCCGACGACGCCGCCCGGCGACGGGTTGGTGCCGGTGCGGTCGCACGGGCACTGGTCACGCTGGCGGGCGCGCGACCACCGGAGCCCGTGGCTGGGCTCGCAGCCTCCGGCCAGGGCACCGTGGCCAGGGTGCGCCGCCTGGCCGAGCCCGAGGCGTCCCGCCCGGTGTTGTCGATGGCGTGCTACCTGGCCTCCGCCGCGATCCTCGGCCTGCCGACCGTCGCCGTCGCGGTCCCGTGGCTCGCCGGCGTGGTGGAGGCGCTGGCCCGCTGACGTCACAGCCTGCTGGTCGCCGCGCGGGCGAAACCATGGTTCGACGTGTGGTACGACGCGCTGCCCGTGGTGGGTGCCTCCGACCGCTTCGCCGAGGAGGCTGCGCCGGCTGAGGTGTGCCGCCTCACGCGGCCTTGCGTACATCCTCGCCGCGTTTTCGTCCCTTGCCGCCTCGCCGTCGGCGAAGTCTGCCTTCCAGCAGGGACGTCTTCGATCTCTTCTGTCCGGTGCCGCCTCGCCGCTTGCGCAGGCTGCCTTGCCGCACAGAGGTCTTCGATCTCTTCTGCGGGCTCTTCTTGGGACGTCTCGCGGATCGCTGCGTGAAAAGCGCGGTCTTCCTCCTCGGCCGGGCGGGAATCCGGTTGTGAAGCCGTCGGAGCAGGCGGTCGATCCAGCCAGCCCGTGGCTTCCCCTGGGCGCCAGCCGATCGCCCCGGCTTCGCGGAGCGCCGTTCCACCAGCCGACGAATGCCTCGGCGCAGCAGCGCGCCGAGTCGGCCCAGCTGCTCCCGCAGACTGACTCCGCCGATGAACGTCGCCACGAATCCGAGCACGACGCAGGCGAGAGTGACGATCAGCAGAACCCCGCCGATGATTGCCGTCACATCGACAAGGTCCCCGGCCGATCCGCGCCGTCAAACCCGGGCGAGCGAGCCCAGTCGCCGGATCGGGCAGTACGAGCACAATGTCGGCTCCTTGCAGCGGTACGCAAGACAACAGGTCCGGCGCACTACATCTCCCGTGTCGTCGATCTCCACCAGGTCGGCGACCTGTGACCCGACAGCGTCGAGGAAGGCCGGAACGTCAGTTGACGGGTTGGCGGTGCGGGGCAGCAACAGATAGGCGATGGCGTGTGCCACAGAACCCCACAGCAGGCGTCGTCCTGCGCGCGTCAGCGTGTGGAGTCGTTCGACGAACGGCTGCAAGTGATCAGGGAGGACGTGCCCGGCAAGCCAACCCGCCAGGTCGGCACGACTGGTGAGCGGCGCGAGCGTCCGGGTCGGCTCGACGACGATGTACGGCGGCTCTGTCGCGACTTGCACGCGTACGGAGTCCAGGCCGAGGTCCGGCAGCACGTGCGCCGGCTCGGCGAGCTCGTTTGGGTACGCACACTCCGGTCTTGCGCGGCCTTTGTCCGCGGTCGGTGGGCCCGGCCACGACTGGAACGCCGCATCGACCACCCACCAGCTGTACTGCTTCCAGAAGAGCGTGGCCGCGACCTGTGGCGCACAGTCGTAGACGCGACGGACTTCCTCGAGATGGAGTACGAGGTCGGGTCGGTCGGCGGAGACGAGATCGCGGGCGGGAGTCCAGGTGCTCTGCTGGCTCGTCGCTGTCGTCCTCACGTCCGCTGCCCGCGCCCTCTTCTCGATCACACTCGACGACGTACCCGCCGGACTCACCTCCGGTCGGGAACTTAGGAGAGCCTAACCTATCTAGCTCGGGCGGCAAGCGGCAGATGCGCATATGCCGGAGTAGGACCGGCCGGCATCGGGCAGTCGTACCGTCACCAGGGCTGGCGTTCGCGGACAGCCAGAAAACATCCACTGAACGTGGTCATTGACGCGGGGGAGGATCGAGCCCCCGGGAGGGTGAATCAGGCGGGCTGGGGCTCGCGGAGCCGTTGGCTGATCACGACCGACACGCCGTCCCCACGCATCGACATCCCGTAGAGCGCATCCGCGATCTCCATGGTGCGCTTCTGGTGGGTGACGATGATCAGCTGGCTCGTCTCCCGGAGCTCCTCGTAGAGCTCGAGCAGGCGGCCGAGGTTCGTGTCGTCGAGGGCAGCCTCCACCTCGTCCAGCAGGTAGAACGGGCTCGGCCGCGCCTTGAACAAGGCCACGAGGAACGCCACCGCCACAAGCGAACGCTCACCGCCGGAGAGCAGCGACAGGCGCTTGACCTTCTTGCCAGGCGGCCGCGCCTCGACCTCCACGCCGGTGGTCAGCATGTCCGTCGGGTCGGTCAGCACCAGGCGCCCCTCGCCACCAGGGAAGAGCCGGCTGAAGACCTCCGCAAACTGCTTCTCGGTGTCTCGATACGCCGCCGTGAAGACCTGCTCGACCCGGTCGTCCACCTCGCGGATGATCTCGAGCAGGTCCCTACGGGTCTTCTTCAGGTCTTCCAGCTGCTCGGTGAGGAACTTGTGCCGCTCCTCCATCGCGGCGAACTCTTCCAAAGCCAACGGGTTGACCTTGCCGAGCATCGCGAGCTGGCGCTCTGCACGCTTCAAGCGCTTCTCCTGCTCGGCACGGTCGAACGGCCGGCTCTCCACCTCGAGCTGCACCTGCCCGTCGGGCTCGTCAGCACCTCCGTCGGGCTGCGCCGGTGACACAGGCACGGGCACGTGTGGCCCGTATTCGGCGATCAGGGTCTCCGGCTCGATGCCCAGCTCCTCGATCGCCCGCTGCTCGAGCTGATCGATCCGCATGCGCTGCTCGGCCCGCGCCATCTCGTCCTTGTGGACCGAGTCGGTCAGCGAGTCGAGCTCCTCGCTCAACGCTCGGACCCGTTGCCGCACCTGCTGCAGCTCAGCGTCGCGGGCCGCGCGTGCCTGCTCGGCTTCCTGGCGTTCCCGTCCGGCCTCGGCAAGCGACTTCTCCAACCGGGCCAGCACGATCTGCACGCCGGCGAGTACGGCACCGGCCACGTGGGCCTCGCGCATCCGCCGCTCGCGCCGGATCCGAGCGCGTTCCCTGGCCGCGCGTTCCTCTCGCGCCGTCCGCTCCAGGGAGTCGGCACGACCGGCCAACGCCCGACCGCGTTCCTCGGCGGTACGCAGGGCGAGCCGGGCCTCCATCTCGCGTTGTCGTGCCTCCCGGGCGAGCTCGGCAAGCCGGTCGCGTTCCTCCGTCGACGGCTCGTCCTCGCTCGCGTCCTCCGCGTTGGCGAGACGCTCCTCGAGCGTGCCGAGACTTGCCTGGTCGCGGGCCATCGCCTCGCGAGCCTCCGCGATCGCCGTCTCCAGCCGCTCGGCCTCGGCACGCGCGGAGCGGGTCGTCGAGCCCAGCTCACCGAGCCGCTCTGCGGCGGCCGCCAGCTGAGCGTCCGACTCGTGCAACCGGGCGAGCGTCTCGTCGACCCGGCGCTGTGCGGCCGCCCGCTCCTGTTCCACCTCCGAACGCTCCTGGCGCAGCCGCTCGGCACGCTCCCGGGCCTGTCGCAGCCGCTCCTCGGCGTCGTCGACCGCCGCCTGGACCTCGAGCAGGCTGGGCTGCGCCGCTGACCCGCCATGCCCGATGTGCGCGCCGAGCAGGTCGCCGTCCCGGGTCACGGCGATGACGTCGGGGTGATCGGCGACGAGGCTCCGCGCTGCCGCGAGGTCGTCGACCACCGCGACCCGCGCGAGCACCCGGACCAGGGCGGGAAGGATCTCAGCCGGCGCTGAGACCACGTCGACGGCATACCGGGCACCGACCGGCAGCGGCGGCCACGTGGCCGGGTCCTCCTGGACGACTGCGCCCGCGCCACCGAGAACCAGACCCGCGCGACCGAGGTCGTGCGTACGCAGGTGGAGGAGCGCGCCGACGGCGGCGTCGATGGACTCGACGGCGACGGCATCGGCCAGCCGGCCGAGGGCACCCGCGACGGCCGCTTCGTACCCAGGCTCGACCGTGAGCAGGGCCGCGACCGATCCGAGCAGCCCGGAAACCTCCTCACTGGCGGCGAGCAGCTCGGCGGCACCGTCCTTGCGGGTGAGACCCAGCTCCAGCGCCTCCTTGCGGGCCGCCTGAGCAGCCCGCTCCCGCTCCGCCTCCTGCTCGGCCTGCCGCAGCGTGGCGAGTCGCTCGTCGATCGCCTCCAGGGCTGAGCATGCCGCCTCGTGCTCGGCATCGAGCCCGCTCTCCCCCGCGTCCAGGTTCTTGACCTCGGCCTCCATGGCCTCGAACTCGCGTGCCGCGGTTTCGGCCCGGGCCAGCGCCTCGGCATGTGCGGCCGTCAGGCGCTCGATCTCGTTCTGCCGGGTCTCGAGCCGGCTCCGCACGGTGTCCACCTGGCCGGCCAGTCGCGCGAGGCCTTCCCGGCGGTCGGCTGCCGCACGCAGCAAGGCGGCAATCCGTCGCTCCTCCTCCGCGTGCGCGACCTCCAGCGCTTGTCGATGACCGATCGCCTCGTCGAGCGCCACGCGGTGAGTTTCCACCTCGGCGGCGATCGCCTGCTCCTGCTCGCGGATCTGGGCCGCCTCGGCCTCGAGTTCCTCAGGGTCGCGGCCGAGCTGCTCCTCCTCGGTCGTCTCGGCGAGATGCCGGCTGCGCTCCCTCGCAAGACTCGCCGTGCCACGGAGGCGTTCGGAGAGGCTGGAGAGCTTGTACCACGTCTCCTGCGCCCGAGCCACGCGCGGAGCGTCCTCGCGGAGCCCCTCTTCCAACGTGCTCTCCGCTTCACGCACGGCGAGGAGCTCACGTTCGACTGCGGCACGGCGTTCCCGCAGCGCGTTCTCGTCCGCGATCTCCTGCTCCAGCGCTGTCTTGAGCTGCACCAGATCGTCAGCCAGGAGTCGCGCCTTCGCGTCGCGCGCCTCAGCCTGGATCACGGCCGCCTTCCGGGCCGCCTCGGCCTGCTTGCTGAGGGGCCGTAGGGCCCGCCGGATCTCGGTCAGCAGGTCTTGCAGGCGGGTGAGGTTGCCTTCGGTGGCCTCCAGCTTGCGAAGCGCCTTCTCCTTGCGCTTGCGGTGCTTGAGGACGCCAGCCGCTTCCTCGATGAACCCACGCCGCTCCTCCGGCGTGGCGTGCAGGATCGAATCGAGCTGGCCCTGTCCGACGATGACGTGCATCTCCCGGCCGATACCGGAGTCGGAGAGCAGCTCCTGGATGTCGAGCAGCCGGCATGTCTGACCGTTGATGGCGTACTCGGAACCGCCGTTGCGGAACATGATCCGGCTGATCGTGACCTCGGAGTAGTCGATCGGCAGCGCGCCGTCGGAGTTGTCGATGGTGAGGACGACCTCTGCGCGGCCGAGCGGAGCACGTCCGGCGGTGCCGGCGAAGATGACGTCCTCCATCTTCCCGCCACGCAGGCTCTTGGCACCCTGCTCCCCCATGACCCAGGCGATGGCGTCGACGATGTTGCTCTTCCCGGAGCCGTTGGGTCCGACGACGCAGGTGATGCCGGGCTCGAAGTGCAACGTCGTAGACGATGCGAACGACTTGAACCCGCGCAACGTCAGGCTCTTCAGATGCAACGGCGCGACTCTCCTCGATCTGTCGACGGGCTGCTCGTCGTGCCCGACCAAGCCGCCTACCCGGGCTGCTCCGTCGGGCCGTGGGCCGGGCGCTTCAGGGTGGGTGTCGTGTGTGAAGTGCCCTACCCAAATGGGGCGCTCAGTCGACGATACTCGGGCGGCACCCGTCTACTGACGGCGGCGCGCGCTCGACACCCCGAGTGACAACGTCACGATCTGCTCCAGGTGCAGGACAAGCGAAACGGGACGCCCTGCGGATCAGGCGTCCCGTCACTAATGGTGTCGACCTAGTCTGCTCTTGAGTTGTGATCTCCCTCAGGCCACCCGCCAGCCGGATCACCGACTGGCCAGCTGGCCTCAGGTCAGCACAGGCTCGTGCTGAGATTCGAGCGTAAGCAGCTGTCCTTCGTGGATCGCCGCGTTCAGGGAGTCGTTCTCGGCCTGGAGCCGCATGACATGCGCCTCCAGTTCCGACACTCGTTTCTGCAGACGTCGCACCTCGGAGACCAGACGGGGGTCAGGGCCACCGACGTGGCCGAGGAGCGCTTTCGCCATGTGGGGTCCTCCACGCTGAGAGACCGAAAGGATGGTCGGGAAAAGTTTCAGCACAGCACTCGAGTCACGCAAGGAGTGCTAGCGGCATCTCTAGCGTCTCATCCTTCGGCCGTGCCGTCAAGGTGACGGGGCCGCCACGCAAAGTGACGAGATGGTCGCGCTTCCGACTCATACATTTCGTGCGACGTCATGACATTCCAGACAGGGCTCGTGATAATCCACGTGCCGGCTGGGATGGAAGGAAACTACCTTCACCCGAAAGGCATCGGGATATGGTCCGATCGACCTTTCGCAAACGCCGGCTGATCAAGGTAAGGAAAGGACCGAACAACCGCCGTCAGCAGCCTACGAACGCGATCGATCGAATCCCTAGCTGGCCTTGTGAGGCGAGCCGCGACGCCGCGGTCGAGGCTGGCATCGCCTGCAGAAAAAGGACGAGCGGTTCATGAACGCCTCGCGCACGATGGGTGTTCCGCACCGATGGCAAGGCTCGCCTTCGCGCCCGTAGGCCGCGAGCGACCGCTCGAAGTACCCGCTCTCACCGTTGACGTTCACATACAAACGGTCAAAGGAAGTTCCACCGTCTCGTAGTGCCGCCTCCAGCACCTCCCGGACGGCCGCGAGCACCCGGACGACCTCGGACCTTCGCAACGTCGCGGTCGGTCTGTCGTAGTGCAGCCTGGCCCGCCAGAGCGCCTCGTCGGCGTAGATGTTGCCGATACCAGAGATCAGTGTTTGGTCCAGCAGGGCACGTTTGAGCGTGGTTCGGCGCGCCTTGATCGTCCGGATGAATTGTTCGTCGTCGAATTCCGGATCAAGGGGATCGCGCGCGATATGGCTGATTGCGACGGGAACCTGGCCGCCAGCGGGGCTGATTTCGCTCGTCCACACTCCGCCGAACATGCGTTGATCGACGAAACGAAGTTCCATCGGCTCGGAATATGCATGGTCGGCAAGCCGAAATCGCACGCGAAGGTGCGGCTCGTCGGGAGCCTGCGGGGTACGAATGAGAAATTGGCCACTCATTCCGAGATGCGCGATGATCGCCTCGGAAGAATCCAGCGGGAGCCAGAGAAATTTCCCGCGACGCCTTGCCGCGAGCACCTTCCGGCCAGTCAACCGGTCGACGAAGTCCCGCACACCGGGCGCATGCCGACGTACTGGTCGCTCGTGACGAACTTCGACCTCGGCGAACGACCGCCCCACGACGAAGCGCTCCAAGCCACGCCGGACCACCTCGACCTCAGGCAACTCGGGCATCGCACCTCCGCAAGACCCGCCTGACGACAGTGGATGAGCAGCGGTCTGGGGCAGAACCTAGGCGCTGCGAGACCGCTGGCCCATCCAACGACCGGTCGAGCGACCGATCAATGGTCGGCTGTCGCGTCGGTGCTCTCACCGATCAGCGTGCGGATGGCCGTCCATGCGACCTCGGCGGCCTGCTGCTCGGCCTCCTTCTTGCTGCGCCCGGTACCGACGCCGTACTCCGTCCCCCCGACGACAACGTGTGCGGTGAAGATCTTCTCGTGGTCGGGACCTTCCTCCTCGACGACGTACTCCGGAACGCCGAGCGAGGCTCGCGCGGTGAGTTCCTGCAGGCTGGTCTTCCAGTCCAGGCCCGCCCCCATCCGTGCCGATGCCTCGAGCAACGGATCGAACAACCGATGGACGAACTCGGCCGCGACGTGGAACCCACCGGCCAGGTAGACGGCACCGATCACGGCCTCAACGGCGTCTCCCAGGATCGACGCCTTGTCGCGCCCCCCGGTTGCCTCTTCGCCTCGGCCGAGCCGGAGGTACTTGCCGAGGTCGAGCCCACGCGCCACCCCGGCGAGCGCTCGCATGTTGACGACCGCCGCGCGGAGCTTGGCCAGCTGTCCTTCAGAAAGGTCCGGATGCGTGCGGAACAGCGCGTCGGTGATCACGAGGCTGAGCACGGCATCGCCCAGGAACTCCATTCGCTCGTTCGTGGGCAGCCCGCCGTTCTCGTACGCGTAGGAACGATGCGTGAGAGCTCGCTCGAGCAATGCGTTGTCGAGGGTCAGGCCGAACTTCTCGAACAGCTCGTCGTAGTTGGTCGTAGTCGTCCCCCCGGCGCGTCCCATGGCTCCCTCACACGTCAAGGACCTGACGACGCGCACCTCGGGGACCGTACTGCCCGCATTCCGGGCAAGCACGGTGTGGCAGGTGCTTTGCCCGACAAGCCGCATTCGCACAGGTGACGAGCTGAGGTGCAGTCGCTTTCCACTGCGCCCGTCGGTTGCGCGTGTTGCTTCGCGAGACTCTCCGCTTCGGAACGGCCACGACACTACTCCTTTGCTGATGTTGCTTCGCGGCACCGGGTCTGGTCGGCCCTAATCGGCGCTGTGCTGGTCGGCTCCGTCCTCGTCGCGTGCCACGAGGGACGTGAGTGCCGCCCAGCGCGGATCGATCTCCGCTTCATGCCGATGATCCGGCTCATCGGCAAGGCGTGCCCCGCACTGTGCACACAACCCCGGACAATCGTCCCGGCACAGAGGTTGGTACGGCAGCGCGAGCACCACGCTGTCGCGCACAACCGGTTCGAGGTCGAGCAGGTCGCCCTCGAGCCGGCCGGCCTCGTCAGGACCGACGCCGCTTTCGGGATAGGCGTACAGCTCCTGGAGCTCCACCTCGAGCGTGCGTTCGAGGGCCTCCAGACAGCGCACGCACTCGCCTTCGAGCAGTGCCCGCACAGTGCCGGTCGCGAGCACCCCTTCCACGACAGCCTCGAGCCTGACATCCAGGTCGAGGGTCGATCCTTCCGGTACGCCGAGCACGTCGGTGCCCAGTCCGGCAGGTGCCGCGACGGTGAGCCGGAGCTTGCGTTGAGCCCCCGGGCGGCGTCCGAGCTCGCGAGTATCGAGCACGAGCGGCGCCTGAGGGTTGACCATACTCAAGGCGTCTGGCGCTTTCGTCATTGCACGTATGCGGACCGGACCCCGATCGAGACCGGCTATCGAGAGTACCTGAGCCCCGGACGATCACTCAATTCGGGCCTGCCATCCGCCCGCTCCCCACCACAATGACCACGTATCGGCGGGTTCTGGCCGCGCTGAGAGGTCTGCAGGCCCCGCGGAGGGGACCGAAGGCCTCGCGAAGCTATGCAGAGAGGTCGAAGGCGCAAGGACCGGCCCGGGCGCCGCCGCCTGATCGCCAGGCACCGGTGTCGGCGTAGGCGCCGCTACGTCGGCAGGGGCGGTGCGTCGTCGTCTGCGGTGTACGTGTCCAGGTTGCTGCGATCCCGTAGCCGTTCCCTGCCTCGGGTCACCGCTTCGAGCGTCTTGTGCAGGGAGTACTCGAAGCGGCTCAACTTGTGATCGACGTACTCGTCCGCCTCCCGAGGAGTGAGCGGCACCTCCCCACGGCGCCCGCCGGGTGCCCGGCCACGCAGCCGTTGCCGACCGTCCGCGACCGCGGCAAGGGTCTTCTGCAGAGCGATCTCGAGCCCCGCCAACTTGTGATCAACATAGTCGTCCACCTCGCGGCGCAGTCCTTCGGCCTCGGCCTGCGCCTGCGCAAGCAGCTCGTCAGCCGAGCGCCTGGCCTCGCGGTAGATGTCGGTGTTGTAGACGACGGCCTGACATTCCCGGCGAGCGGCCTCGACCAGTCGTTCCGCCTCCTTCCGACCGGCCTCGATCGCCGCCTGACGTTGCTCGACGATCGCCTTGGCCTCGGCGAACTCCGCGGGCAGCATCCGCTGCACCTCCGCCAGGCCAGCCAGCAACTCCTTCCGGTTGACGATGCACGACGCCGACATCGGCACGGATTTGGCGTTCTCGATGGCCCGGCGGATCTGGTCCAGCCTGTGTTGCACGTCCACCGGCGCGTCCTTTCGGGGGTCTTCCACAGCCTGCGGCCTGCCAGGCTGCCGGTCAGGGACCGGCGGCGCCGACGGCCAGTCACGCTCGGTTCGGCGTCCGCCATGGAAGGAGAGAAGCTCCTGAGAGCCCGTATGCCCAGGCGTACCTAGACCCTGATCGAACCCCCCGGAACCCCCCTGGATACTCACCCCTCACCAAGCCTTTCTACGAGGCGGCGGTGAACATAGTCCGGGACGAGACCGGACACGTCGCCGCCGAAGGTCGCGACCTCTTTCACCAAACGTGACGAGAGGAAAGAGTACTCGGGACTGGTCGGCACGAAGACCGTTTCGATGCCGGCCAGGCGCAGGTTCATCTGCGCCATCTGGAGCTCGTAGTCGAAGTCACCGACGGCGCGCAGGCCTTTGACGATGGCTTGGATGCCGTTCTCGCGACAGAAGTCGACCAACAGGCCGTCGAACGACGTGATGCGGACGTCGCCGAGCTCCTTGGTCACCTCGTGCAGCATCCGAATGCGTTCCTCGACGGTGAAGAGCCCTTCCTTGCGGGGGTTGGCGCCGACGGCGACGGTCACCTCGTCGAAGAGCCGCGACGCACGCACGATGATGTCGATGTGCCCGTTGGTCACTGGGTCGAACGACCCCGGACACACGGCTCGGTGCAGGGTTGTCTGTTCCCCCATCATCCGGTCACCTCATCCCCCACACCATGCCTCCGTCTCGGCCTGCGTATCGATGGACCCGGTGGCGCGACCGTACCAAAGCGACGTGTCTCCGTAGCGTCGCATCCGGTCGGCGGTGAAACCATCCGGCCAGGTGAACTCGCCCGCCCGCGTCGGCCGCTCGACCACCACGATCGCGTCGGCGACCAACCACCCGTTGGCGAGGAGCGCTCTCAGTATCTCCGACACCGCGGCAGCGTCCATGGCGTACGGCGGGTCGAGGAACGCCACGTCGAACGCCTGCCGGCCGTCGGTCTCGGGTGGCGGCGAGGCGACGAGGCGCTCGACGCGGGTGGTCACGAGCTGGCCGCCCGGGAGTCCCACGGTGTCGAGGTTGCGACGTACGACCGCCGCGGCGCGCCGGCTCGACTCCACGAGGAGAACGTAGGAGGCCCCTCGGGACAGCGCCTCGATGCCGACCGCCCCACTCCCGGCGTACAAGTCGAGGAACCGCCGACCCGACAGGTCGCCCAGATCCGCCTCGAGCGAGGCGAACAACGCCTCCCGAACCCGATCGGAGGTGGGTCGCGTGTCGCGTCCGTCCGGGACGATCAGTCGGCGCCCGCGCGCCTCACCCGCCACGATGCGGCTCATCTCGCCATCCTTCACCGAACGATCACGTACGGCGGGTCTCGTGAGGTCCTTGCGTGCCCTGCGGGGCAGGTATGCCGTGCCAGGCTACCAATGGCCCGTCACCGTCCGGTCTCCTACGGACGGCCGCTCGTCTGGCACCCCGGGATGCTCCCCGGCCTCTGACCTCGGCTTTCTCGTTGCTCGGCGATCAACGCCGCTGTCGGTACCCCCGAGTACCCTCCCCTCACCACGCGCGAACGGCCGGACACGACCACATGATCGGGGTAATCTCTGCGGCCGTGCCGGCCATCGTCGCGAGCTCGGCAGTCCCAGGGGAGACGGAGGTACGTCGAGGAACCCCACAAGCGAGACTGTTGCCGCGGGCCCGATCGAGAGTCGGGTCACCGAGCTGGAAGCCTTCGCATTCCGCGCAGGCAGCGATCTTGCGGACATCAAGCAGATCCTGGGCCGGCTCGACAGGCGCCTCGACGGCGTGGGATCCGTGCTGCGAGCTGAACACGAACACCGATCGGCTCTCGACGCGAACCGACCGCATCGAGACTCAACTCGACCAGGTTGTCACGCGAACCGACCGCGTCGAGGTCCAGCTCGGGCTGCTTGCCGATGAGGCGCGGAAGTACACCGCGAGCCTTGAGGACATCCGGGAAAGGTCGCTGACCGCGAAGCGGTGATCGAGTAACGGTCGACCCGAGCACGGTGTGGTCGACCGTCACCTCCCGGCGACGTCGCCCCCCCGCAGATCGCTCGGCAGATCCCGAGCACGCGCACTGTCCACCTGAAACTCAAGCCACACTAGGCCTGCAGACCGTGTTCGGGTCTCGAGCACCCACCAAACGTGGTCATTTCGGCTCAGGTCTTCTCGAGGTACTCAGCCTTGTCGGCGTCGTAGAGGGCCCGCACGGCCTCGCGCAACGCCGCCGAGCGAATCAACTGCGGATCGCGTTCCACGACCTCAGTAGCCTCGGCACGGGCCGCTTCGATCACGGCCTCGTCGCGTACCACCCGCAGCAGACGCAGGCTCGACTTGCGGCCATGCTGCATCGCCCCGAGCACGTCACCCTCTCGCCGTTGCTGCAGATCGATCCGACTGAGCGTGAAGCCGTCGCTGGTCGAAGCGACAGCATCGAGCCTCTCTCGCGCCGGCGTACCCGCCGGCATGCTCGTCACCAGCAGACACAAGCCCGGATGCGCGCCCCGGCCGATCCGGCCACGCAGCTGATGCAGCTGGGAGACGCCGTACCAGTCGGCGTCCATGACCACCATGACAGACGCGTTGGGGACGTCGACACCGACCTCGATCACCGTGGTCGCCACCAGCACATCGATGTCGCCGGCGGCGAACTGGCGCATCACCGCATCCTTGGCGTCGGACGGCATCCGGCCGTGGAGCACACCAACGCGTAGCCCAGCAAGCTGGTTCTCGGCAAGCTCGGCTGCGAGGTCGACCAGGGCGGTCGGTGCACTCCGACTCGACGGTTCCGAGCCCACGTCATCATCGTCGAAGGAAAGCATCGGTTGCGTGCCGTCTGGCGGCTCGACCTCCTCCTCCGCCTCGTCAGTCGAGTCGCCGCCGATGCGCGGGCAGACGACGTACGCCTGACGACCCTTCGCGACCTCCTCACCGATGCGCTGCCAGACGCGCTCCAACCATTCCGGTTTCTCCGCGACCGGCACGACGGTGGTCTGCACCGACGCCCGCCCGAGTGGAAGCTCACGCAGCGTGGAGACCTCGAGGTCTCCGAAGACCGTCATGGCGACCGTCCGCGGGATCGGCGTGGCCGTCATGACGAGGACGTGCGGCGGCGCGTCGTCGTTCTTCATCGTCAAGGCAGCACGTTGCTCGACACCGAAGCGATGCTGCTCGTCGATCACGACCAGCCCGAGGTCGGCGAACGTCACCTTCTCTTCCAGCAAGGCGTGCGTGCCTATGACGAGGCCAGCCTCCCCGGACGCGATGTCGAGCAACGCCCTCCTGCGGACGCTCGGGCTCTGCGAGCCGGTCAGCAGGACCACCTTGGTGCCGTGCTCGGATCCTCCAAGCATGCCGCGTTCGGCCAACGGACCAAGCAGATCCACGATCGACCGATAGTGCTGCTGGGCGAGCACCTCGGTAGGAGCGAGCAACGCCGCCTGCCCACCCGCGTCGACGACGGTGAGCATGGCGCGAACCGCGCACACGGTCTTGCCGCTTCCCACCTCGCCTTGCAGCAAGCGCTGCATGGGGTAGCTGCGGGCAAGATCGTGCTCGATCGCCTTGCACACTTCGCGTTGGCCGGCTGTGAGGGTGAACGGCAGTCGCGCGTCGAACGCCGCGACGAGACCGTCGGGCTTCGCCACGCGCGGCACTGCGGGAAGCTCGCGAGCATAGAGGCGGCGCCGGGCCAGCTCGGTCTGCAGGACGAACGCCTCCTCGAACCTGAAGCGCCTGCGCGCCGCTTCGGCGTCCTCCCGTGAGATCGGCCGGTGCAACGAGAAGAATGCGTCACGCAGCCCGAGCAACCCGTGGCGCTCCCGAATCTCCGGCGGGATCGGATCCGGTACCGATGTGACGAGCCGCTTGAGGATCTCCCGGATGCAGCGCCAGATCTCCCAGGACGGAACGGGAGTAGTGCCGCGGTAGATCGGCAGGAGCTCCCCGGTGAACTCCTCCGCCGTACTGTCGTCCTGCATGGGGTCGTCGGACAGCAAGATGTAGTCCGGATGCGGGATCTGCCGCCTGCCGCGGAACACCTTGACCTTGCCCGCGAACAGTCCACGCATTCCCGGGCGGAAGACGAGCATCGGCCACGGAGTGCTCTGCCTGCTGCGCGGCCCACCCTTGGCGAAGAACGTGAGGTCCAGGGTGCCGCGGCCGTCGGTGACGACGACGGTGCAGATCTCACTCAGCCCGCCGTTCTTGGACCTCACCGGTTGCCGGCGTACCGACACGACCTCGGCGAGCACCGTGATCTCCTCGCCGTCGTACAGGCTGGTGAGATCTGTGAGCTCACCTCGGCCGACATACCGGAGGGGGTAGTGACGCAGCAGGTCGCCTGCCGTCTCGATGTCGAGCCGTTCCTGCAACGACTTGACCGTCGTCCTTCCGATCAACCGGCTCAGAGGGGTGTCGAGTGTGACGTCTCCCTTGAACGGCAGGATCGTCGCTCGCTTCCGCTGCGCCATCGGACCTTCCCGCTCTCCCTCACTCCACACCGAGAAGCAACGGGTATCTCGCCTGGCCACCGGCGCCCACGACGGCGACTTCCGGGTGCTCGCCTTGACTCTGGTCGGCGACCTTTCTGGCGAGCCTATCGTCGGCGTCGGCGCGGAGGACCACGGTGATCAGCTCACTCCCGAGGGCGTGTCGGGTCCCCCTGGCGACGTCGATCGTCGCCCGTGCAGTCACCATGTCGGCGCATGCAGCCCGACGCCGGCCCGTGATCAGCCGAGCCTGCAACACCTCCATCTCCCCCTACTGCACAGCGGACCCGACCAGCCCAAACAGGCGGATGCTGGGACAACTCCACCAAGCCCGGGACCGGTTCGGCGGCCCTGGACCCTCGACGGTAGCCTTGACCACTGACAATGGGGCCGATTGGCACGTCGGGGGACGTGTCGGTTACCCTCGACCGGTTGCCCCTCCCATCGGCGCCGACGCCTGCCTGAGGCAGGTGGTCTGCGCAGGTGGAAGGCCCGTTCCGTGTCCATGATCTTTCTGGGAGAGTCTGCGGTGGCTGCCGTCTGCGAGATTTGTGGCAAGGGCCCTGTCTTCGGCAACAAGGTGGCGCGCTCAGGCAAGCGCGCTATGAAGCGCCATGTCAGGAGCCGCACCTCCCGGAGATTCGAGCCCAACGTCCAGCGGGTCCGCGCGCACGTGAACGGCACCTCGAAGCGCATTCACGTGTGCACGTCCTGCATCAAGGCGAACAAGGTCACCCGCTGATCGGCGGGTAGCCGTCCTCACGCCCGGAAGTGCTGGTGACCGGGCGCTCCTTCGTACGTCTCTCCACCGACCGTCACGAACGACCCTGTGTCGGTACGAGCGTCCTCTGATCGCGGTTCACCAGACGCGGCGCCTCGGTCGGGGGCCGGGTGCACCCGACCGATGATCTTCCATCGCGGTGGCAGTGCGGTACCCGGTGGGAACGTCCCCGCGAGGGCATGGTCCTCGCCACCGGTGAGGACGAGCGACAGCGGGTCCACACCGGTCGCTGCCGCGACGGCTCGTAGCGGTTGGGCAACCTCGAGGGTCGCCGGATCGACGTCGATCCGTACGCCGCTCTCCCGCGCGAGATGCCCCAGATCGGCGAGCAGCCCGTCACTCACGTCGATCAACGACGTCGCCCCGAGATCCGCGGCCTCTGGTCCCGCGTCGTACGCAGGCTCGGGGCGCCGATAGGCCTCGACGACAGCGCGGGGAGAACGAAAACCTCGACTCAGCACCGCGAGCCCGGCGGCCGACCACCCGACGCGACCGCAGAGGGCCACGACGTCGCCGGGGCGCGCTCCTGCGCGGGTGACCGGCGGCCGGCCGCGCAGGTCCCCCAGCGCGGTGATCCCAATCACGATCGTCTGCGAGGCCACGACGTCGCCACCCACGATCGACGCCCCGACGATCGCGCACTCGTCGCGTAGCCCGTCGGCGAACTCCAGCGGCCAGCTCGACGGCAGGTCACCCGGCAGGCCGAGCGAGACCAGCAGCGCGGTGGGGACCGCAGCCATCGCCGCCACGTCCGCCAGGTTGGCGGCCGCGGCCCGTCGACCGATGTCGTACGGTCCGGACCAGTCCCGGCGGAAATGTCGGCCCTCCACCAGCATGTCGGTCGTCGCGACGACCCTGCCGTCCGACGCGGCGACCAACGCCGAGTCGTCACCAGGTCCGAGCAGTACGCCCGAGCCGACCGGCAACCTCGTACGAAGCCGCTCGATGAGCCCGAACTCACCCAACTGGGCCACGGTCTCCGCGGACGGATGGTCGGCACGCCGCGCGGCGGGCTCGCGGTCCGCGCGTGCGTCATGGGTTGGCCTGTGAACCACCACCTGCTCGCCTCCGTTCCGCGGTAGCGTGACGACGTGATCCCTGGCACGACGCTATAGCGCGCCGTGTGGGTCCTGAGAGCCCGGGAGGACAGCTGGTGGTCCAGGCGTACATCCTGATCCAGACCGAGGTCGGCAAGGCGGCCGAGGTCGCGCAGCAAATCGCCGGCATCGAAGGCGTCACCCTCGCCGAGGATGTCACCGGACCGTACGACGTGATCGTGCGCGCCGAGGCACGCAACGTCGACGAGCTGGGCCGCCTGGTCGTGGCCCGGGTGCAGAATGTCCCGGGCATCACCCGCACTCTCACCTGTCCCGTCGTCCACCTCTAGAGAGCCTTGGAACGGCGATTTGTGACGTTTGAGCGGCGTTTCTCCCGGCTCTTGGCCTCCACCCTCCCCCTCGCGCGCACACCGCGTTCTACGACCGCACAGCGATCAAGCGGTTCTCGCACACCTCGAGGCGGACAGCCCTTGGCAGCGCCCAGGGCAAGGCTCGGTGTCGGTGCTGCTCTGCTCACCCTGCTGGGCGCCACCGTGGGCTGCGGCGCGGCACCGGTCCGCGTCAGTCCTCCGAGCCCGACTGGCCCGAGCCGAGCGGCCTGTGAGGCCCTGCTCGCCGACCTTCCCGCCACCGTCGAGGGCGCCGCGGCACGACAGGTCGTCCCCTCCGACGCTCTGGCGGCGGCGTGGGGTGATCCTCCGATCGTGCTGCGCTGCGGTGTCTCGCGGCCGAGAGCGCTGAAGCCGACCTCACCGTGTCTCGAGGTGAGCGGAGTCGGCTGGTTCGCAGAGCGAGCCGAGCGCGGGACGATCTTCACGACGATCGGGCGGGCGACGTACGTCGAGGTCGCGGTGCCGTCGGCCTACGAACCGCCGGTGAACCCGTTGGTCGACCTGGCAGCAGCCATCAAGCAGAACATCGCCGAACGCCGCCCGTGCGCCTAAGCGATGCGCCTGCGTCGCCTCACAACCCTCGCATCCCGACATCACCGTAGGTCGTCACCTCGGCGCCCTGCCGGGAGCACGTGAGGCCGCTACGCACCGCGTGAGGGTTGGGTCTAACGCCTCACCGCAGGCCGGTAGGCCGGTTCAGCGCGAGCTGGATCAGGCGGTCGACCAGAGCCGGGTAGTCCAGGCCACTTGCCGCCCACGTCCGCGGGAACACCGAATACGGCGTGAAGCCAGGCATGGTGTTGATCTCGTTCAGCAGCAACGTGCCGTCCCGGCGCAGGAAGAAGTCGACCCGAGCCAGGCCCTCGCATGAGATCGCCTCGAACGCCTTCACCGCGAGCGTGCGCACCCGCTCAGCCACATCGGGCTCCAGATCGGCCGGCATCTGAAGCTGCACGTGCTCTTCGTTGTCGAGGTACTTCGCCTCGAAGTCGTAGAACTCGTACTCCGAGTCGTAGACGATCTCAGCCACCACGCTGGCATCGGCGCCGCTGCCGTCCAGCCGCGCGAGCACCCCGCACTCGATCTCACGGGCGTTCTCGACCGCGGCCTCGACCAACACCTTCGGGTCGAACTGCCGCGCCTTCTCCACGGCAGCTGCGAGGTCGGCTGGACGGGTCACCTTGCTGACCCCGATGCTCGATCCCCCCCTCGTCGGTTTGACGAACACCGGATAGCCCAGCGAGGCCACGGCCTCCTCGCAGAGCGAGCGGTCGCGGTCCCAGTCGCCAGGGCGGATCACCGTGAACGGAGTGACCGGGAGACCGTTCGCCGCAAAGATCTGCTTGGCGTACTGCTTGTCCATCGCGATGGCGCTGGCCAGCACACCTGCACCGACGTACCGCACGCCAGCCATCTCGAGCAGACCCTGCAAGGTGCCGTCCTCACCGAACGGGCCGTGCAGCAGCGGGAAGACCACGTCGACTGCTCCCAAACTGCTGGCACCGGCAGCAGGGTCGACGGCGATCAGCTCGCGCTCCCCAGCATTGGCCAAGACGACGGCCGTACCCTTTTCGTCGACCTCTGGCAACCGGTCGCCCTGGATCGACAACCGTTCCGGCTCGTCGCGTTCGAGGACCCAGCGCCCGTCGAGCGTGATGCCGACGGGGATTACGTCGTACTTGTCGCGATCGATCGCCTGCAGCACGCTCGCCGCGGTGGCACAGGAGATGGCGTGCTCGGAACTTCGCCCGCCGAACACGACCGCGACCCGCGGCCGTCCCCGGTCGGAGGCAGATGTGTGACCACTCGCCGGTGCGGGCGCCCTGACGCCTGGCGCCGCTGCACCGGGTGCACCGCTTTCGGACGCGACGACCGCGGGCTCAGGATCTGGGCTTCGCTCGATCTCGCTCACGCCGCCGACCCTACTCGACCGTGCCGCTTCGATGTCAGCAGTTGGGGCGAAAGAAACCTCCGGAAGAATCCGGATATGCGCGAACTCCCCGATCAGACGAGGCAGAGAACCCAAGACCAGCCAGGTTGTGCGCCCCTGGCGACCCCTTCCACCGAGCTGGCACCGGCCACCGTCACGGTGGCAGCAGGCAGACCTGCCCACGACCCCGATGCGCCGCTCAACCCCCCGATCGTCATGGCATCCACCTACGTGGCAGGAGGTCCACGCGAGTACGGGCGGTACGGCAATCCGACCTGGGAGGCCTTCGAAGCGGTCCTCGGGGAGCTGGAAGGCGGTCGTGCATTGGCGTACGCCTCGGGCCTCGCCGCGGTGGCGAGCGTCCTCGACCTGCTGCCGATCGGCAGCGTGGTGGTCGCACCGACGCACGCGTATCTCGGCACCGTCGGGCAGATCTCCGATCTGGTACGCAGTGGCCGGCTCCGCGACGCTCGCATGGTCGACATCGCCGACACCGACGCCGTGGTCGGAGCTTTGGAAGGCGCCGACCTGCTCCTGATCGAGTCGCCGACCAATCCGGCACTGGAGGTGGCAGACCTGGCGACGTTGTGCGCCGCAGGACGCGAGGCGGGTGCGATCGTCGTGGTCGACAACACGTTCGCGACACCGCTGCTGCAACGCCCACTGGCGTACGAGGGAGCCGACATCGTGCTGCACTCGGCGACCAAGTTCCTCTCAGGCCACAGCGACCTCGTCCTGGGTGCCCTCGTCACGGCCCCGACCCCACGCGGTGACGAGCTGCACGACGCCCTCGACGCGCGGCGGCGAAAGCTCGGAGCGATTCCCGGCGCGTTCGAGACCTGGCTCGCACTGCGTGGCATGCGAACCCTCCATCTGCGCGTGGAACGCTCGTGTGCCAACGCCGCCGAGCTCGCCCGCCGACTGGCCGCGCATCCCGCGGTCGAGCGCGTGCGCTACCCCGGCTTGCCCTCCGACCCCGGTCACGAACGTGCGAAGGCGCAGATGCGGGCGTACGGCGGGATCATCTCGATCGAGGTGCGCGGCGGCGCGGATGCAGCGGACGCCGTGACCCGGAGCACCAGGCTGTGGGTGCACGCGACCAGCCTTGGAGGCGTGGAGTCGACGTTCGAGCGGAGACGCCGGTGGCCGACCGAGGTGCCTTCGATTCCGGAGAGTTTGGTGCGCATGAGCGTCGGCATCGAGGATGTCGAGGATCTCTGGCGCGACCTCCGACGTGCTCTTGACGCCTTACCAGCCACCTCGCCCGCGGCGCCAACGCAGTGAACCACTCCGGGAGCTGCGGCCGCCGCCTGGCCGGTGGACAAGCGCTGCTCCGCCGACGACGGGCAGTCGGCGCTGCGAACCGAATCTCTGCGGGGCATCCTCCGCCCGCAGTCGCACAGCGCGCGTCAAGCCAGGCGATGCCGGGTAGGTAGTTCTGTGCTACCCGGCTCGCTTCCGCTTCCGCTTGCGGTACGGGTTGCCGATCGACGGTACGTCGTACTTGACCGGGTCGAAGCGGACAGGCGGCGGCTGCTGACCGCGCAACTCCGCCAACAGGTCGGTGATCGCATCCATCACGACACTCGTGGCCTTCTTAAGAAGCGACGGATTCGGGTTCGTCCCACCATCACGGAAGGGCGAGAGGTCGACCGGCGGTCCGGCGGACACGCGCATGGTCTTGCGCGGCAGCACCCGCGGAAGCTTGGCGTACGGCATCAGCACCTCTTGCGGGCCCCACTGCGCGATCGGGACGATCTGACAGCCGGTACGAAGCGCGATACGCACCGCACCGGTCTTGCCGACCATGGGCCACAGATCCGGGTCCCGGGTGATCGTCCCCTCTGGGTAGACCACCACGCACTCTCCACGGTCGATCGCCAAGCAGGCTTCGGCGAGCGCGTCACCTGCCGTCCGACGCTCCCGCTCGACCGGGATCTGTCCGGCCGAGCGCAGGAACCCTCCTACCACAGGGATCCGGAAAAGACTCGCCTTCGCGAGGAACCGCGGTGATCGCCCGGCGCTGTGCAGGAAGTGGCCGATCGCGATCGGATCGAAGTAGGACACGTGGTTGGTGACGGCCAGCATGCCACCCCGGCGAGGGATGTGCTCCATGCCGCGCCAGTCGCGCTTGGTCAGCACGCGCATCAACGGGACCAGCGTCGCCGCGGCGATGTCGTAGCAGAGGCCCGAGTTCGGCACAGGCGCGGCTGTCGTCGACGACACGTCGTCCTCCTCATCACCCGCTCATGGGGCACGTCAACGTGGACAGGGATCTCGGGACCGGACCGGTGCGTGGCGGTTCCGGGGTGGGGCAAAGCCGAAGGATTCGCTCACACCAGTCGGTGCTGTCTCGCGGAGCGTATCGGCTCACGGGCGCTGGCACTGTCATCTGAGAAGATTGGGTCTCGATGTCTCTGCATGAACGCGCCAACGGGCAGCGAAGTTCCGGTGCAGCCGGTTGGTCGCTCGTTGTCCCCCTCAAGCCTGCGTCGGCCGGAAAGTCCAGACTTGCGTCGTTCGCCGGCGCCCATCGGGCAAGCCTCGTGCAGGCCATGGCCCTCGACACGGTGGCCGCTGCGCTCGCCTGCCCCGCCGTCGCCGACGTTGTGGTGGTGACGGGCGACGAGGGATCGGCCGACGAGCTTCGTGGTCTGGGCGCGATCGTGGTCCCCGACGAACCAGGCGAGGGACTCAACCCGGCGCTGCAGCACGGCGCCGCCATCGCGACGACCCGACGACCGGGAACGGCGATCGCCGCGATCCTTGCCGACCTGCCCGCGTTGCGTCCGAACGAGCTCGCCCGGGCGCTCGACGCGGCGCGCGAGTACCCCACGTCCTTCGTGTCCGATGCCGACATGGTGGGCACCACACTCTATTGCGCGGGCGCCGCTTCCTGCTTCACGCCTCGCTTCGGTTCCCAGTCGCGCGCCGCGCACCTCGCGACCGGTGCCGTGGAGCTTGCGATGCCCGGGATCGCGAGCGTACGCCGCGATGTCGACACCGAGTCGGACCTGCGGGAAGCGGTGCGACTCGGCGTCGGCCCACGGACTCGGATCGCGCTCGCACCACTGGGCCACGGCTTGGCCCTCTAGCCGCCTTGCTCCTCTCACGACCGTGGCCTCCTCCAGGAGCGTGGACCGCCACGTCGGCTCCCGAGCCCGCATTCCCAACCACCGCTGCCGTGACGCCGCCCTGGTCGGTCCTCAATGACCATGTGCACTACGCCTGCCGGATCCGTGACACGTGTCGGCACCTCGTGCACGTCCGACAGGACTGGAGCTCCGACAGGCGGTCAAGCTCCGGTAGGACTGCACCATCGGCAGGCATGCACCTCCGGCAGGCACAGTGGACCTCTGACAGACGTCGTCTGCAAGGTCGTTGCGGCTGGTCCCAGGGCTCGGTCGATAGGCTGCACGCTGTGCAGGCAACCGTTCGCTCGTACGATCCGCAGACCCGCTCCGGCACCGTCCTGACTGACGACGGGATCGAGCTGGCCTATACAGCGGCGGCACTCGCCGGCTCCGGCCTGCGGCGCTTACGGATCGGGCAGCGGGTGCACGTCGACGTGGAGAAGGTAGGCACCACGCTGCAGGTGCGCGCCCTGACGATTCACACCCTTCGGGACTGAAGCCCTGGCCAGTCAGGGCTCCCTTGCCGGTCGTCCCGGCCCCGAGCTTCGGCGCCAGGTAACGCGAAAGCCGGCATCCATTCGGTCGGATGCCGGCTTCGCGTCTTCGGTTGTCTGACAGGCGACGGAGGACGCCTCAGCGCTTCGCGGTCCGCCGTGTGGTGGTCCGCTTCGCTGTGGTCCGCTTCGCTGTGGTCCGCTTCGCAGCGGCCTTCTTGGCGGTCTTCTTCGCCGCCGTCTTCTTCGCCACGGCCCTGGTGGCGGCGCGCTTTGCCGAGGCCTTCGCGGTCTTCTTCGCTGCCGCACGCTTGGTGGTTGGGGCAGCGGTCGCCTTCTTGCTGAGGCGTGGCAGCTTCCTGGCCCCGGAAACGACGGCCTTGAGCTCCGCGCCCGGGCGGAACTTCGGAACCGACGTCTTCTTCGCCCGCTTACGCTCGCCAGTGCGAGGGTTGCGGACCATACGCGCCGGCCGATCGATCCTCTCGAAGGCGCCAAACCCTGTGATGGCGACCTTCTCGCCGGACGCAACCGTGCGAGTAATCACGTCGATGACGGACTCCAGCGCGTGCTGGGCGTCCTTCTTGTTGCCGTCGAAGCGCTGTGCCAGCACCTCGACCAACTGAGACTTGTTCACTGCTTCCCTCCGGTGAACGGGTCGAACGAGCTATAGCGGCTCGTTTCATGCGCACGTTAGGGAATCTAGCGCTGTTTCACAACAACCAACTCACCGAGCCCATGCCTCACAGGGCTTCAGAAACGTCAGGACGACGGCCTCGTCACCCTCCCTCGACCCGCCCCGCGAGGACCTCCGACAGTCCCGAGGAGCCCTGCTGGTACAGGCGATTGGGCGACCGGCCGGCCACCTCGGGCATCGGGTGTCGCGACCTAACGGAGCGCGCGCCACCCCGCGCTCGAGGCTCCAGAGCAATGCCATGACGTGCCGAGAAACTCCTTGTATTATTGGGAATTCTCGATCCATGAGGCGACGCGGCTTGACACAGCGGATCTTGTCGAACGGGCCCTGGACGTCGTCGTCCGGCCGCGAGCTCGCCCCTGCTGTCGAGTCCTCGGCCGTCCCGGAGCCCACCCGCTCGAAAGCCAACAGGGCAAGGAAGCTGGCCCACCGGCGACCGCCGCGGACCGCCCCAGGAAGGCGCCGAAAAAGAAAAAGTGAAGTGCGTCACATTGCGCGTGTCGCGCCCCGAAACGGCCGTGTCGCGTGACAAACGGGCCTTGAGAGAGGCCTCAGAAGCGCACTCGAAACACTGCGGCCGGTGGCCGACGAGAGCATCAGAACTCGTCGACCACCGGCCGCCATGGCACACGCTGCTAGGTTGTCGCCGGTCGGACCGTCGTGGGTTTCAAGGAGGACCGTCGAGCCTCGAAGGCATCGATGAGCTCGACATGGCTCAAGGTGATGCCGATGTCGTCCAGGCCCTCACGAAGCCGCCAACGGGTGTAGTCGTCGATGTCGAACGACTCACGTACCTGGTCCGGACCCTCGCCCGCTATCACCAGCCGCTGGTCCAGGTCGACCGTCACCGGCGTCGCAGGCTCTTGCTCGACCACGTCCCATAGCCGTTCGACGACCTTCTGGTCGACGACTGCGGCGAGAAGTCCGGCCTTTCCTGCATTCCCACGAAAGATGTCGCCGAAACGCGACGAGATGACCACCCGGAACCCGGCGTCCTGCAGTGCCCAGACGGCATGTTCGCGAGACGAGCCGGTGCCGAAGTTCGGTCCCGCCACGAGGATCGAGGCGCCCCGATACTCCGGTCGGTTGAGCGGGAAGCTGGGATCGCTCCGCCACGCTGCGAAGAGGCCGTCGCCGAACCCGGTACGAGTGACCCGCTTGAGGTACACGGCCGGGATGATCTGGTCGGTGTCGACATCTGACCGGCGCAGCGGCATCGCCTTGCCGGTGTGAACGGTGAACTTCTCCATCTGGCTCGGGGCTCCTGTCTTGCTACGCGGTTGTCAGAGGTCTGCCGGCGAGGCGAGATGACCGGTAACGGCTGTCGCAGCCGCAACGAGCGGCGAGACGAGATGCGTGCGTCCGCCCTTGCCCTGCCGGCCCTCGAAGTTTCGGTTGGACGTGGAGGCGCTCCGCTCCCCTGGAGCCAGTTGGTCGGGGTTCATGCCGAGGCACATCGAACACCCGGCACCCCGCCATTCGGCGCCGGCCTCCTTGAAGATGACGTCGAGCCCTTCATGCTCGGCCTGCAGGCGTACCCGGGCAGAGCCCGGAACCACCAGCATGCGTACGCCCTGCGCAACCTTGCGACCACGGATCACATCCGCCGCCGCACGCAGGTCCTCGATCCGACCGTTGGTGCACGACCCGAGGAAGACCGTGTCGACACGGATCTCGCGCATCGGCGTACCCGGCTTGAGGTCCATGTACGCCAAGGCCCGCTCTGCCGATGCCCGCGTCGTCGGGTCGTCGAACTCCGACGGATCCGGTACGACGCCGTCCAACGGCACGCCCTGAGCCGGATTCGTACCCCATGTCACGAAAGGCGAGAGGCTGCTGGCGTCGAGGTGCACCTCGCGGTCGAACTCGGCATCGGGGTCGGTCGTAAGGCTTTGCCAGTAGTCAAGGGCTTCCTGCCACTGCTTTCCCTTCGGTGCGTGGGGACGCCCTTCGAGGTAGTCGAACGTCGTCGCGTCGGGAGCGACCATTCCCGCCTTGGCGCCGAACTCGATCGACATGTTGCACACCGTCATCCGGCCTTCCATCGACATCGACCGGATGGCCTCGCCGCGGTACTCGACGATGTGGCCCTGCCCGCCGCCCGTGCCGACCTTGGCGATGAGCGCGAGGACGACGTCCTTCGGCGTCACACCCTCCGGCAACGTGCCGTCGACCGTGACCGCCATGGTCTTCGGCTTGCTCTGTGGCAGCGACTGCGTCGCCAGGACGTGTTCGACCTCGCTGGTGCCGATGCCGAACGCCAACGCACCGAAGGCTCCGTGCGTCGAGGTGTGTGAGTCACCGCAGACGATCGTCATACCGGGCTGGGTGAGACCCAGCTGCGGACCGATGATGTGGACGATTCCCTGGTCGGCATCACCCAACGGATGCAGTCGAATACCGAACTCCTCGCAGTTGCGGCGCAAGGTCTCGACCTGGGTTCGCGAAACCGGGTCCGCGATCGGCTTGTCGATGTCGAGTGTGGGAACGTTGTGGTCTTCCGTGGCGAGGGTCAGGTCGGGCCGACGCACCTTACGGCCCGCCAGCCGCAGCCCGTCGAACGCCTGCGGGCTCGTCACCTCGTGAATCAGATGAAGGTCGATATAGAGGAGGTCGGGTTCACCCGGGCTGCGACGTACGACGTGCTCCTCCCAGACCTTCTCCGCGAGGGTGCGCCCTCGGCTTGTCCGCATGGTGGTGCCTCCGTGAAGGGGAATGTCGATTCGCTCATGAGGTTGTGTCGCGGGGATTGAGCGACGTCGCTTAAGGGTCCAGGGGGTGCTCCCCAAAGGACCGCGCCGGTCATCCGGAAAGTTCCGGACCTGGCGAGGTTGCCCAAACCCGCTCGGGCGGCTCCGGCCCGGGGTGCCAGGCCACGTGCCCGATTTGTGGATTCTTGACCACTCGGGTCTCGCAGTTTTCAACCCTGTGGTCTTGCGTCTTACAATTCGAGACTGCAATATCGATGCATGGACAACTCTAGCGGAGTCGGTGTTCTTGACAAAGCGGCGCTCGTTCTCGGCGCACTAGAGGCCGGCCCGGCCACCCTCGCTGGGCTGGTTCAGGTCACAGGACTCGCGCGGCCGACGGCCCACCGACTGGCGGTCGCGTTGGAGCATCACCGTCTCGTGGCACGGGATATGCAGGGGCGTTTCATCCTGGGGCCACGGCTCGGGGAGCTGGCGGCAGCAGCAGGCGAAGACCGGCTTCTTGCCGCCGCCGGTCCGGTGCTCGCCCGGTTACGCGACATCACCGGGGAGTCCGCGCAGCTTTTCCGTCGGCAGGGCGACAGCCGGGTCTGCGTTGCCGCCGCCGAACGTCCAACCGGGCTTCGCGACACCATCCCGGTCGGCACCCAGCTCACCATGCTCGCCGGCTCGGCCGCCCAGATCCTGCTGGCCTGGGAGGAGCCAGAACGGCTGCACCGCGGCTTGCAGGGAGCCAAGTTCAGCGCGGCCACACTCTCTGCGGTTCGCCGGCGCGGCTGGGCGCAAAGCGTCGGAGAACGCGAGCCTGGCGTGGCGTCGGTGTCTGCGCCCGTCCGTTCGCCGTCCGGCAAGGTGGTGGCCGCCGTCTCGGTGTCAGGACCGCTGGAGCGGCTTTCCCGCCAGCCAGGCCGGCTCCACGCACCGGCTGTCATGGCAGCCGCCGAGCGGCTTTCGGAAGCCCTTCGCCGAGCCTCGTCCGACTGACCTCCCCCGCGACAATGACCACGTTCGGCGGGTCATTCACGCCTCAGAGTGGGATGCCGGCGTAGCAAAGGTACGCAAAACCGCGCAAGGCGCCTCACTGACCGTGCGAAAGGCCCGGGTCGCTGCAACGAAGCGGCTCCCGCGGCCAGGCCTGGCGAGCCTCATGTCCGGTGGGCGGCCCGACGCCTCGGGGTCATCGGCCGCAGCAGGCCCTCACGCCCGGCGGTCTTGTCGAACCCCACGTCCGTCGAGTCGGAGGGCTGTCGGTCGGGCCGGAGGCTCGGCGGAACACGGGACAGAGGCGCCGTCCAGGCCGCTGGTCAGGCACCGTCGAGAGCGACGCAGCCGGCTGTCTCGTCACTGCACCCAGGCGTAGCCGCCGCGCTCCCCTCGACCCCGTCGCCACGGGCGAGGCCCGACGCCACGATCGCCGGGCGTTCGGTGCACGAGAGTCGAGGTAGGCCGACGGCTCGCGCTCCCGGGCCCGCCTGCTCCGGAATGCCGCACCCGCAAAGACGGGCTTCCCCGCGTGACCGCGGCCTGTTGAGCGGGGGCACAGCCCAGGGGACGTACTGACCCAGAACTTGGCCCAATGGACGGCGAGCACAGCCCTCGCGCCGCTTCGAAGGAGAAGCCGCCTTGAAGGAGAAATCGGATCTTCGAGGAAGGGAGCATCCGATCGTCGAGCTCGCGAGTCGGCAGGACAGCACCAGGCCGAGCGTGAACCACTCGACGGCGCCGACCGCCCAGACACACGAGAGCGGCCCGTTTCCCGCCCTCCAGCAGAATGGGGCCGCGTCATGATGCGTAGCCCCGACCGGATTCGAACCGGCGCTACCGCCTTGAGAGGGCGGCGTGCTAGGCCGCTACACAACGGGGCCATACTGTCGCGCCCGGGGCCGAAACCCCGGACCGCAAAACGGTCGAGCTGCACTCTAACAACATCGCGAGCCCGACGCATCCGCTGGGGTACTAGGACTCGAACCTAGACTAACGGAGCCAGAATCCGTTGGGCTGCCAATTACCCCATACCCCATAGTCCGGCCAAATGCCGCAGGCCGACTGGCCGCGAAGCAGGATACCCGAGGCACCTACCGTACCCAAAACCGCTCACCAGAGAGCCTGGCTCAGCCCACGTCCATGGCGAGCGCTCGCCGGATGCGGGCGAGAGTCCGCTCCTTTCCGAGCAGCTCCAGCGACTCGAACAGCGGCGGTGAGACCCGACGCCCCGTGGCCGCAACCCGCACCGGGCCGAAGGCGTGTTTGGGCTTTTGCCCCAGCTTGGTGACCAGCACCTCCCGCAGCGTGTGCTCGATACTCCCATGATCCCAGGTCTGCAGCGCTTCGAGCGCGTCGACCGCCGCCTGCAGCACCTGCCTCGAGTCCTCTGTGAGGATGCGCGCCGCCGCCTCCGGGTCGACGGCGAACGCGTCGTCGCCTACGAACAGGAAGGAAACCAGGTCGACGGCGTCGGTGAGCCGACGCACCCGCTCTCGGATCAACGGCGCGACCGCGGTCACCAGCCGAGCCTCGTCCGGCGTCGGAGGGTCGGCTACCAGCCCGGCTGCCACCAGGTGCGGCAGAATCCGGTCGGCCACGTCAGCCGGCTGGAGCGACCGGATCTTCTCCCCGTTGATCGCCTCGAGCTTCTTCAGGTCGAACCGGCCGGGCGTCGCACCGACCCGGCGCAGGTCGAAGAGCGCAACGAATTCCTCGATGTCGAGCGCTTCCCGATTGTCGCCCGGCGACCAGCCGAGGAGCGCGAGGTAGTTGAGCACCGCCTCGGGAAGGAAGCCGTTTTCCCGAAACCACGTCACCGTCGTCGTACCGAACCGGCCCGAGATCGGCTCGCCATCGGCGTCCAGGATGTGGGGACAATGCGTGAAGATCGGCACGTCGTCGGCCGGTACTCCCATGGCGCGACGGATCGCGAGCTGCCTCGGCGTTGCGGCCAGCAGGTCTTCACCTCGGATCACGTGCGTCACCTGCATCAGCGCGTCGTCGATCGCAGTCGTGAGGTTGTAGAGCGGTGACCCGTTGGCCCGCATGACCACGAAGTCCGGGATCGTTGCATGGTCGAAAACCACGTCGCCGCGTACCGTGTCGCGCACCGTCGTGCTCCCCGGCGGCATCCGGAACCGCACGACGGGTTCGCGTCCTTCGGCTCTGAAACGCGCCACGTCACGACTGTCGAGGTTTCGGCAGCGCCCGCTGTATCCCTCCGGAAGGCCCTTGCTGCGCTGCGCTTCACGCTCGGCTTCCAGCTCCTCGTGGGTGCAGTAGCAGTGGTAGGCATGGCCCGCGGCCAGAAAGCGCTGCACCCACTCCTGGTAGATGGCGGACCGCTCGCTCTGCAGGTACGGGCCGCAATCCCCACCCACCTGCGGTCCCTCGTCCCAGTCCAGCCCGAGCCAGCGCAGGTCGTCGAGGATCGACGCGACCGACTTCTCTGATGCCCTTGCCCGGTCGGCATCCTCGATCCGCAACACGAACCGACCACCGGTATGGCGCGCCCACGCCCAGGCATACAGCGCAGTACGAATATGGCCTGCGTGCAGCTCGCCGCTTGCCGACGGCGAGAATCGGGTGCGCACCGGTCGTGACGAACCTGGTGAACCCGCGTCGGCGTCGGCGGAAGCGCCCGTGGTACGGCGGCCAGTCATACCGAGATCACCCGATTGCTCAGCGTGCCGATCCCCTCGATTTCTACCGACACTATGTCGCCAGGCCGCATCGGCCCAACGCCCGCAGGGGTTCCGGTGAGGATCACGTCTCCCGGCAGCAAGGTCATGACCGAGCTCACGTAGCTCACGAGTGTCGGGATGTCGTGAATCATCTGCGAGGTACGGCCGGACTGCCGCACCTCCTCTCCGACAGTGGTCGTGATCGCAAGACCGTCGCCTTCATGGAAATCAGACGGGTCCAGCTCGGTCTCGATCCACGGTCCCAGCGGGCAGAACGAGTCGTAGCCCTTCGCTCTCGACCACTGCCCGTCGGCTCGCTGCAGGTCGCGGGCGGTCACGTCGTTGGCGCACGTGTAGCCGAAGATGACCTCCTTGACCCGCTCCCGCGGCACGTGGCGGCAGATCCTGCCGATGACGACCGCGAGCTCGCCTTCGTACTGCAGGTCGTTCGTCTCCGGCGGGTAGACGATCCCGTCGAGCGGACCGATCACCGAGGTGTTGGGCTTCAAGAAGATGAGTGGTTCCTGCGGTACCTCGTTGCCGAGCTCGCTGGCGTGCTCGGCGTAGTTGCGTCCGACGCCGATTACCTTGCTGCGAGGAATGACCGGCGCGAGGAGCCGCACGTCGGCGAGCGGGATGCGCTCCCCGGTCCGGTGAATGTCCCGATACAGCGGGTCACCTTCGATGATGGCGGCAACTTCGCCGGTGCGCTCAGTGCCGGCCTGCTCACCCTCGGGCTCACCGTCCGGTCCCTGCTCGCGCTCGATGATGGCGTACTTCGGTTCGTCGCCGGTCGTCAACCGTGCGATCCGCAAGCCAACCTGCCTTCGTACGTGATTCCTCTTCGACCGACGCAGCCTACCGTTTGCCCTATTTTGCCGGCCGCCCAGCCACCGGCTCGCCGGCCGGTGCGGTTTCGTACGTGCTCGGAGGTTGTGCCTTGGCGCGGACGAGACCGAAGGTCACCCCGTCGACCAACGCCTCGAACGACGCCTCGACGATGTTGTGACCGACTCCGACCGTCGCCCAGGATTCCTCGCCGTCGGACAGCTCGATGAGAACCCTGATCACCGCGTCGGTGCCGTGCCCGGAGTCGAGAATGCGTACCCGATAGTCGATCAGGTCGAGCTTGTCGACCGCGGGGTAGACCTTGCCGATCGCGCCGCGCAGTGCGCTGTCTAGCGCATTGACCGGACCGTTGCCTTCACTGGTGACGATCGTCCGCTCGCCGGCGGCAACGAGCTTCACGGTCGCCTCCGACACGGCCTCGGCTCCTGGCCGGGAGTCGGTGGTGACCCGCCACGACTCGACCTCGAAGAACCGCGGCCGCACGCCTTCCACCTCTTCGATGAGCAGCAGCTCGAACGACGCGTCGGCAGCCTCGAAGGTGTAACCGCGGGCCTCCATTTCCTTTACGCGTTCGGTGATCCGCCCGACCAGCTCACGGTTGCCGGTGAGGTCGTAGCCCAGCTCGCGACCCTTGAGCTCGATGCTCGCCCGGCCCGCCATGTCGGAGACGAGCAGCCGCATGTCGTTGCCCACCCGCTCCGGATCCGTGTGCTGGTAGAGGTTCGGGTCGACCTTGATGGCGCTGGCGTGCAGGCCGGCCTTGTGGGTGAAGGCGGACGCGCCGACGTACGGCTGGCGCGAGTACGGCGGGACGTTGGTCACCTCGGAGACGGCGTGCGCGATCCGCGTGGCCTCGCGAAGCGCGGATTCGGGCACGACCGTGCGGCCGAGCTTGAGCTGCAGGTTGGCGACCACGGTGACGAGATCGGCGTTTCCGGTGCGCTCGCCGTAGCCGTTGAGGGTTCCCTGCACATGCGTCGCCCCGGCACGAACGGCGGCGAGCGTGTTGGCGACGGCACAGCCGGTGTCGTTGTGGCAGTGGATGCCGATCCGGGCGCTGGAGTCGGCGAACCCGGCTTCGCGAAGCAGCGCGTCCACGACTTCGCCCACGTGGTCGGGAAGCATTCCGCCGTTCGTGTCGCAGAGCGCGACGACCTCGGCACCTGCTTCGGCCGCCGTCCGTACGACCTCGACGGCGTAGGCGGGGTTTTCCCGATAGCCGTCGAAGAAGTGCTCGGCGTCGAGGAACACCCGCTTTCCGCAGGAACGCAGGTGTTCCACCGTTTCCCGCACCATCGCGAGGTTTTCTTCCAATGTCGTGCGAAGCGCGAGCTTGACGTGCTGATCGTGGCTCTTGGCGACCAGCGTCACCACACTCGCACCGGAATCGCGAAGCGCCGCGACCAACGGGTCGTCGGCCGCCTTGACCCCGGGCCGGCGGGTGGCACCAAACGCCGCCAGGGTGGCGTTGCGGAGGTTGAGTTCAGTTTGCGCGCGGGCGAAGAACTCGGTGTCCTTGGGAATCGCGCCCGGCCAGCCACCCTCGATGTAACCGACGCCGAGCTCGTCGAGGTGCCGAGCGATGGTCAGCTTGTCCTCGACGGAAAGATTCAGCCCTTCTTGTTGCGCGCCATCGCGCAGTGTCGTGTCGTATACGTGGAAGTCGTTCATCGTCGGGTCGCTCCGGTGCGGTTCGGGGTCAGGGGTCAGAGCCCGCACGGTCGTGGATTTCCTGAGTCGGCGTGGACGGTGCCCTCGCAGCTGCAAAACAAAAAACCCCTCGCCGGGAGCGAGAGGTCTGCGCGCAGGACGAACCGCCCAGCGCGCTCAGGTAATAATCGCGCGGGCTGCGAGGGGCTCGGTCATCTGCACGCCGGCATCTTCGCATACAACACCCGGTCTGCGTCAACTCGAGGGTCCGGGTCGGCTCGTCGAGCTTGCCGCCTTGAGCAGGTTGTTCACCGTCGCGGTGTGGGCCAGCGACGACAGGTGGATCCGCGAGGTCAGGCCGATCCTGCCGGGTCGATGTCGGATTGGAGGACGTCGGGATCGAACTCTCCATCCTTGGCGCCTGAGAGGAACGCCTCCCACTCCGCCGCCGTGAAGATCAGGATTGGCCCGTCAGGATTCTTGGCGCTCCGCATCCCGATCAAGTCGTCGACAAAACCGACCTGGATCTCAGCGTCCGGCCCAGCAGATCGCCATTCGGCTCGTTTGAGGTCGAAATCACCCTTGAACGGATGGGTCGCGACCGCGCTCTTGTCTTCCATCGGGATGCCTCGTTCCTCGACGTGGGGATGCACTCGGTAGCTAGCGACTACTGAGCGTACTAGGCCACTTCGCGATGTAGTGAAACAGTTGCCCGATTCGCGCAGAATGATGCGTCTTTTCACCTGAGGCCCGAAGCAGAAAGGTCCATTTCAAGGCATGCCGCAGTCAGGTAGAGGGTCGCCCGCTGACCGCGGTCATGCCTCACCCGCTCGATGAGAGCGCTGGCTAACAGACGCGGTGCAACCAGCCGTGGGTGTCCTCGGCCCGGCCGTACTGGATGTCGAGGAGATGGTGCCGGATCCGCGTCGTCACCGGCCCGGCAGCTCCGTTCCCGATCTGCAGCGACCCGCCACGCCACTTCAGCAGACCGACCGGAGTCACCACAGCGGCCGTGCCGCAGGCGAAGACCTCCGCTATCCGGCCGCTCGCCACTCCATCACGCCATTCGGCGATGTCGATCCGCCGCTCCTCCACCTTGTGCCCCAGCCCGGTGGCGAGCGTGATGATCGACTCGCGGGTGACGCCTTCCAGGATCGTGCCGGTGAGCTCAGGCGTGATGATCAGGCCGTCGTCGTAGACGAAGTAGAGATTCATGCCGCCGAGTTCCTCGACCCAGCGCCGCTCCACCGCGTCGAGGAAGACCACCTGGTCGCACCCGTTGTCCGCCGCCTCTTGCTGGGCGATGAGACTCGCCGCATAGTTGCCTCCGCACTTGGCGGCACCCGTGCCTCCTTGCGCTGCCCGGGTGTATTCCTCGGAAACCCAGATGGAGACGGGTTTGACACCAGCCGCGAAGTACGACGCCGCAGGCGACGCGATGACCGCGAAGGTCACCTCCTTGGCCGGCCGCACCCCGAGGAAGACCTCGGAAGCGAACATGAACGGCCGCAGGTAGAGGCTCTTCTCCCCGCCGCTTGGCACCCACTCCCGGTCCGTCTGGACCAAAAGATCGAGCGCCGCCACGAAGTCGTCGACGCTGAGCTCGGGCAGCGCCATACGGTGTGCGGAACGTTGGAATCTCCGGGCATTCGCCTCTGGTCGGAACGTCCAGATCGATCCGTCGGGATGTCGGTACGCCTTGAGGCCTTCGAAGATCTCCTGGGCGTAGTGGAGTACCGCCGTCGCGGGGTCGAGCTGAAGCGGACCATAGGGACGGAGTACGGCATCATGCCAGCCCTCGGCTGGCGTCCAGGTCGCGGTAATCATGTGGTCGGTGAAATAGATCCCGAAACCCGGCTGCGCGAGAATCGCCTCGCGTTGCTCGACCGGGGTGGGCGAGTCCGTGAGCTCACGGCGAAACTCCAGGCTTGCGGTCATGGCAGCACCGTATCTGATCGTGGGATTGTGACAAGATGCGTCGACGAGACGTCGACAAGACGCTGTGACCAGCTGAGCTGGCCGCTTGGGAGGGGAAAGGCGTGAGCGGGCTCAGCCCGCTACTCGAGCCGCGATCGCGTCGCCGATCTCGCTCGTCGTGCGCTCGGCCGCGGCCGGCTCGTGCGCGCGTACCTCGAGATCCGCGCGTACGGCATCCTCGATCCGCTGGGCAGCACCAGACGCACCCAGGTGGTCGAGGAGAAGCCCGGCCGAGAGGATCGTCGCGGTTGGATCGGCCTTGCCGGTGCCTGCGATGTCGGGGGCCGAGCCGTGCACCGGCTCGAACATCGACGGCGCTGTGCGGTCCGGGTTGATGCACCCACTGGGTGCGAGCCCGATGCCACCGGTGACCGCCCCGGCAAGGTCGGTGATGATGTCGCCGAAGAGGTTGTCGGTGACGATGACGTCGAAGCGTTCCGGCTGGGTCACCATGGAGATCGTCGCGGCGTCGACGTGCAGATAGTCAACGGTGACGTCGGGGAACTCGGCGGCGGTTTCGTTCACGATCCGCGACCACAGACCGCCGGCGTGAACCAGCACGTTGGTCTTGTGCACCAACGTGAGGTGCTTGCGGCGCCGTTGCGCCCGACGGAACGCGTCACGCACCACACGCTCCACGCCGAACGCGGTGTTGACGCTCACCTCGGTGGCGAGCTCGTGGCTCGTTCCCTTCCGGACGACTCCGCCGTTGCCGACGTAGGGGCCTTCGGTGCCTTCGCGTACGACCACGAAGTCGATGGGAGCGGTGGAGGCCAAAGGAGTGGGGACACCGGGATAGCTACGGGCCGGGCGCAGATTGACGTAGTGGTCGAACTCGAACCGCAACCGGAGCAGGAGACCACGCTCGAGCACACCGGACGGGAGCTTGGGATCACCTGGCTTACCGCCCACGGCTCCGAGCAGGATCGCGTCATGTGCGCGCAGCTCGGCGAGCACAGAGTCCGGCAGCACCTCACCTGTCGCGAGATAGCGCCCCGCGCCGAGGTCGTAGTGGGTGCTCTCCACCTTGATGTCGTAGGCCGGCGCGCATGCCTCGAGGACCTTCAGTGCCTCCGCCGTCACCTCGGGCCCGATGTAGTCACCAGGGATCACCGCGAGCCGGATACTCTGCGCCATGCCGATCACCATAGCCTGGGTTGTCCGTATGTCGATACGATTATCTCGATATTCGAGCTAGTTTATGCGCACACGCCTGCAGATCTTGTCGGCCTGCGGTGCTTTCCCACAAGCTCGTGGACCGTGCAGGACGACGATCACCCGTCGTGCCGATCGCGGTCGGCGAAGCCCTCCGCCGAGCGGTCCGCACCGGCAGGTTCGTACGCAGTGGTACGACCGCCGTTGTCCCGCCGGTCCAGGGCTTCCTGCAACGCCTGGTAGGCAAGTAGCCGAGCCGTTCCGGACCCGGTCCTCTTCTCGAACACGTCAGCTCCGTTGCTCTCGTCGATGCTCATGCGTACGTCGTTGGGGTCCACGTCGCCTGACGGACGGGCACGACGCACCGGCGCGTGCCACACGTCCGACCGACGTCGTGCCACGGGGTCTTGGGGGCAGGCTGCGCTCTGCTGCGGGTTGATCGGCTAGATCGCTCGAGTCACCGATGGTCACCGCACCCGAGCCTGTCCGCGGATCGGAGGCCAGCAATGAACCGAACTCCGCAGCGAGGCGCCGGCCTGGTCAGCGGACCTCGCCGCGGCGACGAATGATGACCGAGAGCGCCGTGATCGCTCCTCGGAGACCACTCCCAGGGGATGCGGTGGTCGCTCCCCTGCTCGCGACGGCTGGAAACCTCATGACCCCGCCGAGAATAGTTGGACGTCCTAGCAGTTGTCTCGCCAGGCGAGGACTGGTCTCACATGTCGAGACGGCCCAGCGTGAGGTGTACGACCTGACGCAGGCTAGGTCGCCATGAGCGCACCACCCGACCTACCCGACATCGTCGCGCGGGCTCACGACCTGTCTCGCCGACGTGGATTCGTGTCCTCCTGCCGAAACGAGACCGGGCGCCTGCTGGCGAGCCTCGCGGCCTCGCGCTCGGGAACCCTGGCTGAGTCTGGCACCGGTTGCGGGGTTGGTTCGGCCTGGCTGCGCAGCGGCATGCGCGAGGGAAGTCAGCTGATCACCGCCGAGCACGACTCGTCACTCGTCGAGGCGGTACGGGAGATCTTCGCGCAGGACAAGGCCGTGCAGGTGCTCGAGGCCGACTGGAAGGAGCTCGCGAACGAAGGACCGTTCTCACTGCTCTTCCTCGACGTGCGCGAGGCCAAGCGGGCTGGCCCTGACACGGCCGCGGACCTTGTCGAACCGGGCGGCGTCGTCGTGCTGGACGACTTCACGCCGAGCTCCACCTGGCCGCCCACATTCCAAGGGCGGGTCGACACGACGCGTCTGCAGTGGCTCACCGACCCGCGCTTCGTCACGACCGAGGTGATGGTCGCCACCGACGCGAGCGTCCTGATCGCGACCCGCAGGTGACGGTGTAGGCGGGAACGACGTCGACCGCCGGGATGTCGCAAACGGCAGACGACCGGATCGACTCGCCGTCAGTCCACGAGATCGATGGCCCGCACGTCCTGGGCGTCGATCTCGCGTGCGATCTCGTCCAACGCCGTCTGCGGGATCGCCGAGTCGACGGTCATCGCCACCAGCGCCTTGCCGCCCTTGCGGTCCCGGCTCACCTGCATGCCGGCGATGTTGACCCCGGCTTCACCCAGGATCCGGCCCATGATGCCGATGACGCCCGGGCGGTCGACGTACTTCAACACCGCCATGTGCTCGGTGAGCTCGATCTCGATGTCGAAGCCCTCGACCTCCACCAGTCGCTCGGCATGCCGCGGACCGACCAGCGTGCCGCCGACCGATACCTGACGACCGCCGGCGAGCGTTCCACGCAGCGTGATGAGGTTCCGGAAGTCCGGGCTCTCCGGGTTGGTGAGCAGCCGAACCTCCACACCGCGCTCGGCGGCGAGCAACGGGACGTTGACGTACGACACCTGCTCCTCGACGACCGGTGCGAACGCACCCTTCAACGCAGCGAGCTCGAGCACCTTGACGTCGTAGTCGGTGATCTCCCCGCGCACCTCGACGTCCAGCTGCAACGGCACCTCGCCAGCGAGCGCAGTGAAGATGCGGCCCAGTTTCTCCGCCAGCGGGATGCCGGGGCGCACGTCTTCGGCGATGACGCCGCCCTGCACGTTCACCGCATCGGGAACGAGCTCGCCGGCGAGCGCGAGACGGACCGACCGGGCAACGGCAAGACCCGCCTTCTCCTGTGCCTCTTTCGTGCTCGCCCCTAGATGGGGTGTCGCCACGACGTTGTCGAGCTGCAGAAGTGGTGAGTCCGTGCACGGCTCGGTCGCGAAGACGTCGATGCCCGCTCCCGCTACCCGACCTTCCTTCAACGAGACATAGAACGCGTGCTCGTCGACGATCCCACCACGGGCCGCATTGATGATGATGACTCCGGGCTTCACCTTCGCAAGCTCGGCTTCGCCCACGATGCCCACGGTCTCAGGTGTCTTGGGCAGGTGGACGCTGATGACGTCGCTCGAGGCAAGCAACTCGTCGAGCGGCACCAGGCGAACCCCCATCTGCGCTGCGCGGCCGGGCTGGACGTACGGATCGCAGGCGAGAACCTGCATGCCGAACGCTGCAAGGCGTTGTGCGACGAGGACACCGACCCGGCCGAGGCCAAGCACCCCCAGCGTCTTGCCGTGCAGCTCGACACCGGTGAACTTGCTGCGCTTCCACTCCCCCGACCGCAGGGACGCATGAGCTGCAGGGATTCGCCGAGCGACGGCAAGGAGCAGGCCGATGGTGTGCTCTGCCGCCGAGACGATGTTGGACTGTGGCGCGTTGACCACCATCACGCCGGCCTGGGTCGCGGCCTTGACGTCGACGTTGTCCAGTCCCACACCCGCTCGGGCAACCACCTTGAGCCGTGGTGCGGCGGCCAGGACGTCGGCGTCCACCTTGGTCGCACTGCGGATGAGCAGCGCGTCGACGTCGCCGACCGCTTGGAGCAGAGCGGTGCGGTCGGCTCCGTTGCAGTACCGGATCTCGAAGTCCGGTCCCAACGCCTCGACCGTCGCCGACGAAAGCTCCTCGGCGATCAGGACGACCGGCTTGGGCGACGTTGGATGAGCCGCTGCGACATCGCCGGGATCGACGCCGGGTGAGGCGCCTACCGAGTCCGTAGCGCCCACCGTGTCCGTAGCACTGTCCGATGCGGCAGAAACCGTGGCGTCCACGCGCTGCGTACCTTCCGTGCGTTCGAAAAGGAGGTAGCGGATCTCTCCTCCGAGCACGGCTCTGGGCCCGGCGTCCGTGCTCAGGATAACCACGCCGAGCCGAGCTCCGCAGGCGAACCATCGTGGCCAGGCCGAGCTGTTACCTGACCGACGTGACCACGGTCGGTGGGGGTTCGATACCCGGCCGGGCAAGCCGTGCCGCCCGCAAGGCGGTCATCACCCACCGACCGTGGTCGTTCGAAGGGACACGGAGCGAACGGTCAGTGCCGCGCCGCGGTCCCCTCCACGTAGTCGTCGTCGTGGCTTTTCACCCACGCCATGAGCTTGCGCAGGTCGCGACCGACCGCCTCGATGGGGTGCTGTTCTGCCTGCTGGCGGAACTTCGCGAACTCCGGACCTCCGGCATCCTGGTCGTCGATGAACCGCTTCGCGAACGAACCGTCCCGGATCTCGGCCAGCACCTCACGCATCCGCTGCTTCACGGACGCGTCGATGACTCGCGGACCCGAGACGTAGTCGCCGTACTCCGCCGTGTCCGAGACCGACCAGCGCATCTTGGCGATGCCGCCTTCGTACATCAGGTCCACGATGAGCTTCAGCTCGTGCAGGCACTCGAAGTAGGCGACCTCGGGCTGGTAACCCGCCTCGGTGAGCGTCTCGAATGCGCTCTGGATCAGCGCGGTCACGCCACCGCAGAGGACGGTCTGCTCGCCGAAAAGGTCCGTCTCGGTCTCTTCGGTGAACGTCGTCTTGATTGCACCGGCCCGGGTGCCGCCGATGGCTTTGGCGTACGAAAGCGTCAACGGCCAGGCGCCTCCCGACGCGTCCTGCTCGACCGCCACGAGGACGGGCACACCGCGACCCTCGTTGTACTCGCGCCGCACGAGGTGACCCGGGCCCTTCGGGGCGACCATGCAGACGTCGACGCCGGCGGGTGGCTTGATGTAGCCGAACCGGATGTTGAATCCGTGTCCGAAGAACAGCGCGTCACCGTCCACGAGGTTCGGTGCAATCGCCTCGCTGTACAGCTTGCGCTGCGCCGGGTCGGGTGCCAGGACGACGATGAGATCCGCCTCCTCGCAGGCCTCGGCTGGCGTCACGACGCGCAACCCCTCGGCCTCTGCCTTCGGTCGACTCTTGGAGCCTTCCGGAAGCCCTACCCGGACGTCGACACCGGAGTCACGCAGCGAAAGGGCATGGGCATGACCCTGGCTGCCGTACCCGAGGACGGCGACGCTTCGGCGTTGGACGATCGACAGGTCGGCGTCGTCGTCGTAGAACAGCTCTGCCACGGATTTCTCCTTCGTACGTTGTCTGTGCTTGTCACTGACCACGCGTGGCGACCGGGCGCCTCCTGCAACACGTGTTCGTGCCTATGTCGGCGACCGCGCATCCGCCACGCGCAGTCGATCTCGGTCCACTCATGCGGTGCTGCGTTCGGTCAGCCGATCGAGCGCACGCAGAGTACGGTCGGTGATCGAGCGGCCGCCGCGTCCGATCGCCACCATGCCCGACTGCACGAGCTCCTTGATGCCGAAGGGCTCGAGCACCCGCAGCATCGCCTCCAGCTTCTCGGCGTTGCCTGTCGCCTCGATCGTCACCGCGTCGGGTGCGACGTCGACGACCTTGGCGCGGAAGAGCTGCACCGTCTCCAGCACGCTTCCTCGGGTCTGCGCGTCGGCCTTCACCTTGACGAGCATCAGTTCGCGCTGGACGGACGTGCTGGGGTCGAGCTCCACGATCTTGATGACGTTGATCAGCTTGTTGAGCTGCTTGGTGACCTGCTCCAACGGGAGGTCTTCCACGTTGACCACGATCGTCATCCGCGAGATCTCAGGATGCTCGGTCGGTCCGACCGCCAGCGAGTCGATGTTGAAGCCGCGCCGGGAGAACAGGCCGGCGATCCGCGCGAGGACGCCCGGCTTGTTCTCCACCAACACGGACAGGGTGTGACGGGACACGTTGTCGTTCCTTTCGCACGATGTACGCAAGCCTCTCAGGTCCCGCGATGACCACTGTGTGGAGCCCACCCACGCCTGGTCATTGCGGTCGGGGCACTCACAGGTCGTCCTGATCCCAGTCGGGTGCGAGATCGCGAGCGATCTTGATGTCGTCGTTGCTCGTGCCCGCCGGCACCATCGGCCACACCATGGCGTCCCGATGCACGATGAAGTCGACGATCACCGGCACGTCGTTCACGCTCATCGCCTTGTGCAGCACGTCGTCGACGTCCTCGGGCCGCTCACACCGCAGGCCCACGCACCCGTACGCCTCGGCAAGACGAACGAAGTCGGGGATCCGCGCGGTCTGGGTCTCCCGCACGTGCGTCGCGCCGGATCCGGCACGGTGCAGGTCGGTGTTGGAGTAGCGCTCGTTGTAGAAGAGCGTCTGCCACTGCCGCACCATGCCGAGACTCGAGTTGTTGATCACGGCGACCTTGATCGGGATGCCCTCCAACGCACACGTGGCGAGCTCCTGGTTGGTCATCTGGAAGCAACCGTCACCGTCGATCGCCCAGACCAGAGCATCCGGCCGGCCGACCTTGGCACCCATCGCGGCGGGAACGGCGAAGCCCATCGTCCCAGCGCCTCCGGAGTTGAGGAAGGTGCCGGGGTTCTCGTACGAGATGAACTGCGCGGCCCACATCTGGTGCTGACCCACGCCAGCCACGTAGAGCGCATCCGGCCCGGCGATCCTGCCCAGCTTCTCGATCACCATCTGGGGTGCGAGCGAGCCGTCGTCGGGCTGGTCGTAGCCCAGCGGGTAGCGCGTCCGCCAGTCGTCCAGGATCTTCCACCAGGCGCTGTAGTCTCCGCGCCGTCCGGCCTCGTGCTCGGCCTTGACCGCCACCACGAGATCGGCGATCACCTCACGGCAGTCGCCCACGATCGGCACGTCTGCTGTCCGGTTCTTCGAGATCTCTGCGGGGTCGATGTCGGCGTGGATCACCTTGGCGTGCGGGGCGAATGTCGAGAGCTTTCCGGTCACCCGGTCGTCGAAGCGCGCGCCCAGGCTGATCAGGAGGTCGGCTTTCTGCAGTGCACAGACCGCCGCCACCGTGCCGTGCATCCCGGGCATTCCGAGGTGGAGCCTGTGGCTGTCCGGGAAGGCACCTCGCGCCATCAAGGTGGTGACCACCGGGATCCCGGTCATCTCGGCGAGGATCCGCAGCTCCTTCGCCGCCCGCGCCTTGATCACGCCACCGCCGACGTAGAGCACGGGCCGACGAGCCTGCGTGATCAGTCGGGCGGCCTCACGCACCTGCTTGGCGTGCGGGCGGGTGACCGGCCGGTAGCCGGGAAGGTCGAGCGTTGTGGGCCAGTTGTAGGTCGTCGTGGCCTGCAACGCGTCCTTCGCGATGTCCACCAGCACCGGTCCGGGCCGACCGGTCGAGGCGATGTGGAACGCCTCGGCGATGGTGCGCGGGATCTCGGCCGGATCGGTGACGAGGAAGTTGTGCTTCGTGATCGGCAACGTGATGCCGCGGATGTCGGCTTCCTGGAACGCATCGGTCCCGATCGACGTGCTCGGCACCTGACCTGTGATCGCGACGATCGGCACCGAGTCCATGTAGGCGTCGGAGATGGGTGTGACCAGATTCGTTGCGCCGGGACCGGAGGTCGCCATGCAGACGCCCACCTTGCCGGTAGCGAGCGCGTAGCCCTCGGCCGCGTGCCCTGCCCCCTGCTCGTGACGCACGAGGATGTGCCGGATCTGAGTGGAGTCGAGGAGGGGGTCGTACGCCGGGAGCACGGCACCGCCTGGAATCCCGAATACGGTGTCGACGCCGATGGTCTCGAGTGCCTTGATCAGACACTGCGCTCCAGTGAGCTGTTCGCCTGTCCGCGGCGCGGCCGGCGCTTGTGACGCACTCGTGAGCCGGGAACCCGAGGGTGCTGAGCCGGTGCTTCGCGCCCCGGTCGTCTGCTCGGTCATCTGCTCGCCCTTCTCTTCTGCGCTGACGTGGTGCTGGTCGATCTTCTCTTCTCGAATGTTGGCTTGCGGCCGGTAAACAAAAACCCCTCGGCCCGGCCGGGCAACGAGGGGATGCGCGCTGGCTGAATTCCTCGCGTGGCGATTCAGCCGGCGCGCTGCCGAAGTACGAGAACCTGAAGACGCACGAGATGCACGTTCGTCCACCAAGGTGCCTCACGTCAAGCCGCGCGCAGGGTCGTCTCGATATCCGGACGCTTCGTCCAGATTTCGTCCGTCGATCCGCAGCCTCGGAGCTCGTCGCTGCGGACCGCGGAGGACGTGTGTGGTCGTGCGCGCCAGGTGGCCGCAGCCGACCGCACGACACGAACCCCACGCTGCCCACTCTCTCGGTGCCGACTGGGCGATCTCCCGCCATCCCGCAGCTAGCCGAGAGCCGGGTGGAGATCGTCGTCGGGGAACGCCGGAAGACCGTCGATGCTGATTCGGTTCTTCTGGCGGCGGTACTCCGCCTGACCATCCGGACCTTTGCGTTCCATGTACGGAATGAGGAGGTCACGCTCGCCGACATAGCTCATGAGCGGCACGCCGTAGCCGCACGAGTCCGAGATCCGGTGGACGTCCACGACGATCACGGCCACGCGCCGCGCGGCGTTCGGTGAAGTACGTGACAAGCTCGGCGAACTCCTCGTCGTACAACGAGACGACCCGTCCGGTGCCGTGCAGCCGGAGCACCTTCGGCGGACCCTCGAAGGCACAGAACATGAGCGTGATCCGGCCGTTCTGGCGAAGGTGCGCGATGGTCTCGGCGCCGCTCGCTGTGAGGTCGAGATAGGCGACCGTGTGATCGTCGACGATGGCGAAGGTGCCACCCACGCCTTTCGGCGAGACGTTGACGTGACCGCCAGGCCCGCTCGGCGCCGTCGCGACGAAGAAGACGTGCTGGCGTTCGATGAAGTCTCGCAGGCGCTCGTCGATGCGTTCGTACAGTTTGCCCACGTACACCCACTCTTCAGCCGCAGACCGCGCCCTGCGAGGCCGATCTCACCAGACGGGCGTACTTGCCGAGCACGCCGCGCGTGAAGGCTGGAGGCAGCGGCTCCCAGCTCTTGCGACGTCGTTCCAGCTCGTCCTCGTCCACCAGGAGATCGAGCGTGCGCGCGGCCATGTCGAGCCGGATCCGGTCGCCGTCCTGGATGAGCGCGATCGGCCCGCCGTCCACCGCTTCGGGCGCGATGTGGCCGACACAGATCCCCGTCGTACCGCCTGAGAAGCGGCCGTCGGTGAGCAGCATGACCTCCTTGCCCAGGCCCGCCCCCTTGATCGCACCCGTGATGGCGAGCATCTCACGCATGCCAGGCCCGCCCTTCGGTCCTTCGTACCGGATCACCACGACGTCGCCGGCCTGGATCGTGCCGTTCTCCAAGGCGTCCAAGGCCGCGCGCTCCCGCTCGAAGACCCTGGCCGGGCCCTCGAACACCGCCCCCTCGACGCCGGCGCTCTTCACGACCGCGCCGTCCGGCGCGAGCGATCCGCGGAGGATGGTGAGCCCGCCGGTGCGATGGATCGGGTTGGTGACCGCGCGGATGATCACGCCATCGGGATCCGGCGGCGCGATCTCCGCGAGGTTCTCCGCCACGGTCTTGCCCGTCACCGTGATGCAGTCTCCGTGCAGCAGACCCGCGTCGAGCAGCGCCTTCATGACGACCGGGATGCCGCCCTGACGGTCGACGTCGCTCATCACGTAGCGCCCGAACGGCTTCAGGTCGCCGAGGTGGGGCACCTTGTCGCCGATCCGGTTGAAGTCGTCGAGCGTGAGATCGACCTCGGCTTCGCGGGCGATGGCGAGCAGGTGGAGGACGGCGTTGGTGGAGCCCCCGAGCGCCATGACGACGGCGATGGCGTTCTCGAATGCCGGCTTGGTGAGGATCTGCCGCGAGGTCAAGCCCATCCGCAGCATCTCGACGACCGCTTGACCGGAGCGTCGGGCGATGCCGTCGCGGCGCCGGTCCACGGCAGGCGGAGCCGCCGAGCCCGGCAACGCCATGCCGAGCGCCTCTGCCGCGCTCGCCATCGTGTTCGCGGTGTACATGCCGCCGCAGGCGCCCTCACCCGGACAGATCGCTCGCTCGATCTCGTCGACCTCCTCGCGGGTGATCAGGCCACGAGCGCAGGCGCCGACGGCCTCGAAGGCGTCGATGATCGTGACGTCACGGTCGCCGACCTTCCCGGGCAGGATCGAGCCCGCGTAGACGAACACACTCGCCAGGTCGAGCCGCGCCGCCGCCATCAACATGCCCGGCAGGCTCTTGTCGCAGCCCGCAAGCAGCACGGTGCCGTCGAAGCGTTCGGCTTCCACGACGGTCTCGACGGAGTCGGCGATGATCTCCCGCGAGACCAGCGAGAAGTGCATCCCGACGTGGCCCATCGAGATGCCGTCGGAGACCGAGATCGTGCCGAACTCCAAGGGGTAGCCGCCGGCCGCGTGCACGCCGTCCTTGGCTGCCTTGGCCAGCCGGTCGAGCGAGAGGTTGCAGGGCGTGATCTCGTTCCAGGACGACGCGACACCGATCTGGGGCTTCTCCCAGTCCTCGTCACTCATGCCGACCGCGCGGAGCATGCCACGGGCGCCGGCCCGCTCCAGTCCGTGGGTCACCTCACGACTACGCGGTTTGATGTCGACAGTGCCAGTGGTCGTCATGGTGCTGGCTCCTCGTGTTCCTTCCCGTGGGCTCACTGTACGGCGACGTCTCGATAGTCGGTCGCCACGTCCGCCATGTGAACCGGATGCCCATGGTGGCAGCAGGCCGGAGGGTCGATCACCCGATGCAGGCCGATGGCCGTGAGCCGGGCAGACATGCACCGGCCCGTCCCTCCGCTGCAGGACCTGCCATCCGCAGATTCCCTATGCTGCTGGGGTGCTTCGCCGTCCGTCCTCACGCGACTCCTCGGAGGAGGCTGCCCACCTGCCCCAGGCGAACGGGATGCCGAACCCGGACCACGGCGACCGCGCAAGGCCGGGTCGGAGCCTGCTCCCGCGCTCCGTGTCGCGGCATCAGGTCGGCGTCGCCGCCGTCACGGCGCTGGCGGGACTTGCGTACGCACTGCTCGGGCTGGTCCAGCTACGCAACAATCGCGCCACGATCTTCGACCTGGTGATCTTCGACCAGACCATCCGCAACTACGCGGAGTTCCGACCGCCGATGTCGCCCGCGCTCGGCGCGTTCCACGGCACCAGCTTGGACTACTTGCAGCTGGCCGAGCACTTCTCTCCCATCCTCGCGACCCTGACCCCGCTGTACTGGATCCACGACGGTCCGGCCAGCCTGATCCTCGCCCAGTCTGCGTTGTTCTCCTTGGCGATCCCGCCGATCTGGCGCTTCGCTCGCCGCAAGCTCGGCACGGTCCCCGCCTACCTGGTCGTGGCGTCGTACGCAACGTCCACGGCCATCGCGCAGGCTGCGGTGTTCGACTTCCACGAGGTCGCCTTCGTCCCCGTACTCACCGCCGTCATGATCGAGCGTTTCGACGCCGGCAAACCATTCATCGGCTCGCTCGCCGCCGCTGGCCTCCTTCTGGTGAAGGAAGACATGGGCCTGCTCGTTGCAGGATTCGGTTGCTTTCTCCTGGCCACCAGGCGGTTTCGCCCAGGCATCGGCTTCGTGGTCGGCGGCCTCGGCATGATCGCCCTCACCCGAGGCGTCTTCATCCCCGCGGCCGGTGGAGATCCGGCAACCTTCTGGGCCTACAACTATCTCGGCCGAAATGTCCCGGAAGTCCTGTCCACCGCAGTCACGAACCCGGGGCTCGTCCTCCACTCACTCGTCAACCCACCGGTCAAGGTGGCGACCATGCTCGGACTCGTGGCGCCGGTCGCCTTCGCCTGCTTGCTGTCGCCGCTCGTCTTGCCGGCGGTTCCGCTGATCCTGGAGCGAATGCTGTCGGACCGCCCGTTCTGGTGGACGAACGACTTCCAGTACGACGCATTCGTGATCGTCGTCGTGATCTCGGCGGCCGTCGACGGAATCGCCCGGATCCAGCGCTGGATGGACCGGCGACACCGCGGGCACCCTCCCGCATCGGTATCGCGTTCCACACCGCTGGGCCTCGCCTGGGCCGCGTTGGTCTGCGGCATCTCGCTTGCGTTGGTTCCGCAGAACGCCCTCGGCCGGTTGCTGCAACCGGCCTTCTACCGCGCAGATTTCGACGCCGTCGCGGCGGCAGAGGCCGCGGCGACGATCCCGTCGGGCGTGGTCGTGGAGTCGGTCAACAACATGGGACCGGCGCTCACGCGTCGGGCGACCGTTGTCCTGTGGCAACCGCAGTCCTACCGCGCCGCCTGGGTCCTCGCGAACACCGAGCGACTGGCGTACCCCTTCGCGTCGGTCGACCAACAGCGGGAGAAGGTGGCCGAGCTCGTCGACTCCGGGTACGAGATCGTCTACGAACGCGACGGCTACGTCGTGCTCCACCACCCGGACGGCACCAACGCGAAGGCGCAGTAGGCGTCACTCAACCCGCGACCTCAGTAGTCGCCGGTCACGACGTTGGCGAGCGGCTCGCCGGCGACGTACCGGTACAGCTGCTCCCGCACGAGCCGCCGGCCGCGGGGTACGAAGGCCGAGGTGTTGCCGCCCACATGAGGGCTCAGCAACACGTTCGGCATCTGCCACAGCGGATCGTCCGGTGGCAGCGGCTCGGGGTCGGTCACGTCGAGCGCCGCCTGCAACCGACCACTGGTGAGCTCGGCCAGCAACGCGTGCGAGTCCACGACCGGCCCGCGTGCGATGTTGACCAGCAGGGCGCCGTCTTTCATCCGAGCAAGGAACTTCGCGTCCACCATGCCCCGTGTCTTTTCGGTCAGGGGCACGAGAAGCACCACGACATCGGCCGTCGGCAGAAGATCCGGAAGCTGGTCCAGACCCGCCACACCTGGCCGCGACGTACGTCCCACCAGTGTGACGTCGCATTCGAACGGCTCGAGCCGACGTGCCAGTGCCTGACCGACCGATCCGGCCCCGACGACGAGAATCCGCTTGTCTGCAAGGGATTCTCGACGCTCGGCCGCCCAGCGTCGCTCGCTCTGTGCGCGTACGAACTCAGGGATCCCGCGCAACGAGGCGAGGATCAACGCCACACCGAGCTCGGACGTACTCGCATCGTGAACCCCGCGTGCGTTGCACAGCAGGACACCTGGCCGCACGTACGGCCGTACGTTGTCGACGCCGGCGGTCAGCGTCTGTACGACGCGCAGCGACGGCAGCTCGGCGATGAGCTCCACGGTATGCGGGGCGCCCATGTAGGGCGGCACGTAGAACTCCACGGTCTCCCGAGAGTCCGGGCACGGACCGGTTCCGTCGTAGACGTCGATCGCGAGACCGCTCGGTAGCCCGCCGTAGACTTCCGGTGGTTCCGGTAGCCAGACCTGGATCGGCTCGCTCCGCTGCGCGGTCGCCTCTGCGCCTTCCACGAAGCATGAGACTATCCACACAACGGCCTGCGACCTAGCCCCGAGACGCGGCAGTCGGCGCCCTGATCCGGCGAGAGAGGGGACCATTCGTGCAGACACGACACCTGACGCAGCGGACTCGGCGACCGTCCGGACGACCGCTCTTCCGCCCCGCGATCGCCGCGTTGGCCTGCGGGCTTGTGCTGGGCCTGCCGCCTGGGTGCAGCGAACCCGACGACGCGACCGGCTCGCCCGGATCGCCCGAGACGTCACCACCGCAGACGTCGTCCGAATCGCCCACACCCAGCGCATCGGGTAGCCCGACGGAGGCCGGCACGGAGGTCGTCCCACGCGTGGCCGGCACGGTCGCGACCGACCTCACCACACCCTGGGGAATCGCGGTCCTTCCGAACGGGGATGCGCTTGTCGCCGAGCGTGACACGGGCCGGATCAAGCGCGTGTCCGCTGGTGGCAGAGTGACGACGGTGGGCACGGTGCCCGGCGTCGAGCCTCGAGGCGAGGCCGGGTTGCTCGGGCTGGCCGTCGCCCCGACGTTCGCGCAGGACCGGCTCGTCTACGCGTACTACACGGCGCGGGACGAGAACCGGATCGTCCGCATGAGGTACGACGGATCGCGGCTCGGCCCGCCGCGAACTGTCCTCGACGGCATCCCGGCCGGTTTCATCCACAACGGCGGCCGCATGGTGTTCGGGCCGGACGGATATCTCTACGTCGGCACCGGAGAGGCAGGCAACCAGCCGCTCTCCCAGGACCGCGATTCGCTCGGTGGCAAGATCCTGCGGATAACGCCGGACGGCAGACCCGCCCCCGGCAATCCGTTCGGCGACTCGCCGGTCTGGAGCTACGGCCACCGCAACGTCCAAGGACTCGCCTTCGATCCAGAGGGTCGGCTGTGGGCGAGCGAGTTCGGTCAGGACCGCTGGGATGAGGTCAACCTCATAAGACCCGGCAAGAACTACGGCTGGCCGGAAGTCGAGGGCATCGCTCGCGAACCCGGCTTCGTCGATCCCATCGCCCAGTGGCGGACGGACGACGCGTCACCGTCGGGTCTTGCGTACGCCGACGGTGCGCTCTGGATGGCCGGACTGCGCGGGGAACGGCTGTGGCGGATCGCCATCTCGCGCGACCAGATGGTCGGCAAGCCGCAGGCCTTCTTCACCGGCGACTTCGGCCGGTTGCGCACGGTCGTGGCGGCACCAGGTGGCGGCCTGTGGCTCTCGACCAGCAACACCGACGGCCGGGGCGACCCGCGCGAGGGCGACGACCGCATCCTTCACCTGCGCCTCGCCCGCTGATCTGGACCATGTGAGGCGTCGAGGCCACGGCAAGGTCACGAACGCCCTCGATACGTGGTCATTTCGTGAGGGGCCGTCAGGTGGTGAGGCGCTCGAGGATGAGCTCGCGGACCCGGGCGGCGTCCGCCTTGCCCTTCATCTGCTTCATCACCGCGCCGATGAGCGCACCGGCGGCCGCCACCTTCCCGCCACGCACCTTCTCGGCGATGTCGGGATTGGCCGCGATCGCCTCGTCGACGGCCGCCCCGAGCGCCGCGTCGTCGCTGACCACCGCGAGGCCACGCTTCTCGACGACCTCCTCGGGCGTGCCTTCACCTGCCAGCACGCCGTCGATGACCTCGCGGGCCAGCTTGTCGTTGACCGTGCCGGCCTCGACCAGCTTCTGGACCTGCGCCACCTGCTCTGGCGTGATAGGCAGCGCGTCCAGCTCGACGTTCGACGCGTTCGCCCGCCGGGCAAGCTCACCCAGCCACCACTTGCGGGCAGCTGCAGGAGTCGCGCCTGCCTCGACCGTCGCCTCGACGAGGTGCAACGCGCCGGCGCCGATGATGTCGCGGAACTCCATCTCGGTGAAGCCCCAGGCCTCGAACAGGCGCTTGCGACGCACGTGTGGCGGCTCCGGCAGGGTCTTGCGCAGCTCCTCGACCCACTCCCGGGACGGCGCGATCGGCACCAGGTCAGGCTCGGGGAAGTAGCGGTAGTCCTCGGCCTGCTCCTTGCTCCGGCCAGACGTCGTGATGCCGGTGTCCTCGTGCCAGTGCCGGGTCTCCTGGACGACCCGGCCACCGGCGGCAAGAACCGCCGCCTGCCGGCAGATCTCGTACCGCAGAGCCCGCTCCACCGACCGCAGCGAGTTGACGTTCTTGGTCTCCGTTCGCAGGCCGTACGCGGTTTCGCCCTTGGGCCGAAGCGACACGTTCGCATCACAGCGCAGCGAGCCTTGCTCCATGCGTACGTCCGAGACACCAAGCGCGCGCATCAGGTCACGCAGGTACGAGACGTACGCGCGGGCGACCTGCGGCGCGAGCTCACCCGTTCCCTCGATCGGCTTGGTGACGATCTCGATCAGCGGAATGCCGGCCCGGTTGTAGTCGACGGTGGAGTAGTCAGCGCCGTGGATCCGGCCCGACCCGCCGACGTGGGTCGACTTGCCGGTGTCCTCCTCCATGTGGGCCCGCTCGATGCCGATCGTGAAGGTACGTCCCTCGACCTCCAGCTCGATCTGCCCGTTGTACGCGATCGGCTCGTCGTACTGGCTGATCTGGTAGTTCTTCGGCATGTCCGGATAGAAGTAGTTCTTCCGGGCGAAACGGCACCACGGGGCGATCTCGCACCCAAGGGCGAGCCCGATCCGGATCGCCGACTCGACGGCCTTGGCGTTGATGACCGGAAGCGAACCGGGCAGTCCGAGGCACACCGGGCAGACCTGGGTGTTGGGTGGCGCGCCGAAGGTGGTCGGGCAGCCACAGAACATCTTCGTGGCTGTGCTGAGCTCGACGTGGACCTCGAGGCCCAGCACGGGGTCGTACCGCTCGACGGCCTCGGCGTAGTCGAGCAGCTCCGGGGTGGTCGCGATCGTCATCGGCGTCCTTCACGTGAAGCACTTCGGGGTTGATCCGCAAGGTCAGCTTATCGAGCTCGTCAGCGATGATCGTGTCGCGTGCGCCGACCTGGGATCCCTCGTGATCCCTGACGTCCCTTCGAACATATGTCGGAAGTGATTGCTAGCGTGCGGATCGTCATCGTTGACCATCCGTGACCGACATGTTCGAGACGTACGAACCCCGAGAAGAAGACTTGGGCAAGGAACCGCCACTCATGGCCTTGCGACGCATGGCCTATCGCCGAGCGTGCGTCGAGCGCGAGTTGGCTGAGGTCGTTGCCAGTGCCAGACGAAGCGGCATTTCGTGGGCGAAGATCGGCGAGCAGATTGGCACGTCTGGGGAGGCAGCCCGCCAGCGCTACGGCAACAAGGTCGCCTGACGCGGCTGGCAGGGTGCCTCGCCCGTGATCCGCGACGCGGACCCAGCCCCGATACCTGCCCGAAACTGGACCCAGCATGACAGGTCGATGGCCTGCCCGCCTCCTGAGCTTACGCGAATGCTGACAGTATGGCCAAGTATTCACCACGCATAGGCGTAGGGCCGCGGGGCTTGATCCAGCCAGCGAAGCTCCCCTCGGTCATACCGCGCAACCGTCCAACGGCTCTGGAGCGGCGGGCCGGAATCGTAATCGGGCGCGACCAGGGCATGGCGACGTGATGCGTCGAGAACGAAGCGATCGATGTGCTTGTTCTCGAGCCTGTCGTCCAAGACTGTGATCGTGCCATCGGCAAGGGACACCTTGACGAGCGCGTGGGTGGTGATCTCCTGAGAGCTCGATCCCTTGGACTCGACCTCGACAGCCTTGACGAACATCGCGAAGGCATGCCGTCCATCCGCCGTCACCGACGCGTAGCGCAGGCGGCCCTTTCCAAGGCCGGGAATCTCCACGACCTCGTCATCGGTGACGTGCTCGGACTCGTCGATGTCGTCCCTACGTGTGGTGTCGAGCATGCGGATCTCACCGGCGTGTCGGACGTACGAACTTGCAAGGTAGTTCCGCGAGTCCCAGACAAACACCAACCGTCTGCTGTCCGGCGCCCATGAAGGGCTCGAGATCTCTGCCTCCTCCGATACCCACGCTCGCTGCGCATCCGACTCCAGGTCGACGACCCGCAACTCACTGCGGTAGTACTCATCCGAGGCCCAACCCTCACGGGATTTGCATCCGCCGTCGTCTTCCCATGACCGGGTGACGAAGGCAAGACGTTCTCCATCGGGACTGACCGCGAGATCCTCGTAGCCAGCCCAGGCGTCGACGGTCCCAGGCACCGTTTCGACCTGCGCGGCTTCCCCGTTGGACCGCAGCACGACGCGCAGAATCCGTCCTTCACTCAGGCAGCCAGCACCGTTCCTTTCCAGCGTCGAGACATAGAACGTGCGCTGGTCGGGCGCCGCTGCCACCGACCAGAAGATTCCCTGGTCAGTCACCGCGTCGACGAAGGCGCCGGTCCGCGCATGACGTACGACCACGCGCTGGAGGCTGTTGGGATTGCCTTCCTCGGCGTCCTCGATGCTCAGGAAAAACTGCGGCGGATCGGCGGCGGGAATGGTGCTCGGTGAGGTAGCCCATCCCGATTCGTTGCCCGAGTCGCCACGCAGGAGCATGGTGGGCACGCCGACGACGAGCGTCAGCGCGGTCGCTGTCGCCACGGCAACGATCGGCCAGCGCCAGGTGGACATTCGGAATGGTCGCCTGGCGGGCTTTCTCGACCGCATTGTCGACGGCAGCCTGCCCTCAACCAGCACTGGCGGGAGCGTGTCGGGTACGGTCCGGGCCGCGGAGCCGAGGGCATCGCGGAGCCGGTCTTCGATCGTGTCGGCCATCATCTGTCCTCCTTCAAGATTCGAGCGAGCGAAGCCAGCCCACGCGACGCCGCTGTGCGTACGGCACCCTCGCTGATCCCCAACGTCGTAGCGATTTCCGCATCCTTCAGGTCGAGATAGAACCGCAGTACGAGAACCTCGCGTCTGCGCGCCGGCAGCCGGGTCAACGCGCGCAGCACCTCACGACGGTCCTCGCTCAACACCGCCTCGTGCTCGGCTGACCACACCGGAGGATCGTGGAAATGCGTGTGCAGCAAGGCGACTCGACGCCGGCGCAGTATCGACCTGCTGCGATTGAGAACGGATGACCGCAGGTAGGTCAACGCCTGCGAAGGATCACGCAGCCGCTCCCAGTTGCGATACAGCCCAGCGAAGGCGTCTTGCACGGCGTCCTCTGCCGACGGACGATCGCCCAGCATCAGTAGGGCGAGCCGGACCAGCGCTACCCAGTGCTCCCGGCACAGGTCAGCAAGCGCGGCATCGCGGGAGGCCGGGGTCATCGTGTCAATCACACCAAGGAGACGCGGTCCACCGCGATTTGTTACACCTCACATCGTGAGGCGCATTGCCCCTTTGCCCCGTGCCGGCCTGGTCATGGGATGGCCACGGGAGTCGCCCGGCGCAGCACATATCCCTTTCGAGACCCGCGGGTTACAGCACAGGAGCTTCGTCGAGCAACGGATGACCCCACCGGTCGAGGTACGCGGCCTCGATCGCCGCACCGACCCGGTACAACCGGTCGTCGGCCAGCACCGGCGCCACGACCTGAAACCCGACCGGCAGGCCGTCCTCGGGCGCAAGGCCGCACGGGAACGACGCCGATGCGTTGCCGGCGAGGTTCGACGGGATCGTGCACAGGTCGGCCTTGTACATCGCCAGCGGATCGTCCACTCGCTCGCCGATCCGGAACGCCGTGGTCGGCGTCGTCGGCGACACCAGGACGTCGACGCGCTCGAACGCGGCCTCGAAGTCGCGCGCGATGAGCGTCCGCACCTTCTGCGCCTGCCCGTAGTACGCCTCGTAGTAACCGCTGGACAAGGCGTACGTCCCGATGATGATCCGACGCTTGGTCTCCGCACCGAAGCCCGCCTCGCGGGTCATCGCCATGACCTCCTCGGCGCTGTGCGTGCCGTCGTCGCCCACACGCAGGCCATAACGCATCGCGTCGAAGCGGGCCAGGTTGCTGGAGCATTCGCTGGGCAGGATGAGGTAGTACGCCGGCAGGGCGTAGCGGAAGTGCGGGCAGGAGACCTCCACGATCTCCGCACCGAGCTCGGCCAGAAGGTCCACGGTCTCGCGGAACCGCTGCTCCACGCCGGGCTGGTAGCCCTCGCCGCCGAGCTCCTTCACCACCCCGACGCGCAACCCTCGCACGTCGGCCTCGCGGGCCGCCGCCACGACCGGTGGCACCGGCTGGTCGATCGAGGTGGAGTCCTTCGGGTCGTGTCCCGCGATCACCTCATGCAGCAGTGCCGCGTCGAGCACGGTCCGCGCGCACGGGCCCGGTTGATCGAGGCTCGACGCCAAGGCGACCAGCCCGTACCGGGAGGTACCGCCGTACGTCGGCTTCACCCCCACGGTGCCCGTCACCGCCGCCGGCTGCCGGATCGATCCACCGGTGTCGCTCCCGATGGCGAGCGGCGCCTCGTATGCCGCGAGCGACGCCGCCGAGCCGCCGCCGGAGCCACCGGGGATCCGGTCGGTGTCCCAGGGATTGCGGGTGGGCCCGAAGGCCGAGTTCTCCGTGGAGGACCCCATGGCGAACTCGTCCATGTTGGTCTTGCCGAGGATCACGAGATCGGCCTGGCGCAGCCGCGTCACCACGGTCGAGTCGTACGGCGGACGCCAGCCTTCGAGGATCTTCGACCCGCAGGTGGTGGGGACGCCCTTCATCGTGAAGACGTCCTTCAACGCGAGCGGCACGCCCGCCAACGGGCCGAGTGCCTCTCCCGCCGCGCGCTTGGCGTCCACGGCGCGCGCCGCCGCCAACGCCCCCTCGGTGTCGAGGTGCAGGAACGCATGAATCCGGTCGTCGACCTTGGTGATCCGGTCGAAGTGCGCCTGGGCGACCTCGACGGCTGACACCTCGCCGGCCTGGATCAACCGTGCCAGGCTGGTCGCGCTGAGGCGGGTCAGGTCGGTCGCCTCGCTCCCCGTCATGCTCAGGCCTCCTCATCCAAGATCCGAGGTACCCGGAACCGCTGCGCCTCCACTGCCGGCTCGCCGTCGACCACGGGGGCGCCAGCCAGAGCCTCGTCGACCGGCAGACCCGGGACAGGTTCGTCGGGCCGGAACACGTTGGTGAGGGCAAGCGCGTGCGACGTGGGCGGAATGTCGTCGGCGGCGACCTTGCTGACCTCGGCGACCGCCTGCAGGATGACGTCGAGCTGCGGCGCTAGATGATCGAGTTCGGCGTCGGTGAGGTCGATCCGGGCAAGGCGCGCCAGATGCGCAACCTCTTCTCGGGTGATCGCAGGCACGGTAGCTGATCCTTAGTGCGTGCACGGTTCGAAGGTTTCGGGCGCAGCCATCCTAAGAGGTCCGGGGGATGGCACCTCGCCTGACTCGTCACTCGGCAACCTCAGCACCCCACGGCTTGGCATGGCGCGGGATCTTCCGGGGAAGTCTTCTCGCGAGGGCACCACGCCCGCACGGAGCGCAGACGGAAAGGCCTCACCGATGGACGACCTTGAACGTGACTTCGCGGCGGCACAGGCCAGGGTGAAGGCGCAGGCCAAGGACCCTGGTACCGAGGCGAAGCTGCGTCTCTACGCGCTCTACAAGCAGGCCACGGTCGGCGACGTCCAGGGCAAGCGCCCGGGATTCACCGATCCGGTCGGGCGTGCGAAGTACGACTCGTGGGCGTCGGTCAGCGGTATGTCTCGGGACGCGGCGAAGCTCGCATATATCGAGATGGCCGCCACCCTCCCGGAGACGACGTAGATCCCGTTTCCATGAAACGTGACTATCGCCCGGCGATCGGCCGCGCGACAATCGGGGTGTGTACCTGCTGCGAGTTGTCCTCCCGGACGAGCCGGGCGCACTCGGCGCCGTGGCGACCGCTCTGGGCAAGGTCGGCGGCGACATCGTCGCGGTCGACGTGCTGGGTCGTGAACCCGACGGAACGGCCGTCGACGACTTCGTGGTCGAGCTCCCCCTCGGCGGCCGAGCTGACACGCTCGTGACGGCCTGCCAGTCTGTGCCGGGCGTTCGGGTCGAGTGGTTGTCGCGGTACGCCGCCGGCGGGAACCTGCGACACGACCTCGAGGCAATCGAGGCGATGACCGAGAACCCCGCCGAGGCCGAGCGTCTGCTGGTCGACATGGCGCCCGTGGTGTTCCGCGCCGACTGGGCCTTCATCGGCTGCGGTGGCGGGCCGGATTCCCACATACCGTACGCGACGCCTACGGCTCCTGACCTGCCCGGACCACTGTTCTGGCTGCCGCTTCACGCACCACGGCGGCTCGAGCCACCGACGGACTGGACCGAGGACGGCTGGAACGACATCGCCGCAGCGGCCGTACCGCTGGGCGACCCGTGTCGAAGCCTCGTCGTCGGACGGCACGGCGGTCCCGACATCCTGGACTCCGAGCTCGCCCGACTCGGCTACCTCGCCCAGCTCGCGCAAACCATCGCAGGACTTGCTTCAGACGACGCCTGAGCAATGCCCGCGTGCGAAGGCGTTCCCGCGCCTTGCCACACACGCGGAACGACGACAGTCATCCCGCCGGCTCGAAGCGGTAATGCGTCACGTCGCACACCGGACGGTATCCCACGGCAGCATAGATCTTGTTCGACGTGGGATTCGCGAGATCGGTGTGCAGACAACAGGTTTCGGCTCCCTCGTCCAGCGCGCGTTGGCTCACCGCGGCGACAAGGGCGCTCGCGTAACCGCGACCACGGCGTTCTGGCGGTGTGTAGACCGGTCCGATGCGCACCGCACCCGCGACGCAGTCAGACCTGCGGACGAAGGAGACCGGCTCCCCGTGCTCCCACAGGTAGGTACGCTTCTCCGCTATCCGCATGGCGGCGTCCGCTTGCTGTGCAGCAGCTTCGTCAGCCGTCGCCTTTTCTTGTTCCTCGGCGGCGACCTTTGGTGCCATGCCTTCCTCGGCTTCACGAATGAACGCCCGGGTCCACCTGGCCAGCAGGTCGACGTCGTCCATCGTGGCGAGTCTCATGGCGCCAGCCACGGGTGCGGGCGGCCGCACGGAATCCAGCCGGTGGATGCGTCCCTGCATCTTCATTGCGGCGACCTGGCCGGTCTGTCGCGACCATTCGTCGGCGAAGCCCTTCGCCGAGTCGGCAGCGCCCCATACTCCGACCGCGTCGCGACAGGTTTCGCGCAAGGCGGCGACCGTTGGTGCGATGGCAGCGGCCGGCAGCGCCGTGATCGCGATTGCGTGAGGTGGCGTGCGCATCGCGGCACCGACCAAGGAGCCCGTGTCGTCCAGCACGCAAAGGAACGTCGGCGGCGCCGAATCGGTCACCTCACCCCTCCGCCGTACGAGCACGTTGGTGATGATCACGCTGTTCACCACGGGATCGGCGCAGAGAAAATCTCCTGCGACATCCCAGAACTCGCCGGCATCGGATGTCGTCTCACAGCGCATGCCACCGAGCATGACGCAGGCCGGGCACCCGATCAACTCGTTTCGTTCGCCGTCGAACGTCGAGCGAGCTCGGCAAGCCGTCCTACGCGGTCGCTTCCACCGGCGTCAAGCTCAGGTTGCGCCCACTCTGCGGATCGAACAGGTGCATCCGGGACGTGTCGACCCAGAATTCCGCGGTCTCACCTTCGCGGACCCGGCTCGCCGGATCGAGCGAGATGATGATCTGGGGTCGTACGGCCTCCATGTCGAGCTCCTTGGCGAGAGCATCGATCTGAGCCCGAATGTCTGCAGGCGATTCGTACGGAACGTACGCGTACTGCTCGTTGCCCAGCCACTCGGTGACGTCCACGGTCGCCCGGAAGACCTGCCCTTTCTCGCGCTTGCTCGCCTCGACGAACGCCGCGTCGTTGAAGTGGCCGGGCCGGATGCCGGCGACGAGCAGCTTGCCGTCGACCTCCGCCGCGGGAACGTTGGCCGGCAGCGGCACCGTGCAGATCGGCAGCTCGACGCGGTTGCCGCTCACCTTGGCAGGGAGGAAGTTCATCGGGGGTGCGCCGATGAAGCCGGCGACGAAGAGGTTGACCGGCTGCTCGTAGAGCTCGCGTGGGGTGGCGCACTGCTGCAGCACGCCCTTGCGCAGCACGGCAACCCGGTCGCCCAAGGTCATCGCCTCGGTCTGGTCGTGGGTGACGTAGACCGTGGTGATCCCGAGCCTGCGCTGCAGACGTGAGATCTCGGTGCGCATCTGGCCGCGAAGCTTGGCGTCCAGGTTGGACAACGGCTCGTCGAAGAGGAACGCCTGGGCATCGCGGACGATCGCGCGTCCCATCGCCACCCGCTGCCGCTGTCCACCGGACAGCTGGGCGGGCTTGCGCTGCAGGTGCTCTTTCAGCTCCAGCAGCTCCGCCGCCTCCTCGACCTTGCGGCGTACCTCCTCATCGGGCTTCTTGGCCAGCCGGAGCGGGAAGGCGATGTTCTCGTACACCGTGAGGTGCGGGTAGAGCGCGTAGTTCTGGAACACCATCGCGAGATTGCGCTCTCGCGGAGCCTTCTCGTTGACCCGCTCGCCACCGATCCGCAGCTCGCCGGAGGTGATGTCCTCGAGCCCGACGATCATCCGCAACAGGGTGGACTTCCCACACCCCGACGGGCCCACGAGGATCATGAACTCCCCGTCGGCGATGTCAAGGCTCACATCGTTGACGGCCGGGTAGCCGTCGCCGTAACGCTTGACGATGTTTCTCAACTCAATCGCTGCCATGATCAAAACCCTTCGACCAAGCGGTGGCCGGTCAACCTTTCACCGCGCCGGAGGTCAGTCCGGCCACGATCTTGCGCTGGAACAACACGACGAGCACCACGACGGGAATCGTGACCACGACCGCGGCCGCGGCGATCGCAGCGTTCGGTTGCTCGAAGAACGACTCACCCGTGAAGAACGCCAGCGCCGCTGGCACCGGACGTGCCGCCTCCGACCCGGTGAGCGAGATACCGAAAACGAAGTCGTTCCAGGCGAAGAAGAACGTGAGGATCGCCGCGGTGAACACGCCAGGCGCGGCGAGCGGCACGATCACCTTCCGGAACGCCTGCCACGGCGTGGCCCCATCGACCTGCGCCGCCTGCTCCATCTCCCACGGAATCTCACGGAAGAACGCGGACAGGACCCAGATCGACAAGGGCAGCGTGAACGACATGTACGGGATGATCAGGCCGATCCACGTGTCGTACAGCCCGATCGTGCGCCACATGTCGAAAAGCGGCGGCACCAGCGAGATCGTCGGGAACATCGCGATCGCCAACGCCGTCGACAGCACCACCCGCTTGCCCGGGAACTCCAAGCGAGCGATCGCATAGGCGGCGAACGTCGCCAACGTCACCGACGCCACCGTCGCGATCAACGAGATGCCGACCGAGTTCCGCAACGCTGACAAGAACAGGCCGCTGTCGAACACGGTCTGGTAGTTCTCCCACGACCAGTCCGTCGGGAAGAACCGTTTGTTGTCGACGTCCTCGCCAACCTTGAACGACAACGACACGATCCACGCCACCGGGAGCAGCGTGTACACCACAATCGCCAGGCCACCAAGGGCCCAGCCGATCGTCAGACCACGCCCCCGCATCACCGGTCACCCCTTACCTGCGACAGGTCGGTACGGAACAGCTTGATGAACACGAATGCGATGAGTACGACGGTGAGGAACAGCAGGACCGACACGGCCGAGCCCAGCCCGATCGCCGTGCGCGTGATGATCTGCCGGTAGGCGAGGAAGGACACCGTTTCGGTGCCCTGCGCACCGCCGGTCATCACGAACACGTTGTCGAAGATGCGGTACGCATCGAGTGTGCGGAAGAGCAGCGCGACCATGATGGCCGCCTTCATGTTCGGGATGGTCACCTTCCACAACCGCTGCCACGAGGTGGCGCCGTCGACCTTGGCGGCTTCCTGCAGCTCCTCGGGCACCTGTGCCAGCCCTGCGAGCAGCAGCAGCGACATGAACGGCGTGGTCTTCCAGATCTCCGACAGACAGATCACCGCGATCGACGAGCCGAACTGCGCGAAGAAGTCGTAGTTCTCCATGCCGAGCCAGCCCAGCACGAACCCCGTGTCGGGAGCGAACGCGAACTGCCAGGCGAACGCCGACACCACGGTGATGATGCCGTACGGCACGAGGATCGAGGTTCGCACCAACGCCCGGCCGAACACGATCCGGTGCATCACCATCGCGAACGCGAAACCGATCACGAGCTCGACCGAAACCGTGATGACGGTGATCAGCACAGTGACACCGACATCGCGCCACCACAATGCATCGGAGAGGATCACGACGTAGTTGTCGAACCACACGAACCGCCGCGACTCCGGGTCGGTGATCCGGTAGTTCTGCAGCGACAGCCACACCGCCTGGAGCATGGGATAGGCCGTCACCGCCAGCATCACGAGAAACGCCGGCGCACACAGGTACCAGCCCAGCCGTCGCTCGCGCCGCGCCCGATCCGTCGTGGCGGCCCGAGCGGTCACCGGCGCAGGAGTCTCGACCGTCGTCACTGTCCCACCACCTTGACCACGTTGACCTTCGCCCCCTCGTCTAGCTGAGCCGCTCGTCGTGCAGCACGTCCACGATCATCTCGGCCGACTCGGCCGGGGTGTCTTCGTCCACCTGGGCCGGCGGATGCCACACGAGCTGCAACGTCGCCGTGATGTCGGGGTAGTACGGCGTCACTGGCCGCGGTGCCGCCTCGTCCACCGACTCACGCAGAAGATCCGCCATGGGGAACGCCTCGGCCACCTCCGGGTCGTCGTACACGCTCTCCACGGTCGGCAACAGACCTTCACCCAGCATGTAGATCTTCTGCGACTGTGGCGACGTGAGACACTCCACCGCATCCACCGCCAGGTCCGGGTGCTCGGAGAATGCGCCGATGGCCAGGTTGATTCCACCGAGCGGAGGCGCGCTCGGCCGTCCTTCGACCACCGCAGGCCAACGCGCCCACCCGAAGTCGGCGATCCGGTCTTCCTGAGCAGCGATCCGCTCGCGCAACTCCTCTCGCTTCGACTCCGACTGTGCCTCCTCCAGCTGAGCCTGCAACTCGGCCAACGCCGTCGTCTCCGCCGTGTACACGAACGGCCAGTTCGTCATGAACCCACCGTTGTCGGCGAGGAAGCCTGCCTGCGTCGCGCCCTCGTCGGCGTTGGAGATGTCCGGAGCAGCCGCTTTCGAGGTGGCGAGCTTGCGAATCACCCGGGCTGCCTCACGACCAGCCTCTGAATCGAGACCTGGCTTCACCTCGCGACCGGCTTCCGGGTTGGTGAGGATCTCGCCACCAGCCGAGGCCACCAACGAGTTGATGAGAACGGAGTAGCCCTCGTACCGCATCGCCTGCACCTGCACGGTTGTGCCGGTCTCCTCCGCGGCCTCGATGATCTGGTCCCAGGTCACGTCGGTATCCGGCCCGATCTCGAGGCCTGCTTCTCGAGCCACCGACCGGTGGAACCACAACAACTGCGTGTTGGTGTTGAACGGAACCGCATACAAGTCGCCTTGCCAACGCGCCGACTCGAGCGGACCCGTCAACATCCCTTCGGTCAACCGTCGCGCATCGGCTGCAGAAAACCTTCGAATAAATCCTGCATTGGCGAATTCCGCCGTATACGGAACATCGAGGCTCATCAAATCGATACTGGAATCCCCCGCAGCCAGTCGACGCACCAACTGCTCTCGCTGTCCCGAGGAATCGCGCGGCAGTAACGCCGTCTCGATTCGGTATCGACCGCCGGACGCCTGCGAGCACTGCTCTGCAAGCTTGGCTTGCGTACCGGCATCCGGGTTGATGTACCACCGCAACACCGGTACGTCCGGCTCGCTGCCACACCCTGCCAGTGCCGCACTCGCAACCAACGTCGCCGACGCCACAAGAGCGGTGACTCGACTCGTACGGACGGCCTTGTCGCGCACCATGCCTCCCCGTTGTCGCAGTCGAGATGATCGAACCCTGGAGCCGCAAGTAAACCACGTATCGCTCCAGAGCGCGACAGAGTAGCCGGGAGGTTTTCTATCGAATCAGACATCCCGGACTACGACAATGGCCGAAGACGATCCGTCAGAAGAAAAAGGATGAAAACGGCCACACGTACGGGTCACGCCGTGCTCGGCGATTCATCGCTTCACGATGGCCTGGAAGCTCTCAGTACCACCCGTTGGCCTGCCAGAACGACCAGGCACCACACGGCGTGGAGTATCGGTCGGCGATGTAGTTCAAGCCCCACTTGATCTGGGTCTGCGGGTTGGTTCGCCAGTCGTCACCGTAGGCTGCCATCTTCCAGCCAGGCAACGCCTGCGGGATCCCGTACGCGCCCGAGCTCGGGTTCGTGGCGTCGACCCGCCATCCGCTCTCGTGCTCCCAGAGCGCATCGAGACACGAGAACTGATCGGAATCCCAGCCGAAGTCGTCCATGAGGCTCTGGGCGTAGAGCTTCGGGTCGGCAAGAAGTGCCCGCTCCCTGGCCCGCGCGGCTCGAGCCGCGGCACGGGCCCGCTCGATCTCGGTGCGGTCCAGCACCGCCCGACCGGTGGCCGGCGTCGCCGGCTCCACGGTCGGAGTCGCGGTCGGCGTGACCGTGTGTGTCGTGTACCGAGGTGTCGCGCTCTTGCTCGGGCTCGGTCGGGCCTTGGAGTGCTGTGCCAGCACGCCTGACGTCCCGAGGTCGGACATCACGAGGGTCTTGTCCGAGCCGATGAACGTCCCGGTCGTGATGAGCACACTGCCACCGGCTGCACCGGTGACGCCGAGGCTCGCTGCGGCCACAGCGGCGAACGTCGGACTGATCCGGGCCTGCCGGCGTCCGATCCGGCTCGCCGAGGCAAGACCGGAGCCTGCGGGTGCGGCGTGGCGCTCCAACCGGGACCGGCGGCGGCCGACCCCGCTGTGCCGTCGGTGAGCGCCGGGCGCCTTGCGCGCGCCCGCTGTGGTACGCATGCCAGGCGCCTGCGCCGCCTGCCTCGCCGTCGGAGCGGGCGCTGCATGCTCGCTGGCACTATGCCGAGACCCTGCGACCGGACCAGCAGCATCTGTGCTGGCAGCGTGCGGCTTGGCGGACGAGTGTGGCGTGGGAGCCGCGAGTGGGGGCGGCGCGACCAGGCGCGGCTTTGCCGAGCGAACCGGCATGGGTCGGACCTGCGGCGGCCGCAGCTGCGGCGGTGCCACCTTCGGCCGCGACGTCGGAGCAGCCGTGAACGCACTGCTCGAGGCCGCCATACCCGAGGCGGCGAGGCCTGCCGATACGAGCCCCGGCCATGGCGTGACCGGGAGCGAACTGCCCGACCCGGCAGCGGGCAGCTGCCCCGCTCCACGGGTCCCCGGGGTGGAGACCAGCCGGGGCGGTGTCAGTTCAGCCCCTGATGCTTTCCGCATAGCGGACGAGTTGATCCCATCTGGGACCTGGGCAGAGCTGGCCGTCCGGGTAGCCGCACGCTTGCCCCCTGCCGGCGCGCGGGTGATGAGTGACGGCGAGAAGAGCGAACGTCCACCCGCCCGATGCTTGGGCGGAGCCTTATGCCTAGCCGTATAGCTAGCCACACATGCCTCCAGACGCCTCCCGCGGACCCTGCGACCGCGCGACGGCACGCTATTGGGACCGGATCATAGCGAGATGTCTTCGAGCATCTCAGTGACCAGTGCCGCGATCGGCGACCGCTCCGAGCGAGTGAGCGTCACGTGCGCGAACAACGGGTGCCCCTTGAGCTTCTCGATGACTGCTACGACCCCGTCATGGCGCCCGACTCGCAGGTTGTCACGCTGGCCCACGTCGTGGGTCAACACGACACGCGAACCGGAACCGATCCGTGACAATACCGTGAGCAGGACGTTGCGTTCCAGTGATTGCGCCTCATCGACCACGACGAATGCGTCGTGGAGTGACCGGCCCCGGATGTGCGTGAGCGGAAGCACTTCGAGCATGTCCCGTGCGGCGACCTCCTCCAGCACCTCCGGGCTGACCAGAGCGCCGAGCGTGTCGAAGACCGCCTGAGCCCACGGCTGCATCTTCTCGGCCTCGGTCCCGGGCAGGTACCCGAGATCCTGGCCACCGACGGCGTAGAGCGGCCGGAAGACGACCACCTTGCGATGCTGGCGCCGCTCCATGACGGCCTCGAGCCCTGCGCACAGGGCGAGGGCCGACTTGCCCGTGCCGGCCCGCCCACCGAGGCTCACGATGCCGATGTCGGGATCGAGCAAGAGATCCAGAGCCACTCGCTGCTCCGCCGAGCGGCCGTGCAGGCCGAAGGCCTCCCGGTCACCTCGGACCAGACGCACCCGCTTGTCGGGCGTGACCCGCCCGAGCGCGCTGCTCCGCTCGGACATCAGGACGAGTCCGGTGTGACAGGGAAGCTCACGAGCCTCGGGGAGGTCCACCACGCCGTGGGTGTAGAGCGCGTCGACGTCGGCGGCTGTGACGTCGAGCTCGGCCATCCCGGTCCAGCCGGTGGTCACCGGCTGCTCGGCGCGGTACTCCTCTGCAGCAAGGCCGACCGCGGACGCCTTCACCCGCAGCGGCAGGTCCTTCGAGACCAAGACGACGTCACGACCTTCAGCTGCGAGGTTGCGCGCGACCGCGAGGATGCGGGTGTCGTTGTCAGCGAATCGCGCATGGCGTCCGGACGATCCGGGTGGCGCCACGCCGCCGCGCAAGTCAGGAGGGAGAAGCGTCGGGTCGGCGTGGTTGAGCTCCACCCAGAGCGTTCCGCCGGCCGGACCGATCGGAACCGGTTCGTCGAGCCGACCATGCGCAACCCGCAGCTCGTCGAGAAGCCGTAGCGCAGTGCGGGCGAAGTAGCCAAGCTCCGGATGATGCCGCTTGGCCTCGAGCTCCCCGATGACGACGAGCGGAATCACGACCTCGTGCTCGTCGAATCGCTTGAGCGCCTGCGGGTCGGCGAGCAGGACGCTGGTGTCGAGAACGTAGGTGCGCGTCGTCGCGCTGTCTGACCGGAACTCTTCCGAGCCGGTCGTCACCTCAGTCGGTGAGGCCTTCTCACCGGGGGTGATGGCAACGGACGTGTCCCTCACCGATCCGACCCGACGACCTTCGGCGTTCGACATCGAGGCAGACACAGGCGCCCCCTCCGGACCGCACGCGCGCACCCAACGCCCGGTCCTGACCCAGAAGTGCTGACTCGAGGGAGTTCCTCGGAGTCCTCACAAGAGCTGACATAAACCGGGACCGGGCCTCGCCAGGGCCGGGTGCCGGCCCTTTCGCTGGCTGTGCGATGTGGCCGACCTCGAGACCTCCAGGGGATGGACCCCTGGGCGGGAAGGTCGAAGATTCCGAGGCTCTCCCCCGGATTGCCACTACCGCACGCATCCATGGGCCTCCCGAACGGCCGGGATCTCACCAGCCGTCAGGACCGAAAATACGTGGAGAGGGGCCCTGGGAACAGAGGGACACGCAAACCCACGACCACCTGTGAGGGTCAGACGACCAAAACCGGCAAAGCTCGCTGCCCGATCCGGGGAGACGTAGTGCGAGCTGGCGAATCGGATTGCTTGGTCGTTTGGGGCTTTACGCCGACGTAACGCGGTCGGACCGCTCCTCCCACGTGCGTGAGTCGTGATCGTACACGAAGGACGGCACACGCCGGTTTCGAGCCGCCAGGCTGCCGGCCGCTGCACTTCATTCCGCAGTGTCGTGCCCTGGCGTCCACCAGGTGGGTGGCAAGCCTAGAGGCCGTACCGCCGATTGCGGGCGGCGTACGCCCGGATGGCGCGCAGGAAGTCCACCTTGCGGAAGTCCGGCCAGAGCGCCTCGCAGAAGTAGAACTCACTGTGCGCGCTCTGCCAAAGCAGGAAGCCCGACAGCCGCTGTTCACCCGAGGTCCGGATGATGAGGTCGGGATCGGGCTGGCCCCTGGTGTAGAGGTGCCGGGAGATGTCCTCGACCTGGAGCCGTTCGGCGAGCTCCTCGAGCGTCGTACCCCGACTCGCCTCCTCCAGGAGCAGGGAGCGCACGGCGTCGGCCAGCTCCTGGCGTCCTCCGTAGCCGACCGCGATGTTGACCAGCATGCCGTCGACGTCTGCCGTGCGTTCGGTCGCGTCCTTCAGCCGACGGGCGACACATGTGGGCAGGAGGTCGAAAGCGCCGACCGGGTGCAATCGCCAGCGACGAGTGGCGGCCAGCTGATCGACGATGCGCTCGATGATGTCGAGCAGCGGCTCGAGCTCGTCGGCCGGCCGGGACAAGTTGTCGGTCGAGAGCATGTAGATGGTCACGACGTCGACGCCGAGCTCCTCGCACCACCCGAGGAACTCCGGGATCTTCTCGGCGCCGGCCTGGTGTCCGCTCGAGACGTGATTGCCGAGTGCGCGCGCCCAGCGCCGGTTCCCGTCGATCATGACGGCGATGTGTCGCGGTACGCGGTCGGGTGGGATCGCCGCCAGCAACCGACGCTGATACAGCCGGTACGCAAGGCTTCCGATGCCCATCGAACGGTTCACCTCCTCGAGCCTGCGGGGCCCCGGGGCGTCCTTCGGCCTGTCCCCGCCGGTCAGGTCGTCCGTCGCCGGGATGGCCTGAGGCTACCTTCGCAGGCTGGACGTCTGCCTGCCGATCGTGTAGGTCTCCCTCACTGTTCATAGACTCGTGATGTGGCCACAAAGACGCGTCCCGGCCACACATGACCGTTCACGGCAGGGCTGGCGTACCTCCCCGGTCTTTTCCCGGCTCCGGCTGTGGCGACACGCATCACCCGAATGCACCGCTTGGGCGCCGCCCACTCCGTGGGGGAACCCACCCGGCTGTCCTGCCTGATCGTTTGGGTGAGACGAACGGAGGAACCATGCGGATCATCAAGTACACACACGCTTGCGTACGCCTGGAGAAGGGCGATCATGCCCTCGTGATCGATCCAGGCTCGTTCAGCGAGGAAGAGCCCCTCGACGGAGCCGCTGGCGTCCTCATCACCCACGAGCACGTCGACCACCTCGACGCGAGCAAGCTGCGTCGTCATCCCGATCTGCAGATCTGGACCAACGCAGCGACAGCCGCTCTCCTGGACGGTGTCGACCCGGCTCGCGTCCACGTCGTCGCCCACGGCGACACGTTCTCCGTCGGCGGGTTCGAGGTGGACGTCCTCGGAGAATGGCACGAGGTGATCCACCCCGACCTGCCACGTGTACCGAATGTCGGATTCTTCGTCGATGCCGAGTTCTTCCATCCCGGCGACGCCTTCACGGTCCCCGACAAACCGGTCCGCACCCTCATGGTGCCGACGAGCGCTCCCTGGCTGCGCGGCGCCGACTCGATCGACTACATCCGCCGCGTCCGTCCCGGGCTCGCCCTCTCGGTGCATGACGGCTTGCTCAACGAGATCGGTCTGCGGGTCGTGGACGGTCTCATCGAATCCATGGCGGACAAGGCTGGGCTGCACTATCGCCGTCTCGGCGCTGGCGAAAGCATTGACGTGTGATGCAGGAGATGACGAAGCAGTACGCACTCCTCGTGCTTCCGTCCGCCAACCGCGTCTACGCCGAGACGTCGGTCGCGATGACGCAGGCCGAGCTCGGCGTGTTCGCCGAGACGGTGCTGGCCGACATGTCGCTCGGCGAGGTCGAGCACGTGCGGCTGGGCGGAGTCCCGTACATCGTCTTTCGCAGCAAGCGTCTGGGGCCGCGCGAGATCGGTTATCTTTCGCAGCTTTCCACGCTCTACGCCTTGTTCGAGCTGGACGACCGCGGCGAGGAAGGCGTACGGCTGCGACCGGTCGAGGTGACCCCGCTCGCGACGTTCGACGACGACCTGATCACGATTCCGAAGTACGTCGGCAAGACGAACGAGCTCTTCACCAAGCTGCTGCTCAACATCACCGTGCTCTCCTCGGCGTTCGCCGCCGACATGCTCGACCGGCGGTTGCATGTCTTCGATCCGCTGTGTGGGCGTGGCACGACGCTCAACCAGGCGTTGATGTACGGGTACAACGCGACCGGAGTCGAGCTCGAGCGCAAGAACGTGGAGGCGTACTCCGCGTTCATCCGTGCCTGGTTGAAACGCAAGCGGCTCAAGCACCATGCGGAGTACACCCCGGTCCGCCGCGACAAGAAGGTGGTCGGACGGCGGCTTTCGGTGCAGCTGGGTGCGAGCAAGGAGGCCTACAAGGCCGGCGACGTCTTGTCGGTCACGATGGTGTGCGGTGACACGCTGGCTGCGCGGGACTTCTTCCGGCCCCGTGTGTTCGACGTCATCGTCACCGACCTGCCGTACGGCGTGCAGCACGGAAGCCGCCTCGCGACGGCTGGCGAAACCGCACCGGGGTACGGATGGTCGCGTAAGCCGCTGCGGTTGCTGAGGGAAGCTGCGCCCGGGTGGGTCGAGCTCCTGCGACCCGGTGGTGCCGCGGGTGTGTCGTGGAACGTCTACAGCGCAAGACGCGACGAGATCGCCAAGGCGCTCACCGACGCCGGACTCGTGGTGTGTGAGGGCCCTGCGTACGAAGGCTTTCGGCACCGTGTCGACCAGGCGATCGAGCGGGACGTCGTGGTGGCCCGCAAGCCCTGAGATCGCTCCTGCGGGCCGTGGAAGGGGGCCCAATTAGCCGTCGCTCGGATCCGCGCGTTCCGACCAGGCGCCCGCGACCCGTGTCTGTCGTCGGGTGGTCCGGGCCGGTTGGATCAGCCCGTGTCGTCCGACGAGTTTTCCTTTGCAGGCTTGGAGAATTGGTCGCTGCGCTCGGCGACGTCGGGGCCCTGCGCGCGTACCCGCTCGACGCTCGCGAGGGCTGACCGCAACTCGTTGAGCCATGGCTCGACGTTCTTGCCCACGAGCTTGACGCACCACGCGAGCGCTTCGGATCGGGTCCGCGCCACGCCTGAGTCGACGAGCGTGTCGAGCACCTGGCGCTCGGGTTGCCGCAGCCTGGTCATCACGGGCACCGACTGGGTGGTGAACGTTTCCCGGCTTTGGCCGCAGACCGCACCCCACGCCACCTTCTGGCCGGTGGCGTGTTCGAGCTCGCGGGCGATACGGATGCGATGCTCCCTCGTACGCTCCCGGAACTCCCTGATCCTTCCCGACTCGGCGGCTGCGCGCTCGGCAGCCGACGCCTCGTCGTCGACCTTCGGCGGCGCGAGCGTGCCGATCACCATGATCTCTTCGCGGTCGATGCTGAGTTCGATCGGTCCGGTGAACCAGTCTTCTGGCAGTCGTCCGGTCAGCCAGCCTCTGATTCGTTCCTCACGCTCTTCCCGAGTCATGTAAGCATGATTACAGCGTTACCGGCATGATGCAAGGCCTCGAGTGGCACGCGGCCTCAGCAGATGGGAGTGGCTACCGGGATACAACGGACAGACCGGGCGACAGAGGCCTGATGGCTGTCACATGTCGGCCGGCCTCCTCGGCCTCGTGGCCCCGCAGACGACGGGCCAAGCTACCTAAAGACCTGGGGACCACCTCGGCTAGGCGTACCGGCTCCCGTGGGCGTCCTGCACCCGCGCCACGAGGTCTTTGACCCGTTCCGCGGAGCTCTTCGGGCAGACCATCGTGACGTCACGCGTGTGGACGATGATCGTGTCCCGCAGCCCCACGGTGGCGATCAGGTGCTCCGGGTCCTCGCTCACGATGATGTTGCCCTCGGAGTCGACCAGCACGGCCACGGTGTTGGCGGCGTTCTGGGCCGCGTCATTCTCCAGAGTGCGCGCGAGCGCCGGCCACGAGCCGACGTCGAGCCAGTCGATCGACATCGGTACGACGACGAGCTGCGCACTGTCCGCCGAGGCTTCCTGCGCGCTCCGCGCGACCGGCTCCATCACCGCGTAGTCGATGCTGATCTTCGGCAGATCGGCGTAGACCTCCTTCAAGACCACCGACCGGTTCGGCCCGTCCCAGGCGTCGGCGATCCGGCAGACACCTGCATGTGAGCGCGGCAGGTGGATCGCGAGCTGGCGGAGCAGGGTGTCCGCCCGCCACACGAACATGCCGGAGTTCCAGAGGTGACGCCCGCTCGCGAGGAATGCGCTGGCGGTCGCGAGATCGGGCTTTTCTGTGAAGCCGCTGACCCGATACACGCGCGGCTCGCCACCGTCGCCGGCCTCGAACGGCTCAGCCCGCTCGATGTAGCCCAGTCCGGTATGTGGCGCGGTTGGCGGGATGCCGAACGTCACGAGCGTGGTCGGATGGCGCTCCACCGTCTCGAACGCCGTCGTGAGGGCGGCCCGAAACTCCGAGAGCGGCTCGATGACGTGGTCGGAGTTGACGAAGGCGACCACGGCGTCGGGATCTCGTCGGGTGAGGACGGCGCAGGCGAACCCGATCGCGTTCGCCGTGTCGCGTCCTAGCGGTTCGCCGAGGTAGTTGTCTTCCGGCAGCTCCGGCAAGTGCTCGATGATCGCGCTTCGATGCGCGGCACCAGCGCACACGAAGATCTGCTCCGCCGGGACCAGGGCGAGCACGCGTTCGTACGCAAGCCGCAACAGGCTCTTACCGCCGCCCACACTGAGCAGCTGCTTGGGGCGAGCACCGCGTGAGAGCGGCCAGAGCCGGGTCCCCGTACCCCCCGCGATGATGACGGCGTACCGCATGTGACCGCAGCCTACGGCGCCGCGGGGCAGCATGCCCCGACAACCCGCGATGTCGATCGTCTTCGGTTCCGGTGAATGTGTCGTACCGGCCGGGCGCAGCGGAAGGTCGGGCGGCGCCGGCGCTGGCGCCGCGGCGCAGCCGCCCGGCCCGGGCCCTACGCTTCGTTGGCGTGACGGTTGAGCAGACGCCAGCAGATCTCCTCGGCTCCGTGGTCGCCGAGGGGCCGACCCGGCCGTTCCTCACGTACTACGACGACGCGACCGGCGACCGCGTGGAGCTCTCCCACGCCACCTTCGACAACTGGGTCGCCAAGACGGCGAGCCTGCTACAGGACGAGCTCGGCGCGGCTCCCGGTGAACGGGTCGCGGTCCTGCTGCCGACCCATTGGCTCGGCGCGGTGTGGCTGATGGCCACCTGGGCGGCGGGGCTCGTCGTCGATCTCGCGAGCCCGCAGGGTGCCGAGGTCGTCGTGGCCGGACCCGACCAGCTCGATGCCGCCGTCGAGGCAGGTGGACGCGACAACGTGGCAGTCGAGCTCGGACCGCTGGGCGGGCGGTTCACCACGCCGCTCCCCGACGGGTTCGTCGACTACGGACTCGAGGTGCTCGCCCAGCCCGATCAGTTCCATGCGTACACCCCGCCGGGCCCCGGCGACCCCGCACTCGTGATCCGCTCCCCATCGAGCGACGCCGTGCGCACGATGAGCGGCAAGGAGGTGGTCGAGGCGGCCCACGAGCGAGCGCAGGAGCTCGGGCTGCCCGAGGGCGCCCGCATACTCACCGACGCCAACCCCGCGTCGGCGTCCGGGTACCTCGACGCCTTGCTGACACCGCTCGTCCGCCGGTCGTCGGTCGTCGTGGTACGCAACGCCGACCCGGCCCGGCACGATCAAAGGCGGGCCGACGAGCGGATCACCCACAGCCTGCTTGGCTCGACCTGAGGCGACGGCCACGGATCCGGCGTCCGGTCACGACGGGCGCGGATCCGGCATCCATGGTCCCGGTCACGGCGGGTCGGGACGTGGACGTCTCCATGGTCCGGTCAGGACGGGCGGACGCGGCGTCTTTATGGTGCGGATGGTCAGGAGACGTCCGGTCAGGGTCGCGGGAGACGGTCCACACATGGTCACGGTGGATCGCCCTGCGCCCCTCCGTCGCCGGATGGCTGCGACGATGGGTCCATGGCAGCCTCGCGCGGCTCGGTGAAGGTACGCGTCGACGACCACGTGCTCACGCTCTCCAACCTCGACAAGGTGCTCTACCCCGAGGTCGGCTTCACCAAGGGCGAGGTCATCGACTACTACACCCGGATCGCTCACGTCCTCCTTCCCCACATCACCGACCGCCCGCTCACCCGGAAGCGATGGCCGGACGGGGTGGGCAAGGAACCCTTCTTCGAGAAGAACGCCCCCAAGGGCACGCCGTCCTGGGTGCGCACCGTGGTCGTGCCGTCTCCCGGTAGCAGCCGAGGCACCGAGGAGGTGGAGTACGTCGTGGTCGACCAGCTGGCGACCCTGGTCTGGCTCGCCAACCTCGCCGCCCTCGAGCTGCACGTCCCGCAGTGGCGCGTGGGGCCACGCGGCGGGATCCGTCATCCCGACTTGCTCGTGATCGACCTCGACCCCGGCCCACCGGCCGACCTCGTGGCGTGCTGCGAGGTCGCCCTGCTGCTTCGCGACATGCTGGCCGAGGACGGGCTGCGCGCCTGGCCGAAGACGTCGGGCATGAAGGGCATGCAGCTGTACGTGCCGTTGGTCGAGACACCGGGCGACGCGACGACGGCGTACGCGAAAGGCCTGGCCGAGCAGCTGGCCCGGGCGTACCCCTCACGGGTCGTCGCCTCGATGAGCAAGGCGCTCCGGCCCGGCAAGGTGTTCCTGGACTGGAGCCAGAACAACCCGGCCAAGACGACCATCGCGCCTTACTCGCTGCGCGGGAACGTACGCCCCACGGTCTCCACCCCTCTGGCCTGGGAGGAAGTGGAGGAATGCCAAGCCGCTGCGGATCTAACGTTCGAGCCTCACGAGGTGCTCGACCGGGTGTCCGAGCATGGCGACCTCTTCCTCGAAGGCGGGACCGAGCCCCAGCGCCTGCCAGGAACGCGGCGGTGACCGCCCTCCTGACCTCACCTATCGCTGCCGGCCTGGCGCTGCCTCGTACCGACGTGCTGCCGCCCGCGGCCCCTCCGGGTCGGCTTCAGGTGCGGTTTCGGGTCTTGTGCTCGAACCGCCGCTTTGCGTGACTCTCACCGAAACTGCCGAATCGGCGTACCCTCCGAACGGGAACGGAGCTAGGGTCATCGGCTGGGAACGTTGGAACCGAGCCTGTCCAAGGTACGGATCACAGCAGTAAGGGCGGAGGCGAGCCTGATGTCCGATGTCGAGGTACCGTTCGAGGACGCACTGGAGGCCGCGGAAACCGACGTCGAGGATGTGTTCGACCTGCAACCGACGATCGACCTCGAGGTCTCCGAAGCCGACGCGGTGGACCAACGCCTCGAAGTCGACCTCGACGACGAGGACTACGGCTGATCGAGAAGTCCTCGCGCTGGCAGGCGCAGGCGATCATTCCCTTTCCGGCACCCCGAGACTTTCGATGTGGCGACCGTCGTCCAGGCGAACGGTAAGATCACGAACCGTTGGCCTGGCCACGGTCGCCCGACTCGGGTGCACGGACCGGGCATGAGGAGGGACCGAAGTGGCGATGTCGGAGACTCGTCCCCATGGCGGACGCCTGCCGCGTAAGGCACGCCGCGCCCAGCTGCTCGAGGCTGCGCAGCAGGTCTTCGTGGCCGTCGGATACCACGCCGCGGCGATGGACGACATCGCCGAGCGGGCCGGGGTCAGCAAGCCCGTGCTGTATCAGCACTTTCCCGGCAAGCTCGAGCTCTACCTCGCGCTGCTCGACTCGTCGTGCGACGCGCTCGTCGAAGCTGTGCGCCGGGCCCTCGCCTCGACACACGACAACGAAGAGCGCGTCGCCGCCACCATGAACGCCTACCTGGACTTCGTCGAGGACGAGGGTGGGGCGTTCCGGCTGGTCTTCGAGTCAGACCTGACCAACGAACCAGCCGTTCGCGAGCGGGTCGACCGGGTGAGCCGCGACTGCGCCGAGGCCATCTCCGCGGTCATCCAGGAAGACACCGGTCTGCCTCGCGAGGAGTCGATGCTGCTGGCCGCCGGCCTCGCAGGGCTCGCCCAGGTGACCGCACGCTGGTGGATCTCAAGCGGCCGCCCGATCGGGCGGGAGGAGGCTGCGAAGCTCCTCATGACACTCGCCTGGCGCGGGATCCGGGGATTCCCCCGAGCCGAGTAACCGGTGTCTGCAGACCCTGGGCTAGCCTCGACGGTTGGTGACTGACGTGCAGCCGGTCCACCTCACCATGTCGTCGTCGCCAGATCGTCCAGAGTTCGGATGTGCGAAGGACAGGTAGGCCGTGGAAGTCAAGATCGGCGTTCAACATTCGCCTCGTGAGCTGGTTTTCGAGACCAGGCAGTCGCCCGACGAGATCGAGGCCGCCGTCAGCAAGGCGCTCGAGAGCGAGACCATCCTGAGCCTGGTCGACGAGCGCGGTCGGCGCATCGTGGTACCTGCCGGACGTATCGCCTACGTCGAGATCGGGCCCCAGACAGAACGCCGCATCGGCTTTGTCGCCACCAGCTAGTTGACATGTGCACTACGCCTGGCGGAGGTGCACACGGTGCCGGCGCGTGTCACACGTCCGACGGGCGTAGTGCACATGGTCATTTTGGGAACCGCCCCGGGACAACGTCGGGCCTTTTGGCGTACCCGAACAATCCACGCGTAGGAGTAGCGTGGGTGCCGAGGAGGGTACGACATGGAGATCATCGGCATCATCATCGCCGGGATCATCATCGGCGCCCTGGGAAAGTGGGTTGCCCCGAAGAACCGGGACAACATTCCGCTGTGGCTCACTGTGCTCTGCGGAATTGCCGGCGTACTGGTCGGTGCCGTGATCGCCGGATTTCTCGGTGTCGGAGAGACACCGGGCGTCGACTGGATCCGCTGGCTGATCAGCATCGCGGTGGCTGCGATCTTCGTCATGATCGCGGCTACCCTCACAGGACGCCGCCGCCGGGGCATCATCCGCTGACGGCCGACTGACCCGGCCGGACGAGCGTGATCCGGACGCCATTCGGATCACCGGGCCAGCGTGTCTCGCGATCGCCGAGCAGAGATCGTACGCAGACAGCTGTAGGGCGACGGAATTGACCTCGAACGTCGACGACGGGGGAGCCTCTCGAAGGTCTAGGACTCCAGTCCGAGCGACGCCATGCGCTCGGCGTGCTTCTCGGTCAGCCGGGCGAACATCCGCCCAATCGCCGCAAGATCCATCCCGGGACGGTCGACCCCACCCACGAGCAGGGCCGTGAGCGCGTCGCGTTCGGCCGCCACCCGTTGCGCCTGCGCGAGAGCCTCACCCACGAGACGCCTACCCCACAAGGCGAGGCGGCCGGCCACACGCGGATCCTCACTGATCGCCTTGCGGACCCGATCCACCACGAACTCCACCTGGCCGGCGTTCTCCAGCACCTCCAGCACGAGCGCACGGGTGTCCGCGTCCACGAAGGCTGCCACCTCGCGGTAGAAGTCGGTGGCGATCCCGTCACCGACGTACGCCTTGACCAGTCCCTCGAGCCAGTCCGACGGCGCCGTGTGGCGATGGAACTCGTCGAGCGCCTTGCGAAACGGCTCCATGGCAGAGACCGGCGAGACCCCCAGCTCCTCGAGCCGATCACGGAGCCGCTCGTAGTGGTGGAACTCCGTCACGGCGAGCGCCGCAAGCGCTGCCTTGTCCTCGAGGGTCGGCGCCAGGGTCGCGTCGTCTGCCAACCGCTCGAACGCGGTCAGCTCACCGTAGGCGAGCACACCCAGCAGGTCGATGACGGCTGGCCGGTAGGCGGGGTCGTCGTACGCAGCGCGCGATGGTACCGATTCCGCCGGTTCCGCCGATTCCGTCTCGTTCACGCCCATGGTCGCCAGCTTAGAGGTCGGACAGATTGCGAGGTGAGGGCGGCGAGATCCCCGAGCCGGATGCCTGCACCAGGGTCCGCCAGCCCAACTACTACACTCCTGTGACGAGGGCTTCCCGTGATCCGGGCGCGAGCACCGGACCGGCGGCCACGATCGTCCTGGCCGCCCTAAGCGCACGGGAGAAGGGCTCGAGGCACCCGCCATACGCTCGTACGAGCGGCCGGACCGGCGGCGCTCCCGCGCCCGACTGGGGCCAGCGGCCGATCGGAGGCGCAGGTTTGGTGCCGAGGCCGGCCTGTTCCGGGAAGGCCCGATCCGCAAGCGCCTGAACTGGCGTACGAACAAGGGGCGAACAGCGCTGACGACCTGGGCAGACCTTGGTGCGCTCCCCGACATCGCCGATGCATTGGCGCGTGTCGGGATCACTGCACCATTTCCGATCCAAGAGATGGCGATTCCGATCGCCTTGACCGGTGCCGACGTGATCGGCCAGGCGCGTACCGGCACCGGTAAGACGCTTGCCTTCGGCGTGCCTCTCCTGCAGCGCATCATCACGCCGCGCGATCGGGGCTATGCCAACCTGGACGCGCCAGGCAAGCCGCAGGCACTCGTCGTGACACCGACCCGCGAGCTCGCACTGCAGGTCGCCGACGACATCGCGACTGCAGGCGCCCTCCGAGAAGTCCGGGTGCTCACGGTTTACGGCGGTGTGGCGTACGAACCGCAGCTCGCCGGCCTGCAAGAAGGCGCGGACGTGGTGGTCGGCACGCCCGGACGCTTGCTCGACCTCGCCGACCGCCAGGCCCTCGAGCTCTCGCACGTGAAGATCCTGGTGCTCGACGAGGCCGACCGGATGCTCGACCTGGGCTTCCTCCCCGACGTCGAGCGTCTGATCAAGCTCACCCACGAGATGCGGCAGACCATGCTGTTCTCGGCCACGATGCCGGGTGAGGTGATCCAGCTGGCGCGCCGCCACATGCGTCATCCGGTCAACGTCCGGGCTGAGGCGGCAGACGAGAGCCAGGTGGTGCCGGCGACCGCACAGTTCGTCTACCGCTGCCACGAGCTGGACAAGCCGGAGGTCCTCGCACGTGTCCTGCAGGCCGAGAGTCGCGGCCGGGTGATGGTCTTCTGCACCACGAAGCGCAGTGCGCAGCGGGTCGCTGACGATCTTGCCGAACGAGGATTCGCGGCGACCGCCATCCATGGCGACATGGGCCAGATCGCGCGGGAACGAGCGTTGCAGAAGTTCCGCGACGGCAAGGTCGACGTGCTCGTCGCCACCGACGTGGCGGCACGCGGCATCGACGTCGAGGGCGTGACTCACGTCGTGAACTACACCTGCCCGGACGATGACAAGACGTACCTGCACCGGATCGGGCGGACTGGACGAGCAGGCGCGTCGGGGATCGCCGTGACGTTCGTCGACTGGCCGGACGTCCCGCGGTGGAAGACGATCAACACGGCGCTCCAGCTCCCCTTCGACGAACCCGTCGAGACGTACTCGACCTCCGGGCACCTCTACCACGATCTCGGCATTCCGAAGGATGCCGGGTCCCGGGTCGGACCACCCGCCACGCGGCCGGGCCGCGGTCGGCGACAGGAACGGGCTCGTGGAAGCAGACGCCCGACGTCCGGAGCGACCCAGGCCGCCGAGTCCGCCCCGCGTGGGGAGTCGAAGCACCGGCGCAAGCGAGTTCGCCGACGCCGCGGAGCGGAACAGCCCGTGGAGCCCGCGGCCAAGGCGACGTACGCGGCGGACCCGAGCTCCGCGCCGTCGGGAGATCGCGCATCGGTTGATCCCACCACGGATCACCCGGGCGAGGCGACGACCCAGCCACGCAGACGTCGGCGGCGCCGACTTCGTCGTGGCGTCGTGGTCGCGGACCGAGGATCGGACGTCGCGGCCACGACTGGCGCGTCCGACGCCGGGCGTGAGTCCGCCGACACCCAGCGGCATGCCGGCCCAGGACCTGAGGCGGCGGACAAAGCCGGTGACGCAGTGGCGACTGCGACTGATGCTGGACCGGCCCCCACACACGCAGTCGCGACCGTGGACGCACCCGATCGGCAGGGCAGCACCGACCAGTCAGGGTCGGACGAGGGCCAGCCGGCTGCAGGTCAGCGCATCGGCCGGTTGCGAAGGAGACTGCGCTTCCGGTGGCGCTGGCGCGCCAAGGACGAGAAGTAGCCTGCGCAGCCTGCGTTCTCGAGCCCGACCGGACCGCTTGTCGTCGTACCACGTCTCGTCCGTGCCCGGCTCGCCGCTCCACGTGCTGTGATGGGATCCGCAACCAACGGTTCGGTTCAGCGTGCGTACGAAGCGGTCGCGGCGAGAAACTCCGCGAGGCCGCAGAGCGATGCGGGTCAGGGAAGGACGACGACCGTGGTGCCCAAGGGAGCGAAGTCCCAGAGCGCCTTGGCATCGTGTGGCGCCTGCCGCACGCAGCCATCGGAGAGCGACTGACCGAGCTGCGTCAGCTTCTGGATGGGCTTCCCGGTCTCGATGCTGACCGGGATGTCGTGGAACCCGATCGCGGCGTTCTTTCCGTGCGTGAAGGTGACCATGTAGTTCATGCGCTCGGTGCCGTGCCAGCTCGTGGTCGTCCGCTTCCTGCGGTAGACCTCGTAGGTGCCGGGCCGCACCTGACCGTACTTCGTCCCACTCACGAGGTAGGTGCGCACCACCCGGTTGTCTGCCGAGACGAGCCACACGCGGTTCTTCCCCAGGGAGTAGACGATGCGCTTGCCCTCACCACTTCTCGGTGGCAGCGCGGTCGGATCATCCGGGCTCAGCGTCGGCCACATCGGCTCCGGTGTCGGCGTGTGGTTGAGCGGCGTACGTGCCCGCGGGACGGCGGGTGCACCACCGCCTTCCACAGGTGCCTCCTGAGCGATCATCTCGCCGGCCATGAACCGGGCCGGGAGGAAACCGGAGGCGCCAAGCAGCGCGACGGCGAGAGTCAAGACCGAGAATGCTGCCGAGATCACCCGGCCTACCATCCGGCGCCGGCGGGCCGCATGCCTCATTCACCGCCTCCTTTTGGACAACCGGCCGCTATTGGTCCGACAGCAGACTGCTTACAGTAGCGGGAACGAGCGCGATTACGCAGAGTTTTGAGCGACTCCGCACAGTAGTGATACGTGAGGGTCAGGCGTACGCGTTCATCCGGGCGGGTACAGCGCGCCGTACGCCACGAAGCCGAACGCCCAGGCGACCACGAGGTAACCCCACCCAGCCAGGGCGCTCCGCTTTCGCCAGGCCAGGACGCTGAAGACAACGATCGGCACCAGCAGGAGCGTCGCGGCCGGGAGTCTGCCGTCGTACTCACCGAACGCCCACAGCGCGGCGAGCCCGGTCAGCGCGATGGTGAACGCGCCCAGCAGCTTGCGCGGCGACACCAGCAACCGCAACAGATCCATGACCGAGAGACTAATCGCGCGGCGCGAGGTGTACAGGCGTGTGCTCGCCACAGTCGGTGCCGGCGCATGCCATGGCGAGTGGGCACCCACCACGCCTGGTCATTCTCGAGGGGTCGGGTGCCATGGCGAGTGGGTGCCCGCCGCGCCTGGTCATTCTCGGGTGCCAGCCGCGCGTGGTCATTCTGGCGGCAAGCCCTCCCAGGGTCGCCTGGTCGGATAGGCCGCTCGGCCGTCCGGGCACACGCCGGCGAAGTCACACCACTGACACTGCGGTCCGGGCATGGGTGGGAACACCCGCTCCACCTCCGCGCTCGACAGTCCCCGCGCGTAGGCCTCCTCCGCGTCTGCTGCCTCGATCCCGATCTCGTCGGCCCGAGCGAGATGCCGACTGAGCGACTCGTCAGTGTGCTCCCACGCGACCACCGATCCCGTCGGCAGATGGTGCAGCTCGACTCGACGACATGGTTTGCGAAGCGTACGCGCGGTTGCGGCGGCGTAGACGGCGAGCGCAAGCGAGCTCCTCGCGTCGGCGGTCGTGAGCGTGCGATGCCCGGTCTTGTAGTCGACCACCACGAGCTCGATGCCCTGACCGGTTTCACCGGCCCGTTCGTCGATCCGGTCGATGCGACCGGACAACGCGAGCGAGGACGTCGTGAGCGCCACCGTGCGTTCCACCCCGACGGGTTCCTGTGCCGGATCCAGCGTCGCGACGTACTGTTCGACGAGCTCGCGGGCACGACTGCGCCAGCGCATGCTCTGCGCGGAGTCTCGAAAGCCTTCGTCGATCCACACCTGCTGCAGGATCCGGCCGGCGGCCTCGGGCGTACGGTCGTCGATCGGCAGTCGCCACCACGCAGCCAAGGCCGTGTGCACGCTCGCTCCGAGACTGTTGTGGGCCCACGGCGGACCCTTCGGAGGCGTCGGCCGCTCGAGGTAGGTGAAGCGATAGCGACGCGGACAGTCCAGCCACCCGAGCAACCTGGTCGGCGTGGCCCGGAACAGCCGGCGCGGCATGTCGTCGAAGCCCAGCTGCTCAGCCGGCGCCCCGTGGTCCTGGTGCGTCTGCGGCGGACGTGCCCCCATGGCTCCCATCCTGTCAATGCCCACCCCCGGGCGAACCGCCCGGATCTTCGGACGTCGATGCGATCGAGGCTGTCAGTGATCCTGGCCTGCTCCGATCATCGCTCGAACACCCGATCACCGTTCGAGCAGCGTGGGATCGGGCAGGAACGGTTCGGGAGTACGACGGCCGGAGGCGTCGGCAATCGCACGTGCCCGGTCCAGGAGCCGCACCAGCTCCTCCGGATCGGTCGTACAACATCCAAGATCGTGGTGGTCCTTCCCCTCGCCGTGGTAGTCGCTCGAGCCGAGGACGGCGAGACCGAGCTCGCCGGCCAACTCGCGCAGATGACGACGTGTCGCCTCGTCATGGTCCAGGTGGTCGACCTCCAGCCCGACGAGGCCCAGACCAGCGAGCTCGGCGAGCATCGCGTCGGTGAGCGCCTGGCGGCTGGCCCTGCCATGCGGGTGGGCGAGCACGGGTGCCCCTCCAGCCGCTACGACGCAGCGGATCACCTCACCGGGTTCGGGCGCATAACGGGTGACGTACGCCGGCCCGCCCTCACCCAGCCAGCGGTCGAAGGCCTCGTTCCGATCTGCCGCATAGCCCGCCTCGACCAGCGCATCGGCAACATGCGGCCGGCCCGGTGCAGTGGCTGACCGCGCGTGCCGGGCCACGTCGTCGCTGCTGATCGTGATGCCGAGTGCTTGGAGCCGCTCGAGGATCACAGGGACCCGTGTGGCGCGGCCGTTGCGGATCCGCTCCAGCATGTGCTGCAGCTCTGGAAACGTGGGATCGGGAAGATACGCGAGCACGTGGACGCTGGCGCCGGCTCCAGACTCGGTCGCCAGCCGGCTCGAGATCTCCGCTCCGACCACAAGTCCGATCCCCCGCCGTTCGGCCTCGGCGAGCGCCTCCTCCCATCCGGCGAACGTGTCGTGGTCGGTGATCGCGACGACGTCGAGGCCTGCCTCGGCGGCTTTTCGCACAAGACCGGCTGGTGTGTCGGTTCCGTCCGAGCAACTGGAATGGGTGTGGAGATCGATGCGCACGGCTCCACCTTGGCAGATGCGCCCACGACGGCTGTGCCCGTCACAGCCGGATCGGGATCCGTAGCAGGTCCACCCCGGCCGACAGGGGGTCGGAGAAGTCAGCTCTGCCGTGGCTTCGGAGCCGTCCGAAGTCGTGGCGTGAGCGCGCCGTACGGCAGAAGATCGACCTCTCGGCCGAGCATTGCGGCGTCGGCCAACGCGAACGGCTCGAGGAGGAGCGCGCCGGCGGTCTCAGGAAAGAAGATCAGCCAGAGCCAGAACCCCTCCGCCTCGCCGGCGTAGACGGCTCGGTCCGGTGGGGTGCGGACGAACCACAGCGGTGTGGGTCTGCCACCTGCCTGCACCTTCGCCTGCGGTGCGCCGGCACCGAACGCCTCACCAGGGTCGGCTTCCTCGAGCCCTGCGTATCGGGCACCCAGGCCCACCCCCATCTCCTCCGCCACGAGGACTAGCTCCCCGGCGCCACCGAGCGGGTTGGGGCCGCAGCTCGCCAGGACGGTCGCGCGCACCCCCTCCACGTCGGAGCCTGCGTGACCCACCCCGGTGATCACCCAGCCCCGCGGCAGCGGCCAGGGCATCCAGATCGGCAAGCGGGACCGCATCGCCAGCCACCGCACGAGCTCTGCGGATGGCTGGACGAACGGTTGCAGCGGATGCACGGGCCCATGGGCCGAGCACACCCAATTGCTGTCCCACGGAGACGGTGGACGCAACGAGTTATGACATCGGGGACAAACCGGCTCGCCCTTCATCCGACGCTCCTTCATGCGGGCGTTCAGGCCGGGATTCGAAGGATCCGCTCGAGCCGATCGTACGGGAACTGTCCGCCTGCAGGCTCGCCGCGCCGATATCGTGCAACGGTGGCACGGCGCATCCCCTGTGTCGGCGCGGTGATCCCAGACGGCGATCGACTGCTCGTGGTTCGCCGTGCGCGTGCGCCTGGCGCCGGGCTCTGGACCATCCCGGGCGGCCGGGTCGAGGCCGGCGAGACCGACCACGAAGCCCTGCGGCGCGAGGTGCGTGAAGAGACCGGGCTCGACGTCACGGTCGGCCGTCTGCTGGGAACCGTGGAGCAAGACGCGGGCGAAGGCGCGGTCTTCGTCATCCGTGACTACATGTGCGCACCGGAAGGTGGAGATCTGCGCCCCGGCGACGACGCGGCCGACGCCCGTTGGGTGACAGCTCAGGAGCTTCGCCGACTCCCGACGACCCCGCACCTTGTCGAGACTCTGGTCGGATGGCAGGTGCTGTCTCCTGCCAGCCTCACACCACCGGGGTCCAGCGGTCCGGCGGAGTGGTGAGCCCTTGATCGACCGTACACTCACCGTGCCACGATGAGCCGCATGCCATCGAGTCGCCGCTCCATCCTCACTGCAGGCGCCGTGCTCGGCGCGGCTGGCATCACCGCCGGGCTGGTCGAGGCGCGGATCCTCCCGGGACGTGTCCTGCTGCACACAGCCCTCGGCCTGACGGGCGAAGACGGCGTCATTCCCGACGTCAAGCCGGGCACGAGGGTCGACAAGACGTTCCGTTCTCGTGCGCAGAACGGAAAGGTCGTCCACTGGTCGGCTTCGTATCCTCCCGGGGTCTCGGCAGATGCCCGACTTCCCGTGGTGCTCGCCCTCCACGCCAGAGGCGGTGACCACACCTGGCCTTTCACCGAGCTCGGGATCGATCGCTACCTCGCCGCGGGCGCCGCGCGATGGCCGACGCCGTTCGCCGTCGTGACGGTCGACGGCGGCCCGGACAGCTACTGGCACCGGCGCCGGAACGGCGGCGATCCCCAGGCGATGATCGTGCAGGAGCTGCTTCCACGGTTGGCATCCAGAGGTTTGCGCACCGACCGGATCGGCGTGATCGGCTGGTCGATGGGTGGTTATGGTGCGCTGCTTCTGGCCGAGCGGCATGCCGACCGGGTCGCTGCTGCGGTCGCCGCAAGTCCTGCGCTCTGGCAGAACGCAGAGGACGCCGCCGAGGGCGCCTTCGACGGGCCGACGGACTTTCAGGCCAACGACGTCTTCGCCGACCAGCAAGCGTTGAAGGACGTGAGACTGCGCGTCGACTGTGGTCGAGACGATCCGTTCCTCGAAGCGACTCGCGCCTTCGTCGCAGGGCTGCCCAAGCGACCCGCCGGTGGTTTCCAGCCCGGTGCGCACACCGCCGGCTACTGGCGACGCCTCCTTCCGGCGCAGCTCGAGTTCCTCGCCTGGAACCTCTGATCCACGACCTACCCGCCTACCGGCGGTGGGCTTGCCACGCGGCAACGGCCGAGCGCTCCGCCCGGCGGCGTCACGCAGCTGACTCGCCAGAGGTTCGCCCCATGCCGGGGAGAGGTCCGAACGTCCGGGCACGGGCTCCGGCTTCGCATCACAGCGAGGGGTACGACGAAGGAAGGGCTCCCAGTCACGCGTTCCAGAGGAGGATCGCAGGGGCCTCTCGTTCCCAGCCCAGCACGCTGAGCTTCGCGACATCCAGGACGAAATGCGCACCCGCCTCGGGCGCGAATCCCAGCCACCTCGCCGTCAGGACGCGAAGCACGTGTCCGTGGGCGAAAAGCAGCGCCCGTTGCCGCGCCTGCCTGCGTACCCGCTCGATCAACCGGTCGGCCCGGGCTCCCACCTCACCAGCCGTCTCACCGCCGGGCGTCGGGTGAGTCCACACCGTCCACCCGGGAATCCGCTCACGTACCTGCGCGGTGGTGAGGCCCTCGACCTCGCCGTACCGCCACTCGTGCGCATCCGCGTCCACCACGGCCACGTCGCCGAACCCCGCCAGGCGAGCCGTGTCACGGGCACGCCGCAGTGGGCTGGTGAGTACGAGATCGAACGGTGTTCCCGCGAGTCGCCGGGCCAATGCGCGCGCCGCGGCTTCGCCCTTCGGGGTCAACGGCAGATCGGTGACGCTCGTGTGCCGATTCGTCCGACTCCATTCGGTCTGCCCATGACGGGCGAGCCACAGCTCCGGTCGCCCGGAATCGACCCCCGCGTCACGACTCACAGCGAACCGGTCTGCAATGCCAGTTTCGCCAGCAGATTGCGCGCTTCCTCCGCCTTCTGAGGCTGGCAGAGCACGTCGTACGTCGCGGCCACCACCTGCGTGCGTGAGGTGAAGTCGCGGTGTCCACCGGTCGCGCGGTAGCCGAACCAGCCGAAGATCGCACCGAACAGCGCACCGACGACGATGCCGGTGACGATCAAGGCAATGGCGTTGGCACCCGTGCTGGCGAACAGGCTCATGAGAATGCCGACGAACAGCCCCCACCACGCCCCGGCGCTGGCGCCCACGGCGATCGCCCGACCTTGCGTCATCCGGCCCGTCACACGCTCGACCAGCTTGAGGTCGGTGCCCACGATCGTCACGTTCTCGACCGGGAACTTGTTGTCGGACAGGTAGTCGACTGCTCGCTGCGCCTCGGCGTATGTGCGGTAGGAACCGACCGGCAGTCCGGTCGGTGGTTCCGGGAGCGGAATGGACATCACGGACACCTTCTTCGTCAGTCGGACCGACGTTCAGACTGCTCGCAATCTTCTGACACTCCGAGGATGCCTCATCGGCCTTAAGATCCGTACCCGATCGAGCGAGTCCCGCTGGACCTGGTCGATGTCGCGGTATTCACTGCTAGACTGGCCAGTCGGCTGTGCCCGCCATCGGCGGGTCTCATATGGTCCGACCGCTTCGGGTGCCGATGTCGCATCGTGTGAAAGACGTCGAACGAAGCGCAAGAGGCAGGACCGAATTCGTTCGCTCGCCCTCACGAGGGCCCGGTGGCGAGGAGGTGATGCAGGTGGATCCTGCTAATCCCTGCAGTACCTGCGTCCCTCAGGACCGCCCCGCTTTCGCATAGCTGGCCAGGCTCTGCCCTGCTGGCCTGAGCCACTGACGTGCCCGGCCAGCTCCACGTAGCCATCCAGTCGGTCGGCGGCGCAACTCGTCCGCTCCCGACCGACGGACATCTCGTGTCGTACGACCGCAACCACAGCACGTAGTCCGGGGTTTGGTCACGAGGGACGTCCCACCGCGTCCATGTCGCGCGTTCGTGGACGCCTTGTGTTTGCCGTCTGTCGTCTGCACGCACGCACTCAACTCGGACGAGGAGGTCGTCACCATGAGCCTGCCGAGCCCCATGCTGCGTTCTGCTCGCACCAGAAGCCACCTCGCGCGGAGCCGATCGTCGACACCCTCGACCGGAAACGGTGCGCGTAGCAGCGTTCTCGCTGGAGGCCGCGCCCGCGCCATGATGCGCGCCATCCGCCGTCGCGGCGCCGTACCGACGACCAACGCGAGCAGCGAGGTCAGGCAGCTCGCCGGTAGCCCGGAGCAGGCGATCGTCGACTGGGCGTTCTACCGAGACGGGGAACGGCAACCCGACGTCACGTCCTACAGCGAGGGAGTACGTCGGGCACGCAACGGCGACGGCTTTGTCTGGATCGGCTTGTTCGAGCCGACGCAGCGTCAGCTCGCTGGTATCGCGGCGGAGTTCGACCTGCACCCGTTGGCCGTGGAAGACGCCGTGACCGCGCACCAGCGGCCCAAGCTCGAGCGGTACGACGACACGCTGTTTGCGGTCTTCAAGACCATCCGGAATTCCCCCGATGAGATCTCTGCGACGGGCGAGCTCTCGGCGTCCGGCGAGGTCATGGTCTTCGTGGGTGCGGATTTCGTCGTGACGGTACGACACGGCGCCCACAGCGAGCTGGGTGAGGTACGGCGACAGCTGCAGGAGAATCCCAGCCACCTGGCGTTGGGTCCGGCCACCGTCCTGCACGCCGTGGCCGACCGCATCGTCGACGACTACCTCGCCGTCGTCGACCGGCTCCAAGACGACATCGACGAGCTGGAGATCTCCGTCTTCTCGGCCCGTGGTGGGCGCAACGTCGGACGCGTCTACCAGCTGAAGCGGCAGGTGCTCGAGCTGAAGCGTGCCGTGACCCCCCTGGCCCAGCCGCTGCGACAGCTGGCGGAGCGGCCGCTGCGCCTCATTCCTCCGGAGATCCGGGAGTACTTCCGTGACGTCGAGGACCATCTGACTCGGGTACGCGAGCAGGTCGCCGAGTTCGACGAGTTGCTGACGTCCCTCCTCCAGGCAAGCCTCGCGCAACTCACCGTGGCCGAGAACGAAGACATGCGGAAGATCTCCGCCTGGGTGGCGATCCTCGCGGTCCCCACGATGATCGCCGGCGTCTATGGCATGAACTTCGAATACATGCCGGAGCGGGACTGGAAGTTCGGCTATCCGATGGTCCTGCTCGGCATCCTCGTCATCTGTTTCACGCTGCACCGCTTCTTCAAGCGCAACGGCTGGCTTTAGGTTCGCTGGCCCGGCGCCGACTCGATGCGGCCCGTTGTGCACGACGCCTGCCGGAGATGTGAATCGCGCCGACACGTCATGCACGTCCGGCAGGTGTCGTGCACATCGTCGAGGAGAACAGCTAGCCGCTCGCCAGTTGCCGAAGGCTTTCCGCCTTGCCGCGTAGAGCTTCGAGGGCGGCTTGCACACCGGCCGCCGCCATACCGGCGTCCCCTACGAGCGAGACCATCCCGGCATCGTCGCCCAACATCGCGATCGCGTCACGAACCTTGTGATGAACGGTTTCGGACCGGACCTCGGCATCCACCGCCTGCAACATCTGGTCGACCCGACGCACGGCCTCGACGTACCCCTGCAGGATCTGGACCCGCCGAGCGACCGCCGCCTCCGCGGTACGCACCGCGGCCGCATGCTCCGGAAGGCTTTCCTCATCACCGATCAACCGGCGTGCTTCGCCGAGCTCGGTTAGCGCCTTGGCGATCCGCCACTGTTCGGCGACGAGCAACCCGAGCCCGTCACCGAGATGCCCACGACGGTGGGCTTGCGAGTCGGCGACCTCGACGACCATGCGGACGACCTCACGCATCGCCTGGCGATCCTTCGGATGCAAGTCCTGGCTCGGAATGATCACCTTGGGTCTGAGCGCATCATCGCGCTTCCGGTCCCAATGCCGCTTGACCTGCCACCCCACGTTCCCGGCGATGAAGGCTCCCAGGAGCAGGAAGAGGATCCTGGCCGCCGTCATGAGGTCGGGTTGGACGACGATCGCGAACCAGGAGAGCCCGATGATGGCGAGAAAGACGATGGCTGGAATGTTGACCGTGTGACGAGAACCCTCGATCCAACGCGCCCCGGAGCGTCGAACGCGGGCCAACTCGGCGGGGCCGAAGTCAGAGGGGATCAGGATGGCGTCGTCACCGATCCGCACGACGCCAGCGGCCTCGGCTGCGGACCCTTGTACCGCGCCAGTCGTACGTCGTGGACGGCTCCCCGACCCCGCGGACATCCCCATGATCGAAGGCTAACGGCGGTTCGAGAGTCTCGCAGGCCCTCGACGGCATCGGCTCAAAGCCGCAACGGTGTCGAACCGGCCCAGTAGCCCACGAGAAGGACCACGAGAATGGTCGGACAGTCTCGGTGCTCCGACGTGTCATATGACCTGAATCGAACGATGCGATGAACCGCCACGCGAGCGGTGACTCTGCCCGAGCACGGCCATCTGCCGTGCGAGTTAGCCTGGCCACAGCATCGGCAATGACCCTCACCAGGCCTTTCCGACCGCTGTGACACCAACCGAGTAGTCCGCCGGTTGCGGCGTCCCGCGCCCGGATCCGGTGTCTGGCGAGCCGATGCTGCTGTGGCAGAGAGGGGGTGCGGACAGCGTGAGCGGTACCCCAGGCCGAGTGTTTCTTGCCCGTCTCGCATCGACAGCCGTCTTCGATCCGCGTGGCGACCAAGTGGGCAAGGTGCGAGACGTCGTCGTGACGTTGGGACCACCCGGCCGACCCCCTCGTGTCCTCGGCATGGTCGTCGAGGTCTTGGGCCGCCGCCCCATCTTCGTGCCCATGACCCGTGTCATCAGCATCGATGCCGGTCAGGTCGTCACGACCGGACTGGTCAACATGCGGAAGTTCCAACAACGGCCCACCGAGACGCTCGCCCTCGGGGAGCTACTGGACAAAACCGTCACGCTTCGCGAGACGGGTGAAGAAGTCACGGTCTTCGACCTCGGCATGGAACCCACCCGCACCAAGGATTGGCTGATCACCAAAGTGGCGATCAGGAAACGAGGGAAGCGATTCGGTCGGAGAGGGCAGACCCTCGTCGTCGACGTGGACGCCGTGACCGGCCTCAGCCTCGCCGAGGAGCAGCAGGGAGCGACCCATCTGCTCGCGACGTTGGAGAGCATGCGTCCCGCCGACCTGGCAAGCGTCCTGCACGACCTGCCGCGCAAGCGTCGTGCCGAGGTAGCCGCCGCGCTCGCAGACGAACGTCTCGCCGACGTGCTGGAGGAGCTGCCCGAAGAGGACCAGGTGGAGATCTTGCGGGGGTTGGACGTGCAACGCGCCGCAGATGTGATCGAGGAGATGTCGCCGGACGATGCTGCCGACCTGGTCGCCGAGCTGCCCCACGACACCGCTGAGTTCCTCCTCGGGCTCATGCAGCCCAAGGAAGCGGAGGGTGTCCGCCGTCTGCTGACGTACGACGAGCACACCGCCGGCGGAATGATGACCAGCGTCCCGGTCATCCTGCCGCCGGACGCGACGGTCGCCGAGGCGCTCGCGCAGGTGCGCAACCCGGACCTCACGCCGGCTCTCGCTGCTCAGGTGTACGTCTGCCGCCCGCCTCTCGAGGCACCGACCGGGAGGTTCCTCGGTGTCGCTCACATCCAACGGCTGCTTCGCGAGCCTCCGTCGGCTCTGGTCTCAGGCGTGATCGACTCCGAGCTCGAGCCGCTGCGTCCGGAGGCGCAGCTGGAGGAGGTCACCGGCTACCTCGCGACGTACAACCTGGTGGCCGCGCCGATCGTCGACGAGACCGGCCGGCTGCTCGGAGCGGTGTCGGTCGACGACGTCCTCGATCACCTGCTCCCAGAAGACTGGCGCGAGCGATTCGCGGAGGTAAGCCGTGGCGCGTGATCCCTGGACAGGCGGCAACGGTGACCGGACCAGAGGCGACTGGTTCGTCGCGCGTCCTCGTGACGACGCGCGACGGCTGGACATCCCGCGCCGACCCGGACCGACCCTGCGTCCTCACTACGATCCGGACCTCTTCGGGCGATTCGCCGAGGCGTTCGCGAGGTTCCTGGGGACTGCTCGATTCATCGTCTACATGACGGTCTTCGTCGTCTGCTGGGTGACGGTGAACCTGGTGGGGGTCTACGGGCTGCGATGGGACCCGTATCCCTTCATCCTGCTCAACCTGTTGTTCTCCACGCAGGCGTCGTATGCCGCGCCGCTGATCCTCCTCGCACAGAACCGGCAGGAGGCGCGCGACCGGGTGCTGTACGAGCAGGACCGCGACATGAACATCCGGACCCGGGCGGACATGGAGTTCCTCGCCCGCGAGATGGCGTCGCTGCGGCTGGCGATGAACGACGTGGCCACCCGCGACTACCTCCGATCCGAGCTCCGCGGACTCCTCGCGGAACTGGACGAACGCCGTGACCGGGAGGTACGACACGATTCCGGCGATGGCGCCTCGGCGTGACGACCGCCCGACGTTCCACCTCACGACGCTCGACGTCTCGGCTCGCGGCCGCCGGCAACGCCTGCGACGTCACGACTGCGGCCGACGACACATGCCCCGGGCAGGTGCCCGCCGTCTGCTGTCGTACCAAGCCGTAGCATCGGGTTATGCAGTCGCTGCCGAGTCAGGAGCAGATCCACGCCGCCCTCGCAAAGGTGATCGACCCGGAGATCCGGCGACCCATCACGGATCTCGGCATGGTGCGGTCCGCTGAGGTCGACCCCGATGGCACGGCCCGCGTGACCGTGCTGCTCACGGTGGCCGGCTGTCCAATGCGCGAGACTCTCACCCACGACGTCACCAAGGCTGTGTCGGCGCTTCCGGGAGTGACGAACGTCGAGGTGAAGCTCGACGTGATGTCTGACGAAGAGCGCCGCGCGCTTCAGACGAAGCTCCGGGGATCGGCGCCGCCCAAGCAGAACCCGTTCGCTCGACCCGACTCCTTGACGCGCGTCTACGCCGTGGCGTCAGGCAAGGGTGGCGTGGGCAAGTCCTCGGTGACGGTCAACCTGGCAGTCGCCATGGCCCGGCGAGGGCTGAAGGTCGGCCTGCTCGACGCGGATGTCTACGGCCACTCCGTGCCCGCCATGGTGGGTGTGGCGGACCAGCGACCCACGCGGGTCGAGGACATGATCATGCCGGTCCCGGCGTACGACGTGAAGGTCATGAGCATCGGCATGCTGAAGCCGGGCCGGCAACACGTCGTGGCCTGGCGCGGGCCGATGCTCGACCGCGCCCTCGGCCAGATGCTTGCCGATGTCTACTGGGGCGACCTCGACGTGCTGTTGCTCGACCTGCCACCCGGCACCGGCGACATGGCGATCTCGGTGGGCCAGCAGCTCACGAACGCCGACGTCCTCGTGGTCACGACCCCGCAGGAGGCCGCCGCCGAGGTAGCCGAGCGCGCCGGCACCATCGCGTCGATGCTGCAGCAGAAGGTCGTCGGGGTCGTCGAGAACATGTCGTGGCTGCCCTGTCCCCACTGCGGTCCGAGCCACCAGATCGAAGTGTTCGGGTCCGGAGGCGGCAAGCGGGTCGCCGCCACGTTGACCGAGCGACTGGGCTACGACGTACCCCTGCTCGCAGAGGTACCGCTCGATCCAGGACTACGCAGCGGCAGCGACGCAGGCGTACCCGTCGTCCTCGACCATCCCGACTCGGCTGCAGCCCAGGCGCTCATCGCGCTCGCGCAGGATCTCGCCGAGCGGCGACCAAGCCTCGTCGGACGGTCGCTCGGCATCACCCCTGCGAAACGCTGAGGCCGCGAGCACAGTCGACACCGAACCGAAGTCCTGGCGACACCGAACACGTCACGCTGCGATGCGCGCAGCAGGCCAGGCGGCCGTCAGGTGGCCTCCGTATCGAAGGGCGGCACCGGCGCGGGCCCCTCACCGTCGGCGTTCTGACTGGTCGACGTCTCGACGAGGGTGTCGGTCCCACCGGACGGCTCAGCTGCGCCATCCGATGCGGCACTCGTGCTGCGCGTCGTGGACGCACTCGCTGAGCTCGTTGCCTTCGACTTACCATTCGCCGACCGCTTCGACGTCGGCTTGTCGTCGATCCGCAGGTCGTCGCGCAGGTCGAACTCGCGGTCGATCCGCAGATCGTCCTCGTCGATCGCGTCGAGGACGTGCTTGCGTACGAAGTTCCGCGGGTTGAGGTCGCGGATGTCGAGGTCTTCGAACTCTGGCCCGAGCTCGCGGCTCAGCTCACGCCGGGCGTTCAGAGCCATGGTGCGCAGCCGACGCAGTCCTCGAGCCGCATGCCGCGCCATCTCGGGCAGCCGATCGGGCCCGAAGATGAACAGTGCCGCAATCGCCAGCACGATGAATTCCGGGGCACCGATTTCGAACACGCGCCCAGGGTAACCGCTTAATCATTCACGCAGTAGGCCGCATCCGGCGCCCGGCCGTCCGCCTAGCCCGTCTCCTGGTCGAGCGTCACGATCGCACGCCGCTGCTCGCCACCGCGTTCGTAGATCAACTCGACCCGCTGGCCGGGCAGGTGCCGACGAATCTGGACGATCAGGTCCTCTGCTCCAGTGATCTTGTGTCCGTTGATCATCGTGACGAGATCGCCCGCGGCCAGGCCGGACTTCTCGGCGGCACTTCCTGGTCGGACCTCTCCGAGGCGCGCCCCCGGGCCCTCGTGGCGCATGTCGAGCTCCGCACCGATGACCGGATAGACCGCGTGTCCGGTCCGGATGATCTGGTCCGCCGTCCGTCGCGCCTGGTTCATCGGGATCGCGAAACCCAAGCCGATGCTTCCCTGCGGCTCGTCCACCGTGAAGGGACCCGGACGGCTGACGGTCGCGATCGCCGAGTTCACGCCGATCACCTCGGCCTTGAGGTTCACCAGCGGCCCACCCGAGTTGCCGGGATTGACCGCGGCGTCGGTCTGGATCGCGTTGATGAACGAGATCTCCGGGCCCGACCCACCGGCCGTGACCGGGCGGTTCAGGGCGCTGACGATCCCGGTCGTGACGGTGCCGGCCAGACCGAGCGGGGACCCCAACGCGACCACCGGCTCGCCGACCTGCACCTTCTCGGAGTCGCCAAGTGCCACCTCCCGAAGCTCCCCCTCTGGCTGCACGCGGATCACCGCGAGGTCGTACGCAGGGCTGCGGCCGACGACGCTTCCGGAGAGCTCCTCGCCGGAGTACGTGATCACCTTGATCGACCCGCTACGCGCGGCCCGCTCGATGACGTGGTTGTTGGTGAGGATGTAGCCGTCCTTGCGGATCACGAAGCCGGATCCGGTGCCGTTCCCGGTCCCGGTGGCGACCTTGATCTGGACCACGCTCGGCAGCAGCGTGCGTGCGACGGTCGAGACGCTCTGCGGCTTGGGGAACGCCTTTCCTTCGGCGCCGAGCTCGTCGTCGATCGGCGGTGGCTCGGTCGCGATCAGCGCCGGGCCGAACTCGAGCGTCGCAAGGACCCCGACGGTCGCCCCGATGCTTGCGGCAACCATCGCGATCGCAGCGGCAAGCGCGAGCACAACCTTCCGTTTGAGCCACCACCCTCCCTGCTCAGAAGGGTTCGTCTGGTGCTCCTCAGCCGTCCCCAAGGTCCCGAACGGCCGGCTGGCCGACTTCGGTACGGCAGGAGCGGGTCGAGCCCATGGCGGTGGCGGCTCGAAGTCCGGCCGTTCCACTGGATAGCGATGCGCCCAGGTGTCACGCTGATCCCGTTGGTTGGGCACCTGACTGAAAACCTGGCTCGATACCTGCGGCGGCGCCGGAACAACCGGTGTCATCTGGTGGCGAGGGTCGACCTGAGCTCCGCTCGCCGGTCGCGCAACTGGCTGGCCACCGTCCGACGGAGCAGGATCGCGTGGCTGCCGGTCGGGCGGCTCGGCACCAGGCTCACCCATGCGTCGCTCGGTCATGCAGCCCGTCCTTCCCTCGTTCACCCCAACCCTTCGAACGTCCCGACGTAGCCGCGAAACCGAGCACGCTCTGGGCAGTGCTCCTCGAATGGGACTCTCAGGGCCTTTCGGGGATAGCTTCGCATTCCTGGGCTTGCCTGCCACTCAGCTGTGCGCTCGGTGGTGAGCCCAGAGAGGTCGCGAGCCCTGGCTTGTCGGACGCCTTGAACGCGAACGTCACCTCCCGACACGGCGCCCGCATCCTGGTCGTCTCCCGCCAACCGACCAAGCCGCGGCGCACGCAACGTCGAAAAGTTCACGGTATGAATCATCCCGGCCACCGCGGAAACCCCCAGACTCACCAGGGCAGACCAGGCGTCACGCCATCTTCGCGAACCCGGAAAGAGGGCATCGAACCGAACGCGGGACGACTCACCTCTCGCCCCTCGACCCCATCCCCTCGACGCTTCCGGGCTCCCGTAACCAGGAGACCATCGAAGGCATATGTCGGTCCAGCGGTTGTGCAAGGCCGGCCTGTTTCGGCGGAATGTCGTCCTTCGCCGCACCTGCGCGAAAGCCGATCGGCCTGCGGCGCTGGCGCCGTTCCCCGCGAAGCCGGTCGCTCCACGTGTCAGCACGTGGAGCACCCCAAGCAGCTGGGTAGTGCTCTGGACGGCTCAGCGCAGCAACCCGGTCGGCTCGGCGCGCGGCAGGCGCGATGCAGCCGGCGTGGGACTCACCGGCCGGTCGGTCGGTACGACGCGCCCGACCTGCGGGCCGGGCGCGAGGTGGGCACCACGGCGCAGGAAGAGGCTCGGGTCGACGAAGCCGGTCGAGCTTTCCGGACCGGACGGTCCGACCGTGGTAGGCCGGTCGACAGGCGAGACCGTGATGCGCTGCACAGGTGGCTCGACACCTTCGCCGACTGGACCCTCGCCAGCCACGAAGGCGCCCACTGCGGCCATGCCGGCCATGGCAGCCACACCGGCGACTCCCGCGGCCAGCCGGCGCGGGAACCTGCCCGCGGCGACCACAGCAGGCGAGCGCAGTGGGACGACGGTGGAACGCTGACTGGCGACCGGCAGCTGCCAGCTGGTGTCAGGTGAACCTTGGTGACCGTTTCCGATGGCAAGCAAGGCTCCCTGCAACCTCGAGGACGGTTGCGGGTCCTCCATGCCACCGAGGAGGGCCTTGACCCGCCGTTCGGCGTCGGCGAGTGCCCGGCATTCGGCGCAATGGGCGAGGTGGGCGAGCAGTCGATCCCGTGCCTCGTGGTCGAGCTCTCCATCGACCAGCGCCGAGAGGTAGCTACGGCCGTGCGTCACCACGTCCCTCTCCGGCTGGGGTTCATCGGGGACATGGTGGCAGTTTCTCTCGCCGGTGCGGGTTCTGTCACCGATACGTCGACGCCAGACTCCACCGCTTCCTGGTCGCTCACATCGGCTTCGCTCGTACCCGCACCACCACTCGGCGCGGCGTCACGCTCGGTGCGGTCGTTGTCCACGTCCACCGGACCCGGGATGCCGGGCTGACCGGGCGTCGTCGCGGGCATGCGGTGACGCAGCGCTTCCCGCAGCTGCGCGCGGCCACGGTGAATCCGACTCCGGACAGTACCCAGCTTGACGCCGAGAGTCGCCGCGATTTCCTCGTACGACAGGCCCTCGATGTCGCAGAGCACGACAGCCGCGCGGAACTCCGCGGGCAGACCGTCAAGGGCGGCCTGGATGTCGGCGTCGAGGTGCCGGTCGTCGTAGGCCTCCGCAGGGCTCGGCTCGGAGCCTGCCAGTCGCTCTGGCGCATCCTCTGGCAGGGCGTCGAACCTGATCCGCTGCCTACGGCGAGCGAGATCCAGGAACAAGTTCGTGGTGATGCGGTGCAGCCACCCCTGGAACGTGCCTGGCGTGTAGGTCGAGAGGGATCGGAAGACTCGTACGAAGACCTCTTGGGTCAGGTCTTCCGCATCGTGCCGGTTTCCGGTCAGTCGGTACGCAAGCCGATAGACCCGGGACGAATGCGTACGAACGATCTCATCCCACGACGGCGGCGCCCAGGCGTCGGCAGGGGTGCCCGCCAGTTCCTCAGCCACCAGACCCACCTCCCCACTGGCGCTGGCAGGTCTTTCCATTGTTGCCACAGTCCGCCCGAAATTGCTCCGGTCAAACCCCGGTCTTAGCCCCTTTTTAGGAATGTCCAACGTCAGGGTTCGCCCGGATCGGCGCGAAACCCCACCAAAACCTCCAATCGCAACGGAGGGGCACTAGGCTTCGCCTCACACGGTGTCGCGAATCGGACGACCTGGCCTTCGGAGGGAACCATCTCCACTGACATGAAGCCCGCCACCTGGGCATACGCCGAGAACTTCGTCCCAGAGGACGACGTGGTGAAACGCGCCCGAGCCCGTGCCGCTGAAGTCGGCGCTCCACCAGTCGGGCAAGGTGCAGGCGCCACCCTGCGCTTCCTGGCTGCGACGCTCAACGCCAAGACGGTCGTGGAGATCGGCACCGGTTGCGGTGTCTCGGGGATCTGGCTGATTCGTGGGATGCGGCCAGACGGGACCCTCACCAGCGTCGACGTCGAGGCCGAGCACCAGCGGCTGGCCCGCGAGTCGTTCGCCGAAGCGGGCATCCCACCGCAGCGCACCCGGCTCATCACCGGCCGTGCTCTCGACGTGCTGCCACGGCTCACCGACGGTGCGTACGACCTGGTCTTCTGCGACGGCGACAAGCAGGAGTACCCGGCCTACTACGAGGAGGCGCTCCGGCTGCTGCGCCCCGGCGGCGTCGTGGCGTTCGACAACTCGCTGTGGCACGACCGGGTACCAGATCCGGCCCAGCGGGATCCGCAGACCGTGACCATCCGTGAGCTCGGCAGGCGGATCCGTGACGACGACCGGGTCGTGCCGGTGCTGCTACCCGTCGGTGACGGACTGTTGTGCGCCGCCAAACGCGGCTGATCCGATCCTTCGACCGAAAGCCACGGCGCAAGGTCGGGGCCGGCGGCAGGGCTTCTTGGTGTCGACACGGCGCCCGGCGCGTCGGCAGGTGTCCTCCACGTACGTCACCCGCATCAGCACGAGCGACAACACGAGCAGCGCGAGAACGCTGAGCCTCAGGAGACGTCGTCCAGGCCGCTGCGCATGGTCGCCGGCGCTCTACTGGTCCGGGACGGCTTGACCCTTGCCGAGGACCGTGATGCCACCCGGGCTCACCGTGAACCCACGTGCCCGGTCGGCCTCCTTGTCCACGCCTATCGCCACTCCCGGCGGGACCACGATGTTCTTGTCGAGGATCGCGTCGCGTACCACGGCGCCCTCGCCGATCACGGTGTTGTCCATGACGACGGAGTTGACGACCTCGGCACCCCGCGCGATGCGTACGCCAGGAGAAAGGACGCTGCGATCGACCACGGCAGCCGTGACGATGCTGCCCATCGACAGGATCGACTCGCTGACACGTCCGCCCTGCACGAGTTTCGCCCCCGGGTACTGCGGGAAGCTCGTGTAGATCGGCCATTCGTGGTTGTAGAGATTGAAGACCGGGTCGATCGAGACCAGATCGGTGTGCGCCTCGTGATAGGAGTCGAGGGTTCCGACATCACGCCAGTAGCTGCGATCCCGGTCCGTCGCGCCGGGCACGACGTTCTGGGCGAAGTCGTACACCTGCGCCTCGCCCTTGTCGGTCAGCATCGGGATGATGCTGCCGCCCATGTCGTGGGCCGATCCCTCGTCGTCGGCGTCCGTCCGCAAGGCGTCGATCAGGACGTCGGTGCTGAAGACGTAGTTCCCCATCGACACGTACGCCTCGTCAGGGCTGTCAGGTAGCCCGGGCGGATCGGACGGCTTTTCCAGAAAGGCCCGGATCGTGCGACCGTCGGCTTCTGTCTGGATCACACCGAACGCGGACGCTTCGCTGCGCGGCATCCGGATGCCCGCGACGGTGACTCCGGCGTCGCTTGCGATGTGGGCCTCGACCATCTGGGAAACGTCCATCCGGTAGACGTGATCGGCGCCGAAGACGACGACGTACTCCGGATCGTCGTCGTAGATCAGGTTGAGCGACTGGAAGATGGCGTCGGCGCTGCCTTGGTACCAGCGCGGTCCGAGTCGCTGCTGCGCCGGCACCGGCGTGACGTAGTTGCCGAGGAGCGTCGACATCCGCCACGTGAGCGAGATGTGCCGGTCGAGGGAGTGGGACTTGTACTGCGTGAGGACACAGATCCGGCGGATTCCGGCGTTTGCAAGGTTGGAAAGTACGAAGTCGATCAGGCGATAGGTACCGCCGAACGGCACGGCGGGTTTCGCGCGATCCGCGGTCAAGGGCATGAGCCGCTTGCCTTCACCGCCGGCCAGCACAATTCCCAGCACGCGTGGGTCCTTGCCCATGTCCGCACCATAGCCCTCATACGTTGCGGCGTCATGACGACGATGCCACTCGCCGATGTCGGACCTCAACCTGGCGTGCTACCACGCCAGGTCCCGTGCGCCTTGTGGCGCGAGCCGGATCAGCGCGATACGGTGTCGCGGGCTCGACGTCACGCGTCCTGCGTTGCGTCCGACTGCGATTTCGCCGCGTCGAGTTGCGCGACGAGCCGCTTCGGGGCGATGACGCGATAGGCGTCTTCAACGATTTCGGCGATCCGATCCCAGTCCACGTCGTCGACGTCGAGATAGACGCCGAGCCAGCCGCGATGGCCGACGTACGGCGGGCGGAAGAAGTGCTCCGGCTCCGCCTCGATCAGCATGGTCTGGACACCCTCCGGCGCGGCGCACCAGAAGGCCAGGCGATCGTCGTGATGGTGATCGGCATAGGTCACGAAGACCTTCTTGTCACGAACGAACCACGTCGGCTCGCCGTGGCTCAGCCGCTCGGTCACCTCAGGCAATGCCAGGCAGAGGCGGCGGAGACGCTCGAGCTGGTCGTCCTGCGTTCCGGAGTCCGTCGGTGCCATGCCGTGAATCATGGCAGTCGTCGCCGACAAGGGGCCAGCAAAGCCGACTCGCCTCGTGACTCCGGGACCGACGAGTCCTACAGTCGCGGGCATGCGCGTCGCTTTGCTCACCCGCGAGTACCCACCGCACGTCTACGGCGGGGCCGGCGTCCACGTCGACTACCTGAGCCGTGAGCTCGCGAAGCTGGTCGACCTCGACGTCCACTGCCTGGGCCCGCCCCGCGAGGGTGCCGTCGCTCATTCCGAGGACGACCCGCGACTCGACGGTGCCAATCCGGCGCTGCGGATCTTCGCCGCCAACCTCGAGATGGCAGCTGCGGTGAGCGATGCGCAGCTTGTGCACTCACACACGTGGTATGCGAACCTTGCCGGTCATGTCGCGTCTTTGCTCTACGACAT
>DATCKU010000074.1:0-30806 GCA_036564245.1 Actinopolymorphaceae bacterium
TCAGGCGGCGCAGCGACCAGGTGTTGATGACGTCGTCCGGGGTCAACCAGCCACGCTGCGCCGTGCCGATGCCATAGCGCAGGAAGTCCAGGTGGCCGACCGCATGCGCATCGCAGTTGATGGCGAACTTCACGCCGAACCGTTTGGCTCGCAGGAGGTTCTCGTCGTTCAAGTCGAGTCGGTCCGGCGCGGCGTTCACCTCGAGCGCCGTCCCAGTCGAGGCTGCCGCCTCGAAGACCGCGTCGAGGTCGGCATCAACCGGTGCCCGCCGCCCGATCTGGCGTCCGGTGGGATGACCGATGATCGTGACATACGGGTTCTCGCAGGCACGGATCAGGCGTTTGGTCATCTCCGCGCGAGGTTGGTTGAAGTGCGAATGCACAGAAGCCACGCAGATGTCGAAGCCAGCAAGGAAGTCCTCGGGCCAGTCGACCTCGCCGTCGGGATCGATGTTGAGCTCGGTGCCGTGCAGCAAGACGAGCGTGTCGTACTTGCGGCCGAGCCGCCGAAGTTCCTTCCGCTGCGCCAACATCTTCTCGTCGGTCATGCGTTGCATGTAGAGGTTGGGCGCATGATCGGTGATGGCGAAGTACTCGTAGCCGCGGGCTGCAGCCGCCGCCACCATCTCCTCGAGTGCGGCCACACCGTCGGTGAGATTGGTGTGGGAGTGCAGGTCTCCCCGGACGTCATGCTCGGTCACCAGCTCGGGCAACCTGCCCTTGCGGGCGGCTTCGATCTCACCGCGGTCCTCCCGCAAGGTCGGCGGGATCCACGGCAGGCCGAGCTTGGCATAGACCTCTTCCTCGGTCTTGGAGACGATCAGCTTGTCGGTGTCGGCCTCGAAGAGCCCGTATTCGGAGAGCTTCAGCCCGGCACGCACGGCGATCTCACGGGTCCGTACGTTGTGCTGTTTCGACCCCGTGAAGTACTGCAACGCCGCACCCCATGCCTCCGGGCGGACGACTCGGACGTCGACCTGCAGGCCGTCCCTGGTGCGAATCGAGCTCTTCGTCTCACCACGCGCGATCACCTGGGCCACGATGTCCAGGCTGGTGAAGGCATCCATGACGGGCTTGGACTTGCTCGCGGCGACGAGGATGTCGATGTCGCCGACTGTCTCGCGCATCCGGCGTAAGGAGCCGGCGTACGTGCAGCGCACGCAGCCGGTCACCTGTCTCAGCTCCGAGACCACCCGCTCGGCCACGTCGAGGCCGGCATCCAGGTGCACCCGACCGCTGGCCTGCTGCAGCAGCATGATGCCCTGGCGGAGGTTCTCCGCCGTCTTGGGACCGAATCCTTTGAGTTTGTCGAGCTTGTTGGCGTCCAAGGCCTCGAGCAGCTCCGGCACCGAGGAGATGCCGAGCTGTTCGTAGAGGATCATGGCCTTGCGGGGACCGAGCGTGGGGATCGCCGTCAGCTGGCGTACTCCGGCCGGGATCTTCGCTCGCAGCTCTTCGACCGCCGAGATCTTGCCGGTTCGAAAGTACTCGAGGACCTTCTCCGCGATCGACTTGCCGACGTTTGGAATCTTCTGCAGACCGGCCGCGTCGAGCTTCGAGATGTCCTCGTGGTGACCTGCGATCGATCGGGCCGCCTTCTCGTAGACCCGGGCACGATACGGCTCGCCGCCTGTGATCGCTATGAGGTCGGAGTACTCGGCGAGTAGCGCACCGACCTCGTCGTTAGGTCGGGCCATCTCTTCAGTCTAAAGCCGCCCTCCCTGGTGAAATGACCACGTTCAGCCGGTTACTCACCTCTGAGAGTGGCATGCCTGCTTGGTGAGGGTACGAATTCGCTTGCAAAGAGCTGGCGAATACCACGAAGGATCGCTCGCGCCGCGCGCCGTTCACCTGGTTGTCGAAGTTCTCCAGCGCCTGCCGTCGCCAGATCGCGCACGTTGTCGTCACCCGACGCTTCGGTTTCCCGGCCGTGGGTGCTGCCGGTCGAGTACGCACGGCCACGGCTGGTGCCCAGGCAGTCGTACGTGACCAGCCGTACGTGACCGGTCGTTCCCTGTCTGTCCGTACGTAATCAGTCGTACGTGATCTGCCGTACGTGACCGGGCGTACGTGAGCCGTCGAGATGGATCGCACGCGCAGTGGAGAACCACAAGGCCGGTCCCGTACAGCCACGCAGCCCATCCCACCTGCCCAGCACGGAGAGGCCGCCGACCGGACGACCACCGCACGCACCACTTAGGGTCGAGCTCCCGGCACCGACGAGACAAGCTCACGACGGCCATATCCTGCCCAGCGCATTCGTACCTTTCCGCGGCATGCAGGCCTCTTCCAGAGGTCAGTGACCGACGTTACGTGGTCATTTCAGACCGCAGCGGGGGTCAGTCGACGAAGCGGGTCTGGCGCAGGAACTCGCGGGCCACGGGACCTGCATCCCGGCCGCCCGAACCGCCGTCGTCGATCACCACGGCGATCGCCATGTCACCGCGGAAACCGATCAACCACGCGTGTGTGCGTGGAGGGTTTTCCGTGCCGTACTCCGCCGTCCCGGTCTTGGCATGGACCGGCGGACCCGGAAGGTCGAGCATCTTGGCCGACCCCGACTCCACCACCGCCCGCATGAGCGCACGCAGGTCGGTCTGCAGCTGCGCCGGCAGTGGGTCACCGATCGGCTCACCGGGCGCGACGTCAGGCAGCAGGGTGGGTGTACGCGGCTGACCGGAGGCGACCGCGGCCGCCACCATCGCCATCCCCAGCGGGCTCATCAGCACCCGACCCTGACCGATCATGCTCGCCGCGTGCTCCACGACGTCCTTGGGCTTGGGAATCGAGCCGGAGTACGCCGGAAGCCGTAGCTTCCACTCGGCACCCACCCCGAAGCGGCGCGCCATCCGGTTCAACGCGTCCGGGTCGAGGTCCTTCGCCCGGTTGACCATCGTGGTGTTGCACGAGTGCGCGAACGCGGTCACGAACGGTCCCCTGCGCAGCCCGAACCGGTTGGCGTTCTTGAACCGCTTCCCGCCGACGGTCGTCTCCGGAGGACACTCCACGCGGCTGTTCAGCTGGAGCCCGTCCGCGAGCAGCGCTGCTGCCGTGATGACCTTGAACGTCGAGCCGGGCGGATACTCCCCGACGAAGGCTCGGTTGTACGACGTCACGCCGGGCCCGTTGGCCGCCGCCAGGATCTCCCCGGTGCTGGCCCGCACCGCCACGATGGTCGTCGGCTTCTCCTGGACCCCGACGACCTGCTCTGCCGCCTCCTGGATGAAGGGGTCGAGTGTGGTGCGCAGATCCTGGCCCGGTTGCGGCTCGACCGTGAAGACCTCGCCGACCTTCTCGTCGTTTCGTACGTCGATCACGTCGATCGACCCACCAGGCCTGCCGGCGAGCCGAGTCTGGAACTCCTTCTGCAGACCGCTCACCCCGACCTGGTCACCTGGCATGGCCAGGGGACCGGCGTCCTTGAGCGTCTCTGCCGTCGCAGGCGCCACCACTCCGAGCACGCCACGTGCGTACGACGACGTCGGGGCGAGCGACATGACTGCCTTGCGTGTCGCCACGCCGGGCAGCTGGTCGAGCAACCAGTCAACTTCGTCGTACGCCTCCTCCCGCAACGTGAGCACGTCGACGAACGAGTTCGGGTCCGCCTCCTCGGCTCGCTTCCTGAGCTCCACCGCGTCGACACCGAGGGTGCGGCCCAGCTCGTAGTAGGTCATGTCGGGATCGGCCTTTGCCGGCACGACCCCCACCCGCACCACCGGACCGTCCTGGGTCAGCGGGTCACCGGCGTTGTCGGTGATGGACGCGCGCGGGGGCATCGTGCGGTGCCGCTCGAACCGCGTGGTCTCGGTGAGCTTCGGATGGAAGGTCTCCGGCGTCCACCAGACCGCCCACTTACCCTGCGGGTCTTCACGGACCTCGACCGTCGTCGTGTAGCGCCACGTGCCGAGGCCGGTGAGCCTGTGCGTCACGTCGAGTCGTTGCCGACAGACCTTGCGACCGTCGTTTCGGGCCTCGGCCTGCTCGTCGTCGAGGCAGGTGAGCCGACCGTCGGGGGCCGCTTTCGTGCTCTCGATGAGCAACGTGTCCGCGAGCTCGCGCAGCGCCTTGCTGGCAGCCGGGCGGGTACGCCGGTCCACTGCGCTCGCGGCGCGACCGGACGACCAGGCGTCTGCGAACCTCGCGACGGCGTCGTACGCCTGCCGCGGCGGCCCTTCCGGTTCACCACAGGCCCCTGCGACGAGCGACAGCACCGCAAGCTGCGCGGCCACGACCGGCAAACCCAGCCGTCGAAGCGGACGAGAATGCCGCGGTGCCATGTCTCTCGGGGCTTGCGCCAGGTTGTGCTTCACGCTCCCCCCTCGACGGTTCACTTACCCGCTGGCGACCTCGAGGCCGCCAGCTCACCGTCGAGTAGAGCATGCGGCACTCCGCTTCGGCGAGTCGTGCAACGGAATTGAGACGGTCACGGCGGGCTGCCGACTCGTCGCTGCCGGCGGCCGGAGGCAGCTCCGCTACGGAAGCGACCAGTCGACCGGCTCGCCACCCTGCTGGACCAGCAACTCGTTCGCCCGGCTGAACGGTCGAGAGCCGAAGAACCCGCGGTCTGCCGACATCGGGCTCGGGTGTGGCGACTCGATGCACGGCGTGGCACCGAGCAGCGGTCGCAGGCTTTGCGCGTCCCGGCCCCAGAGGATCGCGACCAGAGGCTTACCGCGCGCGACCAGCGCTCGGATCGCCTGGTCGGTGACGTCCTCCCATCCCTTGCCGCGGTGCGAGGCCGGACGTCCGGGCTGCACGGTGAGCGCTCGGTTCAGCAGGAGGATGCCTCGCTTCGCCCAGGGCGACAGGTCGCCGTTGGGCGGGATCGGAAGGCCGAGGTCTTCGGAGTACTCCTTGAAGATGTTCTGCAGGCTGCGCGGGATCGGGCGTACGTCGGGTGCGACCGAGAAGCTGAGACCCACCGGATGACCGGGCGTCGGGTACGGATCCTGACCCACGATGAGGACCCGGACGTCGTCGAAGGGCTGCTGGAAGGCACGGAGCACGTTCGGGCCTGCCGGGAGGTAGGGCCTGCCCGCAGCGATCTCGGCTCGCAGGAAGTCACCCATCGCAGCGATGCGTTTGGCGACCGGCTGCAGTGCCTTGGCCCAGCCGGCCTCGACGATCTCTTCTAACGGCCGCCGCGGAGATTCGGTGGCGGAGGTCTCGGCGGTTGCAGCGCCCGCATCCTTCGCGGGCGCCTGAGAGCTGGTTGCGTGTGCTGTCGCTGCTGCCGGGGTCGTCACGCCTCACTCCTGGAAGATCCGTTGGGTTCGCCATGCTAGCGGGTCGGACCTGATCCTCCGGGCACCTCGTCCGGTCGGTTCCAACCCGTGCCGAGGACTTTTCGGGGAGACCGAACGGCCTGTCCGGTGCGGGTCAGGAGGTCCCTATCTTGCGTGCTGTCGTGCGAAGGTGCAGAGCGTCGGCCATCCCGACCGGCAGAATCGATGGAACGTATCCCTACGTCGACACGAAGGATCGCAGAGCATGCCCGTGAAACTGGGTAAGTACGCCGCCTGGCGACCGGGGCCGATCGACCCAGCCCTCGCGGCCGAGGTGGAACGACTTGGGTACGACACGTTCTGGATCGGCGGCTCACCACCTGGTGACCTCGCCAACGTGGAAGCGGTGCTCGACGCCACGAACACCATGATCGTGGGCACCAGCATCGTCAACGTCTGGACAGACGACGCCGCCACGGTCGCACGGTCGTACCACCGGCTCGAGGCGAAGCATCCCGGCCGGTTCGTGCTCGGTATCGGCGCCGGCCACCCGGAGGCGATCAAGGAGTGGGAACGACCGTACGACAAGCTCGTGTCGTACCTCGACGAGCTCGACCGGGAGGGTGTCCCGGTCGACCGGAGGATGGTTGCCGCGCTCGGCCCCAAGGTGATGCGGCTGGCCGGCGAGCGGTCCGCCGGTGCCCTGCCCTACCTCACCACGCCGGACCACACGAAACGAGCGCGCGAGATCCTCGGCCCCGACCGGCTGCTGGTCGCCGAGCACAAGGTGGTCGTCGAGACCGACCCCGTGCGGGCGCGCGAGATCGGCCGCTCGGGGATCAGGATGTACCTCAACCTCTCGAACTACATCCGCAACCTGCGTCGGCTCGGCTGGTCAGATGCCGACCTGGCGAACGACGGCAGCGACCGGTTGGTCGACGCCCTCGCGCTCCACGGCGACCCGGCCACGATCGTCCGCGGGCTGAACGCGCACCTGGAAGCTGGCGCAGACCAGGTGGGCATCCAGGTACTCGGACCCGACGATCCGCTGCCGGCATTCCGGGCCCTCGCCGAGGTGCTCGACTAAACCCCTCGCTGCCTCGGCTCATCCACGCTCGCTAGGTGAGCGGTGGTCGCAGCAGGCGCCGACATCTCGCGACGGCACTGCTCACCTAGCGATGCTGAGGGATCCCGAGCTCAGCGTTCGGTGCGGTCAGGCTGGTCTGCAGACGTCTCGTCGGTCTGCTCGGAGTCGCTCTTCTTCTGGTCGAAGCGGATCTTGCGGAGCTGCTTGTTCATGTTGCGCCACAAGAAGAAGGTCGCGACACAGAGCCCCACGATCACGACGAATCCCAGCAGACCCGGACCCACCCACTCGTCGGACTGCCGAGGCTGGGCTGACAGCGCACCGAGCCACGCGACGAGCGCCGGTGGAGCCGCAAGCGTCTGGTTGACCACGAAAACCCCGTTTCAGTCGTCGGAGGTCTCTGAGACCATCGTGCACCCGGCAGGCTCCGGACTGCCGACCCGGTGCCCCGCGACTGCCGCGCCACTCGGCTCACGAATCCCCGCGAAGAGGTCGTCCTCGGGCAGCGACGACTCGACCAGGCTCCGCGCGAGCTCGTAGTCCTCCGTCGGCCAGGCGGCCATGTGGACCTCGAGCGGGCAGGCGAACCATGGACCTTCCGGATCGATCTGGGTCTCGTGGGCGAGCAACGCCTTGTCGCGCACCGCGAAGTACTCCGCACACGGCACTCGGGTCGTCACCCGCGCCGCATGGGCAGGATCCGGCTTCCAGTCCGCGAGACGCTCGGCGTACGGGGACTCCAGCCCACGCCGCACCATCTCGTCGTGGAGCGCCTGGAAGCGCTCGCGGTGGAACGAGTGGTGGTAGTAGAGCTTGAGCGGCTGCCAGGGCTCCCCCGCGTCCGGGTAGGCGTCCGGGTCGCCGGCGGTCTCCCACGCCCGCACGGTGATCTTGTGGCACATGATGTGGTCCGGGTGCGGGTAGCCGCCGTTCTCGTCGTACGTCGTGACGACATGCGGGCGGAACTCGCGCATCAACCGCACCAACGGCTCCGCCGCGACCTCGACCGGCTTGGCCGCGAAGCAGTCCTCGGGCAGCGGCTCCGGGTTCTCGCGGTCCGGAAAGCCGGAGTCGACGAAGCCCAGCCACGCCTGACGCACGCCGAGGATCTCCCGGGCACGCTCCATCTCCTGGCGGCGGATCTCGGCCAGGTTGGCCCGCACTTCCGGCCGATCCATGCGCGGATTCAAGATCGAACCGCGCTCCCCTCCGGTACATGTCACGACCAGGACATCGACCCCTTCAGCCACATAACGGGCGGTACTGGCCGCGCCCTTGCTCGACTCATCGTCTGGATGAGCGTGTACGTGCATGAGCCGGAGCCCTTGACGGGCTCCTTCGGGTGATATCGATGGCACCTGATCGTCTCCTCACGTCATGTGACCGGCGCGTCGGCGCTGAACTATGGTGTCCGATGCGGGCCAACGCCCGCGACACCGGTCCGCCTTTCCGGACACTGAGGTCATCCCCTGGCTTTCGGCTGGGTCATCCGCACCCGCCCAGAATGGCCGGATAGGTCGGCGGTTGTTAGCCTCATAGGTCTGCACCACTGCCCGGGTCACCACGCGCACCGACACGTACGGGAGAACGCTGGCGTACGATCCCGGCATTCCGCAAAACACGAACCCCCATCCACGACCAAGGAGCTCGAGTACCGTGACACAGTCGACCGAGGAGAACGTCATCTGGCTCACCAAGCAGGCGTACGACCGCCTCAAGGCCGAGCTCGAGCATCTCACGGGTCCTGTGCGCACCGAACTCTCTCGGCGGATCGGCGAGGCCCGCGACGAAGGGGATCTCTCCGAGAATGGTGGCTACCACGCGGCCCGGGAGGAGCAGGGCAAGACCGAGGCGCGGATCCGCAAGCTGCAGGACCTGCTGCGCCGCGCCAAGGTCGGCGATGCCCCACCGGACGACGGCATCGTGGAGCCTGGCATGACGGTCACCGTACGGTTCGCCGGTGACGACGACACCGAGACGTTCCTGCTCGGCTCGCGAGAGCTCCTCACCCTCGACGAGTCGGTCGACATGGAGGTCTACTCCCCCGAGTCGCCCCTCGGCCGCGCCATCAACGGCAAGCGGAAGGGCGAGACCACGACGTACACCGCGCCCAACGGACGTGAGGTCTCGGTCGAGATCATCGACACCGTGCCGTTCGGCGCCTGACCGGGGGAGATCACGACGTGGCCTGGCGTAGCCGCTGGGCTGCCGTGTCCACGTCGATCTCACCCCGTGCGAGCTGAGCGAGCACCTCGGTCCGGCTCGGCGCTGGGCTCTCGGGTGCCGTGGGCTCGAGGCCGAGCTTGGCCAGAAGCTCCGCGTAGCGTTGGCGTGCGGTCGGGTAGCTCACCCCGAGGTGACGCTCGACCTCACGCATGTTCCCGCGTGAGACGAGGAACACCCGCAGCAGCGCGCGGTCGGCATCGGAGAGACCGCAGAACCGGCACGACTCGAAGATGCCGGAGAGCTCGCTGCCGCACGAGCCGCAGCCGAGCCGGGTGACGTGCAGCTCGGCACCACAGACCGGGCAGTCACGCGGCGGGCGGTATTCGGTCTGGCGGGGAGCGTAGCGGGCGCCGTACGAATCACCCGCGGTCACGGGGCCTCCTTGACGGTCGCCGTCCCCATGACCACCTCGAGGTCGAGCGTCGCGTCCCCGAGGCCGACGACGTGTTCCTCGCGGTCACGACCGGGTGGATCCCACTGCACGCGGCCGAGCTGCACGTCGGGCCGGATGCGCACGCTCGAACCCGGCAGCAACCGCAGCTGCAGCGATCCGGACTCCGCCCGCAGCCTGGACCGACCCTTGGTGATCTTGCCTTCGACCTGCGCCGAGCCGGCTTGCACGAGCAGGTCGAGTGGTCCCTCGGCGTCTCGAACCCGCGCCGAGCCCGCGGTGACCCGCACCTGCTCCAGCTTGGGGAGCCGCTCGGCGTTGACGCTTCCAGCCGTGACCTCGACCTCCACCATCAGGTCGGGATTGACCCGGACCGAGAGCTCGCGGCCGAAGTCGAACACCCGCTCCTGCACGTCACGCAGGCTCCTGCTGCGCATCAGCGTGAACCCGTCGATCGACGCGCCGAACTCGCCCTCGCTCGTGACGACCAGCGTGTCGCCCTCCTGGCGTACGACATGCGGACCGTCCACGGCGACCGTCGAGACGAACGGCTCACCCACGATGCGGACCCGCCGGCCTACGGCGCGCACCTGCAACCGGGTCGTGGCCGCCGAGACCGGGACCCGCTCCTCATCCCTTTCCTGGTCGGTCGCGGGCCCTGCCTCGCTGGCCTGAACGCGCTCCGATTTCGTCGCCTCTTCGGCGCGCAACGCGTCGATCATGGTGGCGGCCTCCTCCGGACTGATCCGTCCGGCCGCTACATCGGCGAGGATCTTGCGCATCGGGTCACCCTGCTCGTGGTCGGCGCCTGCGCTGGCGCCGCTGTCGGCGCTGCTTTCTGCGTCACCACTCGGGGGCCGCACCTGGTCGGTGGCCTCGGCCCACACGTCGTCGCTGCGCGGCTTGTCATCCGACGACTGATCGTTCTGCACGTGGCTGGTTTCACTGGACTTCTGCTCTGTCATGCCTCGATTGGACCTCGGCTTATCTGTAAGTGTCAAGTCAGATTTATAGAAGTGAAAGATCAACTTATGAAATCGTCAGCGGGTACCCGGCACCGCGGAGGCGGGAGAGGATGTCCGCCCGATGAGCCTTCCCGCGCGTCTCGGCGACAACCGCCACCTCCACCTCACCCAGGTGCAAATCGGCCGAGGTTCGCAGATGAACGACATCCATGACGTTGGCGCCGGCGTCGGCAAGCTCCTCGAGCAGCCCGACCAGCCCACCCGGACGGTCGGGCACCCGGGCACGAAACGACAGGTAGCGACCGGCCGCCGCCATGCCGTGCCGCACGACCTGCAGGAGCAGCAGCGGGTCGACGTTCCCTCCGGACAGCACGGCGACCACCGGAGGCTCGAACCGTTCCGGATGCTCCAGCAGCGCAGCGACGGCGGCCGCGCCCGCCGGTTCGACGAGGAGCTTCGCCCGCTCGAGGAGCAGCAGGAGGGCGCGCGACAGCGACTCCTCCGAGACCGTCACGACCTCTGCCACGTGGCGTTGGATCAACCCGAACGGTGTGGCACCCGGACGACCCACGGCGATGCCGTCCGCCATGGTCGACATCTGCTCGGCCGGCACCGGGTGCCCGGCCGCGAGCGAGCCGGGGTAGGCCGCGGCTCCCGCTGCCTGCACGCCAACCACCTGGGCTGTCGAACCGCGGGCCGCCAGGGCGCCGGCGACGCCCGCGGCCAGTCCGCCACCGCCGACGGGGATCACGACGGTCCGGGCATCCGGACACTGCTCGAGGATCTCCAGACCGAGCGTGCCCTGCCCTGCCACGACGTCCGGGTGGTCGTACGGATGGATCAGCACGGCACCGGTCTTCTCGGTGTGCTCACGCGCTGCCAGCAACGTCTCGTCGATGGTCGCGCCGGCGAAACGGATCTCAGCGCCGTAGGAGCGCGTGGCCTCGACCTTCGGGATCGGCGCCCCGACCGGCATGAAGACCGTGGCCGCCGTCTCGAGCAGGCTGGCCGCGAGCGCCACGCCCTGGGCGTGGTTGCCCGCACTGGCCGCGACGACACCACGGGCCCGTTCCTGTGGCGTGAGTCGGGCGATTCGCGTGTAGGCTCCGCGGATCTTGAACGATCCGGCGCGCTGCAGGTTCTCGCACTTGAGCCAGACCTGTCCGGCGATCCGGGCGGACAGCCACCGCGAACCCTCGACGGGCGTGACCCGCGCGACTCCCCGAAGGTTCCTGGCCGCGTCCTCGATGTCGTGCAGGAGAGAGGCGAGATCGGGCCACCTCGAACCGGGACCGGCTTCGAGACCACCGTCGACCCCACCGTCTGGACCGGGCTGCATGGACCTGACCATGCCGCCGAGTGTGGCATCGACGCCTGTGGACTGGAGCGCCCACGGCCCGGAGACGTACAACGGCATCATGACCACACGCATCGCGCGGCCACCCGGGCCGCCTGGCATCCGCCTGTTCGCCGGCATGGTGGCGCGTCGCGACCCGACCGCCTACTTCACGCGCATCGCCGAACACCATCCCCGGATCGCCTACGTCCGGCTCGGCCGGGAGCACGTCTACATCCTCAACCACCCCGACCTGGTGCACGAGCTCTTCGTGGTGTACGGCCGCAAGGTGCGAAAGGGGCGGGCGCTCGAGCGGATCCGGCTCCTGCTCGGCGACGGTCTGCTCACCAGCGAGGGTGACCTGCACAGGCGACAGCGTCGGCTGATCCAGCCGGCCCTGCATGGAGAACGGATCGCCGGTTACGCCGAGCAGATGGTCCGGACCGCGCTTTCGTACGACGAACGCTGGCGTGAGCTCACCAGCCGAACCGAGCGACCGGTCGTCGACATGGCGCGGGAGATGTCCGAGCTCACCCTCACGGTCGTGGGCGAGGCACTCTTCGGCTCGGACCTGCGGCGAGTCGCGACGGCGGTCGCCGAGGCGCTCGGTGAGCTCCTCGGCGGGTTCCAGCGGCACCTCCTTCCGGGCGCGGACCTGTTGCTCCAGATACCGACCCCGCGCCGCGCCCGCCTCTTCGATGCGGTGGCACGGTTGGACCGGCTGGTCTGGGACCTGATCGAGGAACGCCGTGGGCGGCCGCCCGGCGCGGACCTCCTGTCCGTGCTTTCGCAGACGCTCGGCGACGATCCCGAGGGCGCGAAGCTCGTTCGGGACGAGACCATGACGTTGCTGCTGGCCGGCCACGAGACCACGGCAACCGCGCTGACCTGGACCTGGTGGCTGCTCTCGAGCCACCCCGACGTGGCCGACTGGCTCCACGAAGAGCTGGACGCGTGGTCGGCTGACGCGGCTCCGTCGTACGCCGACGTCGAACGCCTGCACCGCACGCGCGCTGTGCTCGCGGAGGCGATGCGGCTCTATCCCCCGTCGTGGGTCCTCGGCCGGCGCACACTCACCGACCTCGAGCTCGACGGCTGGACCCTGCCGTCCGGCTCACTGTGTGTCGCGAGCCAGTGGGTGCTGCACCGCGACCCGCGGTTCTGGTCGGCGCCGCTGGAGTTCCGGCCAGACCGCTGGCTGCGTCACTCGCAGAACCAGCCACGACCTCACACCGATGGCCCAGACGGCTCGTACGACGAAACGACGCCGGGCCAGCCGCGCGGGGCGTACCTGCCGTTCGGGATCGGCTCCCGGATCTGCGTGGGCCGCGCGTTCGCCTGGACCGAGGGCACACTGGTCCTCGCGACGCTCGCCCGCCGATGGGCGCCGCGGCTCGCGGCGGATCAGGAGGTGGCGTTGCTGCCGGCCGTGACCTTGCGCCCCAGGCACGGCATGCGGATGGAGCTGGTGCCGCGCACCGGTCGGGACGGTTCGTGACACGAGGGCCCGACGCAACAGAAAGCGTCCGCCACGAACCTAGGCTCAGGCCCCATACCGGGCAACTCGGAAATTACTTGCACAGCGCAAGCATCCTCGTACACTTGCAGGGTGCAAGCAATGGGTGCCGGCTCGACTTCCGCCTCAGGATCTTGCGGGCCCACCGCGGGGGGACCCGGCGAAGCGCCTCGCGACACGTCCGAGGCGCTTCTCGTGGCATTGATGCGGATGCTCCGGCTCATCAAGCGCAGCCTGCCCGCGACGATCGAACCTGCCCAGCACTACCTGCTCCACATGGTGTGCTCCGCTGGTCGGGTTCGGCTGTCCGAGCTCGCCGCGCAGGTGCAGCTCGATCTTTCCACCGTGAGCCGGCACGCCCGCGCCCTCGAGGCCGCCGGCTACCTGGAACGCACGGCCGATCCCGCCGATCGTCGGTCGGTTGTCCTTTCTCTCACGGACGCCGGGCGCAAGGTACTCGACGACACCTTCGCTCGACGCAGAGCGATCCTCGACGCGGCCTTGCAGGACTGGTCGGCCGATGACGTCGGCACCCTGAGGCAGCTGCTCGACCGGCTGGCTTCTGGACTGGAGCGCCAGGCGCTCGGTGCCACGGAGCCGCGACACGTCACAACAGGAGGGGACACGTGAGGTCCGCAGACGAACAACCGGGGCCCTCGACCACGTCGGGTCGTACGACCGGACCATCCGTACGACCGACCGACGGATCGGTCGAGGGCCACACCTACCTTTCGCACCAGCAGATCCTCGTGGTGCTCGGCGGCCTGATGACCGGCATGCTGCTCGCAGCACTCGACCAGAGCATCGTCGGCACCGCGCTTCCACGCATCGTGAGCGAGCTCGGCGGGCTCGACAAGCTGTCCTGGGTCGTCACGGCGTACCTGCTGACCTCCACCACCTCCACACCGTTGTGGGGGAAGATCTCCGACCTCTACGGCCGGCGCCTGCTCTTCCAGGTCGCGATCGGCACGTTCATCGCAGGCTCCATCTGTTCCGCGCTCGCCCAGAACATGATCGAGCTCATCGCGTTCCGCGCGATCCAAGGCCTGGGTGGCGGTGGCCTGATGTCCCTCGCCTTCGCCATCGTGGGCGACATCATCCCGCCCCGGCAGCGTGGGCGATACCAGGGCTACTTCGGAGCCGTCTTCGGCATCTCGAGCGTGGCCGGACCGCTGCTGGGCGGGTGGTTCACCGACGGGCCGGGCTGGCGCTGGATCTTCTGGATCAACGTCCCGATCGGTGCCGCCGCGCTGGTCGTGACGTCGGTCGCCCTCCGACTGCCGAGGATCCGCCGCAACCACTCGATCGACTACCTCGGCGCAGCGACCATCGTGGCAGCCGCCAGCTGCTACCTGCTCTACCTGTCGTGGCGCGGCCCGTCGGTCGGATGGGCTGAGCCGTGGTCGCTCGCCCTGCTCGGTGCCGGTGTCGTCTTGACCCTCATGTTCGTCTTGATCGAGTCGCAGAGCGCCGAGCCGATCATCCCGCTCCGCCTGTTCCGAAACTCGGTGTTCACGGTGAGCAACGTCTTCGGCCTGCTCGTGGGTGCCGTGATGTTCGGGGCGATGATCTACCTGCCGTTCTACCTGCAGGTGGTCAAGGGCCAGTCACCCACGCAGTCCGGACTCTCCATGCTGCCGATGGTCATCGGGATCTTCTCCTCGTCGGTGCCTTCGGGGAGGGCCATCACGAGCACGGGCCGCTACAAGATCTTCCCGGTGATCGGCGCGGCGATCATCGGCCTCGGCATCTGGCTGTTCTCCAACCTGCACGTCGACTCGTCGATGTGGACGATCAGCGGCTACGCGTACGTCATGGGCTTCGGGCTCGGCTTCACCATGGCCACGGTGATGACCGCGGTGCAGAACTCCGTGGACCGCAGCGACATGGGAACGGCGACGAGCGCGCTGACCTTCTTCCGGTCGATGGGCGGCGCGGTCGGCACGGCCGCATACGGTGCGATCCTCACCGAGCGGCTGAGCGCGCACCTCGCCGAGCTGTTGTCACCTCGAGTTGCCGCCCGGATCCCAGAAGGCGCGACGGACAACGTGACCGTGATCCAGAGCTTGCCGCCGGAGATCCAGCAACCCGTGGTGGAGGCGTTCGTCCGCTCACTGCACGACGCTTTCCTCGCCGGCGTCCCGGTCGCCGTGGTGGCGTTCGTGGTGATCCTCTTCCTCAAGGAGCTCCCGCTGCGGACCGGTCATGCATCCGATCCCTCGGGAGGCGGCGGGACACCGGAGTTCGCGCCTTCGCGCAAGTGAGCGCCCTGCCCTGACTCCTCCGGGCCGGGCGGCGCTGCGCCCCCGGCCTCGCGAGCCAGGTGGCGGATCACGCCGTTCAGAACCGCGACCAGAGGCACGGCGAAGAGCGCGCCGGCGATCCCGGCGAGGTAGGCGCCCGCACCGATACCGAGCAGGACGGCCAGCGGATGGAGGCGCACGAACCGGCCCATCAGGAAGGGCTGTAGCACGTGCGCCTCGATCTGCTGTACGAGGATCACCGCGCCCAGCATGATCGCGGCGATGATCGGTCCGCGCGCGACCAGTGCGACGATGACGGCGACTGCACCGGACACGAGCGCGCCGACGATGGGGATGAACGACACCAGGAAGACCAGGACACCGATCGCGAATGCGAACGGCAGGCCGAGCACGAACGCCGCGATCATGATGCCGAGCGCGTCGACGAATGCCACGAGCACGGTCGCTCGGACGAACGACGTGAGCGATCTCCACCCCTCGCGTCCGGCGGAGTCGACCCGAGCGCGGGCGGTCCGAGGGAAGAGCCGGACGAGGAAGTACCAGATCCGCTTGCCCTCGTACAGCATGAAGTACGTCGCGAACAGCGCGAGGAACAGCCCACCCACGACGTGACCCACGGTCGTGCTGACCCGAAGCGCGCCCTGGGTCAGCTCGTCCGTGGTGAAGAGCTGACCCAGCGACTCGAACGCGTTGTCGATGTCGGCCTGGGAGATTCCGAGCGGACCGCGGATCAGCCACCTGCGTACCTCGTTGATCCCGCGGACCAGCTGGCGGTAGAGGCCCTGGTATCCGACCGCCACCTGCTGGCCCACGAGCGCCAGCAGGCCCAGGATCACGAAGATCATGCCGAACAGCGTGAGGAAGGCGGCCAGCCCGCGCGGCACGCCGACTCGCTGGAGCCGCTCCGTCACCGGCATGAGCAACGCGGCGAGCAGGGCTGCGATGAGGAGCGGGACGACGATCACGCTGAGCTGCAGCAGCAGCCAACCCAGCAGGCCGAACGCGGTGAGGATGAGCAGCAGCCGCCACGACCACTCGCTCGCAACCAGCATCCCGTGGGGTATGTCGACCGGCCGGCGAGGCGCATGCGGGCCCGGCACCTCGGACACCGGCTCCGGCGCGTGGGACGGCGGAGCCGCCGGCGCCGGCTCGGGTCGCTCAGGTTGGCGACGCTTCGCTCGCCTCCAGAACCCCCGTGGCCATCGCTTGATCACGACGCCCTCTTACCCCACCTGGTCACAGGTCATCTGTGCGCTGCGGAGACCAGTATCGGTCGCCGGCAAGGATGAACGCGGCGGCACCGACGATGCCGGCGTTCTGGTCGAGCGCTGCGCGACCGACGACGACCTTCCGGGCGAACTCGATGCGCGCGTACGTCCGGAGGCTGCGCTCGAGCGGTTCGAAGAGCAGCGGTCCCACCTGTGAGACACCTCCGCCCACGACGACACGTTCGAGGTCGCAGAGCGCCACGGCTGAAGCGATGCCGACACCGAGCGCATGTCCTGCCCGCTCGAATGCCCGGCGCGCGATCGAGTCTCCCCGCATGGCGTCGTCGGCGAGCTGCTTCGCGGTCGCCGAGTCGCCTGCCACGTCGTTCGCCGTGGATCCGGAGGCCGCCCCAGGCTGCCAGCCCTGCTCGCGCGCCCAGGAGACGAGTGCTGGCCCGCGCGCGATCGCTTCGACACATCCTTGCGCGCCGCAGCCGCAGATCGGTCCGTTCGGGTCGGCGATGACGTGTCCGACATGACCAGCGTTACCGCTCCGACCGTCGATCAGCCGGCCGCCGAGGACCAACCCACCGCCGACACCGGTGGAGACCACCATGCCGAGCATGTCGGCGACTCCCCGACCGGCCCCGCGCCAGTGCTCTGCCACGACGACTGCGACCGCATCGTTGTGCACCCGAACGGGAACGTCCGGATAGGCGTCTTGAAGCCTGGCCCGAAGCGGGAACTCCCGCCATGCCGGGAGGTTGACCGGCGAGACGACGCCGTCTGGCCAGCGCATCGGTCCACCACAGCCCACACCGACGCCTTGGATCCGGGGGCGATCGGCCGCGTCGAGGACCTTCTCGCACACGGCGTGCAATCGTTCCCAGATCGACTCGGCGTCGTCTTCTGGTCCTACCGTTGTCGGCACTCGCTGGCTGGTCACGACGTCGCCGGCCGAGGTCACGATCCCTGCGGCGATCTTCGTACCGCCAATGTCAATCGCAAGGACGGTCATGGGAGGAATCTTGCCTGGTGCTCGCCATCGGCCGAACGAATGGCCAGACTAGGGCGCATGTCGATCACGTCGCACGGACCCTTGTGCCATGGACACGGTTGACGTTGCCGAGCTCAGCCGACCCACCCGGCGCGTGCCACGTTGGCTGCGCGTGGCGGGCGTCGCCGTCTTGGTCACCGTCGTGGCGTGGCTGCTGTTCGCCCGGGCAACCGCACCTGACGTGAGAGCCGAGCGCCAGGAGCCGTCCGACCTCGACAATCACACGGTCGAGCTCCCTCTTGCGATCTCGAGCCGAACCGACCGCCCTCTCTGGGTCACGGTGCTGGCTGATCGCATCCCCGGGTTGGACTTTCGTGGCGCCAAGACCGACCACGGCGCTCTGACGTCCGATCACCCCATGGTGTTGCCCGGTAACGGGTATGCGACGGTGACCTTGACCTGGCGCGTCGCCGACTGCCGGGCGGCACGGGCCGCAGCCGACAGTCCGGCGCAGGCCCGAGTTCGGGCGTCCCGGCCGGGTCGGGGAGCTGAGCTCGTCACCGTCGACCTCGGGACGGTGGCCGACCTCACGCCCGCGATCTGCGACGTTCACGTCGACGGCGTACCCCGGCTCGTCGATCGAGAGATCATCCCCGGCCGCAGCATCGTCGCGGTACGCCTGACCGTCGCCAACGCCGGCGGCCGCGACCTGACCTTCCGCGGCGTGGAGTTGCCTGAGGGATGGACCCGCGATCCGGCTCCGGTCCCGGCGCAGCCGCTCACGCTGGCACCTGGGAGCGAGCGCTCGATTCTCCTGGAGTTCCGCACCGGCGACTGCGCCGCGCCGACCGATGGCCCGGCGCGGGTCCGGCTCCGTTTCGACGGAACACGAAAGGACGTGGTCCTGACCGCCGAGCTCGCGAACTCGTGGGCGAACCTGCTCGGCGTCTGTTCCGAAGCCCGGTGACGGACCTGCTCAACGCATCGGTGGCGGGCGGTGGTACGCGCCAGGCGGTGGGCTGTCCGGTGGCGGCATCGGATCGCCGCTCACCCGCGGCAGGTCGGCGACCTCGACCCGGATCTGGCTCGACCCATCGGTACGTCGGCGCGCGGAGTCGATCGCCATCTCCGCGAGGTAGGTCGCAAGCCGTGCGTTCCGCAGGCGTCCTTCGCCCGGCGTCGCCGCCAACAGGTCTCCGGCGTGACGTACGGCGTCCTCGGTCGTGGTGGCCCCGCGCTGCTCGATGACCCGACCGAAGACGGTCGCGTAGTCGCCGGCATCGAAGTCTCGGGTGCGTACGACCCGCCACCAGGCCGCGAGGGCCGGGTTGACGTCGACGATCCGTCGGTACCCGTCCGCGGCCGTGAACGCCACGACCTGCAGGTCCGAGCCGCAGGCACTGATCATGCGGTGCAGGTCCTCGGCCAGCGCCGCCCCGCGGGGACCGTCGCTCACCATGCGGTCGAGCCCATGGATCGCCAGGAGACGGTGGCCGAGACAGCTCTCGACCCACTCGCGGAACTGCAGGACGGCCGTCCGGGGATCGAGCTGTGCCAGGTGCTCGTGGCGGATCGTGACCGCGCCACCGTCGAAACCTCGCAGCATCATGAGGCGCGACAGGACCTCGATCGTGAGGCCCTTGCCGGTGCCGGGTGGTCCAGCCACGAGCAGCCGTAGGTCGTACTCGGGTGCGGCCACGGCCTCGCGGAGTGCGGTCACGAGTGCTGGCTGGCCGACGATCGTGTCGATCATGGCGAGCACCTGGGCCTTGATCCCGCTGGGTCGCATGGGATCCGGAGCGCCACGTCCGTAGTCGACCTGCCATGCGTGGTCGGGCGGACTGCCTACGTCTTGGCGACCCGGATCGACGTGACCGTACGGTGGCTCCTCAGCTTGCCGTGGCGGTCCGCTTGCAGGGAACCAGGCGAAGTCGTTCGTCACCGATGCCAGCGGACTGCTCGGCGCCGGACCGCCGTTCCGCTGGCGGTGCAGCTCAGGCGGCTCGGCTGGTGGCCCGCCCGCGAAGCCGGCGTACCGTCGCCCCGCACCCGCGGCGTCCTCGCCTGCACCTGGACGCTCCGAGCGGCCCGGCCCATCTCCGGGTCCGATCGGGCTCCCGCCCGGCAGCGCCATGTCGAACGCCAAGCTCGGGGTCGAGATCGTCGTCGTGTCGGGTACCGCGTGCGGCCCGCGGTCCCCGGCCCTCGCGCGGCGGCCTTCGTAGGGCGTCGCGTCGGGAGCCTGCCGCTCAGGCGGCGTGGCCGGGGGCGCTGGCGACATTCCGTTCGCCAGGGCGAGATCCTCAGCGACTGAAGGACCGTCCGGCGCCATGCGGGCCCGCTGGGCGGTCTGCTCGGTCTCGACGCGCTCCTGCTGCGCAGTGGGCATGTCCGAGTCGTCGAACGCCATGGGTGGCGCAACGGCGGGTTGCGTGGGCAGGTCCTGGGCAGGAGTCGGTACGTCCTGGGCAGGAGCCGACAGGTCCTGAGCAGGAGGCGACATGTCCCGGACAGTGGCCGAGTCCGTCGATCGCTGATGCCCGAGCTCGGCCTCGGGACGAGGCCTCTGGGCAGCGAGTTCCAGCGGATCCACGGTGGGTCCGGGAACCTGAGCGGGTCCGGTCGCCTGCTGGACGGTCTCCGCGCCGACCTGAGGACTCACGGCGTCCGCACCGGTCGGCTCGCTGCTCGGCCGGGATGCCTCAGCGCTGACCGGTTCGACTCGTTCACGAGATGGCTCACGCACCGGCTCGGCGTTTTGCCGTGCGACGCCCTCACCGGCAGGTTCCTGCGCAGGTTGGGCGCGCTTAGCCGGCTCAGCACTCTGCCGTACCGGTTCGGGCACCTCGCGAGCTGGCTCAGCGCTCTGTCGTACGTGTTCGACGCTCTCCGGTTCGCGCACGGGCGCGACACTCTCGCGCTCCGGTTCAACGGTTTGGCGCGCTGGCTCGACGCTCTCGCGGGCAGGCTCCGCAGTTTGCCGGACGGGTTCGGCACCCTCACGGGCAGGTTGCGCACTCTGCCCCGCCGGTTCGACGCTTTCGCGAGCCGGCTCGACGCTCTGAGGAGTCGGTTCGCGCTCAGCCGCCGGTTCGCGCGCAGGTTCTGTGCTGGCGCCAACTGACTCAACGCTTTGACGTGCCGATTCTTCGCCGCTTTGACGTGCGGACTCGGCGCCTTCGCGGTCGGGTTCGGTGCGGTCGCGAACAGGCTCGACCGGCGTCGGCGTGACCGGCACCTGTGCCTCGGCGGCCTCGGCCTCGCCAGCGGAAGCCTTGACTTCTGGCGAAACTTCTGGCGAAGCCGCCTCGCCATCTGCGGACACTGCCTTGGCATCGGGAACGGCCTTGACGTCGCGCGAAGCCGATGCGTCCACCGGAGCCTCGCCTGATGCTGCGACGGGAGCATCGGACTGCTGTGCCTGCGACTTCTCGTGAGGAGCCTGAGCATCGCGGACGACCGGCTTGGAACCGTGTGGCTCCGCGTCACGTGCTGGCGCCGCCTCACCCGGGGCAGGACTGGGCACGGCAGTGAGCGGATGCCGCACCTTGCGGACCCGGAAGAAGCGCCGCATGTCCTCCTGGAAGCACTCGACGGGGACCGAGCACTGGCGGGGTGTCACGGGTAGTCCGGGAAGCCCTTGCACGGCACCCGTCAGCCGTACGGCAAGGTCCAGCCAGGCCCGACCGAGATCGAGCTCACCGGCGACCATGGCCCGGGCCAACCAGTCACGCACGTCTCGACGCCAGGCGTCGGCGTCCCACGAGCTCAGCGTCGCCCGCATCTGCTGCCGTACGTGGGTGTACAGGTCTCCTCGTACGCCGACGGCAAGCTCGGCGGGAGCCTCGGTGAGGCCTGCCTGGATCATGAGCGACGCCAGCGCACGAACCGGGTCGACGCTGCCTGGCACCAGCGCGACCAGGCGCTCGTGTGCCGCGACCCAGCCGTCGACGATCCAGCTCAGGTACCCGACCGGTCCGGTCAGCTCGGGAACGGCGGAGACGATCTCGTCGTCGGCGATCTCGGCCCAACGATCCTCGAGGCGGGCCCACTCGGTCGGCAGGTACGGAGTGGCCAGGGTGACCGCGGTCAACGTCGGGTTCGACCGCGCCTGTTCGTACAACTTGAGCAGCGCCTTGCGCCGGTCTTCCAGCGGAGCGATGCCCTCGAGCGCATGCAACGCGTCCACCGTGAGAGCGAGAGCAGCCTGCCGCCGCTCCTTGTCCTGCCCGGCGGCCGCGAACAGCGCTCTGCCCGGAGGTCGCCAACCGGATCCCCTGGCAAGCCACAGGCCACTGCTCGTGGAATCCGTTGCGTGGTCGCCAGGTCGCAGACGGTCGATGAGTCGGTCTTCGATTCCACGCTCGGAACCGGTACGAATTGCTGCGTCGCCACACAGGAACGCCACGATCCCGCGCAGGTCCACCACGAACGCGGGCGTGGGCATGCGCGACCCGTGTGGGTCGGCTGGGGACCTTCGGCTCCCGGCACCGCCGAGTAGAAGCGAGGCCGACCGCGGGTCGGCCACCAGCGCGCCGACCCGGGTCGCAAGCTCATCCAGCAGGCCGTTGGGAACGGGCCATGGTCCGTATGCGTACACATCCAGCACGGGCGCGTCGGTGAACAGCAGGTCGAAAGCGCCGCGAAGCCGGGACTCACTCGTGACCACAGGGTCCTCCGTGACTGTGTCCTCCTGCTCACCCGTTCGCGTGCCTGCAAGCGCCGGCTCCAGCTCACCGGCGACCCGTCCACAGGATTGCCGCCGGCGACCCCGGCCGGAGTCGGAACCGCGAATAGGACAGATGTCGCGAAGCCTAGCGGAGATGCACAACTATGACACCGCCCCCCGGACCGGGTCAGGGCTCGATCACAGCGCTCGACTCGTGGGAGTCTTGGAATCGTGCATCACAGCAGCTCAGCAGTCCCGGAAGCGCCACCCGAGCCGGCCGTCGTGGTCCGGCCGCTCGACCACGCGGCCGAGATGAGGCGCGCCGTCGAGCTTTACCGAAAAGTCCTTGGACTGCTTCCTACTGATCCGGCAGTGAGCCCTCGGCTACTCTCCGCGTTGCGTCGCAACGGTGGATCGGTCATCGGCGCCTTCGACGGCGACCGACTGGTCGGGTTTGCGTACGGCTTCGTCGGCAAGGACGCAGTGACCGGCGACGTCTACCACTACTCGCAGGCCGCCGTCGTGGACACCGCCTATCAAGGCAAGGGGGTCGGACGGGCGTTGAAGCTCGGCCAGCGGGCGTACGTCCTCGACACGGGGGTCACGACGATGCGCTGGTCGTACGACCCGGTCCGGGCCAGCAACGGCCACTTCAACCTCGACGTTCTCGGCGCTCGGGCCCGCTGGTTCGTTCGTAACCTCTACGGCGTGGAGGACATGGGCCGCGACCTCGGCCATCCCAGCGATCGCCTGATCGTGGAGTGGGATCTCACCGGACCTCCCCTGCCACCGGCCGTTCCCGGACAGCCCGCCCAGGTGCCGGGCTGGGGTGAGCTCATCCGCGAGGGTACGGACCTGCTGATCGGAGTTCCACGTGTGTGGGACAACGTTGCCAAGGACCACGAACGCGCCACGAAGTTGCGCGCGCAGGTGAGCGAGGCATTCGAGCGGTCCCTTGCCCAGGGGTACGTCGCTGTCTCGTGTCGGGTGGCCGACGAGCAGTCCGCCTGGTACCGACTCCGGCCAGCGTCCGCAAGCCTCGTGTCCACACCTACGACGAGGGGGAAGCAGTGAGCGCAGAAGACCTGTCCGGCGCTGAGAACGACGTGCCGCTCGCCACGGTTGAGGCGTTTCGGATCCGTCTGCCGCTCGTGCACGAGTTCGAGACCAGCTCGCATCGCAAGTCCTATCTCGAGCACATCGTCGTACGCATCGAGGCAGCCGACGGCGTCGTGGGCTGGGGCGAGATCGCCTCCCCGAGCGATCCCTTCTACTCGTCGGAAACGGTCGACACGTGCTGGCACGTGCTCCAGCGCTACCTGGCACCGGCCCTTCTCGCCCACCAGTGGTCGAACCCGGAGCGCGCCGACCTCGCGTGGGCACGCATTCGGGGTCACCGATTCGCCAAAGCAGGATTCGACATGGCGTGCTGGGACCTCGCCTGTAACCGGGCCGGCATCTCGTTGTCCCGAGCCCTGGGCGGCACCCGCACCACCGCACCCGCCGGGGTGAGCCTGGGGATCGAGCCCACGATCGACGACCTGCTCGCCCAGGTCAGCCGTCACGTGGGCGACGGATATCGACGAGTCAAGCTGAAGATCGCACCCGGGTGGGATGTCGAACCGGTCCGGGAGGTACGGAAAGCCTTTCCGAACCTCGCGTTGCAGGTCGACGCGAACGGCGCCTATACCGAGATTCCCTCCCATGTCCAGGCGTTGACGTCGCTCAATTCGTACGACCTGGTGCTGATCGAGCAGCCCTTCCCACCAGGCGCGCTCGCGGCCCATGCTCGACTGCAAGCTCGGCTTGACACGCCGCTGTGCCTGGACGAGTCCATCGACGACCTCGACGACCTCGACAGCGCGATCGCGTTGAATGCCGCACGGATCCTCAACATCAAGGTCTCCCGCATGGGCGGGTTGACCAACGCACGTCGTGCGCACGACCGCGCGCTGGACGCCGGCTGGCAGGTCTGGTGCGGCGGGATGCATGAATTCGGGATCGGCCGGGCGGCGAACGTCGCGCTCGCGAGCCTGCCGGGTTTCACCTTGCCCAGCGACGTGTCCGGCTCCGACAAATATTACGAACGCGACATCGTCGACCCGCCGATTCGTGCCCACGACGGCGAGGTACCGGTGCCGCTCGACAAGCCTGGCCTGGGACACCGGGTGGACGAGGACCTCGTGCGTTCCCTGGCGACCGATACGTTTGTCCTGAAGGGTTGATGCCTACCCGAGGCACCACGTCACGCCGAGGACGTGCGCCATGGCCTTCCACGCTCTGGTCGTCATCGTCGCGGCGGCGCATGTCGCATTCGTCGGCTACGTCATCGTCGGCGGCTACTTCGCGATCCGCCGACCAGTGATGGCCGCAGTCCATCTGGCCGCGACGGCATGGGGTGTGGCCGGCACGATCCTGCCGCTAGCGTGCCCCCTGACCTCGCTGGAGAACTGGGCGCGAGGACGAGCGGGCATCGCTTTGCTGCAGGGCGGTTTCATCGACCACTACTTCACCGGCGTCGTCTACCCCGCGGGCTTGGACCTGCCCGTCCGCGCCTTCGCGCTCGTCCTCGCGCTGGTTCCGTACGGCGTGCTCGTGCTCAGCCGACGGACCGCAGGTGCGGAAGCATTTCGGCGACCTGCTCGGCTTTCGCCACCGCATCCCCGCCGCGCAGGATCACGATCACCTCACCGACCCCGACCTTCGCGTACTCCTCGACCTGCCGAACCAAGCCGGAAGGACCCTCCTCGGGGATCCGGATCTGCACAGTGCGCCGGATGGCTTTCGGATCGCGACCGACCGCAGCGCAGTGCTCGTCGAGAACCCTGCTCAGCTCGGCGACCTCCTCAGGCGAGCCTCCGGCGGCGTTCCAGGCGTCGGCGTACTTTGCGGTGATGCGGAGCGTCCGCTTGCGGCCGCTGCCGCCGATCCAGAACGGCGGGTAAGGCTTTTGGACCGGCTTGGGATTCGAGTACGCCTCGGTGAGCTGGTAGTGCTTGCCGGCGAAGGTCGTCTTCGGCTGTGTCCACAGCGAGGTGATGATCTCGCACGCCTCCTCGAAGCGGTCCATCCGCTCACCGACCGTGCCGAACTGCAAACCGAGCATGGTGTGCTCGGCCTCTGCCCAGGCGGCGCCGAGCCCGAACTCCAGGCGCCCGTTGGACAGGTGGTCGACCGTGACCGCCATCTTGGCCAACACGCCGGGATGCCGGTAGGTGTTGCCGGTCACCATGCAGCCGACGCGCACTCGCTCGGTGCCTTCGGCCATCGCGGCAAGGAGCGTCCATCCCTCGAAGACGTCGCCGCTGAGATCGTCGCTGCCGATGGGGGCGAAGTGGTCGAAGTTCCAGACCGAATCGAAGCCCGCTTGGTCGGCGACCTGCCAGACTCCACGAAGCTCGTCGATGGTGGTGTGCTGGGGCGCAAGTTTGATCCCGATACGCATGCGTAAGTCCTACCACTCGAATCGGGAAATAGGTACATCCACGTGCTGCTCGATCGCCATGACCGCATGATCAGGCGACTGCGACGTACCTGCGCGCAGCCTGGCGCCCCACCCCGCGATCCGAGCCCTCGGCTGGACCGCTCGACTCCCGAGGTTCTAGGCGAGGGCGTAGGCGAGATCCTCCAGAAGGTCGTCGATGGTCTCGATACCGACCGACAGGCGTACGAGATCGTCGGGCACCTCGAGTGGCGATCCGGCAGCGCTTGCATGGGTCATCCGACCCGGATGCTCGATCAACGACTCGATTCCGCCCAACGACTCGGCGAGTGTGAAGAGCCGAGTGCGCTCGCACACCTCGACGGCCGCCGCCGCACCGCCTCGCAGCCGGAACGACACGATGCCACCGAACCGCCGCATCTGCTTGGCTGCGACCTCGTGACCCGGGTGCTCCGGCAGTCCCGGATAGAGCACCTGGGAAACCTTGGGGTGTCCGACCAGGAACGCAGCAATGCGTTCGGCGTTGTCGCAGTGCCGCTCCATCCGTACCGCCAACGTCTTCAAGCCACGCAACACCAGCCAGGCGTCGAACGGACCGGCGATCCCGCCCATCGCGTTCTGATGGAACGCCAACCGCTCCGCCAACGCGGCGTCGTTCACGACGAGTGCGCCACCGACGACGTCCGAGTGGCCGCCGGCGTACTTCGTCGTCGAGTGCACCACCACGTCGGCGCCACGTGTCAACGGCTGCTGCAGATACGGAGAGGCGAACGTGTTGTCGACCACGAGCAGTGCACCTGCCTCGTGCGCGACGTCCGCCAGGGCAGCGATGTCGGCGATTGCGAGCAAGGGGTTCGTGGGCGTCTCGACCCACACGACGGAGGTCGGACGTGAGCGTACCGCCACGCGCACCGCATCGACGTCGGCGACATGGGCCGGGGTGTACGACAGGCCCCAGGGTTCGGCGACCTTGGCGAAGAGTCGGTACGTCCCGCCGTACGCATCGTCAGGGATCACGACGTGATCTCCCGGCTTGCACACTGTGCGGAGCAGCGTGTCCTCGGCCGCCATACCACTGGCGAACGCGAACGCCCGGGTGCCACCTTCGAGTGCCGCAAGACATTCCTCGAGTGCCGCGCGGGTGGGATTTTGCGTCCGCGAGTATTCGTACCCCTGCCGCGGCTGCCCGACGCCGTCCTGTCGATACGTGCTGGTGGCGAAGATCGGCGTGATCACCGCGCCCGTCGTCGGGTCGGCCTCCTGCCCGGCGTGGATCGCGAGCGTCTCGAAACCGTGGTGCCGCTCATTCAATCCAGGGTGCTGCTCACTCATGTGCCGAGGCTATCCGAGCGCAGGGTCCGGTTGCCGAGCGCTACCGCAACCCATTCGGGCACGCGATCTGCCGTCCAGGCGGCTGTGGAGGGCTTTTGTCCCTCTACGTACGACGATGCTCCACACCCTGGGCTGTCCACAGCTGCGCAGGACTGGTGCAGTTGTCCACAAATTCGTCCGACACCCGCTCGAGGGGTGCATCCGCGATCACGCTCGATTTGTGGCTCGAGAACTACCAGCTTCGGCGCGTCACCTGATCGCAAGACAAGACGGCGTCGTCTCACGTGCTCAGCTTCTCGAGGCGGGCGTGACCGACGGCTACATCAGTGGGCCGTTCCGAGATCGCCTGCGGGACAACGCGTCAACTGTCAACGGATACGACACGCTGCGCTACGGCTGGGACGACGTCGTACGGCGAAGCTGCGAGGTCGCCTTGGAGGTGAGTCTCGTCTTGCGCCGCAAGGGGTGGAGCGGGACACCCAAGCCATGCGGGAGCTCATGCGCTGTCTTCACCGAGAAGCGTGGGGTTTTGTTGTACCTATGAGTACGAGAAGACTTCACAGCCTCGGGGTCAGCGCGGCCCTTCACTATCTCGGCGCAGCTCCTCAGCTTGGTTGCTCCACGACCGCAGACCAGCCCTTCAGCTTGGTTGCTCCGCGACGTCGGACCCACCACTCCCGGAGCTTGCTTGCTCCGCCGGGCCGAGCTGCGCGGCCGGTGGCACGGTGAACCGCGGCAGAAGAATGTGCACCAGCGGACCGATCCCCAGCGCATACAGCACGGTCGCCACCCCCACAGTTCCGCCGAGCAGCCAGCCGAGCGCGAGCACGCACACCTCGATGCTGGTTCGCACGAGTCGCACGGACCGACCGGTCACTCGTACCAAGCCGGTCATCAAACCGTCGCGCGGGCCGGGACCCAAACGAGCGCCGACGTAAGCGGCGGTGGCGATCGCGTTCAGCAGAACCGCCGCGATCATGTAGCCGATCCGTACGACAAGAGAATCCGGCGCGGTCAACACCGCGAGCGTCGCGTCGACGGCGAGGCCGATGAGGATCGCGTTGCATACGGTGCCGATCCCCGGCCACTGGCGCAGCGGGATCCAGGCGAGCAGTACGACGAAGCTCACCAGGATCACGACCTGGCCGAACGTCAACGGCAGGTAGTGCGCGAGGCCCTGGTGAAAGACGTCCCACGGGTCGAGGCCGAGGTTGGCGCGGATCATGACACCGAGCGAGACGCCGTAGAGCACGAGCCCGAAGAAGAGCTGGACGAAGCGACGGAATAGGCGGCCTTCGCGCAGCGTTTGCAGCGGCGACCCGGCAAAATCGACGTCTTTCACATTGACGCTCATGACCTCCCAGCATCACGCATAACTGGCCTGGAATTCCATAGCCAGTTGTGGAACAGTGGCCGTATGTGGGAGCGTTCCGCGGCCCAGCTGGTGGAGCTACTCGGCGCCTGGCACCACGGTGGGCCGACATACCGCGCGCTGGCGGATCGGATCCGCCTCCTGGTTCTCGATGGCCGGCTGCCGTCCGGCACACGGATGCCCAGCGAGCGTGAGCTCGCTCGCGCGCTCGGCTCGAGCCGCACGACCGTCGCCGCGGCCTACTCCGTCTTGCGCGAGGCCGGGTTCCTGGTCAGCCGACGAGGGGCACCCAGCCGGATCCGGATTCCACCAGGCGCCCGCGCACCGCACAGCTTCGGCGGCGGACACAGCGGGGCCATCGTCCCGGCTGACGGCGCGGCAGGCCCCGTCGGTCACACGCTCGACCTCGCCGCCGCGGCGCTTCCGGCGCCCCCGGGCATGGCCGAGGCGGTCGAGGCGGCGACCTGCGCACTCCCGGCGTACCTCAGTGGCCACGGCTACACACCGCTCGGCGTGCCGAGCCTGCGCGAGCTTCTCGCCCACCGCTACACGCAACGCGGCCTGCCGACGACACCCGACCAGATCATGGTGATGGGTGGATCGCTGCAGGCGTTCGCCTTGATCTTGCGTGCATTCGTGAGCCCTGGTGAGCGGGTGGTCGTCGACCATCCCACGTATCCCAACGTCCTGGAGGCGATCCGCCAGGTGCCTGCCCGCACCGTGCCGGTGCCGCTCGGGCCGGACGGCTGGGACGTGACGATGTACGAAGCGACGCTGCGCCAGTCGGCACCGCGCCTTGCGTACCTCGTCCCCGACTTCCACAACCCCACGGGCGCCTTGATGCCGGCGAGGACTCGCGAGCGCATCGCCGCCATCACAGCCAAGACCCGCACGCTGACCGTGGTCGACGAGACGCTGGTCGACCTCGCTCTCGACCTTCCGGCAAGCGAGATGCCCCCGCCACTCGCGGCGTACGACCAGAGCGATCACGTCCTGTCCGTGGGCAGCACCAGCAAGTGCTACTGGGGCGGGCTCGGCGTCGGATGGGTGCGCGCCCCGGCCTCCCTCGTGCCGACGCTGCTCGCCGCTCGGGCGGTGACAGACCTCGGGACCTCGGTGCTCGGTCAGCTCACCGCCGCGGAGCTCGTGGCGCGCCACGAGACGATCCTCGAGACGCGTTGTGCGATGCTGCGGTCGCGCCGGGCAGCCTTGATCGATGCGCTGCAATCCCACCTGCCGTCGTGGCGGTTCGTGCGACCACCGGGCGGGCTCAGCCTGTGGTGCGAGCTGGACGCGCCGGTGTCGAGCACGCTCGCGGTGATGGCTGCGCAGCAAGGGGTACGGCTGGCGGAGGGGCCACGGTTCGGCACCGATGGTGCGTTCGAGCGCTTCGTACGCCTGCCGTTCACCCTCCCGGAGGCCGAGCTCGTGGAAGCGGTCGAACGGTTGGCCGACGTCTCGGCTGCTCTCGCCTCCCGTACGACCGAACGGGCGTTGCCCACCGGGCGAGGGGTCCGTCGACCCGCCGCCGATCTCACTCCGGTCGTGACCTGACGCGCCCGCTGCGCTCGGTGCTCTGAGAGATCGACCTGCGATCAGCCCCGGGCGCGGCCCCTCGGCTTGCGCTTGCCCGACTCGGAATCCGCATCCTTCGACCGCTTCGTCGGACCGAACACGTCGTCGGCGGTCAAGGTTGACAGCGTTTCGAGCGCACGAACGAAACCCTCCCGGTCGGCCGGGTCCAGCCTGGCGAGGATCTGCTCCTCCTTGGCCGCGATGTCGGCCTTCACGGCCCGCCGAATCTTGCGACCTTTCTCCGTGATGGACAGCAACCTGACCCGGCGGTCGTCGGGGTCGGGCGTACGAGTGATCAACCCGGCCTCCTGCAGCTCGTCGAGCGTTCCGATGATCCGCGACTTGTCGGCACCGATCGACGACGCAAGGGCGGCCTGCGTCCGCACCGGGCTCTCGTCCAGTGCGGTGAGCACGGTGTAGCCCCACATCGAGACACCGTGCGACTCGAGCACCGGCAGCTCAGCGGCGATGAGCAGCTGGAACACCGGATGCAACATCGCCGCAAGGTCACGGCGTTCGGGCACGCGGTCGGCCACGACGCGAAGATAGCAATTGCACATTCATATGCAGACGCATACGATATGCGCATGCCTACTAATTCCGAGAGTGCGCCATCGGGTGCGAAGATCACGTTGGCGACAGCCGACCTGCTGGCGCTCGACGCCCAGGCGGTGCACAAGAGCATCGAGATCGTGTCACGAGCGACCCCTGAGGACATGACCAAGCCGACGCCGTGCAGAGCATGGACGCTGTACGGCCTGCTGGCGCACATGGCCACGCAACACTACGGATTCGCAGCAGCGTCCCGAGGCGAGGCGGACCACGCTGCGTGGAGGCTGCGCTGGCTGGGCGACGACCCCGTCGGCGCCTACCGGGAGGCTGCCGAGCACGTGTTGAAGGCCTTCGCCGCCGATGGCGTACTCGACCGGACGTTTCCGATGGTGGAGTTCGAGGCCGAGGTCCCGGGCCACCAGGCGGTGAGCTTCCACATCGTCGACTACGTCGTCCACTCCTGGGATGTCGCCAGGACGCTGGGGATCCCTGTGGAGTTCGAACCGGAGCTCGTCGAGATCTCCCACGAGGTCATCGCGATCGCTCCGCCTGGTGAGGCTCGAGTGGTGCCGGGCGCACCGTTCGGACCTGTGGTGCCGTGGTCCGGCGGCTCGCGACTGGATCAGCTCCTGGCGTTCCTCGGACGATCA